>JBHGBE010000077.1:0-21232 GCA_041946855.1 Phycisphaerae bacterium | reverse complement strand
GCAGGATGCCCCTGCAACGCATGGGCAAGATGCCCATGCCACGGATGAACTTGCCCGGCGGCCCCGCGAATTGTAGAGTGAGTAAATGCGCGACAGGAAACAAGCCCCCTTACAAGTGGGGAGCAGGGAGTTGGGAGTAGGGAGTGGGAATCCGCCTTCGGCTGGGCCACGCCCTACTCCCAACTCCCCACTGCCTGCCGGCCACACTCCGGCGGCCGCGCCGAATTCCCGATTTTCATCCACGCGCTGGACCATCGTTGTGATCGTCGCGCTGACGCTGACAGGCTTTGCCTCCACCTTCACGATGATCTGGGACAGCGACGTGTTCTGGCACCTCGCGGGCGGGGAGTGGATGCTCCGCAACATGCGGATACTGGGGACCGACCCGTGGAGCATCGACCCGGAGAAGGTGTGGGTCAACGTCCACTGGCTCTTCCAGGTGGTCGTCGGTGCGGCCTACTCAATCGGCGGGTTCGTGGGGCTGACCTTCCTGAAGGCCACGCTGGCGGCGGGAATAATGCTGGCGTTCGCGATGTCGTTCCGGAAGATCGCCCCGCCCTTCTGGCTGATGCTGTGCGGGCTGGCGCTGCTGGTGACAATCGCGGGCCGCGTCCGCGTCCGGCCGGAATCGTTCACGCTGCTCTACATGGTGCTGACGCTGGCGATCCTGGAGAGCGTGCGCCGCGGAGGAAACCCCAAGCGGATGTGGTGGCTCGTGCCGATCATGCTGCTCTGGGTGAACATGCACGGCGTGTACATCGTCGGGCAGGTTGTCATCTGGATGGCCGTGGGCGGCGCGGTGCTCGACCGCCTGCTGAGGCGGCGCGAGATGACGGGCAACCTGCTAACCCGCCAGGCGATCATCCCGATCCTGGTCGCCACCGCCGTGTGCCTGGCGACGCCGTGGCCCTTCGAGGCGGCCATCCAGCCGCTGCTGCTGTGGACGCGCGTGTCCGGGCAGAACGACTTCTACACCTACGGAGTCAGCGAGCTTCAGCCGATCTGGAACAGCCTGTCCAACGGCCCGGACTGGATGGCGTTCAAGCGCCAGTGGTCGAGCTTCGCGCTGGTGGTCGCCGCCCTCGTCGCCATGCGCCTCAACTGGCGCAAGACCCCCATTGCGCACGTGCTGTGGCTGGCGCCGTTCGTCTTCCTGGCGTTCCTGGCGGTCCGCAACGTGGCGCTGCTTGGGCCGATCTGTGCGGTGCTGCTGGCGATTCACGGCACGGCCGTCCTTGAGATGCTCCAGAAGGCCCGCCCCGCGATCCGCAAGGTCTGGCCGCTGGTGACGGGCGCGGCGGTGCTGCTGAGCCTGGCGATGATCGTCGGCTACGCCACCGAGTTCACATATCATCAGGAGGGCGCTCCGTTCAGGTTCGGCGCGGGCTTGTGCAAGCCCGAATATTGCGTGGACGTCGCCAAGTACCTGGCCAATCTCGACGCCGACGGCGACGTGATATGCGACAACTTCGGCGACGCCAGCCCGATATTGTTCTACAGTTCCGCCGGCCGGCCCAGGCCGAAGCGCCTGGTCTACATGGACGGGCGGCTTGAGGCGCACTCCTTCGAGAGGTTCAAGCGCCAGAACCAGATACACCAGGAGTTGCAGAACGCGAAGTCGGCCCTCTACATAGACAGCAACGTGGAGATGCCGCCGTCCGCGCGGTTCTACGTGGTCAGGTACCACGCCTACGGGGCGCTGTCGGCGCTGTCGCAGTGCTTCCAGCGGTACAGGCTCGTCTACGTTGACGACGCCTGCGCGTGCTTCGCGGATACGTTCGGCAAATGGGGCGAGCCCGGCGAGGATGAGAAGCTCGGCTCGAACCTGGACCAGTTCGACAAGCCGCTGCGTTCCGACAACACCGTGGAGGGAACGCCCGCGGGCGCGCCGACCTGGTACCGCCAGAACCCGATCTCGCTCAACGACCGCCGAGGGCAGATGTTCCTGGCGCTGGGCCAGTACGGGACGGATGATCGCCGCGGCGAGGTATCAGGCCCGCGCTATCGCTGCTCGCTGCTGGCCGTGCGACACCTGACGGCCGCGCTGGCCGAGGGCCAGACGCCGGGGTACTTCACGGGCCTGCTTGCCCAGGCGTGGCAGAACCGCGGGTATATGAACTACTACGAGCCCTCGCCGGTTATCCCCGTCAACGCCGACCTGGCGCGGGCGCTGAAGCTCTACAGCGAACTCAATCTCGAAACGCTGACGGATGAGAACACGCAGTACGCCTGGGAATCGCTGCGGACGCTCTTCCTCTCGGGCCACACGGACACGAGCTGGGCCGCCATCACGAAGTTCATGGCAAACCTGCCGCCCAGGACCCGCGTCAGCCCGCCGGCCAAGTACTTCGAGCTGCGCAACGCCATCATGGAGCAGGTCCGAAAGGCCAGGGCACTTGCCGCCAGGATGGACAGGAACCAGCCGCTGCTCAATCGCGTCAACATGCTCACCGACCCCAAGGTCGGCCTGACGGAGCAGGCCATCTCGGAAATCCAGAGCGTCCAGCCTGTCTCCAGGCTTGACGGCAACGACGTGATGACGCTGGGCGACCTGTACCTGCGCAAGGGCGAGACCGCCACCGCCCGCGAGCTCTACATCAACACCCGGCTGCCGCCGGCCGACCAGTGGAAGCTGGACCTCCGCGACGCGCTGTGCGACTGGATCGACGGGAAGCTCCACCGCGCCGCCAGGGAGCTGGATAAGCTCGCGGAGTCCACGAACCAGCCGCTCGTGCGGTTCTACGAGGCGGACCTGCTGGAGGTGCTGGGCGACTACAAGGGAGCCAAGGCCGCGCTTGAGGCGATGAGGATCGGCGACGTCAAGGATCCTGAGCTGCGAAACTACATCAATCGCCTGATGCTTCGGTTCCTGGACAAGTGATGGCAATTGCCGCGGCGTCCGTATAATATCTCTGGGGAAGATGAACGGCACGGGACTGTCGCGAGTCCCGACGGAATAAGGAGAATCACATGGCTAAAGGGAATTACAGAGATCGCCGGGAAAAGAAGAAGCCCAAGAAGGACAAGGCCGGCAAGGGCAAGTAGTCACGTGACTGTAGATTGCATGGAGCGCACCGGGCCCAGCCTGGGCCTTTGATGGGAACGCGCATTCCGGAGTCTGTGATCTCCGGCCCATGCCTTGCCGCTGGTCATGTCTTCGGGTGGCCGATCCTGTTTTCCGTCCCCGCCAGCAGGCGCCTGACATTGGCCCGGTGGCGAACGATGATGAGCAGGCTCATCGCGCCCGCGAACGCCGCCAGGGGCCATAGCGCGCCGATCCGGCTCGGCGGCCAGTTGAACACCACCAGCAGCGGCACGAATGCGCATGCGGCCGTAATGCTCCCCACGGAGACGTAGCGGGTAGTGAGCGTGACGGCGATCCACAGCCCCAGCGCGGCGAGCCCCGCGTAGGTGAAGTACGGCCAGATGCCAAGGACGACGCCCAGGGCCGTCGCCACCCCCTTGCCGCCGCGGAGCTTCAGCCAGAGGCTGAAGACGTGGCCCAGGATCGCCCCCATTCCCGTCAGGAGCCAGACCGCCTGCTGTGCGGGCGTCGGGAGGCCGTTCTGCGCGCCGGCAAGCATGACGGCCGTGAATGTGGGGACGAAGCCTTTGGCCGTGTCGAGCAGGAAGCACAGATAGCCCCATTTGCCGCCCAGCACGCGGCCGACGTTGGTCGCGCCGACGTTGCCGCTGCCTTCCTTGCGGATGTCGCGCCCGTGCGCGGCCGCGATGATCACCCCGAAGGGCGTCGAGCCTATCGCGTAGGCCGCCAGGGCGAAGAACACAAGTTGTGCCGAGATCTCCATGTGCCGCCATTACCAGCGGACGGTAATCGGTAAACGGTAAGCAGTAAGCACCCAGCGCCCTCCTGGTCACTGATTACTGCTTACGGCTTACTGATTACTCATTCCGGTTGCGCTTCGCTACGTCTTGATACGCCTTGATCAACTCGTCAACATGCCTCTGGATCGTGAGCTGCCCCGCGACCTTCGCACAGGCCTGGGCCCGGCGGGCGCGGGCGGCCGGGTCGGCCAGCTCGGCCATCGCCGCCGCGACGGCGCGCACGTCGGCAGGTGAGCGGACTACCAGGCCGGCGCCATCCGCGAGCACCTCGGAGGCGCCGTTGAAGGCGGTCGTTATGGAAGGTATCCCCAGGCGCGTGGCCTCGAGGACGACCCGGCTGCACGGATCGTACCAGCTCAGCAGCACCACAGCGTCGGCGGCCGCGTACCACGGGAATATGTCATCCGTGTGCGGGACGAACTTCACGTGCGAGCCCAGGCCAAGCGCCTGCACGCGGCGGTGGAAGGTGTCGCCGTATTGGCGCTTGCCGACAAACACAAGCTGCGCCCGCATCCGCCGCGAATGTCCGCTGGAGCCGCCCTTGTGCATCCACAGGCCGAAGGCCTCGATTGCCTCGGCCGCGCCCTTGAGGGCGAGGTTGTTGGCGATGCTCACGAACACCGGATCGTCGCCCGCGCCCAACTGCCCGCGGAGCTGGCGGCGGGCTTGCTCGCGGAGGACCGGGGCCGACTTGGGGACATCGACGCCGTTGTAGATGACCCGCACGCCATGGATCCGCCCGTAGAACCGCCGGAACTCATCGGCGACCATCCGGCTCACGCACAGGCACAGGACGCGCTCGTCGGCGGCAATCTGCCTCTCCAGGCGCAGCGATTCCCGCCGGTGGAGGTTGAAAGGCCCCGTCAGCGTGGCCGCGAGCCGCCTGCCCCCTTCGCGACGGCGCAGGCTGGCCTCCTCCTGTGCGGGGACCGTGCCGCCGCGCGGCTGGTATATGTTGGCGCCGGGCAGAGGGAGCATCGCGTGGACGATGTCGAACGCCCCGCCGCCGGTCTGGCCCTGCACCGCCCTGACGAAGTTCCGCATCCTGCCGACGCGGGTGGCGCCGCGGCTGCCCACTGCCCTTATAGACAGGCCCGCGCCGGGCAGCGATCCGCTCTGGCAAAGGATTGTCACCTCGCAGCCGCGCCGGACAAGCTCGGCGGCGATCTGCCCGGTCGAGGTCTCCCGCCCGCCGCGGGATGGGTCCATGCGCTCGATGACGAGGGCGACTCTCATCGCGCCGCCTCCCGCCTGGCGGCCGTCCGCTGGCGCCGCCGGAGCATCCACGCGGCCTTGCTGTCGATCGCGCGCCGATAGCGATCTTCCAAACCAGCGTCAATGCCCATCTTCGCGAGATACTCGCCGAGGAACGTCTCCCAGTGCCCGTCCACCCACTCTCTTGGCATGGAGAACTTCAATTGCGCCAGGTCCTTCACCCGCCAGCGGAACTTCCGCCATCGCGGGCGGAACATTCGCGCCAGGTCGATCAGGTAGAGATCGAAGTCATCGCCCCTGTCGTCGAGGAAGATGTGGGTCGAGTAGAAGTCGCGATGGACCAGGCCGGCCTTGTGCATTCGAGCGGCCAGGTCGCCCAGCTTCGTCGCCAGGCGCTTGCCCGCGTTCTCGCCGGCGTGGCGGGCAAGAAAGTCCTTTCCGCAGCGGGAGATCGCCTCGCCCGGCACGGCCGTTACGATGATGTAACTCCGCCCGGCAGTGAAGGAGCGGCTCGCCCAATCCCAGGCGACTACCTCCATCGTCGGAATCCGTGCGTCGCGGGCGATCTCTATGTTGTAGCCTTCCGCGCTCGCTGGATTCGCGTCGAGGCGCCACTCGGACAGCACGCGCCAGAATCGCCGATGGAACGGTTCAAGTTCATATCGTTTCAGATAAAGCTCGTGCGTCTTGCCTTCTTCGGTCGCCAAGGTCAGGCGCGTTCGCCGACGATGGCCCAAGCCCGGCTTCGCAATGTCCTGGCCGTTCTCATACGCGAAGACTGCATCGATGGTATCAAGGCCGGCAGCGTGGAGGGCCCTGACCAAAGTCGCGATGTGACTAGGCGGAGGGAAGCAATCGTCTATCTCCTCTGGCCCGGTCATACTCGCGCCTCCGGCATGTCCAGCAACTCTTCGGCGGCCGCCAGGACCTGCTCCGGCGTGATAGCGTCCATGCACTGATGATAGTGAGGCCCGGCCGGCTGGGGGCAGGTCTTCTTCTGGCACGGGGCGCAGTCCACGGTCGTTCGGACCTGCCGCTCGCGGCCGTAGTGGATGACCGTCCAGTCCGGGTCCGTCGAGCCGAAGATCGTGACGACGGCCGCCCCCACCGCCGCACCGATGTGCCGCGCGCCGGTGTCGTTGGTGATGAGCAGGCGGCATCGGCGCAGGAGACCCTTGAGCAGGCCGATGCTGTTGGGTCGGTCCGCGAAGTTCACGGCCGGCTTGTTCCGCATGGCCGCCGCGACCTCGGCTGCAATGGCCCGCTCAGCCGGGGCGGCGTTGATGATGATGGCCGCTCCGCGCCGTTCGAACAGTGCATCGGCAACGGCCGCGAAACGCTTTGGCGGCCAGAGCTTGCTCGTGCCGAACGATGCGCCGGGGTTGACCATCACCAGCGTCGCACCGGGGCAAACACCAGCCTCGCGGAGCAGCGCGTCGGCCTGCTCCTGGACGGCCTGCGAGACGGGCAGTTCCATGCGGTGCGACTCAGCCGTCGCGCCGGCGAAGGCGGCCAGGGCGTTGTAGTAGTCGATGGCGGACGTGGGGATAAGGCCCGCCTCATTCCGCGGCGGCCCAAGAGAGCGGCTCAGGAGCCATCCTCGCCCGTCGCGGCGGTAGCCGATGACCTTCCGCACCCCGCCCAGCCGCGCCACAAGCGCCGAGCGAAAACTGTTGGGAAACAGCACGGCAAGGTGAAACCTCCGCCGCCGCAGGCGGAACATCAGACTGAAGAAGCCTGACATCATCGACCTGGTCGAGCCGGACTTGTCGACGATGACCTCGTCTGCCCACGGGCAGCCCTCGAGCGTTGCGGCGGCGGCGGCGCGGGCCACGTACGCGATGCGGTCGCCAGCGAAGTGCTCCCGCAGCGCGCGGAGGGCGGGCGTGGCCATGACGGCGTCGCCCACCCAGTTGGGCAGGAACACCGCGATCCTCTTGTGCCTGGCCTTGGGCTTGCCCATCTAGAGCCCCTTGGCCGCCAGGTCCGCCCAGGATGTCCGCCGCGTCGCATAGGACGCCGTGGCGGCCGTATTGCCGACGATGACGCACTTCAGCCCAGCGTAGGTGAACGCCTCGATGGCCATGTCCGAGGAGCCGATGCCGGCGACCAGCAGCGGGAACTGCTTCCGAAGATAGGGCAACTGGCTCACGAGGCGCGATTGCATGACGATCCGCGTCTGAATCCCCTCCCCGACGATGCGCCAATCCTCACGCTGCCATTGGAGCACGGGGCCGTCCGGGAACCCGCCGGCCGTCAACTCGGCGTGGATCGTCGGCCCGTCCTGGGGCGGCCGGCGGGTCATGTAGATGATGTTCAGGCCGCCGCGAGCCAGCTTCTCCATCGCCGCGCGGGCGTCGCTTGCGCCGCCGCCGGTCAGGGGCGGCGTCTTCTCCGGCGGCCATCGCCACTCGAAGGTGGAATACGGCAGGACAAGGCTTTCCAAATCCACGACGACCACCGGCTGCCTCGCGTCAAGCACGTACAGCGGCGCAAAGGTGCTCGCCTCGCGCCCGTTCTTGTCCTGCAAGGCCACCGACACGTGATACAGGCCGGGGGCCGCCGGCGCGGGCACGCCGGCCGCGGCATAGCCCTGACGGTCGGTGTATGCGGCGCGGAGCGGGCTGGGCTCAAGGCGGAACTGGATTGCCACGTCCCCCGCCGCCGGCTTGTACCAGGCGAATTCCCGCCGCTGAAGGCGCGCGACGATCGTGGCCTCGCCGCCCGCCGGCGCAACCTGCTCCGGCACGGTGAAGATGTACTCGCCGCCGCAGCCGCCCATCACGGCCGCCAGCACGGCCACACCGCACATTCTGAGCATTACGCAGTCTCCAAGCCGGCGATTATAGACTCACCCAGCCGCATTGTTACATCACCATTTCCTTTTTGCTTGTCTGCGTCCCCCTGCCTCCCTACGATGCACCGCCAGCGGTTTCCGAGGAGATTGGGCATGAAATGGTGCAGGCTGATACTCTCATACTTGTCCCTCCTGGCGGCGTTTACAGAGGCCGCCTGTGCGGCGGATGCGCAGCCGTCGCCGGCCACGCTTCCCGCTTCCGTGGCCGGCGCGCCCCAGACGCACAACACGATAGACGACGCCCTGGCCGCCGCCCGCAATTACGTCGCCCAGCACTCCGACCGCTATCTTGACCACAGCAAGCTCAGCCGCGGCATGAAGGGCTACGGCCTGACCGTGATGCAGGGCACGAAGATCGAGAAGTTCGACGTCGAGATCATCTCCGTGATGACACGCTGGGGCCCCCACCAGGACGTGATCCTGGCCAGGTGCTCCGGCCTGGATTTGGAGAAGAGCGGCATCATCGCGGGCATGTCGGGCTCGCCGGTCTACATCAAGGACAGCGACGGCAAGGACAAGATGATTGGCGCTGTGGCATTCGGGTGGAACTGGCCCAAGGAGCCGCTCACCGGGATACAGCCCATCACGCAGATGATCGCGGTCGATGGCTTCCTCGATCTGCCCAAGCCCGCCACGAAGCCTGCTTCCTCAGTCGCGGTATCCTCCGACCGCTCCGGCGGGCGGGCCTCGCCGGAGTATCTCAAGGCGGTGCTTTCGCCGGCCAAGATCGACCTCACGCAGTTCGGCTGGACTGGCGACATGTACCGCCCGGCCGCCGCCAAGGGCCCGCGGGCAAAGTCGGGCCTCGTGCCGCTGGCGACCCCGCTGATGATTTCCGGCGCCAGCGAGAAGGCCCGCGACGATATCACCGCGTGCCTCAAGCCGCTGAACGTCGTGCCGGTGCAGGGAGGCGGCGTGTCGGCCACGGACGCCAAGGCGTTTGAGGACTTCAAGTTCACCCCCGGCAGCCCGGTGGCCATCCCGCTTGTGGCCGGCGACGCCGATGTTTCCGCCGTGGGCACCGTGACCGAGGTCGTGGGCGACAAGATCCTGATCTTCGGCCACTCGTTCAACGGCGAGGGCGCGGTGTCCTTCCCGCTTTGCCCCGCTTACGTGCACATGGTCGTCTCCGGTTACCAGGACAGCTTCAAGCTGGCATCACCGCCATCGCCGCTGATGCCGCTGGGCGCGCTGACGCACGATGAGAAGGTCGGGTGCGGCGGCGTCATCGGCGCAAAGTCCACGATGATCCCGGTGGAAGTGGCCGTCGAGTGGACCGCCGACGGCCGCAAGCAGACGTTCAAGTACCAGATCATCCGCCACAAGCGATTCACCGCCCTGGCGATCCGCTACTGCTTGCGGGACAGTTCCCAGGGGTGGAAGGACCTGCCCGAGTTCCACACCGTCCGCCACGCCATTGAGATCGACTACGGCAAGCTCGGCGTCTACAAGGCCGCCAATATCTCCAGCGGCGAGGACGTCTACGAGGCCCTCAGCGACACTATCAGGCCCGTGGCCGCGCTGATGAACAACCCGCTCGCGGAGCCGACATATCCAAAATCCGTGAAGATCGCCCTGACCATCGAGCCGGGCGAGACCACCGCCGAAATCCTCAACCTCAAGCTTGACGGCCGGATATATAAGCCCGGCGATACCGTCGAAGGAACGTTGACCATCCGCCCGGTCCGCAAGAAGGACACGACGATGGCCGTCAAGTTCAAGCTGCCCGACGACCTCCGCGACGGGCGCTACACGCTCAATGCAACCGACTTCATGTCGGCCATCCGCGAAGCACAGCGGGAGATGCCCCAGCGATACGACCCGCGGACGGTGGAGGAGCTGTTCAAGGCCCTTCAGACCGTTGTGGTCCCTCAGGCCAACCAGGTCTACCTGAGCCTTCCCCTGCCGCGCGGCGGCCTCGCCTTGGGCCAGAAGGAGCTGCCGGACCTGCCGGAGAGCAAGGCGCGTCTCATCGACGAGGCCAACCTGCTCGATACCCACGTATTCACGGACTCTGTCAAGGCGACGATGCCGTCCCAATACGTGCTAAAGGGGGATGTATCGGCCGCGTTCACGGTGCAAGCCAAGCCACAGGAAACTCTTTTGCAGAAACTTCGCCCGTAGGAGCCTTTGCCAATGACCAGGAATCGGATTGCCCGTTCGTGGATGCCCCTCGTCCCGCTGGCGCTGGCGGCGATGTGCGCATCCGCGCCGGCTGTCATGCCCGCCACGTGGGACCAGTCGGGCGAGTCGGCCTTCGCCCGCGGCCAGTTCAAGTCAACCGTCGTCAACTCGCGAGGCGAGGTGATGCTCGCCCGCGACATCCAGGTGCTGATGAACGCGACGGATGCGCCCCCGGTGGTGTCCTCCGTCGCGGTCGCTGGAAAGACGGTCTACGCCGGCAGCGCGTCGGACAATGTGATCTTCAAGATCGAGGGCGGCAAGTCGGCCAAGTTCTCCGAACCGCCCGGCGCGATGGTCTGCTCGCTCCTATGGACGGGCAAGGAACTGCTGGCCGGCACGGGCGGCGACAAGGCCGGCGTCTACAAGATCGACGCCCAGGGCAAGGCCGTAGCGCTGTGGACCGACGACAAGATCAAGTACGTCTGGGCGATGCTCGAAGGCCCCAAGGGCGTTCTTTACGCGGCCACAGGGCCGGCGGGTGGCGTCTACGCCATTGACCCGGCCGGCAAGGCGGAGCAGATCTACCAGGTCGGCGAGAAGCTCGCGAAGAACGTGCAGTGCCTGGCCCTGGCCAAGGATGGTAAGCTCTACGCGGGCACCGACACCAGCGGCCTGGTCTTTGAGATCGACCCGGCCGCCAAGACCGGCCGCGTGGTACTGGACGCGGAGGAGAAGGAGATATCCGCAATCGTCGTGGGCGATAGCGGCGAGGTCTATGTCTCCACGTGCGACGCCTCCAAGGCAGAGGGCGAAGGCCCAAGCACACGCACGAGCCGTCCCAGCGCGGGGCCGGCAATCCGCCCCGTCCCGCCGCGCACCCAGCCTGGCCCCGGACCAGGTTTCGGCACGACCACTTCCTCTTCGACGAAATCCTCCGGGCCGACGACGGGCAAGTCGGCCGCGACAACCGAGGAAGCGGATGAGGAGAAGGAACCCGCCGAGTCCAAGGACACCGAGAGCGCCGATACCAGCGAGAGTTCAGACGAAGGCACGAGCGACGAGGGCGAGAGCGAAGGCGCCGGCCCGTCCCGCCCAGGCGCCAAGGGCCCGTCCGGCCCATCCGCAGAGGGCGGCAAAGGCCCCGGCAACTCCGTCTACCGCATCCACAAGGACGGGCTGGTTGACACTATCTTCCACCGCCCGGTTACGATCCTTGCCATGGCCGCTGCCGGCAACAAGCTGGTCCTGGCCACCGGCAACAGCGGGACCGTGTACGCCATCTCGACAGACGGCCAGGAAGTCGCCCAACTCGCCCGCACGGAGGCCAAGCAGGTAACGGCCCTGTCGATTGACAAGGACGGCGCGATCACCTTCGCCACGTCCAACAAAGGCTCAGTCGGCGTAATCGGCCAGGCGCTGGCCAAGGAAGGCACATTCACCTCCAAGCCCTTCGACGCCAAGCAGATTTCCAAGTGGGGCACGATCCGCCTGTCGGCAAAGGCCGCCGACGGCGCGGCCGTCACGTTCGCCACGCGCAGCGGCAACCTCGCCGATGCCGATGACAAGACCTGGTCAGCATGGTCCAAGGACGAGCCGGTGACGGATGAGTTCATCGCCATCGCCAGCCCCACGGCCCGCTACCTCCAGTATCGCCTGAAGTTCACGTCCAACGGAAAGGACACCGCGCTGGTGAACAAGATGGGCGTGGTCTACCAGATCGGCAACCTGGAGCCTGAGATCACGGGCGCAACCGTCCAGGCCACCAGCGGCGGCGAAGGCGGCGGCCGGCCGTCGATGCCTCGCGGCCGTGGTCCAGGCCCAAGCGGTTCCAGCGGCCAAGCATCCGACGGCCAGCCCAAGTTCACACGTCAAGTCGAGATCCGCGCCTCCGATCCCAACGGCGACCAGCTCATCTACTCCGTATTCTTCCGCCAGGCCGGCGCGACGAACTGGATCAAGATCGCCGACAAGCTCACCGAGGGCCAGTACTCCTGGGACACCCGGACCGTGGGCGATGGCGAGTACGAGCTGAAGGTGGTCGCCAGCGACTCGCCCTCCAACCCGCCCGGCTCCCAGAAGGAGGCCGTCAAGGTCCTCACCCAGCCGGTTACCGTTGACAACACGCCGCCTGTCATCAAGGACCTCATCGCCAAGCTCGCCGGCACGAAGGTCACGGTAAATGGCCAGGCCACCGACGCCAGCCGGATCGCGTCAATCCACTACTCCGTCGACAGCCAGGAGGAGTGGACGGCCGTCCTGCCGACCAACGGGATCTGCGACTCCAACCAGGTCAAGTTCGATTTCACGACCAAGGAACTGAAGGAAGGCTCGCACCGCATCGCCGTCAAGGTCGAGGACGTCTACGGTAACGTCGGCTACGGCGCAGTGACGGCGACGGTCGGCAAGTGATTTTCGATTGCCGATTGACGATTTCCGATTGACGATTGAGCAGGATCGACACATGGGGGCCTGTGCCTTTGGTGTCGATCCCAGGAAGCATGGCAGAAGGCCACTGCGATGAAGCGGCAGGTGTTCAGTTTCCGGCCGTCGCGGCTTGCCCGCATCTATTGGATGATTACCTTCGCGTTTGTTCCTTCAGTTGTGGTCCTATTGTCGTGGGCCAACTTCCCGCCCTTTCGTTTTCTGCTGGTAATCCCGGGGTCATACCTGATCTATGCGCTCTTCTTCAGGCCCCGGTACATGGCGGTGACCCAAGCAGGTTTGACTATCTTCTACAGATTGCGCCGGCTCAGAATTCCCGCCGCCTCTTTGGTCCGCGCCAAAGTCGTACCGGGAGATGAAGTCAACGTGCCATTCGGGGTAGTTGCCTACCGTCGATTGACAAAGGGAGTCCATGTAGAAGGCCTGGGGTGATTGCGGTATGTCGCGGGGCAAGACCCCGGGAAGTATGCGCTGGTCTTCACGCAAGATAAGCGTCCATTCTTGATAGGATGTGACTTCGCGGAGGAGGCCGTCGAGAGTATCCGTGGCATCATTCACGGACGTTCAGTTTGTGGTCTGTAGCCGGCCTCCGACTCAGGCCGCCACGCGCCGCGCCCAAGGCTCAATCCGGCGCAGCAGTTCCGCCATGGAATCGGGCAACTGCCCTTCCCCGAAACGCTTCCACCAATTGACGATCGTCATCCCGACAGCCTGGTCGGTCGTTTGGTCGCGAAGAAGGATGAAGCCGTCCGTGGTCTCCTCGCCCACACACTCAATCTGACGGTGAGAGTCAAGCCGCATGTAGAGAACGTCATTAGCAACGTCGTAGTGGAACCAACGCGAGCCGTCCACAACGCCTTCAATTGTCTCAGTGACTACCATTCCCGGACTCCCAGAGCAGGTTTCCGCGCCAGGTAGGCGGTCTTCACCGCCCCGGCGACAACGTCCGCGACCACAGCCGTTACCAGGCCGGGACGCGGTCCTCTCCCATAATATACTCGGCATTCGGCGGCCGAGCGACTGAATTGTATGAGTGTTGGGGCCATGATGGCGCCATTTACAAGATCGCGATGGCCGGCCAATTCCGGATGTCCCTTCAGGATGTGGCCAAACCAAGTGTGATCGTGCAGTATGACCAGGCGTCCAAGAGGATCGTGGAGGATGTCGTCGGTCACCGGCAATTCCTTGGTAGGTGCAGACTATCGCCGTACCGCCAGTTTCGCAAGACGGACTCCATGAAAGGCGTCGGACAAAAGGCGCGTGCATCTGGCCGATGGCGCGGCTCTAATGGATCTCCGCAAGGAGATAGGAAATGCACATGAAACGATGCTTGTGGGTCGTGGTTTCGATGATCGGAATCTTGTGCGGAACGCGATATCTGGCGGCCGCCGATTCCCCCTCCAAGCCCGTCCAGTGGGAGCCCGTCGGCATGTCCGGCTGCGGGGGCATGTACGGCCCGGCGTACAGCGGCGTCGATCCCAAGCTGATGATGGTCAACTGCGACATGTCGGGCGCGTACCTGTCGCACGACGGAGGGGCCAACTGGCGGATGATCCACCAGAGTCAGCTTCGCGCCAGCACTCGCTGCCGGCCGGCGTTTCATCCGACGGACGTGAAGGTGATCTTCGCGGCGCAGTACGGCGCGGGGCTGAAGGTCTCGCGCGACGGCGGCGAGCACTGGGAGGCCGTCAAGGTCGGCCCGCTGGGGCGCGACGGGCGCGTGGAGCTGGTGGGCGATATCGGCATCGACCCCGGCCGGCCGGACCGAATGATGGTCGGCGACGCCAAGCAGCAGTGCATCACCGATGACGGCGGCAAGACATGGCAGGTCTGCCAGGGCCCCAGCGGGGAGACGATCTCCTTCCACTTCGACCAGACATCGCCGGCGGACAATCGCGTCTGCTTCATCGCGACGGCCGACGGCGTCTGGCGCAGCGACGATGGCGGCAAGACCTGGGCCGAGAAGACCAAGGGCCTGCCGTGGAAGCCCATCCGTTCCTTCGCCGGCGGCTCGAATGCCAAGGACAAGACGGCCATCCTCTACTGCACCATCCCCAGCAAGGAGGTGGACGCCAAGTACGCCGGCGGGGTCTTCCGCTCCACCGACCGCGGCGAGACGTGGGAGTCGGCGATGGGCGCCGGGCTTAACATGGACACCAAGGCCGCCGACGAGTGGGCAATGGCCGGCGTCTGCCAGTACTCGTGGGTGCTGACGACGGATGTCAAGCCCGCCACCGTTTACGCCCTCAACTGGAACACGGGCGTCCTGGTGCCGCACAACACGGCCTTCTACCGCAGCGACGACGCCGGCAAGACCTGGCGGCCGACGTTCTTCCAGGACCCGCGATTCAAGCAGTACAACTGCGAGCCGGACTACATGACGGTGATGGAGAAGCAAGGATACCAGGGCCCCGACCGCGCCGCCATCTGCCCCACCGACCCGGAGCGGGTGCTCGACCTTCGGGGCTATCTCTTCTACTCCACCAATGGCGGCAAGGACTGGAAGTGCGGCCACACCCGCCGCGTCAAGGACAGCCCCGACGGCCAGCCCCAGTGGGAGTGCAACGGGCTGGTCGTGACGACGACGTGGAACTACTATTTCGACCCGTTCGAGCCGCGGCGCCACTACATCTGCTACACGGACATCGGCCTGGCCCGCTCGCTCGACGGCGGGAAGTCGTGGGTCTGGTGGGGCGCCAACCAGGCCAAGTGGCGGAACACGTGCTACGAGATGGCCTTCGACCCCAAGACGCCCGGCAAGATATGGGGCGCGTTCTCCAACACGCACGACATCCCCAACAGCAACATCATCGGCAATTACCACAAGGACAGCTATCCCGGCGGCGTGTGCATCAGCACCGATTTCGGCAAGACGTGGGAGGTCTCCAACAAGGGCCTGCCGGAATCGGCGTGCGTGTCGGTCGTGGTCGATCCCAAGAGCCCTGCTGGCAACCGCGCGCTCTACGCGAGCATGTTCAACAACGGCGTCTACAAGTCCACCGATGACGGCAAGACCTGGTCCAAGGCGTCCGAGGGCCTGGGCGACCCCAAGAACATGCGGACCTGCCGCATCGTGCTGCACGAGGATGGCACGCTCTTTGTGGTCATAACGGCCAGGCGGCAGAAGGAGCAGCCGCGCGACTTCCTTCCCGAAGGCGTGGGCGTCTACCGCTCAACCGACGGCGCGAAGACGTGGGAGTGCATCAACAAGTCCCAGCCGCTCCTGTGGCCCAAGGACATCACCGTCGATCCCAAGGACAGCAAGATCATCTACGTCGGGGCGTGCAACACCACGAAGGCCAATCAGGCCGGCCTGTACCGCACCACCGACGGCGGGGCGACGTGGAAGAAGCTCGCCACAGAAGGCCCCCAGCATTTCGGAGCGTACCTGCACCCGCGCAAGAGCGGCTGGATCTACATGACGCTCACCGAGGGTAGCCCGGCCGCCGGCCTGTGGCTCAGCAAGGACAACGGCGCGACGTTCAAGCCGATGAACGGCCTGCCCTTCGTCAACGCCCAGCGCGTGGCGTTCGACCCGAAGGATGACTCGATCATCTATGTGACCACGTTCGGCGGGAGCGTGTGGAAGGGCCCGGCCGAGGAGTAAGCCGTAAGCGGTAAGCTGTGTTCAGTAACCAACTGGGAGTAGCATGCGATCAAGAGTAGACTGAACGGGCAAGTGCCAGAGAGTATTCGGGAACGTCACCGCGATGGAGAGGCATACATACCCATTCCAGCCAACAAGCGTTGGCCGCATCTTCTGGATGATCATGTTAGTCGTTGTTCCATCATTACTGGTGCTAATGTCGTGGGCCAGTTTCCCGCCATTTCGGTTTCTGATTGTTGTTCCGGCCTTGTACCTAATCTACGCGCTTCTGCTCAGGCCCAGGTACATGGCAGTGAGCGAAACTGGATTGATCATCTTCTACAGGTTGCGCCGCACCAAGATATCAGCGGACGCCACTGTCCAGGCAAGACATGTGAGGGCTGATGAAGTTGACGTGCCGTTCGGGATACTCGCCTACCGTCGATTGACCAAGGGGGTCCATGTAAGCGGAGTCGGGAAGGTGCGGTATGTTGCAGCACAGGAGCCGGCTGATTTCGCACTGGTTTCAACGCGAGTTGGTCGCCCATTGCTCATAGGATGCGATTTCGTTGAGGATGCTGTCGCGGACCTCCGGAACATAATCCACAACAGCTCCGCCAGAGCAAGGCGTTCCCTGCATTCCTCGTAATTGACTCCGCTGCCCCCTGCTGCTAACATCCCGCCTCCCTATTACGGAGAAATGGTGATGGCCAAGACCCACAAGGTAGCTCTGATTCGCGGGGACGGGACGGGGCCGGAGCTTGCGGCGGCCGCGCGGCGGTGCGTCGACGCGGCCCTGGTGGCCACGAGCGGCGCGGGCCGTATCGAGTGGCGGACCTGCGAGGCCGGCGTGGATGTCATGGCCACGGCCGGCACGCCAATGCCGCAGGAAACCATCGACGCCGTCCGCGCATCCGACGCCACGCTCAAGGCCCCCATCACCACGCCCATCGGCACGGGATTCCGCAGCGTGAATGTCCTCCTGCGCCAAACCCTCGACCTCTACGCCTGCGTCCGCCCCTGCAAGACCTACAAGGGCGTCCGCTCGCGATACGAGGGCATCGACATCGTCATCATCCGCGAGAACACCGAGGACCTCTACGCCGGCGTCGAGTTCGAGATGGGCAAGCCCGAGACGGCCGAGCTGATCGGCGTCATCAACAGGCTGTCCAAGGACAAGAAGGTCCGCACCAGCCCGGCCACCACCGGCATCTCCATCAAGCCCATCAGCGTGGAGTTCACCACGCGGATCGTGAAGTTCGCATTCGAGTACGCCCGCGCCAACGGCCGGAAGAAGGTCACGGCCGTGCAGAAGGCCAACATAATGAAGCACACCGACGGCCTGTTCAAGGCCGTCGCCGAGGATGTGGCCAAGGGCTATTCCGACATCCCCTTCGAGCAGGTGCTGGTCGACAACATGTGCATGCAGCTCGTCCAGAAACCAGAGCTTTACGACGTGCTCGTGCTGCCGAACCTCTACGGCGACATCCTGAGCGACCTCTGCGCCGGGCTTGTTGGCGGCCTGGGCGTCGCGCCTGGAGCGAACATCGGCGACAAAGGCGCGGTCTTCGAGGCCACGCACGGCTCGGCCCCCAAGTACAAGGGCCTCAACAAGGTCAATCCGACAGCCCTCATCCTGTCGGGCATGCTCATGCTGAGACACCTGGGCGAGAGGGCGGCCGCAGAGACGCTGGAAAGCGCCGTCGCCGCGACGATAGCCGAGGGCAAGTTCGTCACATACGACATGAAGCCGCGTCGCGACGACCCGACGGCCGTCGGCACGAGCCAGATGGCCGATGCGATAATCGCGAAGATGCGCGGCCGGTAGCCGCAGGACGTGATTGCCCTGGAGGAATGGCGGGGTTCGCGCTATCATTGTTTGGACGGGCTGATAAGGCGATGAAAAGGGGAACAATATGTTGCCCGCGAGGACAATAGCCCTTCTTCTCCCGATGGCCCTGTCCATGCCGACAGCCCGCGCCCTGCCGGCTGTCCCAGTCCAGGCCGGCCGCGTGATTACAGTCGGGTTCTTCAATCACACGCAGGAGGTCCGCGTCCTGTACGTGACAACCCCGGCCGGGCGGCAGCTCATCGGAACGTTTTCCGAGGGCGGCTCATTGAAGGTGACGATCCCTGTGCCGGCCGGGACTTCCGTCGACGTTTCGTGGGAGGCCGGCAGCATGAGCGGGAGCTTCACAATCGGTCCCGACTCGCCCGGCTTCCTCCGGATCGACCTGACTCGCAAGGGACCGGTGGGGCCATAGGAACTGCACGGCGCACAGCCGCAGCACCGCCATCGTCGGCCGTCAGTCGGGGATTGCCAGCACCACGGCCGCTTCATAAGGCCCGAGGCGGAGGCTGACAGGCAGGCGGTGGATTTGTCGTTCGCCGGCGAACGGCCGCCACAGGATCAGCCGCCGGCCGGTGACTCCATCCATCTTCGCCCGCGTTCGCACCGGCTTTTCGGTCGGGTTCCGCAGCACGAGCGCCTTGCCGGTTGGGCTCACCAGCACTGACCAGAGCGCGCCGCCATCGGCGCTGGCGCCGATTGTGTCGCGGAACGTCCCGCGGATCAGAAGCTCCGGGCGCCTCCGCTTGAATCGGTTGACCTCGCCGATGTATCGCGCAAGTTCCGGGCAGTGCCTGAGCGTCGTGGTCCGCAGCCCCTGGATTTCCGTCTCAACGCCAATGCCCAGCGACAGCGCCCGGTTCACCGCGTCGTAGGCGTAGTTGCCGACGCGGACCGCCTGCTGAGTCAGTTCCGGGAACATGTAGCGGTAAATGCGGCCGTTCTCATCGGGGAACCGGTGCGGGTAGAAGCCGTCAAGGCTCCCGCGGTCCTCGGGAAACGTCGTCTCGCCGAACAAGGCGAAGTCTGGATTGAGCGCCTTCGCGTGCTTACGGACGGCGCGGAGGAACTCCAGCTTGGCGGGCAACAGGTTTGCGCCGACCTCATGACCGTGGTCGGGGCTATAGCACGCCTCGCTTGGATGGAGCGTGTCCAGTTCAAGCCCATCGACGCCGCGCTGGACCATGGCCGTCACGTGGCGCAGGTAGATGTCAAGCCAGCCCCTGGAGAACGGACACATCTCGACCCACACCGGCGTCGGCCCCGACAGACGCCGGCAGGACAGGAACGTCTCCTTCCACCACCGCGCCTCGACGGGCTTGAGCGACCTGTCCAGCACGGCGTATCGCGACAGGCCCTCGGCGGCGTACTGCGGGACTTCGCTGTTGATCCACCGGTGCAAATGGTCCAGCAGCATCACCCGGCAGCCGGCGCGGTGCAGACGGCCGAGCATCTCCTTGAAGCCGGCCCTCGCCGCCCAGGTCCGCGGCCGGCGACTGGTCGTAATCGGCGCCCTCGGCCCCGATGTTCGTGTGGCCGTAATAGAAGACCAGGTCCAGCCCGCTGACCTTGGCGTCGCGGATGGCCTCATCGGCGCAGTGCCTGAAGTCGTGGAACACCTCGCCCAGGTACGTCTTGCCCAGGATTTCGGACCAGCCGACGAACCCGTCCATCCACCGCGGAGGCCGCGAGATGACGATCGACCGGTGGCGATACGCCGAGTAGACATCCGCCCCGCTGTGCCATTGGCCTGCGTGGGGCATGAACGTGACCTCCTGCGACCGCCACGTTGTGCCCGGCTTGACCTGCGCGACGAAGAGGCCCCACGCACGAATCCATCTCTTCGTGCCGGGTGGATAGTGATGGGCCGGGCGGTTGGGCACGTCCTTGGGGTGCTTCTCCAGCTTGAATGCGAAATCGCCCGCCCCATGGAAGCCCAGGTAAAGCCCCTCCGCGCGGCCGTACAGGTCCAGCCACACGCCCCGCGGGCCGTTGGCGAAGAACGTCGTCTCAAGCTCTCGGACGAACTGGTCGCTCTCGCGCCCGATCTCCGGCAGGCCATCGCTGAGCACGTCACCGTAGAACCGGCCGTTGTCCTCGGCCCAGATGAGCTCGATGCCTCTCCGCCGGCCGTCGAGCGGCAACGCGCCAAGGCCACCGATGACTGGGAATTCCACTTCGTCTATCTGGCGAGCGCCGCGGTTGTCGATCTCCACGCGGGCAGCGATCTTGCCCGACCCATCCTCCAGCGACAGGATGAACCGCGCCGTGACGTCCAGCGCATCGCCGCCGGCCCGCGGACCCTCATACTCCGTCACGATGCTCTGGATGCCGCTGGCTTTGGCCACGGTGATTCGCGGGGCCGCCTGCCGGGAGCCGTAAACGAAGTCAACCGTGTGCCGCCCCCGCGGCACGACCATCCGCCATGCCTCGGCCGCCTCGCGATGGGCGATCAACTCGGTCCCCGTCGCCTTGTTGCGCAGGCTGACCAGCCGGCCGTGCGCATCGACCGACACAGAGACATGCGCGTTCTGAATCGTTCTGGCCATGTTTGCCTCTGCCTCTCTCAGGGGCGCCGAGCGGCTGCCATCAGGGCTTGGCGGCCCGGGCCTCTCTGCGTGCCCGGCGTACACGGATGATCGTGCGGATGAGCCAGATCAGCAGGATCAGGCTCACGAAGCCGATGAGGATGGGGTACTTCAGGTGGCTCACCGCGCTCGTCGCGACGGTCACGCCGAAGATGTACCCGGCCAGGGAGAACGTCGCCGCCCAGATCGCCCCGCCGATGACATTGAGTATGCAGAACCGGCTGGTCTTGACCTCGCTCATACCCAGGGCAAAAGGCGTGATGTTGCGCAGGCCATAGAGGAAGCGGAACCCCAGTATCAGCCAATACTGATGCCGATGAAGAATGGCGTATACCTTCTCGGCCCGCTTCTGCCATGCCGGCCGGCGGGCGATGAAGGCCTTGCCGTGGTAGCGCCCCACGAAGAACCATGTCTGGTCGCCCGCGACGCCGCCCAGGAACGCCGCCGCCATTATCACCCAGAGATGGGGGCTGTTGTCCTGGGCCAGGTAGCCCATGAAGATGACGATCGTCTCGCCCTCGATAAACGTCCAGACGATCACGATCAAAGCCGCCAGCCAGTCCCGGCCGGGGCTGTCGACGAGGCCGCTTATGTAGTTGAACCACTCTTGCACTGGCTGATCCGCGGGCCCATGCTAACGAAGGCCGGGCCGGAAATGCAATGGCCGTCTAGCCCCTGAACAAGCGTGATTTTCCGAGGCGTGGCGCAAAAAAGGCTCGAAATCC
>JBHGBE010000076.1:0-22614 GCA_041946855.1 Phycisphaerae bacterium | reverse complement strand
ACTGCGACTGCCTTGCCAAGTCGGGCGAGGCGTGCCTGCCCGACATGGGCGTGGTCGGCGCGATGGACCCGGTGGCCGCGGACACGGCTTCCATGGACCTGCTCGACCAGCGGCATGGCAAGGACGTGTTCGGCGAGTTCTGGCCGCGGTGCAACCACCGCACGCAGTTGGAGTACGGCCAGGAGATCGCTCTGGGGTCAATGAAGTACGAACTGGTCCGCTCGTAGTCACTACGGCCGGCATAGCTTTATCCACACGCGCGTTGCCGTTGGCGGCGGCAACGCGGCCGACCTGTCCGCGCGCCTCCGTTGTCACCTTGGCACCGTCCACACTAACGATGGCGACCAGCGCCTTTACTCCATCGCTATCCGGTCACATCCTTCGCGCGGAGGAGCTGCGCGGCGCGATACCATTCCGCATGCCCTCACGCCGGCTTCGAATCCTTGATTCGCCTGCGGATGTACGCACCGAGGCGGGTGGCGTGGTTCGCGAAGCGCAGCTGAGCGACCACGATGTTCCTGATCGCCCGACGCCTCTTCAGTCTGATCGGGGGCCGGATAGATGGCCGGGCGCGAAGTCCATGTCCATCAGGCCTCACGAAGGCGACCATGGGCCCAAGGCCAACGCTGCGCTACTACTACCGGGACGGGGCCGAAGCGGGCGTCTTCTGCTTTGTCGCCGTGATGGGGCCGATGTAGCTTCGGGCAATGACCACGTTGTCGTACGAGACCGTGACCGGGTGCGTCTGGTCGTACTTGGCCAGGGCGTGGTGGTAGTAGACTTCCAGATTGAGGACGGTGATGCGCACCTCGGGCACTCGCCTGAACCGCAGGCCCTCGCGGCGGATGGCGAGCTTCCCATCGACCCAGAGCTCCTCCAGGCCGTCGGCCTTGAGCGGGTTGACCGAGTTGAGCTTCATGTGGCGCTCGAGGCAGTACCAGCGCCCGGCCTCGGCGGGCGGCTTCTCGTTGGGCGCCGGGCGATAGTCGTCGCCCCACTGGTCGCGCTTGTCCATGTGGTAGCTGTAGAGGCCCCAGTACATCCTGCCGCCTCTGCCGAACTCGTAGGGCTGAAGGCCGGAGAAGAAGTACCCGCGCGCGGCCACGTCCCTGCAATTGGCCTGTCCGACGTACCAGGACCCCGGCCGGGTCACGTCGCGCCCGCCGATGTTGGCCCCGTGGTTGGGCTCGGCCGTATAGCCGTCATCCAGCCTCTGGTAGTAGCGGACGAAGACCTCCTCCAGGCCGGGGCCTTTGCCTTGCCTGGCGTTGTCGTAATCGCCCAGGAGCTTGCGAATCCCCGCCGTGTCGGGGCCGCCGGCGAAGCAGGAAAGCTGGAGGATGTTCTTGCCCGGAAACTCGCGCCCGTCCTGGACCACCTTTCCGGCGACTACCTGGACGCCCCTCCCGATCGGGCCGTCCCAAGAGCCGGCCGGCGCGGCGGCGGCGCGCACGGGCCAAGCGTCGAAGTTGTCCGCGAAGATCACCGCGGGGTCCTTCTCGATCCCCACGTCGTTTGGATACCTGGCGGCCAGGGGACCCGGGCTGGGCCTGGAGGCGGGCGCGGTCGCCGGCGCCAGGCGACCAACCGGCCCTTGGCCAAGGACGGCCGTCGCCCAGAATGCGTGCAGAAGAACGCCTGCGAACAAGGCCAGACTCGCGATGCTTGTCATGCGGACGCCAATCACGGCCATACTCACTCCATGCGAAGGCTGCTATGTGATTGACATTCGCGGCGCTGGCGGTCTATTCCCCCTTCAACTTTTCCGCGGGGGGCTCGTAAGCGTTCCTCGGCCCGACGGCCTCCCGGGCGGCGCGGCCAGGTTGCGGTTCTACGCCCAGCAGGTCACGGGCGAGATGTCGGCCATCGTGCGGAGGCCCGGCGGGGCGGACAAGACCTGCGGAATCGCATTGACGGTGATAGCGCACGTGGCGACGTCGCCATTGATGCCGCCGGGAATCGTGCTGCGGAACCTGCCAGAGCCGGACTCGCCGACGATCTCGATGGTGTCGGCCGGGCCTGGCTCGCCGACGGCAGCGCGGAACAGAAGCGTTATCACTTCCCGCTGCCCGCCGCGCGGCCCCGCCTTGATCCATCCTCGGCCGACCTGCTGCACGCCGGCGGCCATGCCGCGATGAATTGGCCTGTAGCCGGAGGTGATCTCGCGGCCGGCGACGATGGGCGTGAGGATGTCCTCGGTCTTCGTGAGGTCCCAGCCCAGCCGCGAGGCGATCATCTGCATGCTCTGGGTCAGCCCGACATGGCGAAGCGTGCCCGCCTTCCGCCGCATCTCAAACTCAGCCAGCGTCAGGCCCGCGCCGATCTTCTGCTGGAACGGCACGCGCCGAATGGATGCATCCTGCGTCCGCGTGACGCGGATCGAGTCCACGCGCCGGCAGATTCCCGTCATCGCCAGCGGCAGGAAGTCCATGAGGAAACCGGGGTTCACGCCGGTCCCCAGCACGGCGACCTTGCCCTTCCTGGCGGCCGCGTCCAGCTTCCGCGCGAGGGCGGGCGCGGCCTTCCAGGGGTACGAAAGCTCCTCGCACGTGGAAACGACGGCGATCCCGCGCGCGACGATGTCGAGGATTAGCGGAGCCGCCTTATTGAGCGCGCTGGTCGTGCAGACGACGGCCACATCCGGCCTGCCGTGCTTGAGGGCATCCGGGAGAGAGGCCGATACCCGCACGCCGATCGCCCGCCCGGCGCACAATTCGCCCGCATCGCGGCCGGCCTTCGATGGATCGATATCCACCGCCCCGATGAGCTTCAGCCGCTTCCGCTCGAGGATGTACTGGACTACCTTCTGGCCGATGGGACCAAGACCGAACTGAACGACCTTGATGCGTGTCATGTATGACTTCCGAGACTACTGGCCACCGCGTCCCGCGCCGTACTTGTTCACGCTGAAGATATCAGACTCGCTCTTGCGGCGCCCGTCGTCGATCCGGCGGATCAGATTGCCGGAAGCCGGATAGCCCAGCGGGGTCATGGCGACGACCTTGAGCTTGGCCGGCACGTCCAGGAGCTTCTTGACCTTCTCCTCCGCGAACGCGCCGATCCAGCAGGTGCCGAGCCCCTCGGCCACGGCCGCCAGCGTCAGGTGGTCCAGCGCGATGGCCGCGTCGACATCGACGCTGCTGCCGTGGCCGCCCATGCGCTTGTATGCCGCCTCGGTATCGCCGCAGGCCACGACGATCACGGGCGCCTGGGCGATCCAGTGCTGGCCGTTGGCCGCGGCGGCGACCTCCTTGCGAAGGGCCTCATCCTCGACCAGTATGAAGTGCCACGGCTGGATGTTGCAGGCCGAGGGCGCAAACCGCAACGCCTGGCGCATCCGCCCCATCACCTCGGATGGGATCGGCTTGCTGGAGTACTCGCGGACGCTTCTTCGATTCGCGATGGCGTCAAATACGTTCATCTCCGGTCTCCTGGAAGGATTCATCCGACGATTGGCGGAATTGTAGCCGGGGGCTCGCTTCGTGTGAAGATGCACTATGGCCGCTCGCGTGCGGCTTACCGGTGCGGATTTCGAGGTCCTGGATCGTGCGCCGGCGGGAGCCGGGCGCCTCTTGGTGGGCCCCCAGGCGGCCAAGCAGGCCTACCCACTCTTCAGCACAGAAACGCTCGGTGCCGACGGCCCGGTCCTCCGCACGGCCGGCAACGCCCTGATCCTGGCCGGCGGCCCTCCGCGCGGCACGCCATATGCGGTGTACACATTCCTGGAGGACATTGGCGGCTGCCGCTGGTGGTCGTCCAAGGCGAGCACCATTCCCAGGAAGACCACGCTGAAGGTCCCGCCGCTGAACGTAGTCCAGATGGGCAGCCCTGTCCATTGCCGGACCAAGGTCGCCGCGAATGGGGGCTAGAATTGTTCACTATGAAACCTATCGCTCACTCCGTTCGATGGTATACGCTGGGATTGTTCCTGGCGGCGTTCACGAGCCTGGCCTGCACCGACAGCAATCTCTCAAAGCAGGCGGACTCGGCTGCTGAAACGCGAGGGCTCATCGTGGGGCTTGAGGGCCTTCAGCCGTTCTCCGGCAACAGCATCGACAGCCTGACCAAGGAGGTGGCCGCATACACGCACCTGGCCCAGGAGTCTTCTTCAGGCTTCTACTGGACTCACATGCCGGCCATCCGGGCGGCGCACGCCGCCGGCAAGCCCATCTACATCGTCGGGTACAGCCTCGGCGGAATCGACGCGACGAGACTGGCCCAGGAGTGCCGCAAAGCGAACATCACGGTGAGCATCCTGTTCCTGCTGGACCCAGGCGCCTTGTGCGCATTCTCCGAGAAGATCCCGCCCAATGTCCGCAAGGTCGTCTTCTACCAGAGCGGCAGTTGCGACAGTGTGCTGGACAGGCCCCAGCAGTTCCTGGAGGACCCCGGCAGCACGCGGGTCGAGCTGGAAGACCTGTCGTATATGGACCACCTGGGCCTGCCGTCAGTCCTGGCCGACAGGATCGAGGGCGACATCCTGAGGGGGCCTTGAGTGAGCCCGACGCAGCCTAGACGACTTTGCCCGGGGCCTCGACCTCGATCTCGTCCTCGGGAATGCCCGATACTCCGCGGATGCAAGCCCGCCCGCTCCGGGCGTCGATACGCACGGACACGCCGTTGCCGAACTGTGCCTCCTGAACTGTCCTGTCCTCCGACAGGAAACTGTGCTCGGTCATCGGCTCAAAGCCGATGCTCTCATGGAATAGGGCGTGCGTCTTGGCCAGCGCCACGGCCTTGTCATCGCAACGCAGCATGTTGACGCTTGGCGGCGCCCCGTTGAGCAGCTGGAACAGCGGCGTGTCGCCGCCGGTGATCACGCAGTCGTGGAACACCAGGCTCCAGAGCGGCACCGGAACGCCGATCACCTCGCCCTCGGCGTCGTAGCCGTATACGCCCTTGCGTTCGCGGCGGGTGCGGGACATGTAGAAGTACGGCGCGGCCCAGTCCTTGGGGTGCTCGTTGTTGAGCAGCAGGCCGCAGTCGTTGATGTACTGGAAGATGGTGCGCTGGGCGTCCCAGTAGGTGTTGCGGGTCTGGGGGTGCCGCGGGTCGTAGCACTCGTAGCTGCTGATGTAGTTGCCGATCCAGTAGGTCTGAGGCCGGGCCGTCTCCAGCAGGCCCAGCGTTGAAGGATAGTCCGTCCTGCCCACCTCGAAGTTGCGGCGCAGGTACTTCAGGGCCACGCCGGCGCAGATGAGCGAAGTCAGGCCGGAGCCCCAGAAGTTGCGGCGGTTGGTCGAGCCGTCGGCGTACCGCAGCAGCATCGACTCGTCGAACAGGGGCGAATCCATCGCCACGTCGTGGTAGTTGTCGCCGCCCAAGCCGAAGATGTCGCCCATGCCTTGTATCGCAAGCGACATCTTCTGGAACTCCACCGGGCCGCCGCAGTCCGGGGCCGGCGGGACCAGGTCGGGGAACTGTATGTCGTGCCCCCTTTGCTGCCATCCGCGGGCGTGGAAGTGGAGACGGCCGATGCCCGTCCGCTTGTGAAACTCGGCCACCAGCGGCGCGGCCTTCGCGAACGGCATCTCCACCTTGTGCTCATATCGCTGGTAATGATGCCGCATGAACATCACCGTTGCGGTGGCGGCCCCCATCAGCTTGCCGACGGTGGGGTTCTTCTCGTTCTTGTCGCGCAAGGTCACGCACTTGCCCCGCTCCTGGGCGATCTTGCGGTATTCGTTGGCCAACTGGACGTAGTCGCCGCCCTGGTGGAAGTGGAATGTCATCCTTCGCGGATATCCGAGCTTTCCCCACGTGGGCAGCCACAGCAGGTGATAGCGCGTCGGCCCGCCGGCGGGATGGGAGACCGACAGATGGCTGTCGGCCCAGCAGTCCTCGTCGAGCACCGCGAGGAACGAGGCCTTCTTCTCCACAGCGCCCCACCAGGGCATTATCAGGTTGCTCTCCAGGGCGGGCGAGTAGCCGGGCGCGCGGCTGGACCACCATTCGACGTTCATGCCGAACAACTCGCTGTACGTCCGCATCCGCTGGGAGACGGCCATTGGGAACGGGTCCTGGCCGTAGGCTTGGGCGGGCCAGTCGCCGGGGACAATCAGGCCGTGCTGGAACGGCAGCACGATGTAGGCGTCGGGGGCCTGGCCCAGCTCGAACGGGCGCGGGTAGACCATGCCCTTGATCTTGAACGAGTCGTTCTCCTCCAGCGGGGTCAACTGGACGTTGAGGCGGTTGTCCTCCAGCGCGACCAGTAGTTGGACGCGGAAGTCCGCGAAGGTCAGCAAGAGAGCCCGCTCGCCCATGGGCATGGCCTTGACCGCCTGGCTGTCGGCAAGGCGATGCTTGCTGACACTGCCGCGGCGTTCCAGGATGATCTCGTCGTAGGACTCATCCCTCATCCGCCAGGTGACGCCCGCTGCCTTGTCGGTGACGTGGATGGACGTCGTGGCGAGGTCCACTTCGGCGCGCAGACGCTCGTTCTCAAGTGTGTGGATGCCGGTCGATATGGCCATGGTTTGCTCCTTCCGGCCCGGTCCGTCCGTGACGGCCAGGGCGCGTTAACGTCGGCGGCATGATATTGGCGCTCCTGTGGCTGGTCAACCCGCGCTAGTATCGTTATGTTGACACTGAAGTCCGTGCAAGCAGCGGCAGAAGGTAGATGTGCCATGGACACGCGAGCCAGGAACATGCCTGAGGCCCACCTTGCCAGGTTCGCGCGCCGGGCGTTTGCCCCAATTGGCGTGTCTGTCGCGGCCGCGCTGGCGTCAGTCCTCGCCTGCGCCTCTGACTCATCATCCGGTGATGCGCCACCCGCCTCTGGACCGAGTGATACCGCGACGCCGGCAATGTCCCAACCTTCGCGCAACGTCGTCGCTACTTCCCATCCCGTCCCGCAAGGCAGGTCCGGCATTGCCCTCTTCTATCTTGCGCACGCGGACGCCCAGAGGGTGGCCCAGATCCTTCAGCAGCTCTTTGCGGACCAGGCGCCGGCCATTGTGTCCGACGCGCGGACGAACTCAGTCATCGTGTCCGGCAACGCCCGGATCATTGAGGCCGCAGGGCAGCTCATCGCCAGGTTGGATATTCCGTTAGCCACCAGACCGGTTGTGGTCGTGGCGGGCGGGGCCGCCACGCGGCCAGTCAGACAGGCTGCCACAGAGCCTACGACGGAACCAGGTGGCCATCTGGGGCCGGCAGGTCTGCCGCAGCTACTACGGCGCGGCGACGGAGCGGCGCTTCGGCCCGGGCAAGAGACAGGCCGTGGATGCGAGCGTGGAGTTCCATCCTTCGGACAAGACGGTTCGGAAGAGGGACGTTTCCGCCAACAGGATCGTCACGGTCGATGAAGGCGCCTCGACGGTGAAGGACGAGGACATGAAGGAATGATACGGTCTCCCACGCGGGCAACCCGCGGATTCGCGCGTCATTGCGCCACGGGTCCGATATATGACGTTGCCGCCACGACATTGTCGTACCACTTCCGCGAGACGCCCTTCGGGTTGGACTTGATGTGGAAGCACAGGCCGAAGCGGTCGATCCTCAGCGTTTCCACGTCGCGGAGGCGAAGGCGCGGGAAATCCGCGACCAGCTTGCCATCCACCCAGACCGCGATACGGCCGTCGCTTTTCCCCTTGCCGCCGGCCGTGCCGGGGGTGTTGGCCTTGACCATGAACTCGTAGCAGTACCACCGGTCCAGCTTGGGCATGACATCGGGGCGCTTGACAAACGTCGGCCCGAAGTCGAAGGCCAGGCTCGTATTGGGCATGACCTGGCCCGTCGGGAAGAAGTGATCGCCCCACTGGCTGCGCTGGCCCGGATGGTAGATGTATATGTTGAGGTAGCCCGGCGAGGGTGTGGTCGCCTCGCCGCGCCAAGTCTCAAGGTTGGCAAGGAACTTGTTGACTCCGTCGGCCGGTATGCCGGGTGTGGCCCGCCCCTTGCTGTCGTTGTAGTGGGCGGAAATGCTGGCGCCGTTGTGGCTCGAGCCTACCACGTCATAGGGCGACTCGTACTTCGAGTAGTAGCGCAGGAACAGGACGTCGCGCTCGGCCTTGAGGATCTTCTCGACAGCGTCGCCCAATTCCGCCTCCTGCCTGGGCAGTGTGAACTCCAGGGACTGCCTGCCGCGGAAGACGTTGGCCTGGGTGGTGGCCAGCGTCACGTACTGCTTCTGAAACACATTGTCCCATCGCTTGCCGAGGTCCGAGGCCCTGGTGTAGTCCTCGAAATCATCGGCGAGGATGACGGCCGGGTCGCCGGCGATCTTCGCATCGCCCGGGTACTTGGCGGCAATGCCGTTGCCGCCCTCGGGCAAGGGGCCAGCCGCGGCAATCTCCGCGGGCGCACTATCCCGCGCCTTCCCGGATGCAATCGCGGCGGGCTTGGCGCCTGTGTCTCCCACGGCGCCCACGCCGATGACAACTACAGCCGCCAGCGCCAGAGTGAACGCGCCCAATAGCTTCATCGCATGTCTCCTATACTCACTCGGCCGGCCCGTCAATGAAGGTTCTTGCCATTGGCGTCATCTGCGCTTAGCCATTCTGAAGATGGCCGCCGGGTTGTCGTGGAGGACCATCCCGGCGATTTCCTTCGCGCGATCGGGGCCGCAGGCCGTGCTTCACCTTGAAGTACAGGGCCTTCGCGAAGTTCTCCCTGGCGACATGCGCGTGGTCCTTCTCGCACGCCGCCTTGAGATCTTCCATCGCATGGATGCGGATGCCGGTCTTCGCCTTCCGCCGCCCAGCCAGGCCCTATATCGATGGTTGTCATCGCATCGGTTTCCGTTGGTATAGCTGGGCCAGGCCGTGCGGGGAGGACTTGTAGACCATCTCGTATCCCTCTCGAAGCTGGTCCAGGACGGCCCGCACGGCCGGGTTGTCCTTCTCGGCCGTTTCCAGCCCCCAGAGGAGCACGTAGTCGACCTCGCCGCCGGTGCGCTTCTTGTATCCGAGGATGTCCAGCTTGGGGCCGGCGCCGTGGCGGAAGCCAAGCTCGGCCGTGCCGATGTGAGCGCGGGGGTCCATCTTGCGGCTGTAGAGTATGGGGAAGGCCCTGCTGGCGGCCTCGAAGTTGTCCAGGACGATGGCGTTCCGGGCGATGGCGACATGTCCCACGGCGTGCAGGAACGTCTCGATGGTGCGCCGGAGCCGCGGCTCCACATGTCCGCCGCTGCGCGCGAAGCAGATGGGCAACACGGTCGAGTCGCGCTTGACGTGCGCGCTCACCGATAAGAACTCGTCAAGATAGGGATCGAGCTGCCTGTAGGTGGAGGCATACAGCACGGCCAGCACAATGGCGATGCCCGCGGCCGTCGCCTGGGCGCATCGCCGCAAGGGCAGGGCAAGGTCACGGCCGGCCAGCCAGAGGATAAGGGCGAAGTACACGAAGAACGCCACCCGCGCGACGAAGTAGTCGCCTCCGGCCATCCGGCGCGGCAGCACCAGCACCATGGCGGCGCATATCGCGGCCACGGCCAGGAAGCAGACCCCGCCGTCGAGTTTCTTCTGCCGCACGGCCTTTCCGGCGGCGAATGCCGAAAGCCCGATCAGGCCCGCGGAGAGCGCCAGGAGCAGCCATACTTCCGCGTTGTGGAACGACGGCAGCTTGACCAGTATCAGCTTGCCAAGGCGCATCGACAGTGTCTCGGGGGTGCCCGGGTCCTGCTCTTGCGTGGTGCGCACGAAGAGCATCAGCAGCAGCGCGGCGGGGGCGAAAGCGCTCAGGGCGGGCGAGACCGATTTGATGGACGGCCACAGGCCTCGGGACCAGCCGGACCGGCCCCGATCCCGGGCCCATTCGGCGTAGGCGAGGCCGGCGCCCGAGATTCCCACGGTCAGGCCCGCCAGGACCAGGGACACCGGGTGCCAGGCGAAAAGTACTAGTCCCAACGCAGACGCCACGGCCCATTGGCGCACGCCGAAGGCCAACCTGTGCCGCAGGTAGTACCCGACCAGCAGGAAGAAGAAGGCAAAGCCGTAGGAGAAGTTGTAGAAACCCATGTGGAGCCAGTGGCTATACAGGAAGGGAAACGCGAACCACGATGCCCAGGCCGCGTCGGGCTTGACCCCTTTGGCGGCGTATCGCACCGCCAGCGGGAAAAGGATCAGGTAGCCGCTTACGAAGACCTTCTCGGCCGTCGTCGGGGAGAGCACCGCCAGCAGCCCGGCCGTGATCAGGTGACCAAGCCAGTTGGTGGGCACCTCGGTGTTGAGGTCATAGTACTCTCTGAGCAGGGGCCGGTCCTGGCGATGATAGTCCAGCAGGATTTTGGAGTTCTCCAGGTGCGAGGGGCCGTCCTGGGATGGGAAACACTTGCAGGACCACAGCGGCGCCAGCTCCAGGCAGACCATCATCCCGAAGAGCAGCGGCTCAACCCTCGCCCGCCTTATCCATTTGGTCCAGCCCATGGTCCTGATCTCACATCTCCAAACCGGCGCGCCGATTCCCATCAACGATGCGCAGTGGCGCCGCCGCGCGTTGAGGCGGCGCGTTGGTACAACGCATAGTACTCGTTCTCGATGACCATGCGCCAGGCCGGGTCCTCGTCGAACGCCCTGCGGACCTCGCGCGCGAGCGCCAGCGGCACCCGGTACTTCAGCGGCAGCAGGGCGGTCGAGATGGCGGCGTCCTCGGCGGCGCGGCGATGAATTTCCTGAGCCGATTGAGCGCTCGCACTTTCCCCTTGGTCCACCTCTGGCCAGAGCACCCACAGGCGCCCGCAGATGACCTGCATCATCTTGGCCTCGTGAAAGTTGGCCATGAAGACGGGTTTGTCGCGCCGGTCCAGTTCGGCGGCCTTCGCCGCTATCGGCAGGAACGCGCCGACCTCGGACATACTCATCTTGGTGTAGTACTTCTCGCTGACGCCGTAGTACGTGTTGATGAACGCTTCCTTGAAGACTCGTGGGATGCTGGTCCCCACAGTGACGAGCAGCACGGCCGCCACCAGAGCGGCCGCGGTCTTCCCGGCGGCCTCCGTCCGGCCCGATCTAGCCATCCCCGCCGCCAGCGCGCACAGGAAGGTCACGCCCTGCAAGGCCAGCAGCAACAGCAGCGGCTGGATCGGGAACCACATGCGGGCCTGAACCGCGAAGTCCGTCTGGAGCACCAGCGCCAGCCCAAGTGGATAGAGGATGCATATTGTGGGGACCAACCCACGCCGGCAGACCGCGCTGGCCGCCATGCCCGCGAGCAACATCGCGAGAATCACCAGACCATATGCCCAGAATTGCTGGCCTGTCAGGACGTTGCCCATCAGACGGGGTAGTTCGCCGCCCAAAGCGACTAGTCGGAGGCCGTAGGCCACGATCGGGTTGGAGTGTACGCCCAGTGCGTCCCGGAACTGCGTTTCATAGCGCGGAGTGGCTTCGCCCACCCGGGATGCCAGGGCGTAGAAGGCCAGGGTCATCGCCAGGGCTGGCAGCGCCACGGCCACCGCCGCCCACAGGCGCCGCCGCCACGTACCGCCAAGCGACCGATCCAGCACCAGTCCGACTCCCAGGGCGCCCATCATCAGCACGCCGGCGGCCCGGAAAAGCACCGCGACCACCGACACCGCGGTGGCCAGCGCCAGCCAGGCCCCACGTCCGCCCATGCCGCGGAGGCAAAGGTACATCGTCAGCCAGAAGAACATCGTCGTCGGGATGTCGCTGAGTATCTTGCCCGCGCCGGAGTAGAACCGATAGCTCAGTGCCGTCGCCAGCGTCACCAGCAGGGCCGTGGCCGGGTCAGTGAGCCGTTTGAGGCAGGCGTGGATCAGGACAAGCGCCCCCAGGCCGAACATGACCATGATGGCTTCGAAGGCCACGAAGCTCTGCCCGACCGTCGCGTAGACCCCGGCCAGCAGCAGCGCCATGCCGGGCGGAAAGACGTTGTCGATATGGCCGTTGAGGCGGTAGCCTTCTCCGGCGGCGACCGACCGGCCCAGAAGCATGTAGTGGGCGTCATCATAGGACTGTCTCCATCGGCCGTTCACGTGGGCGGCGTAGAGCAGAACGACGCACGCGGCCGCGATAAGATACGCCTTCCGCGGGACCGTTAGTCCTGCCAGCGGATGCGTAGCGATGGCCGCCGCCTGGCGGGCCACTACGTTGAACGAGGTGCTCACCTGGACAGGATTCTCCTGATCTCCTCCTCCGACGGCGCGAAGATGGTCTTCACCATGGCGATGTCCACGTACAGCAGCACAAAGATGATAGCACAGCAGGCGGCCAGCGAGAGCACCAGGTGGCGGCTTTTGTACAGCTTCTCGGGGGCCTGAACGGGGCTGTCCTTCTGAAACGACAGGTGGAAGTACACGCCCATCACCCATGAGATCGCCGGGATGGCCAGGACCAGCTCCAGGCGGTAGCGCATGATGAAAGCCCCGAGCAGCAGCATGGCCGCCGCGGCATAGAACATCACCGACCCCATCAGCAGCTCTTCGGTGTACCACTTGAACGACTTCCGATAGGCCACGGCGGTCCCCTGGTGGTTGATCAGCCGCAGCTCGGCGAACCGCTTCAGGGCCATGAAATAGCCCCCGATCATCCAGTAGCCCAGCAGCAGCGATATCGGGACCACGGCGTGCGGCTCGACCATGTACCAGCCCGCCAGCATGCGCAGCGGATTGTTGACCGCCTCGCTCAGCACGTCGACGAAGGCGATGTCCTTCGTCCGCAGCGGCGGGATGTTGTAGGCGCAGGCCATCAGCCAGAGCACCAGCAACGTAAGCGCCAGGAGGCTTGAGACCAGCAACGCGATTGCCAGCCCCACGGCCATCAGCGCGATCCACTGAACATAGGCCAGCGGGACGCTCACCCGCCCGCTGGGGACCGGCCGGTTGCGCTTGGTGGGGTGCTTGCGGTCAGTCGGTGCGTCCAGCACCTCATTGAGGACGTAGTTCGAGGAAACGATCAGGCATACCGCCGCCAGCCCCAGGAGAATGTGCCAGGAAAGCCACGACCACGATTCCGCCGGCGAACGGTTCATCGCAAGGGCCACTACGATGCCCGGTATCACGAACAGGTTCTTGACCCAGTGATCGACCCGGCAAATGGCCAGGTGCCCCCGCAGCGTCGCCTTGCCGTAACCGGCATTGTCAGCTCTTTGGGTTGTCATATCACGTCCGTTCCGCGCGGTGTCCGCTCGTGCTGGCAGTCAGGCTTGTTGCCCGAACACGAACGTAGACAACGTAGGACTTGTTCTCCATTACCCTTCGCCAGGCTGGATCTCCATCGAAACCTGTTGGGAGCCCATCCGCGGATGGTCGCCTGTCGATGCGGCTTGGCACGATAATGGCCGACAATTCGGGGCGGTTGGCAGCATAGCTGTGGACGGCCTCGGCGGACTCAAAGGCCTTTTCGTCAGCGACGGGCCAGTAGGCCATCAGCCTCCGACTGCGATAGTGAGCCAGCCCGGCAGTGGAATGGTCCGTCAGGCATACCGCCCCGGGTTCTGTCAGGCGCGCGATGGCGTCGGCGGCTGCGAGCACGTCGGCGTAGTGCCCGGACTCGACTCGCTCGTAGAAGCGATCAGTCCTTGCTGCATACGCCTTGAGGTACATCCCTATGGCCAGCCGGGGAATGTTCCAGCCCACTGTGAAAATGGCCAGAATCGCCACCAACACGGGAACCAGGCGGCGGGCGGTCCGTTGCGGATCGCGCCGAGCACGCCTGGCCACGGTCCCGCAGATGGCGGCCAGGCCCTGCAAGGCGCCGAGCATCAGCAGGGCCTGGATGACTATCAGAAATCGGGATCGCATGGCGTTTTCGACCCAGGTGACTAACAGCAGGCCCAGGGGGTAGAGTATGCACAGCGCCGGCGAGAACCATTCCCGGCGGATGATGCTGCCGGCCAGGCCCACCAGCCACAATGCGATCAGCAGCCACCCGAACGCGTGGAAGCTCTGGGCCATCATCAGGTCGGCCATGCTCGTCGACCAGTAACCTATGGCCTGGGCGAACTGGGCGAGGTACGACTCGACCAACCCCGGTCTCTGGCCAGCGGTCTGCTCCAGAAACCTCAGGTAGAGTGGTTTCGCGTCGCTCACCTGGTGGGCCAGCCAGTAGAGCGCCAGCATCACTGCCAGAGCCGGCAGTACCAGCGCCAAGGCGCCCGCAAGCCGCCGCCGCCACGGGCCGAACAGGCGGACGTCCAAGAGGACCCCGACGGCCAGGGCCCCCATCAGGAGCAGCCCGGCCGCGCGAAACAGCACCGTCCCTGCCGACGACAGGCACGCCATGGACATCCATGCCCATCGCCCCCGCCCCAGCCGCATGGATGCGTATATCGCCAGCCACGCCAGCAGAGCCATCGGCATATCGCTGAGGATCCTGCTGGCGTTAAGGAAGAAACGATACCCCAGGGCGGTCATCACCGTCAGCAGCAACGCCGACGCCGGGTCAGTGATCCGCTTCAGGCAGGCGTGCATCAGGGCAAGCACACCCAAGGCGGACAGCGTTATCAAGCCGTTGAAGAGCCAGTAGTTCTCGCCCGCCAACAAGTAGACACCGGCCAGCAACAGCGGCAGACCCGGCGGATGGGTATCGTCGACTTGCCCGTTGAACCGGTAGCCCTCGCCGGAGGCGATGGACCGCCCCAAGACCAGGTATCCGGAGCTGTCCAGGGACGGCCACCATTGGCCGTGAATCCCGCTGGCGTAGAGCAGGACAATGACGCAAGCGGCGATGAGCACGAGCCGCCGGGGTACGATGAGGCCGCCCAGCGGACGTTCGGCGTCGACCGCGGCTTGGCGAAAAGACTCCATGAACGTTTGGGCCGCCATAGGTGCTGAGGATCCTGTCTGCCCTTACCGCCGGGCCTCGGCCGGCTTCTGGCTTGCCGCCGGGCCGCCCACCTTGTAGCAGGCGAGCTGCCCCGACCCGTCCTTGATCAGCAGGCTTTTTTCGCCCAATGCGACGTGGGAGTAGCAGTCGCCCTTTGGCTTGTCGATGGGCTTCTTCAGTGCGGCAAGCTCCTTGTATCTGTCTGGCGAACGGTTGGCGGACTCGACCAGGAACAGGCCGGCGTTGCCCCAGACGATGAGCTTGCCGTCGCCAGTCACCAGGATCGAGCCGGTCTGGCCGCCGATGCTTCCGCCCTCCCACTTGAGGGCCCCGGTATAAGAGTCCAGGCAGTAGATCTTCCCGCTAACCCCGTAGACGCACCCGTCGTACGCCACCGGGCTGCACACGAAGCTCTGTCGCCGGCCCTCCCACTGCCTGAGGATGCCCCCCAGGCCTATCTTGAGGAACGTGGTCTTCTTTCCCGAGGCGTACTGCTCGGTGCCGGTTATGAGCACCGTGTCGCCGTAAACGCACGGCGTCGGTATGTTCACGTTGAACGGCATGGCCCAGTTGAAAAAAGCGACGTTCCTGCCCTCATGCCCGGCATCGGCCCGCATGACGCGCAGGCCCTCCAGGGTGAGACTGGCGATGCATGGCCTGCCCTCAACTACCATCATAACCGGCCCGCAAGTGTGCCCGGCCGCGTTCTTGTCCTCCGACGCCCAGACTCGCTTGCCCGAGCGCTTGTCGAAGGCCATGATGTTGCCTTCCTTGGCGCTACCGACCTCCACAATGGCCCAGTTCTCATAGACCAGGACGTTTCCGGTGTAGCCGTAGTCCCGGACGGGTTCCTGCCTCGCGGTGCTGCGCCGGGGAGGGACCTTGTAGGTGTCATACAAATTGACGTGCCAGACTTCCCTGGCCTCGTCGTCGGCCGTGTCCCAACAGTGAAGGTCGCCGTCGTTGCCTCGCGTGTACAGATAGCCCGTCCGCTTGTCGAAGGTGGGAGTACAAGTCGGGCCTTGGGGAGAGTCTTCCCTCTGAAACCGGCCGTCGCGCCGGGCCTTGTACTCCTGCTTCCAGATCGTGCTTCCATCGTTGGCGTCAAGGCACCAGACGACATCGCCCCGCCCGCTCCAGCCCATGACGTAGACCTTGCCATCCGCGATGATAGGCGAAGCGCCGAGGCCCGGACCTACCGCGACCTGCCACTTCTTCTGGATGTTCCACTTGCTCCCATCCCATCCGGACGGCGCAGAGGTGACACCGCTCCGCGTGGGGCCCCGCCACTGCGGCCAGGACTGGGCCTGTGTCGCATCTGTGGCCAGGATCGCTCCCAGCAGAAAGAACGCTGTTGGCATTCTGGTGGTCATGGGACACCTCTGGCTCGCGATCTACGCAGATCGCCTGCTAGCCTTCGAACGCGGAGAAGAAGTGGGCAGCAGCATTCAGGGCAAAGAGTAGAGAAGGAGGGAACCAGGGAACCGTCTCCGGCAGGAGAGTTTGGCGGGCTTGCCGCCGGCGGTATTGCAGAGCGCGCGGGTAACGTCAGCACTGTGCAGCCAGACGAGCGCGGAAAGCCGCCCCCAGGAAACGGAACTGGCGGCGGAGAACGAACCTTCCGTGTGGCCTTCGATCAGGGCGGGGCAGATGGCCAGGGCGACGATACCCAGGACCATCCAGCATAAGTGGACAAGGGGTTCCTTGCCGGCGATCTGCCCTGCGGTCTCGACTTGCTTTTCGTCCTGCGCCATATGCGGCTCTGGAGGATCGCTCTCTCGGATGGCGGCCTTGCCGCCCAAGCCAACCACTTCGCGGCCACGATGCATCACGTAATCAGTGTCGCAAGTGTGGTCGGGGTGTTCAGCCTTCTTGCCTTTGTCCGCCGTGCGTGGCTCCGGAGAACCGATCCGCAGGACGGCGGCCCGACCATCTCTCTACCTCCGGCTGTAGCTTGCAGCCGGACCCTTGTGAGGACGGATGCTATACCGATGCGCTCTTGGTGTCAATGCCAATTGGGGCAGCTCTGGCTGTCAATGGGCGCGCCAAGGCGGTTTTTCGTCACTTTGCGTGAAGCGCGTCCATTGGTGGTAGGCCGGCGCGGTGATTGCCCCCGGGGAGGGGCATTTTCACGTGGCTTCACCAAGACTGAGGAAGAACCGGGTTTGAGCGCCCCCTGACAGCTTCTTGCTGGCGACGCAAGGAAAGTCACGCCCGGCATCTACCGCGTTGCATGACAGGTCGAAATGCCTTCGGAAAGCGGTGTTGGCAGTGTGAACGACTACTGCTAGCATGTGGGCATGAGCAAGACCGTTCGACTTCTCTACGGCAAGACTGGCATCGAGGTCCGCGTGCCGGACAGCGCCACGATCCTTGAGGCCAAATCGCCGCCGGCCATCGCAGATCCGAGCAAGGCCGTGATGGATGCGCTGGCCAAGCCCATCGGCTCGCCGCCGCTGGCGGAACTCATCCGGCGGAAGAAGCCCAGGACCGTCGCCATAACCATCAGCGACATCACACGGCCGGTGCCGAACAAGACGTTCATCCCCGCCATACTCAAGACGCTGAACGACTGCGGCGTGGCCGACAGGCGGATCGTCATCATCATCGGCACGGGGATGCACAGGCACACCGCGCCGGAAGAGATGGATATGCTGCTTGGCCGCGAGGTCCTGGCGCGCGTGGAGGTGATCGACCACGACGCCCACGACCCCTCCACGCTCGTGCAGGTCAGCTCCGACCCGCCGGTGTTCATCTGCCGGCGGTTCGTCCAAGCCGACTTCCGCATCCTGACCGGGTACATCGAGCCACACTTCATGGCCGGCTTTTCCGGCGGGCGCAAGGGCATCTGCCCGGCGCTTGTGGACCTGGCCACCGTGCAGCGGTTCCACGGTTACAGGACGCTGGCCGACCCGCGGGCCGATGGCGCCGTGCTGGAGGGCAACCCGTGCCACGAGATCGCCCTGAGGATCGCGAAGATCGTCGGCGTGGACTTCCTGTTCAACGTGGCCGTCACGCGCGACCACCGCCTGGCCGGCGTCTTCTGCGGCAACCTCGTCGAGGCGCACCTGGCGGGCTGCCGGAAGGTCGCCGGGTGGGCGACGGCCGAGTTCGACAATGCCAAAGGCCACTTCGACCTGGTCGTCACCAACGGCGGCGGATACCCGCTGGACCTGACCTTCTACCAGACCGTCAAGGGTATGGTCTCCGCCCTGCCCGCTCTCTGCGAGCACTCGACGCTGCTGCTCGTGAGCCAGTGCGCCGAGAAGTTCGGATCGAAGGCGTACACTGACCTGATGATGTCCTACGGCCCGGACTGGAAACGGTTCCTCGCCGACATCGCCGCTAGGCCCGACGAGACCCGCCTGGACCAGTGGGAATACCAGATGCAGGCCCGCGTGCTGGCGCGGATCGGCGTCAACCGCCTGTGGTTCGTCAGCGACGGCATGCCGCTGGAGATGCAGAAGCTCGCGGCCGTCAACCCGATTGTGTGCGAAGGCGACTGCGCGGCCCGCACACAGCGGACCATCGACGAGTTCGTCGCGGCATGGCCCAAGGCGACCATCGCCGTCATCCCAGATGGGCCGTACACGATGATCCGTCGGGCTGGAGGCCAGAGGAAATAGCGAATATCGAACAGGAAAATATCGAATAACGAAGGAGCAACTCCAGGCGCGAAGCTGCATTCAGTTCGATATTCGATATTTCCTGTTCGTTATTCGTGATTCTGTTCGGTCTCTATTAGAATGCCCGCCCTCGGAAAGGAGCCGACATGAAACTGGCATTGAGCCCTATCCTCGATCCTCGCGGCCGGCAGGAGCGGCCGATGCTCAAGCTCGCCCGCCGGACCCACATGGCCGGCCTGAAGAAGGGCAAGGTCCTCTTCTACAACAACACCAAGCTGGACTTCTGCAACTACGGCGAGGTCTTCATCCGCATTAAGGAGCACTTCGTCAAGGCGGGAATCCGCAACTTCGTCGACTTCAAAGAGACGGTCCGCGGCAAGACGACCCAGGGCCTTAGGGACTACGCGGCCAAGATCGCCCGGTGCAGGCCCGTGGCGGCCGTCGTCGCGCTCGGCGACATGGGCACGACTCCCGCCACCACCGTCGTCAGCATCGCGCTTGAGGAGCTGGGCGTGCCGACTGTCTACATCACGGCCAGCCCCGGCGCGGAGCTGGCCCAGGCCGTCGCGTTCTACAGGGCGGGCCAGCTTTGCATGTGCCCCATCGACATCTACCAGGGCAGCACGCGCCAGGAGGTCGCTGCCCAGATCGACAAGCGGATCAGGTTCATCTTCGACGCGCTGACGCTGCCGCCAGGGAAAATCGAGCGTTGTGCCCACATCGGCTTTGCCCTCGACAGGACACCGCCCGCCGAAACGCTTCCCTTCTCCCCCAAGTCCCCCGCCGCCGGCGCCGATGAGCCTGCCGCGCATATCGAGGAGATAACGGACCTGTTCGACGAGCTGCGAATCGGCGACGGATTGCCGATCGTCCCACCCACGGCCGCGCGCCTGGCGAAGATGATGACCTACTGCCCCTTCAAGCCCGGCATGGCGCTGGCCAGGGAGATCGGCCCGACGGGCAAGGACATCACCGTGCGCGATGTCGCGGTGGCGGCCGTAATGGCCGGATGCAAGCCGACGGCAATGCCGATCCTCGTGACCGCCTTCAAATGCATGGCCGACCCGCGGTACAACTTCCTTCAGTCGGTGACGACTTCGCACCCCGGCGGCAACATGGTGCTTGTCAGCGGCCCGCTGGCGCAGGAGGTCGGCCTCTACGGCGGGCCGGGGTGCCTGGGGCCGGGCTTCGCCGCCAACGCGACTATCGGCCGGGCGGTCAACCTGGTCATCATCAATGTCTGCCGGTCCGTGCCGGGCGTGTGCGACCTTGACTGCATTGCCTCGCAGGCGGAGTTCACGTACTGCTTCGCCGAGGAGCCCAAGCTGACGCCCTGGCGGACGATCAACGCCGAGCGGTTCGACGCCAGGACCACCAGCGTCATGGTCCTGAAGGCCGAACCGCCGCACGACATCATCGATTTCCTGAGCCAGACGGGCGGCGACCTGATGGACACGATCACCGATTGCGCGACGACGCTCGGCAGCAACAACGCCTACATCCCCGGCAACCTGATACTGGTCATCACGCCCGATCACGGCAAGATGCTCGCGCGGGATGGGTGGGACAAGGACCGCATACGGCGGCACATCCACCAGTACGCCTTCCACGCCACGCCGATGGTCCGCGACCGCGGGCTTGTTCCCGTCCGGCCCCCTGACTTTGCCGGCCGTCACCCCATGCCCGTGACGCGCAGCCCGGCCGACATCGAGGTCATCGTCGCGGGCAACCGCGGCGGCCACTCTGCCATCATCCTGCCATGGGCCCTGCACAGCGAGGCAATAGTGCTGCCGGTGAGGCTGCCGAATGGGAAGTTGCCGAAGAGCATCAGCGACTTCAAGGCATGAACATGCGATAGGCGGGGACATTCAACTCTTTCGCTGTTGTTGGGTCTCGCCGCATCTCGCCATTTGATCGGGATTCATGGCCACGGCGTAATCGGCGCGAGCGAAAAAGTAGAATGTCCCTTCTTACGCCGATAGAGAAGGGCCGCCCGGGAGACGCGCCCGGACGGCCTTAGTCCTTTGGCTTGGCGCCGGCAGTCAGCCGCCACGCCAATGCCGTTAGGTTTGCATCGGGTTGATAGCGCTCAAGGTGGTGATGGTGCTGTCAGCGGAGTCGAAACCCTCTTCGGAGAAGGTCACCGTATACTCCCCGTATCCGGCCGATGCGCCCGTCCGTGTCAGTGTCAGCTTCCAGGAGTCCTCCAGGCTGCTCGTGCTGCCCGCCGCGATGGCGCCGACCGTGAAGTACTTGGGCGTGGTGAACTTGATGTCCAGGTCCGCAACGGTCGCCGCGTATGTGCCCTGCCGGGCGTGGTAGCGCTCCTGGGCCGCCTGAATGGAGGACAGGTAGTTGAACGCCTCCGCCGCCTTGGACCGCTCGACCGAGGCCAGGAACCTCGGCACGGCGAACGCCGCGAGCACGCCGATAATCACCACGACCACCGCCAACTCAACCAACGTAAAGCCACTTCTCTTGCTCATTATCCTCTCCTTGTTCGCTCTATTGGCAGACGGGGAGACGGTCCCCACGTGAATCCGCTGAAACGGACGATTCGACTCCTGCGTGAGGCTGTGCGGCTGATGAGGATCGGGAAACGGGGACTGAAGGACCGGCTGGGTGGGGCATCGAGGACTGCTTGTGGCTTTGAGCGTCTGCATCTTCAGCCTCTTAAGGCCATAGCTATCCGTGGACCAATCGTTTCCTTGGCCGGCCTCCGCACACTGCGGGACCAACCGGAACGTAGGATACGGCCCGGGCTGAGGCAAACGGGCGGATGGAAATTAAGGCAGGTAGCCCCTTGCCGTGACGGCCTGGCAGACGGTCTTCACGGCCAGGATCATGGCCGCCTCGCGTAGATGGATGCGGCGGTCGGCGGCGAGCTGCCAGACCTTTCCGAAACGCTCTGTCATCCGCTTGTACAGGCGCGTGAGGACCTCTTCCTCGGTCATCTGCTCCTGTTGCGTCTCCTGTGTGTATTCGAGGTAGGATACGAAGACCCCGCCGGCGTTACAGAGGATGTCGGGGATGACGGTGACGCCGCGGCGCGCCAGGATGCGGTCGGCCTCCGGCGTGGTGGGGCTATTGGCGCCCTCGGCGACGATCTTCGCCTGAATCCTGGCCGCGTTGCCGGCCGAGATCTGGTTGGCGGCCGCGGCGGGCACGAGCAGGTCGCACGGCATCTCCAGGAGCTTGCGGCCGTCGACGGCCCCGCCGCCCTTGAAAGACTTCACGGACCCCCTTGCCTTCACGTGCGCCTGAAGCGTCGCCACGTCAAGCCCCTTCTCGTTGAACACCGCCCCGTGCAGGTCGCTGACGCCAATGATCTTCGCGCCCAGCTCGCCAAGCGCCATTGCGGAGACCGAACCGACATTGCCGAATCCCTGGAGAATGGCGGTCGCGCCTTTGAGCTCGATCTTCATCGCCTTGCACGCCTCGGCGACGCACGCGGCCACGCCGCGCCCGGTGGCCTCGCGCCGGCCGGGTATGCCGCCCAGGATCACCGGCTTGCCGGTGACGTAGCATCCCTGGGTCGTGGCGTAGCCCATCGAGTGGCTGATGGCGTCCTTGATGTAGCCCATGTCGGCCTCGTTTGTGCCCATGTCGGGGGCCGGCACGTAGACAAGCGGGCCGATGTGCCTGTGGGCGTTGCGGGCGAAGGAGCGGATGAGCTTCTCCTTGTCGTGCGGAGTGAGCTTCTCGGAGTCGGCGACGATGCCGCTCTTGCCTCCGCCGAACGGCACGCCGATGAGCGAGCACTTCCAGGTCATCTCCATCGCCAGGCCGGTAACGTCGTCCAGCGTCACGCCGGGTGTCATGCGGATACCGCCCTTGGATGGCCCAAGGGCATCGTTATGGCGGACCACAAAGGCGTCTATGACGTGGAGGTGCATGTCGTCGAACTCGGGGCTGAGGCGCAGCTCGATCCGCTCTCGCGGGTGGCGGATCTTGGACAGCACGTCGGCGGGCGCCTCACCTTCGAGCATCTCGGCGGCGCGGTCGAAGTTGGCAAGCGAGTTGGACAGGATGGACGCGGCCGCCGCTGCTGTGCTGGTCTTGCTCATTGGCTCTCCTATAGGTTCCGGGCGAGGACGCACATGAATTGTAGATTGTAGATTGCAGATTGTAAATCGTCAGACTCCTCGGCGGTAAGCGCCTATTTTGACCGCTGTTACAATCCACAATCCGCAATCTGCAATCTCCGTAACACTTCACCCGTCTGCAACTACAGATTGCAAACAACGTCATAATATATTCTG
>JBHGBE010000075.1:0-22732 GCA_041946855.1 Phycisphaerae bacterium | reverse complement strand
CCGAGACGCCTTCGCTCCTGCATCGGGCCGGCGGACATACGCTTGTTTTGGGCCTAGAGGTATATAGGCACGTTCCATTCCGCCCCAACAGTGGGCCGATGCTTGATACATAGCGGATGCGGGTGCCATGAATTCGGCGTCATTCGCCGGAAGCGTGCTGACCTTGAGGATCTAACGACCGCGCTTCAGCCGATGGCATCATCAGGCCGAATTGCATTACCCCCGCCTCCATGCCATACCACCAGCCGTTCCCGATTAACGAATCAACCGATTCACCGATCAACTGTCATCCCCGAACGCCACATCCTTCAGCCTGATCTCGATGCTCGTGTTGCCGTTGAAGGTGTTGAGGACCGGCTCGCCCGCAACGTCGATGTGGGTGATGCCGGCAAGCTGATCCGCAAGGTCCCCCATGCCAAAGCCGACCGCCCGCATCGTCGCGCCGGACTGGCGGAGGAGCATGTTCATGTGGCGGCCGTTAGTGCCCATCCGGCGGGGCAAGCCGAGGATTTCGCAGTTGCGCACTACGACCACCGGCGTCGGGTTGCCCGGCCCGAACGGGGCCATCCGCGAAAGCTGGCCGGCCAGCGTGCCGTCGAGCATCCGCAGCGTGGCCTCGGCGTCGATCCGCAGCGTACCGCACAACTGGGCCTCGGTGATTAGGCTGGCGGCGTGGGCGCAGAAAACCTGGCGGAACGCGTCGATCCTGCCCGGCTCGATGCGGATGCCGCCGGCCATCGCGTGCCCGCCGTAGCTTTCCAGGTGTTCGGCGCACGCCGTCAGGGCGTTCTGCATGTGGAAGCCGGGGATGGACCGGCCGGAGCCTTGTGCGCCCTCGCCGCTCGTCGCGATGAGGATCGTCGGCCGGCCGAACCGCTCGACCAGCCGCGATGCCACGATGCCGATCACGCCGCCGTGCCATGCTTCGCTGGCCAGCACTATCGCCCGGCAGTCGGGCTTGTCCATGCCCATCGCAACGGCCATCTCGACGGCCTGGGCGGTGATCTCGCGCTCGACCTTCTTGCGGGCCTCGTTCTGCTGGGCGAGGTACTCGGCGATCTCGGTACACCGCTTGGGGCCGGCCTGCGTGAGCAGCTCCACCGCGAGGCGGGCGTGGCCCATCCGCCCGCAGGCGTTGAGGCGCGGGGCGAGCGAGAAGCCCACGTGGTATGCATCCACCTTCTCACCAGCCAGGCCCGCCGAGGCCAATAGCGCCCGGATTCCGGGGTGCTTGGAACCGGGCAGGCCGCGGAGGCCGAAGGTCGCCAGCACGCGGTTCTCGCCGACAAGCGGCACCACATCAGCGATGGTCCCCAGGGCGGCCAGACACGTCGCGTCGAGGAGGAACTCCTTCATCGGAGCGTCGACACGGGCGTTGCCGCATATCTCGCGAGCGGTCTGCCAGGCAAGCTTGAAGGCCACACCCGCGCCGCACAAGTCCGGGTTGGGATACCCCCCGCCCAGCGCCGGGTGGACTACGGCGAAGGCCGGCGGAAGCCGCGGCGGCAGGCTGTGGTGGTCGGTGACGATCACGTCCATGCCGGTCGCCTTGGCCTCGGCCAGCGGCCCGGCGGCGGAGATGCCGCAATCGACGGTAATCATCAGCTTCATGCCGTCGGCGATGATCTTCCGCACGGCCTCCGCGTTGACGCCGTAGCCCTCTTCCAGGCGGTGAGGGACGTAGAAATCGGCCGTGGCGCCGACCATCTTCAGGCAGGCGTGCAGGATCGCGACGCCCGCGATGCCGTCCACGTCGTAATCGCCGTAGATGACGATGCGTTCCTTCCGCGCGACGGCCTGCGCGATTCGCCGGGCGGCGGCCGGCGCATCGGCGAGCAGGGCGGGATCGTGCAGATCGGTGAGCTTGGGGTCGAGGAACTTGCGGGCCGCGTCGCCGTCGTCTATGCCGCGATTGTGCAGGATTTGCCCCACCAGTTGCGATGCGCCGACGCGGCGGCCGAGGTCGGCCGCGCCGTCAAACGGCGTCGCCACCTCCCACGTCTTGCCCGTATGCCTCCCTGCGCGATCCGGCATAGCCGCTCCTTCAGTCCGTTGAACGCGATGTGCGGATTATACAGCGGCCGCGCGGGTCACGCCACGAATCGCCCGCGCGGCTTTGACTTCGCGGGCCGAGCGAGGATACGCTTGAGTAGGAGAAGAGGCCGAAGGTGAATAAGAGGACAGAAAGAAACAGCACGGTAGCTTCGCTCCTTGTGTGCATTTGCCTTCTGTGCGCCGTGATTGCCGCCACGACGTACAGCGCCGAGCCTGCAACCGGCCCAGTGACGCGCCCCACCACCGCGCCGGCGAGCTTGCCTTCGAGTCTGCCCGCTGTCGCCTGGGGCCCGGCCGTCGAGGGATTCCGCTGCGGCCTGGCCGCCGCGGGAGCTAACAGGGCCATCCTTGTGTTCATCAACGAATCCAACAAGACTCGATGGATCTATCCTGTGATGAAGGATGGCCAGTTCGGCGAGCACATCGAGTTCGAACTGAAGGAAGCGGGCGGCCGCGTTGTGGCCCGCTCGGCCATCACGCCCGTTCTCATCAGCAGCCAGGGCATCAGCCTTCTGCCGGGCAACGCCTGCCGGTACACGTTTGACGTTCGCCCTCTTTTCAAGCAAGGCGCGATCGGCGACAAGCCCGGCCGGTACGTGCTGATCGCCCGCGCTGTCAACCTGCCCACGTGGAACGTCGGCCAAGACATCAAGACGCTTCTCAACGCGGAGTCCGGCCCGCTGAAGATCGAGATCAACCCATCCGCCGCGCCCATGCCGGCCGAAGGCCCCACAGTTCAGGCGAACCCGGTCACTTCGTCATCTCGATGAGCTTCTGGTACTTGGGATCCAGCGCTAGGAACGCCTGACAGATGTCCTGATTGGTCGCCCCCGGCGCCAGCGCGTATGAGGTCGCGGTGGGCACGGTCTTGGCCATGACCGTGTCAGAGTACGCCTGGCCCAGCGCCTTCAGCAGAGCGATGACCTCCTGCTTATTCTGGCCGGCGTAGTCGATCTCGACGCGGCGGCGGGTCCGCTCGTAGAGGTACTCGCCGACGGTGCGGATTTGGCCGATGTCCGGCTGGCCCTTCTTGCACCCCTCCAGGGCCGCGTTCCAGGCGGCGTGCTGCTGGGCCAGCAGGTGCGCGGCCTCGCTGATCTCCTTCTCAGTACTCTTGCAGCCGGCGAGCGCCACGGCCATCGCGATGAGACCGCCGATGATGAAGGCGAGGCGGCCACGCCGCCGCGAGGAGCGACTCATGGACGCCATTCCCTTCTGGGGAGGATGTGGTTATTGCTGCCCCACTTCGGATCGTAATCGGGCCAACTGGTCACACGAGCCCCGGTCCAGGAGCCGCCGCCCTGGGCCGCGCCGAGGTCCGAGGATTGGAGCCTGCGGTCGGCGTCGGCCGCCACGTGCCCATCCGCGTAGAGGACGTTGGGGCTGCCCTCGTGGCGATAGCCGTTCAGCACCGCCCACCCGTTGGCGGCATACTCGTAAGGCCCCACGTGCCAGCCGGGCAGCATGTTCTCAATCGCCCAGCCCATTACCCAACTGGAGGTCGGATAGCCGGGGCAGGTCTCCAGGTCGAAGCTGTCCCACGCCTCCGCGATCTGCATGGGGCGGTCGACTTCATCCTGGCGTATGGCCTGGGCGGAGTATGGATTGGGGTCGCCGGGCAGGCGGATCTCGGGGTCCATCCACCGGTAGATGCCCGAGTTTCCGTGCGGGTAGAACGGCTCCAGGCGGACGTTCCACCGGCCCACGAGGCCGCACGGGCAGCCCGAGGGCACGGCGTAGGCGACGGGCGGCGGCGGGGTCTGCGCCCGCAGGCAGAAGTTCCACTGGTAGCCGATGGCCGAACGGTAGAGGTAGAGCTTGGCCGTGTCGGAGCCGGCGCCCAGGCCGCCTCCCTGGTTGGAATCGGCCCACTTCCAGAGCTTCGGGCCGTTCTGGGCGGGGCAGACCACGCCTTTCCATATCTGGTCAGGCTCGTGGAAGTAGCCCTTGCTGCCGAAGTTGTTGACGCACGTGCCCTGCAACCCGTTGGCCTGCATGACGGAGAAGAACTTGGGCCAGCCGCCACCCTCCAGGCCGCCGGGCCTGTATATGCCGCAGTTGCCCATCAGCCCGTAGGAGTTGTAGTCGTGGGAGTAGACGGCCGAGGCCGCGCCGTGGCCCCGGAGCTGGGCGCCGCAGGCGGCGCGGCGGGCCAGCGCCCGCGCCCGGCCAAGGCTGGGCACGAGGATAGACAGCAGCAGCGCGATGATCGCGATGACGATCAGCAGCTCGATCAGCGTGAAGGCATGGACGCTTCGGCGCACGCCAAGCCCTTTCCGCAGAAGACAGGCACGAAACCAGTTCAGAACATGTCCGACTGCCGTATTCTAAGGCCAGCACGGTGTAGGGGCAAGGCCGATTGTTGGTTGAATAACTGGCCCGACAATGGACAATCCGGCGAGGTTGCGCGATGCGCGAGTGTCCGAGCGCCCCTGATGGCAGGAGAGACGACGATGGCCAAGCATGTGCGTGAGCCGGCGCGGGATGTGCCGGTGGTCGGCGAGTATGACGTGGTCGTGCTGGGCGGCGGGCCGGCCGGCGTGGCGGGGGCGGTGTCGGCCGCGCGGGCCGGCGCGAGCGTCCTGCTGGTCGAGCAGACCGGGTGCCTTGGCGGCATGAGCACAAATGGCCTGGTGCCGTGCTTTGCGCCGCTGGGCCTGGGCGGGCGGCTCGCGATCAAAGGCATCGCGCTCGAAGTGGTCCGGCGGCTGCGGCGGGCCGGCGGCGTCGGCACGGCCGGCCCGCGCACGGATACGCTCGCCTGGATCCCGACCGACCCGGAGAAGCTCAAGCTTGTCTACGACGAGATGACGGCCGAGGCGGGCGTCGAGGTGCTCTACTTCACTCTCGCCTCCGGCGTCATCCGGCGCGGCAAGCGGATCACGCACGTGATCATCGAGAACAAGTCCGGCCGGCAGGCGGCGGCGGCCCGCGTGTTCATCGACGCCACGGGCGACGCGGACGTGGCCGCGATGGCCGGGGCCGAATTCGACAAGGGCGACAAGCGCGGGCGGATGCAATCGGCAAGCCTGTGCTACTTCATCGGCGGCGTGGACTTCCCCAAATATCATCGGTTCGTCGCAACTATCCGCGACCGCATGGCGTGGTTTCTCAAGCTCGAAAAGGCCGGCCGCCTGCCAAGGCTGCCGCGGACGGAGTACCGCGGCCTTGGCACCGGCAGGCTCACGCAGTGGCTCGGCGGCGTGAACTTCGCCCACATGTTCGACGTGGACGGCTGCAATGCCCAGGACCTTTCGCGGGTGATGCGCGATGGGCGGCGGATGGCCCACGCCTATGTCGAGTACGCCCGCAGGCACCTGCCCGGCATGAGGGACGCCCGCATCGTGGCGACAGCGGCGCTGGCCGGCATACGCGAGTCGAGGCGGATTCGCGGGCGGACGACGCTCACCCTTGAGGACTACCTCGGCAGGCGGCACACGAGCGAAGACATCGCCCGCTGCGACTACCCGATAGACGTTCACAACACCAGCCGCGCCGGGTACAGGAAGTTTGTGAAGGACTATGAATCACTGCTGATGAGGCCGGGCGAGTCCTACGGGATACCATTCGGCTGTCTTCTGCCCAAGGGCCTGGACAACCTCGCCGTCGCGGGGCGGTCGCTGTCGGCTGACCGGCCCATGCAGGGCAGCGCCCGCGTCATGCCGGCGTGCTTCGCCATGGGCCAGGCGGCGGGCCTCGCTGCCGCGATGGCGGCCAGGCGGAGAATCCCGCTGCACAAGGTCGATGTCGCCGCCCTGCGCGGCAAGCTCAGCAAGGCCGGCGTGCGGCTCTAGTAAGCGACGAGAAATCAGCGACTAGCGACCAGGGGTCTCGATGTTCGGCGACTTACAGTGCCTGGCCGGCCTGCGCTGCCTCTAGTCCCTCGTCCCTAGTCGCTAGTCCCTCATCACTAGTCGCTAGTCCCTACGACGGCATTCCGCCGAAAGATCCTGCTCCCGCGCCCGCACTCGCTGCTGACCTGGAGTTGCGCCTTGCCATCGGCGGATGAGCCAACGCTCACGGAGAGCTTCGCCCCGCGATATGGCAGCGGTGAGACATCCAGCGACCTGGGCTGCCCCTGCCTAGCCGCGGAAACGGCCTTGGCGTTCGCCGCGGCCCACGCCTGGCCGCTGGCCACGAGGTTCCGGCCGCAGGCGTCGTAGTACGCCCTGTCTGACCGCCACGCCATGTCGTTGGAGATCGCGGTCATCACGACGAGGGCCGACCCCGCCATGACTATCATGATGAGGACCAAGACCAGCACGAACGCCTTGTCGTTGCGCCTCACGCCGTGCATCTGTCAATCTCCTCCGCTCCTGTCGTGTGGCTTCAGGAAGAAGACTTGCGAGTTGGCCATGTGTACCTCGTGACGGCCGTCGCGGTTGAACTCGATGCTCCCGGCGGTCTCGACGCCGCACGCCCGGCGTTTTGCCTTCGATGCCGCGTCGGCGTACCATAACCTCCACAGGATCACAGCGTCCGGTACGTCCCAGATGGACTCTTGGCAGCCCGGACGGCCGATCTCGGTTCGCTTGACCTTACCTCCATCCTGCCTGTAGGCAACGACGCCTGAGGGCAGCTCTATCAAGAGCTGCATGTCCCCTGCCGCGTACAGGAACTGTCGGCCATCGTAATCCTGGCCGGCGATACTTGCAGGCAGCGACCGGGCCGATTCGACATCCTTGCGGAGACGTTCGAGCATGGTGCAGACGGCCTCGTGCTCCTGGACGATCCGGTGCGCCCGCGGCGTCTCGACCACCACCGCCTTGAATACCATCGTGAACACGTCGCTGACCAGGGCGATGATCACGATTATCACCAGCAGTTCCACCATGGTGACGCCGGGGGCGTAACGGCGGGATTTCTCACGGGCAGACGCCATATCACTGTTTCCTCGGCTGGACGTATCGCGCCAGCTCGACCTTCGCTTCAGGGCCGCCCTTGGAGCGGGTGGCCGTCGCCTTGACAAGTTCCAGTCCAGCCCACTCGCCCTGGCCGGCGGTCCGCTGGACGGTCACACAAACTCCCGGCCACAGCCGCGCCAGGTCGGCATCGGCCATCGGCCGGCCAGTCGAGGCTATGCAGTCAAGCTGCGCCTCGGCCGCCGCGATGCAACGCTGGCGGGAAAGCTGGAACTCGTTGACCTTGGCCAGCGTGCGCTGCGCCAGCATCATCGCGCCAAGCAGCAGGGCCAGCAGGCCGACGGAGACGACCAGCTCCACCAGCAGCCAGCCGCCCCTGTGGGCGCGTACGGGTCGGAGCGCCGATTGTGGGCCTCGAATCATCTTCACACTCAGTGTCACACTATGGGGCCAGGGTCGGAAGCGTCTGGTAGATCATCTGTCCGACGGGCGCGAAGCACGCGTAGACGACCAGGCCGACGAATGCTCCCAGGCCCAGGATCACGCACGGCCAGAACGCGACCCGCAGGAAGTTGGCCGCGTAGCTTGTCCTGGATCGATAGACGGATTCAAGGGCCTCCAGGATGGCGGGGGTCCTGCCATCCGCGGCCCCGGCCGAAAGCCGCGGGTCGAACGCCCACGCCATCGCCTTGCCCATGCCGCTGCGGCGGGCGGCGGTGGCCGCGTCCTGCCCGCCCCGGACCAGGTCCAACCATCGTTTCACCCGCCGCTGCGCGCCGGAGTTGACGTCGAGCACGGCACAACTGGAGATCGCACCGTCAACGGTATCGCCCGCCTCCAGCGACAGGCGAAGGCATGCCGCGATCCTCGCCAGAGCGCAGTTCCACTCGAACCATCGCACGCCCGGACACCGCCACTTGATCCAGTCCCCCACGCGCGACAGGAAGCGCGGCTCCAAAGGCCGGCGAGGGCGGAACCTGGTCACGGCCAGGATTATCAGTATCGTCGGCACGACCAGGAACAGAAAGCCCGCGACGATGTTGATCGCTGGGGCCGAGGACCACAGCCACTGGGTCGCGCCGGGCATCTGGAGGTTCATCTCTTTGAATATCAGCGTCATGCTGGGCATGACGAAGAACCCGAAGCCGCCGAGGATCGACATGAGGAACCACAGCACCACAATTGGGTACAGCGGATGGACCGGCCTTGTTCGGTTGGCGTCGCGTGCCTGCTGGTTCATGTCCCTTTCGATGCTCTCCAGCGCCCGCGGCAGTTGGTCAATCCGTTCCGCGGCCGCGATCATGCCGACGACATGCCCGGGGCACTTGGGGAAGCCCTGGCGGATGGCCTCGCTCAGGGGCAGACCGGCCACGAGGCCATTGGCGATTCCCAGCAGCGCGAGGTCGCGTTTGTCCCCGTCGTTGCCGGCGGAGGCCACAAGACCGTCGTAGAGCGGGATGTTCTGCCGCATGATGGCCGAAAGCGTGGCGACCACGTGCATCGCGACGGACTGGCGCGAGATGAGGACGTAGCGCAGGACCAGGATAATGATCGCGCCGAAGAAGAGGACCGTCGCGACGCCGGGTATCACAGGCCGCCTCCCTGGATGTGCCTGAGCATCGCCACCAGGGGCGAGAACAGGCCCAAGATCGCCAGCCCGACCAGCCCGCCGATCAGGATCACCATGAGCGGCATGAGCAGCGCCTGGAGCCGCCCCTGGTTGGCACGCGCCTGCTGGGAGTACATCTCCGCGAGGCCGTAGAGGTTGTCGGGCAACTGTCCGCGCTGCGAGCCAAGCGAGATCGAATACAGCAGCAGGTTGGGCACGATCCGGCAGAAGTCCCGGGCCCCGGATACGTCGCGGCCGCGCTCCACCTCGCCGGCGAGCATCTCGCACTCGCCGATGACCACCTCGCTGCCGGTCGCGCCGGCGGCCATGCGCATGGCCGTCGGCAGATCCACGCCCGCTCCGACCAGTAGGCCCATCGCATCCGCCAGGCGCGCCAGCAGGCTGTAGCGGTATATCCGCCCCACAACCGGCACGCGAAGGAAGACGAGTTCACGGAACCGCCTGCCGCCGGGCGACTGCGCGAGCAGCCGGCCGCCGCCGACGATCACCACAACCAACACGCCCACCGTGACCCAGAAGGCGACCACGTGCTCCGACATCGCCAGCATCGCCAGCGTGATGTTCGGCAGTTCGACGCCGAATGTCTCGTAGAGCTCGCGGAACTGCGGCACCAGGACCTGGAACAGGAAGGTCAGTACCCCCGCCGCCAGCGCCAGCACTACCATCGGATAGGCGGTCGCCTCGAAGACGATCCGCCGCGTCTGGCCGGCGATCTCCAGATGGCGGTTCATGCTGATGAGCATCTCGCCCAATCGTCCGGACTTCACGCCGGCCTTGAGTATCTGGCTGTACAGGGGCGGGAATTGCTCGCGGCGCTTCTCGAACGCCTCCTCGATGGAAGCGCCGCTTTCCAGGTCGCCGGCCAGGCCCTCAAGCAGCTTCTTCATCCGCCGCGACTGGACATCCTCCGAAAGCTCCCTCAGCCCGCGCTCCAGCGGGATGCCGGCCTTGGCCATCGACGCGAGCTGCTGGTTGAACAGGGCGAACTCGTTCCGCCCGATGGCCGAGCGCAGGGCCGGCGCGGACGCCTTGCGGACCTCCTGCACCGTTAGCTGCATCTGGCGCAGCAGACGGTCGGCCTCCTGCGGGGACACGGCCTCGATGGTCCCCTTCATCAGCCGCCCGCCGGGCGTCAGGGCGTCGTATTCGAACGTGGGCATAGGTTGTTCCCGATGGCCTTTTCCATCTCCTCGCGCGTCGTCAGCCCTTCGGCTAGAAGCCCTGCCAGAGAAGAGGCAGACCAACCCAACCGCTCGTCGCTAGTCGATACAGCCTTCTCCAGCGATTCCAGGTCAGCCTTCGCCAGAAGGGCCTGACGCAAGGGAGCGCTCATTTCCACCATGTCGGCCAGGAGTGCCCTTCCGCGATAGCCGGTCTGGAGGCACTGGCCGCACCCGACGGCCCGCCAGGAGCCGTCCGCCTCGCGCCGGCGGCAGGCGGGACACAGCCTCCGCACGAGCCGCTGGTTCAGCACGGCCGCAACGCTGGAGGTGACCTGGTACGGTTCGATGCCCATCTCTATCAGCCGCAGAAGCGCGCCGGCCGGGCTGCCGCTGTGCATCGTGGTCATCAGCAAATGGCCGGTCAGGCCGGCCTCGATGGCGATGCGGGCCGTCTCGGCGTCGCGCACCTCGCCGATCATCAGCACCTGCGGGTCCTGCCGCAGGAGCGACCGCAGCGCCACGGGGAACGTCATCGCGTCCCTCTGAACGGGGGCGATCTGCACCTGCGTCACGCCGTCGATCATCCGCTCCACCGGATCCTCCAGCGCGACGATGCTCTTGCCGGGCGAGTGCTTCAGGATGAACCGCAGCATAGCGGCCAGCGTGGTGCTCTTGCCGCTGCCGGCCGGGCCGGTCAGCAGGAGCACGCCCTGATTGGACCAGGCGATCCGCTTCAGCGCGGCCAGGATGCCGGCGGGCAGACCGAGCTCGTCGAGGTCGGTCAGCGAGGTCTCGTTGTACAGCAGCCGCACGACGGCCCTCTGCCCGTGGACCGTGGGGAACACCGACACGCGCTGGTCGATCACGGCCGTGGGCGGCGCGGCGGCGGCCAGGCGCGCAGTATCGCCTCTGGGGTCCCCGGCGTCGGTGCGAATCCGGCCTTCCTGTGGGATGTCGTTGCGATACGTCAGCAGGCCCGCCAACACCTTCAGGCGCGTGATGATCCTGTCGCCCAGGGCTCGCGGGAGCGTCTCGATGTCCGTCAGCACGCCGTCCAGCCGGAACCGCACGAGCAGTTGGCCGGCAGTCGGCTCGAAGTGTACGTCGCTGGCGCCGCACCTGGCGGCCCGCCCAAGCAAATCATCCACAAGCGCGACCACATCGTGCGCTTCCGTTCCTGCCAAGAACTTCCCTTGGGCCGCCGGTTTGGCTTGCGCCGATTTGCCCATGCACGCCAAGTTACGGCCAGGCAGGGGGCAAAGCAAAGGAATAAGGGGCGAGGGAATAGGGACTAGGGACTAGGAATCTCGATGTCCGGCCGGCAGCCCGTGGGTGGACTACCGCCGGGGCCCCTAGTCGCTAGTCCCTCAGCCCCGGTCCCTATTCGGGTTCTACGATCCCATCGCCGCCTGTATCGCCAATATGTGGTTCACGATCTCCAGGCGGATGTTGTTGAGCTTGCCGAAAGAGGCGGTCTTTTCCGGGTCGAGCATGCCGAAGCCGTCATCCGGGAAGCGCAGCGCGTTCTTGCCCTGGTAGACGGTCCAGTCGTCGGCGATGGCGTCCAGCAGCGTCTTGAGCGCCGCCTGGGCCTTGGCGCACTGGTCCTTGGCCTTGCCGGCCTTGGCCGCCTCGGCGATGAGCGATTCGAGCTTGAGGACGTACTTCAGGTCGTCGATGCCCTCGCGGCTGCGCTCGTACTCCAGCGTCGGATGGACGGCGGCCCCTTCGGTCCGCACGAGCGATCCGCGCTCGTTGTCGCCAAGGTTGTAGTACCACTCGACCTTGCCGCGGACGCCGTACTTGGTCATCTTCCAGAAGAAGAGGCCAAAAGGAAACCGCCCGCGGTCTGCGTTGACAAACCAGGGGATCGCGCCGGTCTTGGCCTGGAGTTCCTCCAGGAACGCCTTGTTGAGCAGGTGCCGGCCCTTATTGTGATTGTCGATGCCGTCCCAGCCGTTGTTGAACGTCGCCACGTTGAGGTATGGCGCCATCGCCATGACCTCCATGTAGCCGTTCATATCGCTGGTGGTGGCGATCTCGGGCAGCTCCTCCCAGGCGAACCTGGCGACGTTGCCGGCGATCCTGACGCCCTCGATGCCCTTGTTCGTCAGTTCGTCGCCGATGGAGAAGATGGCCGGCACGCCGTGCTTCTTGACCTCCTCGTGCATGAGGCGCATGACCTTGATGTACTTCTGCTGCCAGCGCCTGCTGGTCTCGGCGCCGTAGCCGGCCAGGGCCGAAAGCTGGAGGTCCATCGGCGCGGCCCAGTAGAACGTCGCGGGGAAGCCGGCCTTCTTGAACGCCTCCAGCAGGTTGCCCAGCTCGCTTGTGTCGGCGTCGTGGACGGGCATGTGCCAGTTGTACAGCGGGGCGACGGTCGTCATGCCGTGCTCGCGCATGTCCGCGAGCTGCGCCGCGAGTATCTTGCCGTCGGCGTCCTTGTTGGGCTTGGAGTAGTTGAAGCCCAGCGCGAAGGGCGGCTCGGCCAGCTTGATCGGCAGCACGTCCAACACGATGGCAATCGCGCCGACGGGCTTGCCCTCGGCCGTGACGGTGACATCGCCCTTGTACTGGCCGGGCTTGGCGTCGGCGGGGACCTTGACCGTACACCAGAAGTGCTCGGCGCTGTTTGCGCCCATGTTCCAGGGCTTGGCCAGCGGCATGAGTATGTCGAAGCCGCCGCCCTGGAAGCCCTCGACGGACCTGACCACGACGTTGCCGGCAGGTATCGCCGCGCCGTCGGGGCCTTTTAGCTCGCCGCCGGCGATCATGACCTCCTGGAGGTTCTCGCGCGGGCGCAGCGTGAAACTGAACGGCTCATACTCGCCGGGCGACGCGAAGAGCTTGGCCTCGCGCGGGTTGCCGGCGGCCTCCTTGCGGATGCTGACCGACAGCGGCGACTTGACCGTCACCGCCTGCCCGTCGGCCGTCTTGATGATGACCTCCTGCGGCTTGACGTAGGCGGTCGGCTGGTCCACCAGCGCTTTCTGGTCGGCCGTGGGGTTCTCGTTGTAGTCTGTGACGAACAGGTCGAGGTTCGCCGCCATAGCGGCGGTGGACATCGCCAGTACCAGTGTGCCCAGCAATTTTTTCATGTCGACCTTCCTTCTGTTCTCAGAAACAAAGGCAGAATGCAGAATGCACAAGGAAGAATGCGGAAGTCGGAATGTCCGGTCTGGCCTTGTTCATTGTGCGTTCTGCATCTTGCCTTCTGCCTTGTCGTTCCAAGTCGCTAGTCCCTTTACTCATCGAGCTTCCCGCCCACAGAGGTCAGCTCCACGTCGTCCAGCCAGATCGTGCCCCCGGCGATGGAGTAGAAGTAGACCTGGTAGGTCTTGCCCTTGGCATCGGGCTTTCCGCCGAGCGTGTACTGTTTCCACTGGCCGCCGATCTTCTCGCGGATGGTCCCGCTGGCGCCGCCCTCGAAGTTGACGAAGAGCATGTTGTCGCCTTCGCCCTTGGCCCAGAAGGTCAGCTTGTACTCTGTCGCGCCGGGCACGGCCGGGAGCTGCGCCGTGCTGATGCCGATACGGCCGGTCGCGCCGGTACACTTGATGCGGGCGGAGAGCTTGCCGGAGTGGACGTACTCAGGACGGTCCTCCCATGAGTTCTCGTAGTCGCCGCCCCAACTCCAGCCGCCCCACCACAGCCACCGCGAGCGGTTTGGGGCGGAGTTCTTGTTGACCAGCTCGAAGCCGCCGTTCTGGATGAAGTTCAGGGGCGGGTCCTCCGCCGACAGCGCCTGCGGCTTGTACGTCCCGGCCATGCGCTCGTCGAGCATCTTCTTGCGCCGTTCGTACGACGCCTGCGAGAGCAGGCCGTCGGCCTTCTGCTTCTCGACGTCCTTGATGGCCGACTCGATCCGCTCCTTGGGCCAGAGCTTCTTTGTGAGGTCCTCGACGGTGACCTTGTCGTCGGCCCCCACCGCCACCGCCAGAAATGCCATCGCCACCGCCATGCTCGCCGCCCGCGTCCATCGTCTCATCGCAGGACTCCTGTACTTGTGCCTGTGCTCTGAATGCGAAATGAACGCCGGGATAGTAACGCGCGCGGAAGCAGAGAGGGAAGCACAAATTCCGGACGAATGCCGGCGCGTCGCCGGACCGTCTGTAAGGAGATCCTACAGGGCGGACATCAGTTTGGTGTAGGCCTCGAACAGCTTGGAGGACTTGGCCTTCAGGTCCTCCGAGTTCTTGAAGCGGAGGACCAGTTCGTTGCCGTCGCGGATGATGCGGACCTCGATCGCGCCGTCGGGATTGACCGTGAATGAGTTCCGGATCGGCTGTGGTGCCGCCACGGGCGCGGCCGGCGCGGCCAGCTCAAGGCCGGGGGCCTCGGCGGTCACTGGCGGAGGCTGCTTGCCAAGCAGCCACGGGCGAGTGATGGCCGGCGGGGCGTTGGGCGGTTTGCTCTCGCCCCGTCCAGGCTGGACGCCCATCATTCCACGGCCCTGCATCATCGGGCAGGGCTGGCCGCACATCGGGCACCTCGGAGGCATCTGGCCGCACATGGGGCAGACCCCCGGGCCTGGCTGCGGTTGTGCCGGGCAGACCATCGGACCTCCCATCATGCCGCCGAAGACGGGAGCGCCGGCAATGAAGGGCACAGTGGCATGAGTTGTGACCTGCCCGGTGTACACCTGCCCCTCGAACTTCGGGGGCTGCTTGACTTCGACGCGGAAGGGCGCGCCCTTGACGGTCCCATCCGCCTTGAGTTCCAGTTGGATTTCGCCATCCTTGCCCAGGTTCAGTGTGCCCTCCTTCAACTCAATGGCGCCGCCTTCGTGCCGCTGGACGCCACCGGCGCGATGCTCCTCACGCTCCCCTCGGCACCCGCAGCCGTGCTCTTCTTCCTCTTCTTCCTTCTCCTTGGCCTCGCCGCGCTTGAGGTGGACGGTCCCGTCGCGGACCTCCACGCGGGCCTCAGGCTTGCCGCCATGCATGGCCGCAGCCTTCTTCTGTAGGATTTCCATCAAGGCGTTGAGCTCCTGGGCCTGACCCTCATTGCCCTTGGCTTTGAGTCTGGCGGCCGCGGCACTGAGCTTCTCCAGGGCGCCTTCAAGCTGCTCGCGCTCCTGGCCGGCATCGGGCTTGAGGTCCAGGCGAAGTTCGCCTTCACCCCGTTCCTTCTGTTCGCCCGCCTCTTCCCTGGCCCTGCGATCCTTCATCTTCCTGATGATGTCGCCGTCGCCGGCCTTTGGCGGCTCCGGCTTCTCCTCGTTGCCCGCCTCAAGCTGACGCCATTGGGCCTTCGCTCTGGCGGCGACGTCAGGATTTTCCGAGGCCATCTCCTTCAGTAGTTTCGCGCGGACCTCCGCCTCGGCTCTGACCTTTTCCAGTTCGGCGCGGAGCCTAGCCTCTTCGGCTACCACTTGCGCCTTCAGTGGGATCTCCCTGGTGTCGGCCGTCCCTTGGGCGAACTTCGCCGTTCCGCCGACCTTCACCTTTTCCAGCACCTCGGCCGCCTTGGGATCGGCCTTGCGAAGGTTGTCCATCTGCTCATAGGTCTTCGTCGTCGTCTTGGGACCGTCCTCGGTCTTGACGGTCCGCTTGACCGTGATCCGCCCGTTGGCGGCTTTGTCGATCTCAAGCGTCGTGCCGTCGATCACCTGGACAACCTTCAGGGCGCCATCGCCGCTGGACGCGTTGATGACCTCTCCCGGAACGCTGCCGACCAACATGCTGCCGGCGGCACTCTTCCACCATTCCTTGAAGAACTCCTGCGGCAGTTGTTCGAGCACCCTTGGGTCTGCCAGTATCTCGGCCGCGTCGCCGTCGGGCATCTTCAGCCACTTGCTTTCGCCGCCCGGGGGAAGGACCCAGCCGCGGACGTTGGTCTGCTCCTGCCAGTGGGCCAGCGGCTCGTCCTCGTACTTGTACCTGACCTTGCCGGGGTCGGTCAGCCGGCCCAGCGTGATGCGTACCTCGCGGGCCTTGGCCTTATGGATGACCCCCAGTTCCACCTTCGCCTCCGGCTTCAGTTCGGCGACGAGCTTGCGGAAGCCCTCCACGCCGCCGGTGACCTTATCCTTGCCGACGGAGACGATCATGTCGTATCGCTCCAGTTCGGCCTTGTCGGCCGGGCTGTCCTTGGCGACGTTCTGGATCATCACGCCGCCCTTCACGTCAAGCTGCGCGGCAACGGGCGGCGGAACGGGGCTGATCGTGATGCCGATCCATCCGCTATTGGCGGCCGGCGGTCGGCTGACGGGGCCCCACGTCGTCGTCGGCGCCTGGACCTCGCCCTCGATTGCCGTCTTGCCATCGGCCGGCTTGATGTCCAGCCCTTCGAGCTTGAAGGTAACGCCGTTGTCGCCATCCGCCATCGCCACCGCGCCCCACACGCCGATGATCGCCATCAACGCCAAGAGAATGCCCGTAGGCTTCATTGGCCGTCTCCTTGTATAGGGTTCGTTCACCGAGGTAATCGTACCGGCCAGCGGGCCGGGGAACATCACAAATCCGCCAGTTCCGCCTCGACGGCCGTCTGTTCCCTGTCCACCTCCAGCAGGTAGAGCTGGCTGCCGGTTGTGTCCACGATGCCGATGAGCCGCCGCTGGGTGACTCGCTGGCCGCGGGGCGGACCGAAGACATTCGCCGGCACCTGCTCAACAGCGTCCACGGAGGGCGGCGCTTCGCTGGGGGCGTGAGCAACCTTGGCCGGCACGCGCACCTCGGCGATCCGCCAGATCACGCTGCCCAGGCCATCTCGCGCACCGGCGGCCGTGCGCGCCAGGCCGTCCCACGCGCTTGCCAGCGCTGCCCCAACAGGAAGAACCGTTCCGCCGTCATCAGGCGCCTGCGCCGCCATCGCCATAGGCGCGGCCGACGGTGCCGCTGCTATCCGCGCAGGCGTCGGCGCTGGATTCGCCAGTTCCTGCTGCGGCTGGGCTGGGTTGACGACTTCAGGCCTGTCACTGGGCGTCATACGGTCCCAGATGACGGCGGCCAGCACGACAGCCGCCGCAACGGCGGCCGCCCACGCCAGGCCCCTACGCCAGTGCATACCCGCCGAGGCGGCTGGTCGCACGGCATCCTGCCGGTGATCCGAAGCCTGATCCAGTAGGGCCGTCAACGCATCGGCCGCCTGCCGATCGGCCCAGGCGTACTGCTCCATCAGCCGCCGGGCATCAGGATCGCGCAGCAGGTCGCGCTCCAGCGCCGCCTCCTCGAAGCGGTTCAGCTCGCCGTCGATGCGCCGGACTATCCGGCGCTCCAGTTCAGGATTGGCCGTGTCATCGCTCATCATTGCCCAGCCGCTGCCGCAATATCCTTCGCGCCCGTATCAGCCTCGTTTCGACCGTGTCAACCGGCACCCGCAGGACATCGGCGATCTCCTGGTAGCTCCAGCCTTGCAGGTGCTTGAGCACGAATGCCTCGCGGTATATCGCCGGCATTCCGGCCAGGGCCTTCATGGCCCGCTGGTGCTCCTCGTGCAACTGCGAGGCCGCGCGGCCGTCGTGCTTGTCCGACGACGCCCACCGCGGCGCCCATCGCATCAGCCGCTCGATGAGCCCCTGCCGCCGCCGGCCGCGCCGGGCGGCGTCGATGGCCGCGTTCCGCGTGATGCGGTACAGCCACGCCCGCCACCGCGTCGTGTCGTCCAGCGAGGGCCGCTCGCCCACGAATAGCTCTCGCCAGAGCCGCAGCCACACCTGCTGGACCACGTCGTCAATGTCATCGTGCCGGCCGAGGACCGCATACGCGATCCCGCGGACCCATCGCTCGTTCCGCCGGATCAGTTCGGGCAGGACACGCGAGTCGCCGCCGGCGATGGCCTTCAGCATGGCCTCCTCGCCGTCGGGCGACGACTGCGGCCTGATCGAGCTGTTGTCCGCACTGTTCATTAGATTTGACGCGGCGCGAGGAGCCTTCCTTTCAGAATTATCTCCCAAAGGATCAACGTATCGGGGGTGGTGGAAATTGCACGTTGACGGTGGAGGGAAGGACGGGAAGACTGGAGGACGGAAAGCACGATATGGACACTATCATTCGCCGTGCGACCATGACGGACCTGCGCGACACCAAACGGCTGTGGGGCATGGGCGAGGTGCTGGCGATGAGCATCCCCGCCAGCCTTGGCATGCTCACGCCCACACTGGTCCGCTTCATCGACGCCTGGATGGTGTCATACACCGGGCCGGAGGCGTTGGACGCGCAGATGCTCGGCGGCATGGCCTCCTTTGTCCCCGAAAGCTTCGCTACGGGGCTATTGACCGTCGTCAACACTTACGTCAGCCAGAACCTCGGCGCCGGGCGGCCGGGACGCTGCGGACAGTACGCCTGGGCGGGCATAGCCATAGCCCTCGTCTGCTGCGTGTTCGTAGTGCCTCTGGTCTTCTATGCCCGTCCTCTGTTCGGGCTGCTGGCGTGGGTGTTCGGAATCTCCCCCGGACTTGTCGATATGGCCGCGATGTATTTTCAGTTCATGGTGGCCGCAATCTTCCTGACGCTGACCTCGCGCCCGCTTGAGCAGTTCTTCTACGGCATCCAGAAGCCCCGCGTGGTCCTGTGGTCCACTCTGATCAGCAACGTGGCGAACCTGGTACTGGGCTACCTGCTCATCTTCGGAAGCTCCGGCTTTCTTGTCTTTGAGCGGTTCGACCTGACCCGCGATACGGCGGTCTGGCTGGGCCGAATTTATCCATATCAGGGAGGCGGCCTGCGTGGGGCGGCCATAGCGGCGGTGATCTGCTGGGGCCTTTATCTGGCGATCCTGGCGGCCAATTTCCTGCGCCCGAGCTTCAATCGCCGGTTCGGGACCTACGGCATGCTCTCGACAAGGATGAGTCAGTGCCTGGACCTGCTCAAGGTCGGCTGGCCCGCGGGCGTGCAGTTCCTTGCCGACATCCTGCCATGGCAGTTGATGCTGACCATTCTTATCGCACCATTCGGCGAGGACCAGTTGGCGGCCAGCGCCATCGCCATGCGGTGGATGCCGCTGTCGTTCATGCCGGCCGTCGGGGTGGGCGTGGCCGCGACCGCGTTGGTCGGGCGGTACATGGGCGAGGGCCGGCCGGACCTGGCTCGCCGCCGCGCCCACGCGGCGCTGGCCCTTGCGCTGCTGTATATGGGGGCCTGCGCCGTGGCCTTCTGGGCGCTGCGCGAGCCGATGGTTCGTCTGTTTGTGACAGTCATCCCCACTCCTGAGATATCGCCGCAGCAGTCGGCGCACCTGGCCGGCCGCATAGTCATGCTCGGCGGCTACGTCATGCTGTGCGCGGCCGTCTTCCAGTTGTTCGACGCCATCGGCATTGTCTTCATTGGCGCCCTGCGCGGGGCGGGCGACACGTTGTGGCCGATGGTGACCGTGATCATCACCAGCTTCTCAATAACGCTCGGCGGCGGCTGGCTGATGACGCGTTGGGTTCCGAGCCTGGGGAGCATCGGGCCGTGGTTTGCCGGCAGCGCGTACGTCATAGTGCTGGGCCTGGCCCTGGCCTGGCGCTTCGAGTCGGGCAAGTGGCGGAGGGTCAACCTGCTGGGACAGGCCGGTCCGGCCGTCAAATGAGCGCTGAACTGCATTGACGCCCGCCTGACGGCCGATATAATTCTCCAAGCCCCTACGGGAAAGGCCCGCCGGGCCAAGCCCGCACAGGGCTTCTCCAGGACGACAAGGACGAATGCGGAAGACTCAGGACAGCCTGTCGCACACAGAGGTCTGCCTGACGCGGAACACGGCGTCGCTCGCCGCTCCGCGCTTCCGCATAGGCATCATTCGCTAGCGCTGTCCCGCGTGTGCCCTGGGGCCTTTCCGAAAAGTCCCCGCGTCCTGTCCGAAGGCCCCGAGGCTGATCCGCCACCCCCGTCCGGCGGGTGATTTTTCGGGGATGGCTTCGTAGAGTTGTTCGACCGAAGGAACCCAAGATGGCTACTGAGAAGAACAGTTACAAGGATACGCTTAACCTCCCGCGCACCACGTTCGACATGAAGGCCAACCTCCTGGCCAAGGAGCCGGCCATGCAGCAGGCATGGCGCAAGGACGGCCTGTACCAGCGAATCCGCGAGGCCAGGGACGGCGCCGAGCGGTTCATCCTCCACGACGGCCCGCCCTACGCCAACGGCAACATCCACATGGGCACCGCCCTCAACAAGGTCCTCAAGGACATGGTCGTCCGCATCAAGACGATGGAGGGCATGGACTCGCCCTACGTCCCCGGCTGGGACTGCCATGGCCTGCCAATCGAGGCCAAGGTGATGGAGGAGCTAGGGTCGGCCGGGCGGACCATGTCGCCGCTGGACATCCGCCGTAGCTGCCGCAAGTACGCCGAAAAGTACGTCGCCGTCCAGTCCGAGCAGTTCCAGCGGCTGGGCGTGATCGGCGAGTTCGACAGGCCGTACATGACGATGGACCCGCAGTACGAGGCGGCCGTCCTGGAGGTCTTCGCGCGCCTCTGCGAGCAGGGCATCGTCTACAAGCAGCTAAAGCCGGTCCACTGGTCCATCGAGAACCGCACCGCCCTGGCCGACGCCGAGCTTGAGTACTACGACCGGCAGGACAGCAGCGTGTACGTCCTGTTCCACCTGGCGGGCGCGGCCGAGCGAATAGTCCCGCACAAGCCCGGCGACAGGCTGGCGCTGGTCATCTGGACGACCACCCCCTGGACGCTGCCGGCGAACCTGGCGGTGGCGGTGCATCCGGACTTCACCTACGCGGCCGTCCACGCCGAGACCGGCGCCGGCGTCTACACGGTGCTCATCGCGCGGGAGCGAGTGGAGGCGGTGATCAAGGCCGTTCAGGAGACCCGGCCGGGCTGGCTGACGGACTGGTCCGTCACGGGCACGATGACCGGCAAGGAGATGGTCGACGCCCAGCTCCAGTACGACCATCCGCTGGTCAAGGGCAAGGTCTGCCCGGTCGTCGGCGCGCCTTATGTCACGCTGGAGGACGGCACGGGCCTGGTCCACACCGCGCCGGGCCACGGCATGGAAGACTACGGCACGGCCCTGAAGTGCGGCCTGGAGATCTACTGCCCCGTGCAGGCCGATGGCACGTTCGACAAGTCGGCGCCGTCGTGGCTGGTCGGCATGAAGGTCTGGGACGCCAATCCCAGGATCGTCGACCACCTGGGCCTGGCCGGCGCGCTGGTGCTCGAGCAGAAGATCACGCACTCCTACCCGCACGACTGGCGGAGCAAGACGCCGACGATCTTCCGGGCGACGGAGCAGTGGTTCATCGCGGTCGACAGGCCGATGCAGGATGGCGGACGGTCGCTCCGCGACCTGGCGATGGAGCTCTGCCGCCGCAGTTCGGCCGAGGGCGGCGTGGACTTCGTCCCGGCCTGGGGCCGCAACCGCATCGCCGGAATGCTCGAGAGCCGGCCCGACTGGTGCATCTCGCGCCAGCGCGCGTGGGGATTGCCGATCCCCGCGTTCTACAACAAGGAAGGCCGGCCGCTCCTGACGCCCGCCAGCGTCCGCGCCGTCGCCCGCGCGGTGGCGAAGCACGGCTCCGACGCATGGTTCACCAAGCGACCCGACGAGTTGCTCGAGGGGTACAATCCGGCCGACGACCCGGACCTGAAGGACGCCGCCGACTTCGCCCCGCACCGCCTGACGGCCGGCGCCGACATCTTCGACGTCTGGTTCGAGTCCGGCTCAAGCTGGTTCGCCGTCGCGATGGCCCGCGGCCTGGTCGCCGACGACCCGGTCGACCTCTACCTCGAAGGCTCCGACCAGCACCGAGGCTGGTTCCAGCTCTCGCTGCTGCCGGCTCTGGCCTCCGTGGGACGGCCGCCATTCAAGGCCATCGTCACCCACGGCTTCATCGTGGATGAAAAAGGATTCAAGTTCAGCAAGTCCAGCGGCGCCAATATCCTGGACCAGATCCGCAAGCGCGGCGCGGACGTGCTGCGCCTGTGGGTCGCCAGCCAGAACTACCAGGAAGACGTCCGGTGCAGCGAGGAACTGATCGCCCAGTCGGACGACGCCTATCGCAAGATCCGCAACACGCTCCGCTACTGCATGGGCGCGTGCTTCGACTTCGACCCGGCTCACCACTCGACTGAGGCCGAGGTCACGTCGGTGGACCGCTGGATGCTCATGCAGCTCCACCTGCTGATCCGCGATGTCCGCCAGGCATACGACGCGTACGAGTTCCACCGGGCTTCGCGGCTGCTGTACGAGTTCTGCACGGTGCAGGCGTCCAGCGTCTACTTCTCAGCGGTCAAGGACAGGCTCTATTGCGAGCTGCCGAACTCATCCCGCCGGCGTGCGACGCAAACCGTTATTCACCAGATACTTATGACGCTGACCAAGCTGCTCGCGCCGATCCTGCCCCACACGTGCCAGGAGGCGTGGGAGCACATCCCGTTCCGCCCGGCCGCCGAGCCCGCCAGCGTTCACCTGGCGATGCTGCCCGACTACGACGCGGCCGTGCTGAGGATGGCCGAGGACCTCACGCCGCTCCAGCCGGACCTGGCGCAGTTCTCGGTCGACAAGCTCCAGCCCGGCCCGGCCTGGATATGGCAGTTGCTCATGGACCTCCGCTCGCAGGGCCTGGTGAAGCTCGAGGCCCTGCGCCAACTGCGTCCCAAGGAACCGCTGAACCCGCTGGACGCCGAGGCGGTCTTCAAGGTCGATCCATCCCGCAGGGCGGCGACCGGCCTGGTCGAGACACACCTGCGGGAGCTTGAGGACCTGCTGGGCGTCGGCTACGCGCGGGTCGAGCACGTCCAGTCGCTGCCGGAGGGCGTCACGGCCGAGGTCGAACTGCTCGACTCCCGCCAGCGATACAAGGACTGCGCGCGAAGCTGGAAGCGCCGGCCCGATGTCGGCGTCGACCCGGACTATCCGGAACTCTCCGCCCGCGATGCGGCCGTGATGAGAGAGTTGAAGAAGACATGATCGCTGCCCGCGAGGCGAGTTTACCCAGATTACCCAGTCGCATATAAGTTCGGGTTCGTTCCGGGATTTTGCGTTTCCGCGCGCGTGACCAAGGGCGTGCGAATGTTGATTTCCAGCAACTTTGGCTTTGTTTGGTAATTTTGCCTCTCGTTCAGCGGCTTCAATTCGGCCCAG
>JBHGBE010000074.1:0-22737 GCA_041946855.1 Phycisphaerae bacterium | reverse complement strand
CCGCCGGCCGTGGATGTGCCGCCGACGGTAATGTCGGCGAAGCCGGTGTTGTTGAAGGTGACGCCGTGCAGGGCCGCGCCGTTGAGGTTGGTGCTGCCGCTGAGGACCAGCGTCATGACATTGCCCAGGAAGTTCTTCTTCGCGGCGATGTTGACGCTGAGGTCCAGGCCGGCCAGTTGGTTCGTCGTGCCGGCGGTGGCGAGAACGCCGCCGGAGGTGAGGTTCCTGATGATCTTGAACTGGTCGTAGTCCGTGCCCGCCACCGGCTGGGCGGACGGTCCGGTGCCGTGCAGGAGGTCAACGGCCAGCGTGCTGGCGTAGGTGGTCGAGAGCGTCAGGTTGCCGCGGAGGGTCAATATGCCCGCGCCGGCCGGCCCGCCGCCCACCGTCCCGCTGGGGGCGAAAGTGAGGCCCTGGGCCGTCAGCGTATAGGAGCTGTTGGTGGTCAGGTTGCTGTTCATGTGGAACATGCCGCCGCCGGCGAACGTCTGGCTGGCGATGACCGTGTTGGCGCCGAACATGAGCATTGAGCCCGGCTGGAGGGTCGTGGAGGCGGGGTTGACGGGCCAGCTCCCCGCGTCAGTGACCTTCAGCCGCGTGTTGGTGTCGAGGACGATGTTGCCGGTGAAGCGGGCGCTGCCGTTGGGGTTGTTGGTGCCTGTAAGTGACGTGAATGCGAACTCCGCGCTGCCGGCCGTGCCGGTGCCCGAGCCGGTGATGAACATCGTGCCCGCGCCGGATATGCCGTATATGTTGGCGGTCCCGGAGCCGGCGGTGTAGGACAGCGTGGAGGTGAAGGAGTCGGCGAAGTTGAGGTTGGTTGTATTTCCGAGGACTCCCTTGCCGCTCATTATCATGGTCCCGCCCAGCAGGTTGATGTTCGTGCCATAGAGAGGGCGGCCCTGGGAGTTGTTGAAGTTGACGTCCATCCTCAGCGTGGCCGGGGCGTAGATGTTGACAGTGCCGGTGCCCATGCGGATGGGCGCGGAGTTGTTCGGCGGCTGGCCGCCGGAGCCCCAGCACCACAGAACGGTGCCGCTGTTGATGTCGAAGCCGCCCGTGAACAGATAGTCCGGGTCGATGTCGCGGCCGAGGATCAGGTTGCCGACCGGCCCGCCGTTGTAGACGAGTTTGCCGGCCGTGGCGGGCGCCCCGTTGCGGAGCGTCACGGTGCCGGAGGTCCCTATGGTCAGGTCGCCCTCAATCCAGTTGAGGTTCACGCCCGTCGCGCCCGACAAGCCGCCGTTGAGCGTGAGCTTGCCCGCGCCGGCCTTGGTCATGTAGTCGGCGCTGGTGCTGGCGAACTTGATGGTCGAACTGATGGTCAGGTCGCCGGGGTTATAGATGAGCAGGGCGTTGTTGGGCAGATAGATCGTGCCGCTGGTGATGACGCTGGCGGCGCCGGACTTTATGAGGCCGCCGTTCTGGATGGTCAGGTTGTTGTTGCCCAGGTTGAAGTCGTACCCGCCGTCGATCTTCAGCGAGCCGATGGTGAACGAGCGGGCCAGCGGCCCCGCCAGGGCAGCATTGACAAGCACGTGGCTGCCGACGGTGGCGCTGTTGGTGATCGGGGCCGCCTGGTCGTCCAGTATGGCGTCGCGGGTGTAGTTGCCCAGGGTGACCGCCTGGCTCAGGGGGATGATGCCCCTGGTGGCGTCGTAGCTGGCGAAATCGCCCCCGACGATGCCGTATCCCCACGAGCCGTTGACGAACTGGGCGAGCTTGTTCGTCACCATGACGCGGTTGTAGAAGCCGCTTCCGTCGGGGTCTCCGAGCGTGCCCGTGAAGATGAGCATGCCCGTGCCGGCCCGGAACGACTGGTTGCCGGGATTGGTCAGCAGGCCGTTGGTGAGCGTCAGGACGGCGTTGGCGTTGGCGCCATGCTGAACGTCCACATACAGGACGTTGGGCGTCGTTGCGCCGCCGCTGCCCTGGGCGACGCCGGTGTCGGAGCAGATGCCGCCGATGGTCTCCGTGGCGTCATCGGTGGAAGTGGCGTCGCCGATGAGCTGGAACCTGTTGGCGCTGCTGCCGCGGCAGCCGTAGGTCACGTTGTACGTGAAGATGTTGGAGTTGCCGAAGACGTAGGTCGTGTCGCCTATGTGGTCCATCGCCGTGCCGGTCACCCTGAGGTTGCCGTAAGCGATGTTGATGCCAGAGGCGTTGTTGCCGCTCACCGAGGTGATCTTCCCCGTTATGGTCATCGTGCCGGGGTTGAGCTTGGTCACGGTCGTCGTGCCGCTCATCACCTGGTCGAACGTGGTGTCGCCGTTGGTGTAGATGCCGTAGAAGAGGATGCCGTTGTCCCACCGGATGTTCTGGTTGGGATCGCTGAAGGTGTTGATGAAGAGCCGCCCGTTGGAGAACGTCGTCGTCGTGCTCACAGTCAGGCTGTTGCAGTCGATGTTCGTGCCATCGTAGTAACGGTTGAACTGGACCTGGCCGCCGCCTCCGATGGTAAGGTTGACGTTGGCGCCGCTTGTCGAGGCGCCAAAAGCGGCGCCGCTCACAGTACCGGCCAGGAACAACAGCGACTGGCCGGTGCCCACAGTGATGAGGTGGGAGCCATCGCTTAGCGACGTGCTCCCAACGACCCTGTAGGTATGGTCGCTCGCCGTCGACATCACCGATATGTCTCCGTTGACTGTCAGGAAGTAGTAGCTGTACGTGGTGTTGGCCTTGCCCGAGATGGCAAAATCAGAGTCGATGTTGAACGTGACGTTTCCGACCCTGCGGGCGCCATCCATCGTGACCGCGTACAGGCTGGGGGTAACGCCCTGGTCGGTGAACAGGACGTCGCTTCCGGCGTCGGGCACATATCCCTCCAGCCAGTTGCCGGGCGTCGACCAGTTGGAGTCCGTGCCGCTTGCCCCCGTCCATGTGTAGGTCGGACCGGCGAACGCCTGGGCGGACAGCGCGCACAGCACGGCACAAGACAGCAATAGAACGTTCCTCACGCGCATCTCCTTTAGAGTAGGACTGAACAAGACTACGTACCCGTCCCTTGCAGCCTCCATCCTTACGACGTACGGCCATGCACTGAAATGCTCAACAAACGACTTGCGCGGGGCGCACGTAGCGCCCCGCGCCGCACGAAAATATTCTACCGCGCAGAGGCCGGCAGTCAAGCGTTTTCCGCCCGTGTCAATGCCCCGGATGCACCGACGGATTGTGGCGTGGGCGTCCCGCCCACGCGTGCCGCAGGCGTCTCGCTTGCGGCGCAGCGCGGCCGGGCGCCGCACCCATCGCGAAACACACAACCTGCGGATTGACGAGATCGGTGGGCGGGCGTAAAGTCACTTCGTAAGAGAGGAATCCCGATGGTATGCGCAAAGCTGAGCGCCTGGGCAAGATGGCCTGGAGTTGCGGCCGTCGCGGCGGCCTTGGCCGTTCCCGTGGTCTGCTGCACGACCGCGCCCGGCGAGCCGGGCTCTGCCCCCGCCGAACCGGCCCCCGCGTCACGCCCGCCCGCCATCTCACGCCCGGCCGACGCGTACGCCGCCTTCAACGAGTTCTGCGCGGCCTCCTTCGGGGCCGAAAAGGAGCCGCTGGTCTACCAGTTGTTCGGCAAGGAGCTTCGCAGCGAGCCGGGCGGCGCGTGGGTCCACGCCTCGGCCACCTCCGCGTGCATCGCGTGGGAGACGAACCTGCCGGCCGCCACGTTCGTGGAGTACGGCCCGACGCCATCCTTCGGCGCGCAAACGCCCCGCCCGGAGCGTAACTTCCACATCCATGTGCATTACCTGAAGGACCTCAAGCCCCGGACGACCTATTACTACCGGCTGGTGTCCATCGACGAGCGCGGAAACAAGGCCGTCTCCGACACGCGTTCTTTCAACACCGGCATGCCGGATGGCGCTATCGAGGTGCCCGGCAAGCTCGACGGCCCGCCGTACCGCCTGGACAAGCCAGGGGCAACCTACGTGCTCACGCGGGACCTCACCGTCCGGGCCTCGGCCATCGAGATCGCGGCCGACGGCGTCACGCTGGACCTGGACGCCCACACCGTCACGTTCGCCGGGGACGTGAAAGGCGACCCGCGCATCACCAACGGCATCAGCGCCGGCAAGGACCCCTCGGCCAAAGTGCCCCAGACCATCGCGAAGGTCCGCATCCTCAACGGCACGGTCGTCCAGGGCTCGTGCAAGGCGCTGGAGGAGTACAAGGGCTCGTTCGGCCTCAACGGGCTTTTCCTTGCGATGAGCGACGGCGAGATCGGCGGCGTCACCGTCGAGCACCACTCGCCGGAGTCCTGGGGCGGCGTGCTGTGGAACCCCCAGGGATCGCTGGACGTACACCACAACGTCTTCCTCGACCGGGCCACGAAGGTCGCCGACCGCCACGGCGCGGCCGCACGCTCGCTGGGCATAAGCGAGAAGCAGCCGGGCCCCAACGCCTTCCGCATCCACCACAACCTGGTCAAGCGGACCCGCCAGAACGGCCTGGGCGGGGCGCATGAACTGGCCCACAACGAGGTCTGCGTGGATAGCTGGTGCACCAACTCCTTCGCGCTCCAGCCGATCTCCGTGCCCGACACGCCGGCCGGCGAGGTACATGACAACCGCGTCTTCGCGACGGGCTTCAACCCCTACGCCCTCGGCTGGGCGCACCGCGACCTGAAGGTCTGGCGGAACCTGGTCCACATGCGCGGCATCGACGCCAAGAGCCGCTGGTACGAGGACTGGGGCGACATCAGCATGTGCGAGGGCTTCCGCGTGACCAACTATGGCATCGGCGGACAGGTCCGCGACAACCTGGAGTATTGGAACAACGTCATCATCATCGAGGGGACCGGCGGCAGCGAGCTGCGGGGGACGGGCTTCTTCTCCGATGAGACGATTTCCAATCTCCTCTTCCGCGACAACGTCCTCAAGGTGCTCTCGCTGGACGACAAGACGGTCCAGGCGGCGTGCATATCGGCCCACGGGCTTCCGTCCAAGTCGGAGACGGCCATGCCGGTCTACTACCGCAACAACACGCTGATCTCCAACATCTGCAACGTCCGCTTCGGCGACAAGTACGGCAAGGGCTCCAACCACCGGATAGTGGAGTGCAGGCTCATCCGCGAGGGCAACGATCCGCGCTACCACACGTTCGCCTTCGGCGGCACGTACTGGTGCAGGCATAACGTGGTGCAGGACTGCGAGTTTGTTGGCGGCGCCAGCTACAACGACGTGCTGTGGGGACAAACGGGGCAGAAGAGCTTCTATGACGTGAAGTGGACGCTGAACATCAAGGGGCCGCCAGGCGCGGCGGTGTCCATCAAGGACGCCTCCGGGCAGGTGGAGTTCGCAGGGACGATCAACCACTACGGCGACCTGGCGGCGCCGCTGACCCAATGCCGGATATCGCCGCCAAAGGTCCGCAAGGACGTCAACGTGCCGACGACCGAGCGGACCGAAACGCCCATGACCCCGCACACGGTGACGCTGACAGCGACAAAGCCCGCTGTCAAGGCCACCAGCAAGCAGGCAAGCCAACCGGCCGTCGTGGACACCTATACGGCGACGGTGAACATGGACCGCAAGCGGACACTTGAGCTCAAAGACAAGGTCCTGGCCGAGCCCGCCGCGCCGGGTGCTCCATCACGGCCGACAGCGACGGCCGCCCCCGCATCTGCCGCCCCGGCTTCGGCGGCCACCACCTCAGCCGCCCCCAATCCCGGTAATCGCGGTTAGCGGCCCCTTGAGGAAGCGTCGCGCATGCCACCATCATCGCTCACATTGGTCCTATCCGTCCTATTCGTCCTATCAGTCCTATAGGTCTCATAGGACGCATGGCCATCTTGCGTTACAATGCTCGCCGATGAGCGAAAGGAAGACCCCATCGTCGCGCCCGGCGAGGAACTCGGCCGGATCTGGCCCGTCGCGGTTGGGCGCGCAGGGCGCAGACAGGAATGTCGACGCCGGCCAGGATGTGACGGCCCTGTTCCTCGGCCCCTCGGCCGCGCCGATGTCCATCACCGCGCTGGTCACGCAGATTCGCGGGGCGCTGGCCAAGGCGTTCCCCCAGCGGATCTGCGTGGTGGGCGAGATCAGCAACTTCAAGCTGCACTCATCGGGCCACCTCTACTTCCGCCTGAAGGACGCCGGCGCGGCCATCGACGCGGCCATGTTCCGCTCGGCGGCCGCCAGGCTCAAGTTCCGCCCGGCCGACGGCATGGAGGTCGTCGCCGAGGGCCGCGTGGACGTGTACGACGTGCGGGGCCAGCTCCAGTTCTACGTCGAGACGCTCACGCCCAAGGGTGCCGGCGCGCTTGAGCTGGCCTTCCGCCAGCTCCGCGACAAGCTCCAGAAGGAGGGCCTGTTCGACCCGGCCCGCAAGGTCGCCATCCCGCGCTTCCCGCGGGCGGTGGGCCTGGTGACCAGCCCGACGGGCGCGGCCATCCGCGACATCCGCCGCACGCTGGCCCGCCGCTGGCCGGCGGCGGAGGTGTTCCTCATGCCCGCGCTCGTGCAGGGCCAGGGCGCGGCGCAGTCCGTCGCCGAGGCGATCACGCTGCTCGACGCAAGCGCGCCGGCGCTGGGCATCGACACGATCATCATCGCCCGCGGCGGCGGAAGCCTGGAGGACCTCTGGGCGTTCAACGAGGAGGCGGTAGCGCGGGCGATCTTCGCCTGCCGCACGCCGATCATCAGCGGCGTGGGCCACGAGACGGATGTCACCATCGCCGACATGGTGGCGGATGTTCGGGCCGCCACGCCGACGGCCGCCGCCGAACTGGCCGTGCCGGACAAGGCCGCAATCGCCTCGCAGGTCGGCGTGCTGGCCGGGCGGCTCACGCGGCGAGTAGGCGGGGTTCTGGCCGATGCGCGGGCCGCCCTGGGCGCAGTGCTGCGGAGCGCGGTCTTCCGCGATCCGCGATACCGCCTGCGGACCGGCCAGCAGAGGATCGACGAGCTTGCACAGACGCTCCGCGGCGGCCTTCGGGGCCTCTTGATGCGCGATCGCGCGAAGCTGGAGCCGCTGGCCAATCGCCTGGCGGCGCTGCACCCGGCGCGGCTCAAGGAGCGGGCGGCCGGGCGGCTGGCGGATGTGGTCGCCCGCCTGCGATGGGTGCTCGGCGCGCGGAGCAAGCGGGCAGGCGACGTGCTGGCACTCGTGGCCGCGCGCCTGACGGCCGTGCATCCGCGGAACCGCATTGCACTTGCCGGCCAGCAGGTGGCGGCGGCCGCGAGGCAGCTTGAGGCAATGAGCTACCGCAGCGTGCTGGGCAGGGGATTCTCCGTCACGCGGGCCGGCGGGAAGATTCTCCGCTCCGTGACGCAGGTCAATGCCGGACTGGCGGTGCAGACGGAACTGGCGGATGGGACTTTCGGCAGTGTTGCGGATGGATCTGTTGACAGGTCGGGCGGTATGACGGTGGACGCGCCGACCACAACTGCGCCGCACACAACAACGCTGCACACAACAGCACCGTCCACAACAGCGCCTAACGGCAAGCCAGCAATGGAAGAAATGGAGCACAAGAAGAGGAAGCGCTCGACCAAGCCGGGCGAAGGCGAGCCACGCCTATTCTGAGTGCTCTTTCCGAATCTGAGTAATCTGCGAAATCTGCGGATCGAATCTCTCGTAAAAGGCAGGACCAATGGCAAAGAAACTGACATTCGAAGAGGCGCTGGCGAAGCTGGAGGAGATCGTCTCCCAGATCGAGGGCGGCAAGGTCCCGCTGGAGGAGTCGATCCAGAAGTACGCCGAGGGCATCGAGCTCATCAAGCTCTGCCGCGGCATACTCGACTCGGCCGAGAAGAAGATCCAGCTCCTGGCCAAGGGCGAAGGCGGCGCCCTTGAGCCGGCGGGCGAGCTGGAGGATGAGGAAGGCCGGGAGACGGCCTCGCCATAGGGCGGCGCGATATCCGAATTTCTAATCTCTAATTTCTAATTCCTAAACAAGCTCAAAGCTCCAATGAGGCAATGCTCCAGAGCTTGGTGCGAGTGAGCTGGCCGCGCCCGCGATGAGCTTGCCCGCGATGCGGTTTGGAGCATTCGGATTTCGGTCATTGGAGCTTGTTTAGGATTTAGAGATTCGGATTTAGAGATTCGTGTTTCGGATTTGCCCCCGCGTCCTCTTGGAGATTGCGTGTACGGCCATTGCCGCTTAGAATACCCGCCTGTAGCTGTCCACGAACTTAGCGAGACGCCGACAGGCCGCGCATGATCGTAGATTGTCATACTCACATCTGGGCCGACTCCGCCTGGCTTGGCCAGGGGGCGGCCGATTACCTGCGCCTCCAGTGCGGCAAGGCGGACGTGCAGGCCGGCGCGGACGACCACGCGATGGCCGCCCGGGCGGTCGCCAGGTCGCTGGTGCTCGGCCGCAGGTGCGCCAAGGGCGACGCCAGGGGCGTGCCCAATGACTACATCGCCCAGTACGTCTCCCGCAACAGCAACAAGGTCGTCGGCATCGCCGGCGTCAACCCCGTCGACGACGGCGCGGTTGACGAGGCCGCCGAACTGCTGGACAAGCCCGAGTTCCGCGGCCTGACGTGCAGCCCCGCATGCCAGAACTTCCACCCCGCCGACAGCCGGGCCATGCGCCTCTACGAGCTGGCCCAGCAGCGCAAGGCCCCCGTCATCTTCGACGACGGCCCGCACTTCGCCGCATGGTCGCGGATGGACTACGCCCGCCCGATGCTCCTGGACGAGATCGCCCGCGAGTTCCCCGACCTGGTTATCGTGGTCTCCGCGATGGGCTACCCGTGGACGGATGAGGCGATAGCCCTCATCGGCCAGCACCCCAACGTCCTGGCCGACGTCGCCGCGCTGCTTCGCCGGCCGTGGCAGGCGTACAACGCGCTGGTGCTGGCGTACCAGTTCAACGTGATGGACAAGGTGCTGTTCGGGAGCGACTTTCCGTTCTTCACGGCCGCCGAGGCCATCGAGAGCGTCTACCGCCTGCACGAGATCACGCAAGGGACCAACATGCCGTCGGTGCCGCGCGAGGCCCTGCGGTCGATGGTCGAGCGTGACGCGCTGGCGGCTCTGCGGATCGCCCGGCCGGGCGACGGCGCGGGGCCGGCGGCCGAGAAGCCCGATGAAGAGGAAAACTGACCGCCGCTTGCCGATGCGAAGCGGCGTGAGCAAGCCCAATTGAGGAGCGAACGATGACACGGTTGGCGGCGATACTGGCAGCGGTGCTTCTGGCCGTCGTGATGGTCGGGTGCGAGAAGAAGGGCCCGCCGCCGGATACCACGGCGATGGGCCCCAACATCGAGGTGCCGCCCAACCCGCTGGCGGTGCAGGGCGACCCAGGCATTCTTGAAGACCAGGCCAAGGTCGCTCGCGCCAACGAGCCTCGCGGCGCTGCGCCCACTCCCGGCGCGACGCCCGCGCCTACCGGCGGCGCGGAGGCCACGCCCACGCCGCCGGTCGCGCCGGAGGCAACGCCCACCCCGTCAGACACTCCCAAGCCGGCGCCGACCGGAGTGCCGGAGCCGCAGCCAGGACCCGGACCTGGACCCGGGCCGGGACCCGGACCCATGCCGCCCATCGGGCCCGGACCGGGCGTGACGCCGACCGCCGCGCCCACGCCCGTCCCGACGCCCATTGGGCCCGGCCCCATTGGTCCGCCCGTCGGTCCGCCTCCCGGACCGCCGCCGGGACCCCCGCCCGGCCCGCCTATTGGACCTGGGCCAATGCCGCCTGTCGGTCCTGGTCCGGGGCCTGGACCCGGACCGGTTGGCCCGGGACCCGGGCCTGGGCCTGTCGCGACGCCCGTGGCGCCTCCGGCGGCGACGCCGACTCCCGCCGCCGCGCCGACGCCGGCCGCAGGACCGGTCACGCTCGATAACGCCGCCATCGAGGCCATCAAGACCGTCGTCGGCATGATGACCCAGTGCGGCGCGCCGGGCCAGGAAGGCGCCCTGGCCGACTACTTCGATGGCAAGGACGCGGAGCTGCTCAAGGCCGACGCAGACGCCGGCAGGAAGTTCCGCGACAAGATCCGCCCATTCGAGCAACTTCTCCAGAAGAGCCAGATCCAGCTTCCGCCGGCCGTCAAGGCGGCATTCACCAAGGCCGACAACGAGACGTACATCTTCGGGCCGACCTTCCGCGACACTAAGCCCACGGACATTAAGGTGCAGAAGGCCGGCGAGGACGTCATCGTCACCTCGCCCACGCTCAAGACCAACAGGATCAAGTTCATCATGGTCGGCAACAACTGGAAGGCCGCCCTGATGCCGGCCGACCAGAACTTCGTCGCGGCCGTCCCGGAGTTCATGCAGGCCTGCGAGAAGATCATCGACACGGTGACGGCCGGCGTCGATGACGGCACGATCACGAAGGCCAACGCGGCCGCGAAGTTCACGGAACTGCTCCAGCAGTTGTACGAGCCCGCGCACACCAAGCTCCTGGCGGCGCGGAAGCCGTAGCGGCGTCAAGCCTGCTCTGCCAGGCGGCGTGGGCAACCCGATCAGGGAGGCGACCTGTCTCAGGACCTCCAAGGCGCGAAAACTGGTGACTGTCCCGAATTACTCTCTGACGCAGCGCCGCCGGGGAAGTGGCTTAGCTGAATATCTCCAAGGCGCGGAAATTGGTGACTGTCCCGAATTTCTAAAATTCGGGACAGTCACCAATTTTCGGCGTTTCCTGATGGGGCCTGCCGATGGATGAGCCACTGGTTGCACATTCGGCCAACGAGGTGCGGTACTACCTCATGGTTCGCCCCTGCCCGCGGTGCGGCAAGGGTCCGCTGACGGCCGAGGAAGGCCCGGCCGCGGATGGAGACCCCAGGCGCGAGATACCGCGGTCGGGGAGCCCCGCTGCTGCCGGGCGGATTCGCGTCCGGGCCCGCTGCCATAGCTGTGCGGCCGTGCATGAGATGGCCTTCGCCTGCGATGCGCCGGCCGCCGACTTGCTCGACGAGGCGAGCGAGTCGGAGACCATCAACGCCGGCTCCGCACCCAGTAAGCTGATAGACCTGGGGCAGTGGGTCAGCCTGTTCTACCTGCTGGTGGAGTCGGCGGCGTCGGAGCCTTCGCCCCCGGCCGCCAGGCAGCTCGGCCACCGCGCCGCCCTGTGCCTGGCCGAGGCCCTGAAGTTCTACAGCGACAACGAACTGCCGCCCCAGACCGCGTTTTTCACCAGGGCCTCGCAGGATGCCTTCCGCGAGCACCCGGAGAACTTCGCCCGCCAGAGGCTGCGGGACATGCAGGACCGCCTGCCCGCCCCGTCCTCGGCCGCCCGCGTCGCCGCCGGGGGCGATCGCCCCGGCCGCCGAAGGTGGTGGCGATTCTGGAGCCGATAGCGAGGGCCCGGTATCATGTTTTGCCGGCGCTTGGCGTCTTGGCGCACACGGCCGGGCAAATGACAAATGCCCGGTGAGCAAATGTCGAAGGAATGCGAAATGCCGAACGGCAGGAAATGGTCCGCCCCGGCCAGAAGGCATTTTGTAACTCGAAATTGAGCATTCTTTCGTCATTTGGGAATTCCCAATTTCACATTGAGGCCGCCCCAATGACAGGCGGCAAACGGAGAGACAATGCTTCCCAGACAGATCGTCGAGTACCTCGAGTCGCACCGCGACTCCCACATGTCCTCGCTGTTCGATTTCCTCCGCATCCCCAGCATCGCCAACGTGCAGGACACCCCCGACTCGTGCCAGCGCGCGGCCGCGTGGCTGGCCGACTACCTGACCAAGCTCGGGTTTGAGGCCAAGATCATGCCCGTGGCCGGCGGCGAGCACGATCGGCCCAACGTCGTTGCCACGGCCGTCGCGGGCGACGACAAGCCGACGCTGCTCATCTACGGCCATTACGACGTCCAGCCGCCAGACCCGCTGGACCAGTGGCTAAGCCCGCCCTTCGAGCCGACCATCCGCGACGGGCAGCTCTTCTGCCGCGGCGTCAGCGACGACAAGGGCCAGCTTTTCACCAACATCACGGCCGTCGAGGCGTGGATGAAGACCTCCGGCCTGCCGGTGAACATCAAGATACTCGCAGAGGGGCAGGAAGAGGTCGGCTCGCCGCACCTGGAGCCGTGGATCGCCGCCAACGCCGCACTTCTCAAGGCCGACGCCGCACTCATCGGCGACAGCGGCTGGTTCGCCGAGGACCTGCCCTCCATCATCTACGCGCTGCGCGGCATCGCGTACTTCGAGCTGACGGTCAAGGGGCCGTCGGTCGATATCCACAGCGGCACGCACGGCGGCGCGGTCGCCAATCCCGTCAACGCGCTGGCGAGGATCATCGCGGCCATGCACGACAAGTACGGCAAGGTCGCGATCCCCGGATTCTACGACGAGGTCCTTCGCCTGACGCCCGCCGAGCGAAGGGCGTGGCGCAAGCTGCCGTTCGACGAGGCCGAATACGCCAAGTCCCTCGGCGTGCCGGCGCTGGGCGGCGGCGAGAGAAGGCTCGGCCTTATGGAGCGCCGCTGGGCGCGGCCGACGCTCGACTGCAACGGCATCTTCGGCGGCTACTCGGGGCCGGGCTCAAAGACCATCATCCCCGCGCAGGCGGGAGCGAAGTTCTCGATACGCCTGGTGTCCAACCAGGACCCGGCGAAGATCGTCGCGGCCGTCAAGCAGTTCGTCGCCGACCACACGCCGCCGGGCGTGACGGCCGAGGTCGACGTTCACACCGCCAACCGGCCCGTGATCGTCGCGACCGACTCGCCGGCGATGGCCGCCGCAAGGGCGGCGGTCAAGGAGGCATTCGGCAAGCCGCCGGCCATGGTCCGTTGCGGGGCATCCGTGCCCGTGGCCGAGCTTGTCAAGCGAATCCTCGGCATCGACGGCGTCCTGCTGGGCCACGCCCTTCCAGGCGACAACTGCCACAGCCCCAACGAGCGGATGAAGCTCGGACAGCTCCACAACGGCGCCGTCGCGACGGCCGCCTTCATGCAGAACCTGGCGGAACATCTGAAGCCCGCCGCCAGGAGCCAGCCGTAAGCCGGCGCAGCGCCAAGGTTGGGTCTTCGGTCGCCCCAGAAGGATCCCTTTGGAGACCGAAAATTAGTGCCTGTCCCGAATTTTAGAAATTCGGGACAGGCACTAATTTTCCGGCCATTCATGGTCGTCGGGGACGGCGCTCCATCGCGTGCCCGGCCGCTCCGGTTGCTCGGGCCTCCTCGCGGCGGCGTCAATATCGCCGCCTATTCCTCCGGCCCTTCCTGCGCAGCGACTTCGTAGTCGTAGAAGAGCTTGACGATCCTATCCGCGGCCCGCTCGGCGAGAATCTTGGCCAGTTCGGTGCCGTAGCTCGCGGAAGGATCTTCCTTGGCGGGCATGCCGACGGCGGGCAGGTCGAACCCGCTGGAGCCGTCCGTGGGCCACAGGCGGGCGGTCTCGTTGGTGTCCTGGTGGCAGTCCACCCAGCGCACGGCCGTCTCAAGCCTCCCGCCCCAAAGCGGGCTGCTCTCATCCTCCTTGAGGCGGAACGACTTGATCTCGACGTAGAGGACCAGGTCCGCGCCGACCTTGTCGCCGATCTGCTTGACGCCGGCCTTGCCGAGATCGTTGATGTTGAAGCCCCGGTCCTCGCTGATGGCCTTCATCAGGACGTCGTACGGGACCGTCTCGGCGACCAACCTGTGCTCCACCAGCTTGGAGCTGATTCGCTCGGAGAGCTCGCGCTTGATCGGCTCGTAGGTGACGGGGGCGACGACGTCGTCAACGAAGACCAGCACCCTCTTGCCGGCCGGCGGGGTGTATTTTGCCTTGACCTTCTGCGGCGGCTGGAACTGCGTGACCAGCCAGGCGAACCCCTGGCATCCTCCCGCGCCGGCCGCGACTGCCGCCAGCGCGCACCCGATGGCGATTGCTATGCACTTCCTGCTCATGTGCCGGTCCCTGTGGGTTCCTGCTGCCTGGGAACCTTGTGCTTGTAGAACTTCTTGGCGACGTAATCGGCCATCACGCTGATGGTGGCCAGGCGGACGAGGTTGTCGTTGTCCGCCGGCACCGCCGTCGTGGGCGGGTACTGCACGCGCACGTCGTTTGCCGCCCACACGCGGCTCCTGCGCTCATCCAGCGATGTCTGGTACAGAAAGATGTCGGCCTGGATGTCCCCGCGGAAGAGGTACTCGCTGCCGGGCTCGCGGGTGGTGAACCGCGCAAGCGCCACGTACAGCACGTAGTTCGCACCGAAGAGCTGGCCCATCTTCGTGCGGTCGGTGTTGTCCCAGTCGAGATTCTCGTTCTGCCAGCGGATCACCCTCTGCGGATCGACGACGCGGACGTTCTTGACGTTGGCGCGCATCTCGTTGGCGATGGCCGACGCCACCTCCAGCCGCGCCCTGGGGTACTCGAAGAGCGTGCCAGCGTCGGCATAGACGACGATCGCCACGCTGCGGCCCTCCAAGCCGGCGTACTCGGCCTCGACCACGGGGTCGGGCTGCTCGGGGGTGAAGACGTAGACCAGCCACTTCAACCCACTACAGCCGCCCAGCGCCGGCAGGGCGCACAAAGCGAACGACATCAGAAACGCTCTTGCTTTGCTCATGGTTTGCCTTGCGGGGAAAAGGGCGCATCGGCCGGGGACTGTCCCGCTGTTTGGGACTGTCCCCAGTTGTCTCCTTCGCGCCAGAAGCGGGGGACAGTCCCAAACGGCGGGACAGTCCCCGACGCATCAGCGCATGGGGAACCGGCCGCTCGCCATGCCCGCCAGGACGCTCCAGGCCCAGCCCGCGAGCAGTCCCAGCACGGCCACGAGGGCCCAGATGACGCCCAGCCGCACACGCGCCAGCATGTTCCGCCCGGTCAGCACCTGGACGCTGCCGGCGGCCGCCAGCACGGCCGCCCCGGCCGTCAGGAGGATGCCGAACGGCTGCGCGCGGGCCGCCGCGGCAAACTGCCCGTGTACCGCGGCCGACACCGAGGTCGTCAGGCCGCAGCTCGGGCACGGCCAGCCGGTGTTGGCCAGCATGGCGCAGGGCGGCAGGCCCAGCTCCTCGTGCGTTCCGTGCCCGGCCGCTCGCGGGGTCAGCACCGCGCCGACGACCAGCACGGCCAGGCACGGCAGGGCCGCGACAGCGCCGAACCATCGCAACGTCCCTCGTCCCCATCGGCTTGCGGCGGCCTCTTGCTGCGCCGGCTCGCACGCGGGGACAATGCCGCCAATGGCGGGCGGCAGGGCCGTCTCTTGTACACACTCCAATCGCATGGATGAATGATTCCTAGAGGGCGTATCATAGTCCACGCGGGATGCGCAGGTCAAACTAATTGGGGACAGTCCCGCCGTTTGGGACTGTCCCCAGTTGTGTTGAAGGAAAGAACAGGCAATATCGAATGGCGAAGTGAGTCAAAGCCGCGAGTTCTCCACTTCGATATTCGATATCGCCTGTTGGATATTCGTCATTGCTTCTTGCGTTGTTCCTCAGTCAGCACCGTCTCGTCAATCTTCTTCGCCAGGTCGAGCATTATCTCATCCCGGCCCTTCTCGTCGCACGGGTCCTTCAGCTCGATCACCTTCCTGGCGGCCTGCTCGTAGAGGGCGTCGGCCTTTTGGGTCTGCTCGGGGGTGAACTTGACCTTCCAGTAGTTCTCGCGAAGGATGTCCTTGAGCGTGTACACCTCCCACGCCAGGCGCTGGGCGGGCGTCAGGACGGCGAAGACCTTGCCGTATTGCTCGCTGCGGATCTTCGCGGGGCTGGTTTGCGAGATCGCGTCGATCTGCGCCTGGAGGGACTTCTGCTCTTCGGCGTTGCCGGCCTGGACGGCCTTGGACAGCGCGGCCTGGAGCAGCGCCAGCTTCTGGCTGCTGCCCTTCAGGCAGGATTCAATCGCCTCGTGCATGGCGTCGACGGCCGCCTTGACCTGGCTCACCTGCGCCGCGTCCAGGCCGCAGACTGCGGGCATCTCCTTGAACGGGCCGAGGCCGGCCGGATCGACCGCCCGCGTCGCGGCGGGGCCTGTCGCCGGCGCACTCGTCGGTTGGGTCGCCTGGCCGAGGACTGTATCGCAGAGAATCAAGACGAAGAGGGAAGCCAGAAGAGGGAAGAGGGAAAAGGTGGGCGCAGGACTGAGTTCGGTCCTTGCCCCTCGCTCTTCTCTCTTCCCTCTTCTCTCTTCGCTTCTTTCCGTCCAAACATCACCCGCTGTCGAGCACATTTGCCTTCATCTCCGTGGCCAGGCCATCAAGCCGCCGTCAGCCGACCGGGCGGGCCGGCCCTGGCAGGCCTGCGTCAAGCGTATCGTCCGCGCCGGCGAAATGGAAGCATTCGGCTTGCTTTGGCCGCCCGTGATGTATAATAGGGCTGCTGTCCGGCAGTCATTTCGGAGAGACGCTTATGTTCAGGTCTCGCGGCGACAGGTCAGGCTTCACCTTGATCGAGCTGCTTGTCGTGATCGCGATCATCGCGCTGTTGGTATCGATACTCGTGCCGTCGCTGGCGGCGGCCAGGGAGATGGCGCGGCGGGTGGCCTGCCAGACCAACGAGCGGTCGATCGGTCTGGGCATCAACTCCTACGCGATCGAGTACAACGACATCACGCCGCCGATCATCATCGACTTCACGCCGTGGGACAACACCTGGCGGCGATGGTGGCTGGCGGACTTCATCTGCCCGTTCTTCGACACCGACGCCCGGCCGGCCCTTGTCCCCAACGGCGGGCGCAGCGTGGCCATCCAGCCCGTCGGCGACGACTACGCCCGGTACAAGGGCTACGGCATGCAGCTCTCGCGGCGGATGAACTGCCCCACGCAGAAGAACAAGGACGACTGGGAGTACAACTTCAACTACTCCTCCGGCTGGGGCGGATGCTGGTTCGTCGCGTCGGGATACTACAGCGCGCTGAGCGAAAGGCCGGGTTTCCGCCCGATCAAGCAGAGCGAGTACAAGGCCCAGGACTACTGCGTGGCCCTGGAGCCGTGCTACAACTTCTATCTGCTCAACGAGAACTACACGCCCAGCCGCACGCTCCAGTTCTCCAACAACATCGTCCACGCCGGCACATCCAACGGGCTGATGATGGACGGGCACGTCGAGCTCTTCACCCGCAAGCGGATCGAGACGTGGTACTACACCACCAATCGCCAGGTCCTGCCGTTTTACCAGCCGGGGCTGGGGCCGTACGGACCGTGACAGGACCGGCTCGGCGCAGCCTGCCGCCGCCGCAAGCCAGGGGGCCAGGCGTCAACGCAAACGGGGTCAACGTGCATGGGCAAGGTTCCCACGCTGCTTCTTCAGCGGGCCGCTGGTCCGCCCCCGGCCGTTACTCTACCTGCGCAACGGAATTGAGCGTGCCGTAGGGGTTCAGCGCCCAGCGGCTGTTGTCGGGGTCGACGACCCACTGCCCGTCGACGATGTACTTGTACTCGTAGACCCCGGCCCGCAGGGCCATGGCGACCGCGAAGCTCCCGTCCTTCTGCTTCTTCAGGGCGACAGGCTTCCATTCATTGAAGTCCCCGGCCAGCATCACCTGCTTGGCGGGCGGCGCCGGCTTGAGCGTGAAACGGACGGTTCCTTTCTTCGTTCCCTTACCGAACATGATCGCTCCTTCCTTGTGGGCCGTAGATTACACCGTTTTGCTCATCATAGTCAACTGTCCCGTTGCAACGCCGCGCGTGGCGATAATTGCGTCGGCGATGCGCCGAAGCTGCCCCGCCGCCCCCTGTAGCAGTATCACCTCCAGGCACCGGTCGTGGCCGAGGTGGACGTGCTGGCTGCACAGGACCGCGTGGAAGTCCTCGTGCTGCATCTCGGTCAGCTCCTGCGCCAGCGCGTGCGAGTGATCGTAGACTATCGACAGCGCCCCCACCACCTGGGCGGCCGGGTCGGCCCATTCATCCTGCACCAGCGCCGACTTTATCAGGTCGCGCACCGCCTGCGAGCGGTTGCCGTATCCGTGGCGGGCCATCCAAGCGTCGAACTTCTCCAGCAGGTCGCCGTCGATGGCCAGCGTGGTCCGCGTCAGTTTGGCCATTGCCTTTCTCCTCTAGGTTTCCTTGTCCAGCGACCTGGCCAGGTCGTCATGGTAAATCCGCATAACCGCATCCGCCAGGAGCGGCGACATCGCCGACAGGAACGCCAGCAGCTTGCCGCCGGCCGTGAAGAGCAGTTCCGGCCGCCGCCTGCCGACGGTCGCGACGATCTTCCGCGCGACCTTCTGGGCGCTCATCATGCCCTTGACGCGGACGAACGACGACCGCACGGTCGAGCCGCCTCGCGAGCGGTCGAAGAACTCCGTCGCGGTCAGCGCGGGGCAGACGAGCGTCACGCGGACGCCGAAGGGCCGCATCTCCACCCGCAGGGCGTCGGTCAGCCCGGCGATGGCGAACTTGGTCGCGCTGTACGCGCCGTGGAACGGCGTGCCGCGCTTGCCGATGATGGATGAGACGTTGAAGATGTGCCCGTGCCGCTGGGCGGCCATCACACGCGCCGCCGCCCGGCAGCCGTAGAACACGCCCATGAAGTTCACATCCATGATCTCGCGCATCTGGGCGGCCGTCGTCTCGTACACGCGGGCGAAGACGCCATATCCGGCGTTGTTGACCATGACGTCCAGCCGGCCGTACCGCTCGACGGCCGACTTCACCAGCGCCTCTACTTGGTCCTCGCGGGCGACATCCGTCGGAACCACCATCTGATACGAGGAATGTCCCTTGGAAGATTCGAGACTGGAGGATGGGAGGAAGGGAGGAGAAGAGGATGTGTTCGCCGACACCGGCTGTTGCGTCCTCCCCTCTTCCCCTCCTCCCGTTTTCCCTTCCTTCTCATGGTGCGCAGTCCGCGCCTCAAACGCCTTCCGGCACCTGTCGGCCACTTCCTCCAGGCGCTGAACGCGCCTGGCCGCCAGGACGACCGCGTAGCCCTTCTTCGCCAGTTCGACCGCGACGGCCGCGCCGATTCCGCTGGATGCGCCGGTGACTATCGCCACGCGCGGGCTCGCCTCATCCTCGCTCATGATCCACCCATCGCGATCATGGCGACCATCACGGCCACGCCGGCCGCCAGCGCGACCCACAGCCCGACCTTTATCCGCCGCACGACGAGGTCGATGTCGCGCCGGCTGCCCCCGGTCGAGCCCAGCCAGATGATGTACTCCACGCGCCACGCGACCGCCCCGTGCCGCCAGTTGCGGTGACGATAGGGAATGCCGTTGAGCTCCGCCACTCGCTCCAGTGCGCGGGCGAAGAGGGCCGCGCCCTGCTGCGTGATATGGTCATCGCTTGAAGTTGGGTCTGGGGAATTGATCGCGGCCGGCGGAGCGATGGAAGTGGGGTGTGGGGAGTAGGGTGTAGGGTGTGGATCTCGCCGCTCACCGGGACTCTCGGCTTCCGCGATCGACACCCCACTGCCTACTCCCAACTCCCCACTCCCGACTCCCAACTCCCCACTCCCTACTCCCAACTTCCTACTCTCCTGGCCCATGGCCCACGCCGCGATCACGTCGCTCTGGCGCTCGAAGCGCCGGCTGATCCAGCCGAAGCCCAACGCCCATGTCGCCGTCAGCAGCGCCAGGAACAGGATCTCGCCCGCGGTGTCGGGGCTCATCCAGCCGATGGGCCAGCGGCCCTGCTCGGCGACGGCCGTCGCCGCGATCAGCCCGCCCGTCGCGGCCCAGCACAGCATGACCGACGCCGCGCCGAACACGACCGAATAGAAGATGTGGTGCGAGACCACGTGCCCCGCCTCGTGGGCGAAGACGGCCTCGATGTGCTTGTCCTCCATCTGCTCAAGCAGTGCGTCGCTTAGCAGCACGTACCGCACCGGCGCCAGCAGGCCCATGACGGCCGCGTTCGCGATCGCGCCGCCCGTCAGCCACACGCGGATGCCGCGAGCCCGGAAGCCGATCCGCCGCCCTATCGCCTCCAGCCCGTCCTTGAGCGGACCTTGTCCAAGCGGGCCGGTCCGCCACGTGTGGACGATGAGCGTAGGCGCGATGACGAACGCCCCGGCGCCGGCCAGCGTCATCAGCCCCTGGAGGACGTACTGGCCGGCCCTGCCCTCCCCCAACAGCGGCCCGACGTACAGGCCGATCACGTCGTGAGTCAGCAGTATCAGCCCCGCCGGCGCGGCGATGAACAGTATGTAGTGGCGGGTGTTGTACGCGATGTACTCGCGCCGCGACCAGAGGCGGCCGAAGCTCTTGCCCTCCGCCGCCTGCCGCCTCAAGGCCGCAAGGCGAAGCACGGCGTAGGCCGGATACTCCAGCAGCCAGACAATCAGCAGCCCGGCCGTGAACGGCGCCATCTCGGCCGCCTCGCTCGCAAGCGGCCAGGCCAGAAGGGGCGAAAGCCACTTGGCCAGCCCCAGCGTCATCAGCAGCGCCGAGCCGGCGACAAGCACCAGCGACGTCAATATCCCCAGCAGGTTGCGGCGGGCGAGCACCTTGGGCGGCGGCTCGGCTAGCCCCGCCGACCCGTTGACGACGATCCGCGCGGACAGTGCGGCCAGGGTCGCCGCCAGCAGCAGGTAGATCGCGACGGCCGCCGCCAGCGCCCACGTCGGCTCGGCCAGCGGGGCCTTGCGGGCCAGCTCGGCCGCTGTGAGCGTCAGCGCGAAGGCCGCGAGGACCACGATCTGCATGTTTCACCGCAAGGATTGTAAGTGCCGCCCGCGCAAGGGGCATAAAAATTCTTCGCCCGCCCGCGGGAAAAGCCCTGCCTGGGCGTTATTAAACAGGATATGCTTTCAGCCCAATCAGGAGAGACCCAATGACAAGAGCGGCGATATTCGCGATGGCCGTCCTGACCTTCTTCTCCGCGGCGGCGCTGGCCCAACCCGGCGCAGCGCCAGGCGCCGGCATCGGCATCGGCGTCGCGCCGACGACCCAGTCGTCCAAGCCCGCAAGGGACCTCGGCCAGTACGCCGAAATGGTCAGCGTCTGCGAGCTGTCGGATGAGCAGGTGGCCAAGCTGGAACAGAAGGTCGCCGCCATGCGCGAGACATCCTCCGCGTTCTGGAAGGACAACCAGGAGAAGCTCACCAAGCTCAATAAGGACCTCATCGACGCCCGCGCCGCCAAGGATGACCAGAAGGTCAAGCAGCTCCAGGACGAGATCAAGGCCCTCTACGACAAGAGCCGGCAGCTCTTCGCTGAGAGCCAGGCGGCGATCCTGGCCGTGCTGACCCCCCAGCAGCGCATCACGTGGGACAGCTACAACCTCCGAAAATCCCTCACCACCGTCCGCTACCGGCGCATCACCCTCACGCCGGAGCAGGAGAAGAAGCTCCAGGAGTTCTGCGACGAGGCCGCCAAGGAAGTCGGCAATCTCAAGGACACCACCGACTACGCCGCCTACAACGCCATCCAGAACTCCGTGGCCGCGAAGTTCGACCCGCTGCTCACGCCGGAGCAGAAGGAGCTGCTGCCAAAGGCGCTGACCACGCTGCCCGCCAAATCACCTTGACTTGGCCGCAAACGCCGCCATAATGGTTCGCTTTCCCGCGGCCCGGCGCGGCGCCTGTGCGGGCGATCGTCGCCGGCAACAGCAAGGAGCAACGACGTGTACGCAGTCATAGAAGATAGCGGCTCGCAATTCCGCGTCACCGAGGGCGACGTGCTGAACGTCGATCTGCGCGACGTGGCGGCCGGCGCCAAGGAAATCGAGTTCCCCCGCGTCCTGCTGGTCAGCGGCGAGGCCGGCGTCAAGATCGGCACACCGCTGGTCGAGGGCGCAAAGGTCGTCGCCGAGGTCCTGGCCCCCGAGGTCAAGGGCGAGAAGCTCTACCACTTCTACTTCCGACGCCGCAAGCACTCCAAGCGACGCATCGGCCACAGGCAGAAGTACACCGCCGTCAAGATCAGCAAGATCGTCGCGTAGGACATCCGCGTTTGCGTTTCGCGCTCGTAGCGACGCCGTAAGGCGTTCCCCGCTTGATGACCTCCCTAAGTATCACGTCTGTCTTCGTCCCATCGGGCAGGTAGGCGATTCCCCGGCATGCCGCCGGTGTCCGCCGGAAGGAAGAAACGTGCGTAGCGCCAATATCGCGGGCGTCCCTTCCGGCGTATGAGTGATATGACGCTCAGCGGCAGTGGCTCGTGAATGGCGGCGTCTGCCTTCGCGAAATTGAAAGGAGCCGGACATGCACAGGTTAAGGACGAGACTCTACAAGTGCTCTGTCTGCGACACCGTTGTCGAAGTGCTCGACGGCTGCGGGCCCGAGATCGCCTGCTGCGGCCGCCCGATGGACGGGCTCTTTGAGAACGCCGCGGCCATGACCGGCGACGACCACCGGGCGTTCCTCCAGTGGACCGACGACGGACTCAAGGTCAGCATCGGCCCCACGCCGCACCCGTGCGAGTCGGACCACCACATCGCCTGGATAGAGGCGATCGCCGGACGCACGTGCTGCCGGCAATTCCTCGGACCGGGACGGTCGCCGGAGGTCACGTTTCACATTCCGCGAGGAACCGTGACCATTCGGGCCTATTGCACGCTGCACGGCCTGAAGAGCCTGACCTCTTCTGTCCAAAGCCCGTTGGTCTTGGCGGAAGTAACATGACCGCACTCGGCGCTTCGGCCTGACACTCGGCGCTTCCGCCTGACCGGGTCCAGGCTCGCCGTGAGGCGCTGTCGCGCGAACCACGGCAGTCTCGTCGCCTTGCTCATCTTGTGCGGGCCGCGCCGCCCGAGAAACCACCCCCGGAGCACCGGGCCGCGCGAACGATCAGCCCGCTTTCCTCTCGCGCCGCAGGATCGCCAGTCCGCCAAGTGCCAGCAATGCCACGGTGGCCGGCTCAGGCACGGAACTGCCCTCGCCCTCCTGCCCGTAGTGGTTGAACCAGGTGATGTAGTCCGTCATGTCCGTGATGCCGTCGAGGTTGAAGTCCGCCTGGTCCCAGCCGAC
>JBHGBE010000073.1:0-23120 GCA_041946855.1 Phycisphaerae bacterium | reverse complement strand
GGATTTCGAGCCTTTTTTGCGCCACGCCTCGGAAAATCACGCTTGTTCAGGGTCTAGGCTGCCTGAGGACCAGGTCAAGGCGCGGAGACAATTGGGAATTGGCAATGAGCAAATGACGAAGGAATGACAAATGTCTAATGCCTAATGCCAAATGAGTCCCCTTGATCACCGTGGCATGAGGCACTTGACATTGGACACTTGTCACTCCTTCGCCATTCCTAGTTCCTCATTAAGCATTCCCAGACGGGTCTGCCCTGCTAACCACTGATCCTTCTCAGCAGCCCTAGTGCCGCCTTGTACAACTGGTCGCCTGCGGCGACGGGGTATATCGACGGCCGGGCGCCGTCGGAGTCCCAGACGTACTTGCCGTACTCCTTCTCGAAGGCGAAGTAGTACTTGAAGTCATCCGTGTTGGAGACGAGCACCGTCCGCTTGAACGGGGACTCCTTCTGGAGTCGCCGGGTGATCATCCCGAACGCCTCGCCGGGCCAGAAGCTGATGGCGGTGCCGTTGAGCGCTACGGCCGACATCCGCGTCCGCGTGAAGAGCGGCTGGCCCTGGTAGCTCGCGGGCGCCATGTCCAGGTCACGCTCGGCCGCGCGGATGGTGAGCCTGGAGGTGTACTTCATGCCCCTCTGCGCCTTGATGATCTGGCCGGCCAGTTGCCTGCCCATCAGCTCCGCCGCGGCGAAGCCCCTGTCGTAGTCGCGCGGGTGCTGGTCGCCGATGGTGCCTGGGGCGAACATGCACAGCCCGCCGAACTTCTTCTCGATGATGCCGGCGACGACGCCAGGGTAGTCGGCCGTGATCTCGGTCGATTGGAGGCACACGCATATCGCGTGGGCGCTGTTGGTGTAGAAGAAGGCAAGGCTCTCCTTCGTGGCCTTGTCGCGCACGTGGACGATGAGCATGTCCGTCAGCGGCACCAGGTTCGTCGGCAGCTCGCGATGGTACGGCGTGAACCTCATCTTGCCGTCGCTCGTCAGGTGCCAGCGGACGATGTTGTACTGCGAGTCGCCCCTGCCGAAGCCGATCTCCGCATCGACCAGGCGGCCGTTGGCCTCGTAAACCGTCCCGGCGATAAGGCGGCAGGCCGACTTGACGTGCGCGTAGAGGTCCTCGTAAGTGAAGCTCCAGTACTTCGACGAGTGCCGCATACGCTTGTGCAACTGGAAGTAGCCCGGCGAGGAGTGGCAGTGCGAGCTCGAGACGTGGACGTCCTCGCCCTTGATGTCCGTGTGGGCCTCGACCATGCGGCGAAGCTCGGTGATGCTGTCATAGTCTATGTAGTTGATGTCGGCCGTCACGAGGGCGATCTTCCGCTCGCCGGATTTCAGCACCAGCGCCCGCGCCTTGAGGCGGTCGTGGATGCCGGTGGTCTTGGCCCGGTGGATACCCATGCCGGTCATGAGGGTGAAGGCGGCCGGGGTGATGTCCGCCCATGCCGTTCCAGCCTGCAATCCTGACTTTGCCATATCGTCTCCTCGCTAAGAGTGGTTCACATGTCGTCAAGTGGAAATACCGGCCGCCGCAGATTGCGGAAGTCGAATTGCCTCAGGTCCGGGCTGACGATGCCTGGCGCGTCCACCTCGATGATCTCGGCCGCGATCGGTTGGTACGCCGCGCGGAAGTGGATCGACGACTTGACCACCACGATCCTGCACCGCGCCGGCTCGACGCCGACCGAGCGGAAGATCTCCGGGTCGAGGTTCTGCACCCGCCGGCTGGAAATGAGAGCATCGACGCCGCCGCAGCGGATGATGGCGCACCGGCCCATCGTCATCCTCATGCCCGTTGCCATCGGGCCTTTGTACGTGTACTCGCCGCCGCCGAGGTACGTCACGGTCCCCTCCAGCCGCACGGGCCCGCCGTGACGTCCGTCGGTCTTGCCGCCGACGTCCACAGCGACGCGCCCGCCGACGCCGGCCCGCTCGCACTCGCGCACGGCCGCGGGGTCCCACGTCGGCCCGACGGCCGCGCCCTGGGCGTTCTGCTTCAGAAGTTCTCGCATGATTTCGACGCCGTCCGTCGCCCCTCCCCCGCCGGGGTTGTCGGCCACATCCGCCAGCACAACCGGGCCCCTTGGTGACTGCATCGCGCGGCGGACGGCCTCGCCAATCGGCACGGCCTTGTGCAGGAACTCCCGCCGGCGCGACCAGAGCAGGTCCGAAAGCTCCTTGGCATGGGCGTCGCCATCCGCCTGCCGGCCGTCGGTGATGACAAGTACGGACATGCCCGCATCCGCGATGTCCGCGTAAGGGAACGAGCCGAAAACGGAGGCCGACAGCACGCCCGGCCGGCGCTCGATCTGGGCCGCGCGGGCCATCACCGAACGCATCGGCTCCTTGAACGTCGATGTATTGCCAAGCGGCGGCAGCAGAGGCGGGCACTGGAGCGACCTCGCCGGATGCACCCCGCCGCGCACGGCCGCCAGGAGAAGCTCCGCCGCCTTCGTCCCGCACTCGTGCAGATCGACGTGCGGATATGTCTTGTATCCGACGAGGATGTCGGCGCAGTCCACCATCCGCCGGCTCATGTTGGTGTGGAAGTCCAGCGTGGTCGCTATGGGCACTGCCGGCCCCACTCGGCCGCGGATGGCCTCCAGCACGTCGCCCTCGCCGTCATCGACTCCTTCAGCGACCATCGCCCCGTGCAGCGCCAGCAGCACACCGTCAACCTTCTGGCCCAGGCCGTCGAGGATTCGCGACTTGACCCACTGGTAGAACTCCGCCTGTATCGGCCCGGCCGGGGTCGTGTGCGCGGCGACCGTCCAGATGAGCTCGACGCCGTGCCGCGCCGCGAAGTCCATGAAGCCGCCGACGCACGTCCGCGTGCCCCCGTAGAACCGCGGGATTGCGAGGCCTTCGTGCAGTATGACGGCCGCGAACTCGTCCCTTCCGGGATGGATCGTGCTGAACGTGTTGGTCTCGTGGACGAACTCGGCGACAAGCCACTTCATTGTCATCCTGAAAACGCCTCCATGAACCTCCGGAGGCCCGCCGTGGGGCGCTCCTCAAAGATGTTCTGCGGGGTGCCTTGGGCCGACACCCGGCCGGCCTCGATAAAGATCACCCGCTGCGCAATTGTCCTGGCCGCGTCCAGGTCGTGCGTGACCAGGAGCATCGTCATGCCGTCGGCCGCGAGCTGGCGGATCACGCGCAGGACCTCCCTGGTCATCAGCGGGTCCAGCGAGGAAGTCGGCTCGTCGAAGAGCATGACTTCAGGGCTCATCGCCAACGCGCGGGCGATGGCCGCCCGCTGCTGCTGGCCGCCCGAGAGCGTGGTCGGGCCGCCCGGGTGCTTCTCCCACAGGCCGACCTTGCGGAGCATTGTCTCGGCCACGGCGCGGGCCTGCTCACGCGGCATTCCAAGGACCTTGCGCGGGCCGATGGCCACGTTGTCCAGCACGGTCATGTGAGGAAACAGGTTGAACTGCTGGAAGACCATCCCGACCCGCCGCCGCACGAGGCGGGCCGCCGCCCGCTCATCGCGAGATGGACGATGGCCGTCCGGCCTGCCTTCGCTGATGACCTGCCCCTTGAGGCGGACGAGGCCGTGCTGGTACGGCTCCAGCATGTTGATACACCGAAGCAGCGTGCTCTTGCCGCTGCCGTTGGGACCCAGCACGACTACGACTTCTCCTTTGGCAACCGACAGGCTCACATCCTCCAGCACCCACTTCGGCCCATAGCGCTTCTTCAGTCCCTCGACCTTGATAAGCGGCACATCGGCCGCGTTCGTGCCTCCCGCCATAGCTGGTCCCTCAGTGTCCATGCGGCTGCTCCAAGTGCAATTCGGCGGCGCCGCGGATAGAAAGGCGCTTTTCCAGGAACTTGCCCAAGGCGTAACAGGCCAGCGAGAGGACAAGGTAGACGGCGGCCGCTTCCACCATCATCTGCGGCGTGATGAACCGCGCACGCCCGATGCCGATCGCCACCGTCAGCAGCTCCTGCACGCCGATCACATAGACCAGGCAACTGTCCTTAAGCATCGCTATCAGGTCGTTGATGACCGGCGGGACGACGATGCGGAACGCCTGCGGCAGCACGATGGCCCCGAAGGCCTGGCCCTCGCTCATCCCCAGCGACAGGCCCCCCTCGCGCTGGCCCTTGTCAACCGCTTCCAGCCCGGCCCGGAGGATTTCGGCCTCATAAGCCGCGTAGTTGGCCGCCAGGCAGAACACGCCCACGGCGAAGTTGTTCCACGTCAGCCACTCAGGCGAGAACCAACCGCCCGTCTCCTTCGAGAGCCACTGGCCCGCCTGGGGAAGAGTGTAGTAGATCAGGAATATCTGCACCACCAGCGGCGTACCGCGGATGGTCTCGATGTAAGCGGCCGCCGGCCAGACCAGCCACCGGCGGCGCGACAGGCGCATCGACGCCAGCACAAGCCCCGCCAGCAGCGCCAGCGGCATGCTCAGCGCCGTCAGCGCGAGCGTCAACCCGGCAGCCTTCGTCAGCGCCCATAGCGAGAGCGCCTCATCCAGCGCGGAAACGAGATGGTTGATGCTGTCGATGATCACTGCTCCGTCCAGCGCATGCCCGCGCCGACAGTGGGCCTACGGCGCCTTCTCGCTGATGCCCACATCCTTCTGCCGGCCGTTCCAGATGCCCCACCTCTTGTATATCTCCGCGAGTTCGCCGTTGCGCTTCATCAGCTCCAGGGCGCGGTCGATCTCGGCCAGGAGGGCCGTGTCCTCCTTGCGGACGGCAACGGCATACTTCCCGGGGCTGAACGTCGCGGGGACGTTGTAGAGCTTAGAAGCCCGCTCGGGCGATGCGTAGTAGGCCGCGATGATGCCCTCCTGAAGCACCGCGTCCACGCGCTTGAGCTCGAGTTCGCGATAAGGGGTCTCGGAGTCCGGAAGCGGACAGATCAGGTCATCGGGAAAACCTGCCTGCTTCAGGACGTTGTTGGCCTCTGCCGCCTTGAGCGTGGCTATCTTGTGCCCCTTGAGGTCGTTCAGCGACTTGTATGTCTCCTTGTCCTCCTGGCGCACGGTGATCTGCTGCTCGTAGATGTAATAGGGTGCGGTGAAGCCCACCTGCTCTTTGCGGGCATCGTTGACCTCGATGCCGTTCATCACCATGTCCGTCCGCTTGGCGCGAAGGTTGTCGATTAGGGCGTCCCAGTCGCATGAGACCATCTCGTGCCGGACTCCCATGTGGGCGGCCAGCTTGTCCATCACGTCAATCTCGAACCCAATGACCTTCTTCGTGTCGGCGGGATCGTAGAACACGAAGGGCGCGCCGCCGCTCGGGTCCGCGCCCCACTTCAGGACGCCCTCGCGCTTGACTTTGGCCAGGGCGTCCTCACTATTGCTCTTGCTGCACCCGGCGGCGCAGACCACGGCGGACGCGGCGAACAACGCCACGGCCAGAGACCTGAATGCTGACATGCGATGCTCCTTGGCCGCACGGAGATGCGCCCGGCGGCTGTCTACACTATTACTCTTGGGGGCCGGACCGGTCAAGGCGACGGCTCTGCGCCTCCTGACAAACCTGATCTATCCGGTTACACTCTCCCGTCCATGACCACGGCCCAGAAGGAATTGTCAGGTGGCCTCGGCGGGATTAGTCGGCCTTCGCTGGACGGCGACGGCGCGGCGTCCCTCAAGCCTGGGCGCAAGTGGCTGGCGTATGGCGACGCGATGCGGGTGCTGGGCGTGATGGCCGTCATCGTCGTCCACGTCAACGACATGGTCCTGTTCTCCAACAGCGTCGGCCAGGCGCATTGGTGGTTTGCCAACTTCGTGGATGCCTCCGGGCGGTGGGCGGTGCCAGTCTTCATCATGCTCAGCGGGGCTCTCCTGCTGAACCCGTCGCGCGATGAATCGCCCAAGGAGTTCTACAGGCGGCGGCTTGCGCGGCTGGGCGTGGCGACGGTGTTCTGGTCGATCTTCTTCATGCTCTTCGCCGTGTACTACACCGGCTGGTGCGTTGGCGCGTGGAACGTGCCTCCCGGCGACTGGCACAAGAGCGTCTGGCGCGAACTGCTCAGGGGCGCGCCGTACATGCACCTGCACTTCGTCTTCCGCCTGGCGGGGCTTTACCTGATCACGCCGCTGCTGCGCCTGTACGTGCGGCACGCTTCTCTGGGCCTGCGGACGGGGATGATGCTGGCGATCTTCGGCATGGCGATGGCCGGGTCCGTCGCCACGAGCATCCTGGGCACCGCCCCCGACGGCCAGCCCATCGACTCGGTCAGCGGCTTCGCGATCCTGTGGCCGTTCCTGGGGTTCTACCTGGCGGGCGACGTGCTGCGCGAGGTGACGGTCACGCGGCGGCTGGCGGCGTGGTCCTTCGCGGGCTACCTGCTGTGCGTGGCGGCGATGGCCGTCGGCACGGGCGTCGCGGTCGGGCCGCTGGCGGGCACGCCGGCAAAGCCGCAGGTATATCCGTCGCTGGACATGATGATGTACGACTTCCTCAACCCGACGCGGGTGCTCATGTCGTTCTGCGCGTGGTTCATCTTCGCGTACATCTTCGGCCGCATGAGCCTCGACGCGCCCATCCAGCGGATCTTCAAATACCTCGCGCCCCTGACGCTGGGGATATACCTCGTCCACCCCCTGTTCCGCGAGATACTGTTCGTCAAGGCGGAATGGCTCTGGGACCTGCCGAACGTGTGGTACGGGGTTCCGCTGATAATCCTGCTCGTGGTCGTCGCCAGCACGGCGCTGACGTGGGTCCTCAGCCGCATTCCCGTCGTAAGGAAGATCATCGGGTAGTGAGCATGGGCGAGACGAGGAAAGTCATAGCCAATTGCGAATTGCGAATTGCGAATTGTGAATTCCTCTCGATGCGAACCAGTCCCAGGACAAAGGGAATTCGCAATTCGCAATTCACAATTCGCAATGTGCGCGTTCTTGTCGCTTTCCTCACGGCCTTGGATCTCATCGCCCTGCCGGCCATGGCCCAGCCGACCACGACCTCCGCCCCCGCCATGCCGCAGTCGCCCGGCCATCATCGGCTGTACTTCAAGACCAGGATGGCGGGCAAGGACGTCCGCCTGGCGTACGCGATCTACCTGCCGCCCAACTACGAGAAGGACCAGCATCCCAGGCCGATGGTGGTATTCCTCAACGGGGCGGGCGAGGTCGGCGACAACCACGACGGCCTCTACGTCCACGGCCCGCTGGCCGAGCTGAAGCGCAACAAGGACCTGTCCGACTGGGCTGACTTCATCGCGCTGGCCCCGCAGTGCCCTTCCGGGATGCAGTGGGATGCGCCAGGGCTGGCCAAGGCCGTCATGGAGGTCGTCGAGCACGCGAAGCGGTCGTGGCGGGTCGATCCCGACCGAGTCTACCTGACCGGCCTGAGCATGGGCGGGCGCGGCGTGTGGTTCATCACGCTAGCGTCCCAGGGCGCGTTCGCCGCCATCGCGCCGATCTGCGCCAACGAGATCGAGCCGGACAAGATGCCCGCGGCCGTCAAGGGCACGACTGTCTGGATCATCGTCGGCGCGGCCGACGGCGACTACACCGAGGGCTCGCGCAGGATGGCCAGGAAGCTGGCCGCCAAGGGCATCGACACGGTGCTCACCGAAGTGCCCAACGGCGACCACGGCGTGTGGGGCGGGTTCTATCCGCACAAGGAGTTCTACGAGTTCCTATTCGCGCACCGCCGCGGGACGCCGCCGCCCAGGAGCCGGCCGACGAATGAGCAGCTACTGGCCATCGCGTTCACGTATCCAAACTCGGTGGACCAGAAGATGCGCGGGCCATTCAAGAAGTTCCTGCCGTACTGGCAACTGCTCAACTGCGGCCCTGCGCCAAAGCCCGACGGCCCATCCGCCGCGGGCGGACCCGACATGACGCCGGGCCTCAAGCCGGAGATATCAGGGCGCAAGAACGTGTTCGTGACCGCCCCGCTGGACGCCATCACGCCAAGCAGGATGATCACGACCTTCAGCGTGCCGAAGGGCAAGCTCACGACGCTCGAACTTGTCGTCGGCCGTCATCCGCGCGGGGCGTGGCAGTTGGTCATCCGCGGCAATGAGCAGGAACTGCTCCGCAGGATGATCGGCCAGCCCCCGACCACAGGCCCGGCCTCCCGTCCTCCAGTCGTCCAGTCCTCCCGTCCCAGTACGGCCAGCGGAAGAGGCCAGGAGGGCCAGAAGGGAGGACGCGAGGACCAGAGGCAGGTCTTCTGGGAGCCGGTGAGCCTCGACCTGTCGCAGTTTGCGGGCGAGGACGTGCGAATGGAGCTTCTGAACGCATCGGCAAGCCCCGGCGCGCCGGGCCTTTGGGCCGCGTACTGGGCGCAGGTCGACGTCAAGAGCCGCGACATCCCCTGGTCCGAAACGCCCGCACCCTACGTCGCGCGGCGGACCCTCGTCCCCACGATCATCGCCGCGGCGGTTGTCGGCCTGGCGGCGCTTGTGCTGATCCTCATCGGCCTGCGGGCCATCATCCGCCGCTCGGCGCGAAGGCGTGAGGGATAGGTGTCGGATTTGGGTGCCGCGGGGCGCCTGCGATGTGGAAGGGATCTCGCCATCCCTAATCCATATTCCTGTCTTGGCGCCAAATCGATATGAGTTCCCCTCCGTGTCCTTGACGATCTTTGGCGGTTGCCCTGTTGTGAACAGCCAGTTGGTAGTGCGCGCAACTTAGCGGAGCGGGTTGCACGCCCTACGGACTACCATCAAGCCACGATCAGGCGTCCAAGTGACCGGAGTTCACCGAAGAAGAGCTGACCGCCGGTCATCCTTCCGGTTGAACGCCGGTCAGGATGTGCAAGTCGCCTCGCCCTAGGAGTTTGGATTTCCCTCGGATTCCTGTTGACAGCGCGAGGACCGTGGACGTAGATAGGGTCATCTCGCTTCACTTCATGGAGCCAACATGGCGACGAATCGACGCAGCGCCAACCGGGCCGCACGCGCCGCAATTCCCATCCTGCTCGTGCTGGGCCTCCAAGCAGCCGCGCCGGCCGGCTGGCGGGACTACAGCGACAAGGATTTCTCCGTCCGCCTGCCGCCGGCGTTCCTGCGGTTCACGGAGGTCTCGACGGTGGGCGGCGAGACGGTCGCCAACCGCTACTCCTCGGCCATCAACCCGGCCTCCCTCGGCTGGAACGAGGTGCCTAGCAAATACGGCGTGGTGGTGGCCCCCTACTACTCGCAGATATTCTTCGGCGAGGGCCAGCAGTTGTACCTGATCGGCGAGTCGGCCACGTGGGACACCAAGCTGTGGGGCGCGGTCCAGCCGACGCTCAGCCAGATACGCACCAACGGCGCGCGGGACTCCAACGGGATGACGTTCGACTACTCGGTGGACACCGCGCAGGTGCAGTGGGGCAAGCGGTTCGGCGACTTCGCCTTCGGCGGCATGTTCAACTACGCCCACGCGACGATAGACCAGGACGGCTTCCGGCGGACCCAGTTCGGCCAGCGGCAGGCGCTGACGAGCGTGGACGTCGACTCCAACGCCGACAGCTACCGATGGCGCGTGGGCGGCCTGTACCAGCCCATCGAGAAGCTGCTGGTCGGCATGATATTCGAGTACGGCTTCCAGCCATTCCAGAGCGAAACGAGGACCGTCACGCGCCTTCCCATCCCGGGAGTTCCGCCCATACCTGGAACAATGCGCCAAACGGGAGTCCAGCAGCAGTTCGTCTTCCGGCCGGGCGTGTCGTACGAGTACGCCCCGATGTCAACCGTTTACACCGACTACCAGTACGGCAACTTCACCAGTCCGCGCGACGAACTGAACGACAACCGCTTCACCATAGGCGTCGAGCACCGCCTGTTCGAGTGGATGCTGGCGCGGTTCTCTCCCTCGATTGACGACAGGGGCAATGTGGGCCTGAGCGCCGGAATGACGTTCTTCCTGGGCGAATCAGTCACGCTGGACCTGGGCTACCAATACAACATGCTGCCGGAGATTCAGCCGGAGTTCGGCAGGGCAAACACGATCCAGGCGTGCCTTTCCGTACGCTTCTGACGCCAGCGCCCTAAGGCAAATCCGAAATCCGAATCTCTAAGCTCGAAACAATCCTCAATGCTCCAAACTGCAATTCCAAATACGCGGACACACTTGCCTTGGGACATTGGAGCTTGGCGATTTGTTTCGGATTTCGTGTTTCGTGCTTAGGGTTTCAGCCTAGTCCACCACGTCAACGCTCGTCAGCGGGTGCCAGCCATCCGCATCCGTCGCCTTGATCGCCAGCCGCACTACCGGCTGGTCCTTGGCGTTGACTATGCCGCATGAGACCTTCGCCTCGCCACGCGTCAGCCCGGCGGGGAACGTGAAGCTCTCCGCGAAGCTCGTCAGGTCCGGCATCCACGAGCGGATGTCTTCCTTGAGCCTGACGACGCGGTGCGTCTTGCCCTGCGAGAACCGCAGCGCGAACCTGTACGGCCGGTAGATCGGTGCGACCCCCTTATTGTCGATCACGGCCGAGACCTCGAACTTCCGGCCGGCCTTGGCCTCCAGAGGGATGATCATCTGGTGCAGGTGCAGCCAGTAGCCCAGGCGCTGGCTGAAGGCCATGATCTTGTCCATCCACTGCTCGGGGATATACACGCTCTTGGGCATGAAGACCGACGGGTGGTACTTGAGCCCCTGCTCGATGATCCAGTCGATGTCCCAGCCGTTGTTGAACCAGTAGGGAACCGTCCAGCACGTCTCGAACGTGATCGGCGCGGTCTTCCACGTGTCCTCCATGCCGCACTCGCGGAGGGACACCGGGTACGCATCACGCATGTGGTTCCACGTGAGGTGCCTGGGCACCGGGAGCGGCCCTTCCTTGCCGTCGAACCGGCCGACGTGGACGTCGCCGAAGCAGTCGGCCCGCCAGCCGATCCTATGGCCGCGCTGCCGCGCCGCGTAGGCGCAGCCCTCGGTGCCGAGCATTCCAAGCAGTTGCGTACCGGGGAAGCTGTCGAGGTAGATCTGAGCAAGCGTGCGGGCGTTGGGGCAGTTGGTGTTGCCGCCGGTCTCGCCGCAGCCGCCGCCGTAGGCGATGTCGAAGCTCTCCAGGTTCGGATGGCCGTCATAGCGGTCGCCCAGCGCGCGGATGTGGTCGCCCCAGTGCTGGATGTAGAGCGGGTCGTTGTGGTCGGCGACGCGGTAGCCCGGCCGTGACGCCTCGGGATCGCTCTTTGCGCCCAGGTCCCAATACCACTTGGGGCACTCGTAAGGCCCAACCTGCGGCTGGGTGCGGAACTGGAGCGTCTGACCCCGGGCGGCGGCGACGGCCAGGGCGCGGTCGATTATGTCGAAGCGCAACTTGCCCTTTTCCGGCTCCAGCAGGCTCCACGCCCAGCGGCAGTAGCTGATCCGCGTCGGCGGGTAGCGGTCGTTGCGGCAGTCGGCGTTGATTGCATCCTCCCACGACCGCACGCCCTCGGCCTCGACGGCGTTCCACTTCTGCACGCCGTCGGCGTCGTTCCAGCCGAGGTTCTCGGCGAGGGGATCGCCGTTGAACCGCTGGAACGTGGCCGTGCCCTTGTGCGGGTTGTTCAGGTACTCGGTCGTGTGCTCCGGGCGGATGCGCTGGATGACCTCATCCTTGCCGAACGCATCGCGCCAGTACGACTTCTCAACCTTGCATGTTCGCTTGGATGCCATGACGTTCTCCTGTTCAACTCGTCCTATTCCCCCATCCGTCCTATTCGTCCTATCAGTCCTATCCGTCCTACTTGTCCCATAGGACCTATAGGACGTATAGGACGAATAAGACAGAATGGTCTCGCGAGCGGTGGACTCTACTCACTTGTCCCCAAGACACAAGACCTTTCCCGCCTTCGTGGCAATGAAGAGCCGGCCGCTGGCCGCGATCATCCCGTCGAAGACCGGCGTGGCGTCGAGCTTGATCTCCGCGAGCCGCTTGCCGTCGGCCGCCGAGACGGCCAGCAGGATGCCGCCTTGCGATCCCTTGAGCGCCGTTGCCTGCTCAACCAGCTTCGCCTTCATCGCCGGGTCGTTCTGCCGCGAGAATGCCTCCTCCTCATCGACTACCCTTGGCGGCCCGGCCACGAAGAGCGTCTTGTCGGCCAGGGCCATCGCCCGGACCAGCACCGGCACGTCGAGCGACCAGATCGCCGGCACGATGCTCGACGAGTTGTTGTCGTTCAGCGAATCTCCGGGCTTGTAGGCCATCGCCGCCTCCGTGGTCGCCCTGACGCCCTTGGCGTCCTTGTCGGCCGCGTAGAGCTGGTACTGGACCGGCGTGGTCCAGCGGTAGTACTGCGGCAGCCGGCCGTAGGAGTAGGCACGAGACTGATCCACGGCCATGATGCCGCCCGCCGGCGTCTGGTGGCCAAGGCGGTACCACTGCTGCGGGCCGGAGTTGAAGCTCCGCCCGTAGATCCAGTACGAGCGGTGGAACCAATTGTCGTCGAGGAACCCCGTCGGGCTGAACAGGTGGCGGCCCTCGCCCGCCTGCTGGCTGGCGGGGATCTGGTCGACGCTTGGCCGCTTGCCCTCGAGGTCGAACCGCTGCGAGCGCATGTATATCCACCGGCCGTCGCAGGACAGGATGTCCGGCAGGGCGACCGGCATGTTGAGCATGGCGACCTTGGATTGGAGGTTCAGGCCCGTGGCCGGGTCGCGGTCGTCCATGATCGTCTCGGTGAGCTTCTTCCCAGTCTTGGCGTCGAGGCGCACCAGCCGCAGGCCGCCGTCAACGAACATCGACCTGCCCGCTACGAAGCAAACGGCATCGCCCTGCACGAGCACGCTGCCATGCACCGGCCAGACCGATTCCACCTGCTCGAACGAGACCATCTGCCGCTCCTCCGGTGCGCCGCGGAAACGCCAGATCATCGCGCCGTCGATCGCGTCCAGGCAGTAAACCCACCCGTCGGCCGAACCGAACAGGACGCGGCCCAGGTGAATCGTCGGCGGCGAATCGACTCGCCCGCCGGCCGTGAAGGTCCATAGCTTCCGGCCGTCGTCGGCAGCCAGGGCGAAGACAGTATGCGTGTCGATCGAGGCGACGACGATCTTGCCATCGGCCACGACGGGGCTTGTGAGCCTGCCGCCGATGTCAGCCTGCCACGCCTGCTGGACATCCGCCGGCACGGCCGTCTTCGTAAATCCGCTCCGCGCGGCGTCGTGGCGATACGTCGGCCAGTCGGCCTCGGCGACGGCCTTGCCGCTGTCGACCTTCCGATCAAACGCGGGGCCGCGCTCCAGTCGCGCCTCATCAGACGGCTGCGTCGTGGCGCCCGCCGGCGTCTTGGCCTCGGGCGCAAGGGCGCAGAGTCCGTTGAGCTTCGACTCAAGGTAGCACGCGCACGGGTGCTGCGGCGCGTAGAGAAGGCCGTTGGCCGGCATGACGCCGTAGATGCAGCTCCCGCGGACCCAGTGGTTGGTCGTCCACTTGCGGGCCTCGATGTCGACGAACTCGACGCCGGTGCGCGACGGGAGCAGATACTTGTCCGTCGCCTTGGAGCGATAGCAGCGGTGGTGGAACCAGTAGGTCTTCACATCGGGCGGGAATTCGCGCTTCACCTCGCCCGTGCGCAGGTCGCGGCCCTTGAACACGCCGGCGTCCTTCGGGTCCGCGATGTCGCCCGCCCACACCAGGCCGCCGGCCACCAGCACATCCTCCGGCGAGTTGTGGCCCGATGGCGGGTGTTCCTCCTCCCAGAGCTTCTTGCCCGTGGCCGCGTCCAGCGCCGTCATGGTCTTGGTCAGGCCGGAGAAGAGCAGCACGCCGTCATAGACTACCAGCGTCGAGCCGTAGCCGGTCGGGATGGCCGCGCGGCTCTTGACCGGCTCGGACTTCCACGCCTCCTCGCCGCTATCGCGCTTGAGGCAGACGATCCGGTCGCCGTCGTGGAAGTACACGCCGTTCTTGTCGGCCGCCAGCGTCATCGGCGAGACGGGATACTCCTTCTTCCACAGCAGTTCGCCGCCGTCGGCCTTGAACGCCATGATGCGGCGGGCCTTCTTGTCCCACGGCCATTTCTCCGCGACAGTGTTCTTCTCGTCGCGGACATCGTGCGTTTCCATCTTGTACCTGGACCAGTCGGCAGGCGAGTCGTTGGCCGTCAGGAAAACGACGCCGTCGGAGACGATCACCTCCTCGGTCGACTTGCTGCCCTCGAGTGTGCGGAGCGTCCCGCCGCTTGCCGCGTCGAGGCACGTCAGGGGCGCGTCGAGGGCGAGTGTCACGAAGACCTTGTCGCCCACCGCCACCAGCCGCCGCGGCAGATACGCCGGGCCGCTCTTGAAGGGATACAGCGTCGGGTGCCAGTTGGCTATCGCCCGCTTCCACAGCACCACGCCGCTGAACGCATCCCGCGCGATGAGCATCCACCTGGACGGCAGGAGGATCGAGTCATACGGCCCTTCGTCGAAGACGTAGAAGACCCGCCCGCCGGAAGACACCATCGCGTTCATGCTGGACATCTGGTCGTGGTGCCGCGACCACGCGGGGCTGCCGATCCACTGGAGGCGCCGCGGCGGGCCGACGATCGTGTCGTGCGCCACGGCATTGTTGCTCGCGTCGTGCAGGTCGTGCGTCCACTCGTCAATCTCCTTCGGGCGCGGCTTGACGGTCCTGGTCCACTTGCCGTCCTTGAGGATGCACGCGACGCCGCCGGGGGACAGGACGCGCATCACCTCGTCCATCGGTACTTTGCCAAGGTCCTCGGCGGCCAGCACGTTCACCAGGTTGTCCACGTAGGGCAGGCTGGCGCCGGACCACTGCTGGACGGTGATCCTCCCATACCGGCCGAGCTTGCCGATGAACTCCCGCGCGTCGGCGACCTTCCCGGCATCGGACTCCAGGCCCTGAACGAGGAACGCATCATCCGGGCCGAGCGCGGCCGTCAGCCGCCCGTCGCCGCAGTTGAGGTGAACCACGAGCCCGGCCCGGTAGCCGGATGCAGTCTGGATGTCCAGCGCCTTCTGCTTCACCGGGTCGTCGGCCCGCTCCTGAGCGTGACAAGCCACTGCGGCCGCCAGGACCGCGGCGCACAAGATCAGCACGCCCCGTACACGACTGTGAGGTGACATGATGCGGCTCCTTTCGCTGCACGAGTGTAAAATGCAGAATGAAGAATGCAAAATGCAAAAGGCTAGATGCCCGACACGGCGCGTGGCCTTCTGCATTGTTCATTCCGCATTCTGCACTTTGCCTTTCGGCTCGTAAGAGCAGAACGGCTCTTCTCCAAGCCAGTCGCCTGTCATCGCGTAGGCCCGAGCGCGGCAGCCGGAGCAGACCTTGCGGAACTCGCACACGCCGCACCGGCCGTGATATGAATCGACGTCGCGAAGCTGCCGGAAGACATCGGATGTCTCCCATATCCGGCGTAAGTCGAAGTCCGCCGCGCGGACGTCGCCGCACTCGACATCCATGAATCCGCATATCTGCACCTTGCCGACGTGGGAGATGAAGGCGAAAGATTTTCCACCAAGACATCCGTTCGCGGCATGTGGCGTCTGGGAGGAAGAAGACGAAGAGGGAAGAGGGAAGAGAGAAGAGGGATGAGTGCCCTTGCATCCGCCTGGCACTCCCTCTTCCCTCTTCTCTCTTCGCTCTTCGCCGTTCTCTCTCGCGCCAGACTGCCGGATGATCCGCTGATAGTGCGGCGCGCACGTAACGCGAATCTGGATACCGCCGCGCGTGCGCTGGCCGGACAGCCATTGAAGCACCTGCTCGTACTGCCCGGCCGTCAGCTCCTGGTCGGCAAGCGCACGGCCGCGCCCGGTCGGCACCAGCAGGAACGGATTGAAGACCGATGCGCCAAGCTTGACGGCCAGGTCGAGTATCGCCTCAAGCTCGCCGATGTTGTGCCGGCTGACAGTGGTGTTGATCTGAAAGTCCAGGCCGCCCCGCCTGGCGGCCGCGATGCCCTCCATGACGGCCGCGAATGAGCCGGCATAGCCTCGGAAATCATCGTGCGACTTGGCCGTCGCGCCGTCCAGCGACAGCGAGATCCGATGTATCCCTGACTCTACGATCTTGCGCACCGTCTGGTCGTTCAGTAGCAGGCCGCAAGGCGCCATCACTACTGGGAGCCCCAGGCTGTGGGCGCGGGATGCGATGTCGTAGATGTCGGCCCGGAGCATCGGCTCGCCCCCGGTCAGGATGATGATGGGCTTTGCGAACGATGCGATGTTGTCCAGCAGCCTGAAGCACTCGGCCGTCGACAGCTCGCCCTCGAACGGCTCGCTCCTCGCCGCCGCACGGCAGTGCCGGCAGTTGAGCAGGCAGGTGCGGGTGACCTCCCAGGCGATCAGGCGCGGCGGATTGCAGATCGCAGATTGTAGATTGTCGATTGTGGCCATGGCCTGCTACTCGGTTTCCTTCCCGCAATCTGCAATCTGCAATCCACAATCGGCAATCTCATCGTCCGTCAGGTAGCAAGCCGGGTCCGGCGCCCACAAATCTCCCGTCGCCGCCTCGGCGCGGACGCGGAAGTTCCCGCCGCACACGTCCAGGAACCTGCACGTCGCGCAACGGCCGGTGACGTGCCGGCGCTTGTCCTTGAGCTTGGCCATCAGCGGGTTGGACAGGTCGGTCCAGATTTCGGAGAACTTGCGCTCGCGCACGTTGCCCAGGGCCGCGTGCCGCCAGAACTGGTCCGGGTACACGGATCCATCCCAGCTCACGCACCCGATCCCGTCGCCGGATGAGTTGCCGCCGTTCATCCGCAGCAGCTCGAGCACGGCCGCCGCGCGCGGGTTGCCCTCGCGGACCATCCGCAGGTACAGGTACGGGCCATCCGCGTGGTTGTCCACCGTGAGGATTTCCCTCGGCATGCCCTGGGCGTGCATCGCGGCCGTGCGGTCGATAATCAGGTCCACCGCCGCCCGTGTGGCACCGTGGTCCAGGTCCTCGGCCATAAGCGCCGCGCCGCGGCCCGCGTAGACCAGATGGTAGAAGCACGCACGCGGAACGTCCTCATCGGCCAGCAGGCTGAATATGCCGCCCAGGTCGGCGACGTTGCGCCTGTTGACCGTGAACCGCAGGCCGACCTTGACGCCGGCCCTGCGGCAGTTGCGGATGCCCTCCAGGGCCTTGTCGAACGCGCCGGCCGCACCGCGAAACTTGTCGTTCGTCGGCCGCATGCCGTCCAGCGAGACGCCCACGTACGACAGGCCGATCTCGCGGAGGTTCTCGGCCGTCGCCTGGTCGATCAGCGTGCCGTTGGTCGAGATCACCGCCCGCAGGCCAAGCCGCCGCGCCCATGCGACCAGCGCCGGCAGGTCCGGCCGCAACAGCGGCTCCCCGCCGGAGAACAGCACCACCGGGCTGCCGAACGCCGCCAAATCCTCCAGCAGGGCCAGGCCCTCCTCGGTGGTGAGCTCGCCCTCGTATTGCCGATCGGCCGAGCCGGCGTAGCAGTGGACGCAGCGTAGGTTGCACCGCCGCGTGCAGTTCCACACGATCACCGGCCGCTTGTCGGCGGAGAACTGGAGCAGGTGGCTGGGCAGGTCGCGGCTCCGCCGGCCGTAGCGGAGCACGTCCGACGGCTCGACCGTCCCGCAGTAGAGTCTTGAGATTCCGATCATGCGTTCCGCCAATGCGATTATAGCAAAACATACGCTGTACAATGCCGCTGACAGCGGCCCGCAGATGACTGCCGCCGGTTTAACCAAAGCGAAAGGACAAGGGCATGATCCATCGAACACTTGCAGCGATTTTTCTTGCGATTGCGCTCGCCGGCGCCACGGCCCGGGGCGAGGAAGGCCCCAAGTCCTGCGGCTTCGACGTGATCGGCATCGGCGGCTCCGGCGGCATCTTCACGCCGACGGTGCATCCGGACGACCCGAAGATCGTATTCGTCTCCTGCGATATGTCCGGCGCTTACCGCTCCACCGACGGCGGCAACAACTGGACGTTGTTGCACTACAAGCAGATCTCCAACTGCAACACGGTCCGGCCGGCGTTCAGCAAGGACACGATGTACTGGGCCCGCCAGCCCGGTACGCTCCTGGCCAGCAAGGACAAGGGCCTGACGTGGTCGCCGGTCATCCAGGGCACGCCGCCTTTCAAGGGGACCCTGACGCACATCGCCGCCAGCAGGACCAAGGATGGCTTCCTGGCGGTGGGCACGGGCGAGGGCTTGTGGGTAAGCGTCGACGCCGGCAAGACGTGGAAGCAGATTCAGCAGCGCGCCTGCAACGGGATGGCAATCGACGGTGAAACCGCCTTCGCGGCCGTCAACAAGGAGGGCATCTTCCGCAGCAAGGACGGCGGCAAGACATGGGAGGCCGTGACCTGCAAGGAGGCCTCCGGCCACGCGATCACAAGTCTCGCCGCGACATCCGACAGGGACAGCTCCTGCCTTTACGCGGTGGTCCAGGGCGTCGGCGTCCTCCAGTCGCTCGACCAGGGGACCACGTGGAAGAAGGTCCAGGATTGGGACGGCCAGCTCGAGGTCCTCATCCTGCCTAACCAGACCAAAGTGGCGTACACCGCACAGGAGAAGTCCGGCGCCCTCCAGATGTGGCGGACAACAGATATGGGCGAGACGTGGAAGGCCCTGATCGAGCCAGGTGCAGCCAACATCAACAAGCACTGGACGCAGACGCTCCTGTACTGGGGCTACTACATCGTGCCGCTGGGGCCGGGAATCGACCCGACCAACCCCGACGTTGCCTTCTTCTCCACGCAGGCCGAGCTCGACCGCACGACCGACGGCGGCAAGACCTGGCAGCAGATCTGCGACGTGGTGGTGGATGAGAAGGGGCCGCGCCTCAAGTCCAACGGCTTGGAGGTCACGGTCTCATCCGGCTACCTCGTCAGCCCGCACAATCCCAAGGACCATTACATCCTGTACCAGGACATCGGCTTCGCACGCAGCCGCGACGCCGGCGCAACGTGGACATCCGCGGTCAAGGGATGCCCGTGGCAGAACACGTTCTACGCCGTCGCGTTCGACCCGTTCGTGAAGGACCGCTTGTACGCGGCGTGCAGCCGCAAGCACATGATCCCCGACTGGATCGCCATCGGGGCCGAGAGCCGCGAGACGGCCGGCGGCATCTGCGTCAGCGACGACGGCGGCTCGACGTGGAAGGTCCTGAACGACAAGCTGCCGCTCCGGCCGGCGACGGGGCTGGTGATCGACCCCAAGTCGACCAAGGATGCGCTGACCATGTACGTCGGCCTCTACGACGGCGGCGTCCAGAAGTCCACCGACGGCGGCAAGACCTGGATCGACAAGTCAAAGGGCCTGGGCAACCCAGGCAACGTGCATGTCTGCCGGCTGTACCAGAGCCCCAAGAGCGGCAACCTGTACTGCCTGATCACCGGCTCGCGCAACGGCCGGGAGTTCAAGGTGCCCGGCGGCGTGTGGAAATCCACCGACGGCGGGGAGAGCTGGCAGGACCTGACGGCCGACCTGAAGCTGGCCTGGCCAACGGATGTGGCGGTTTCGGATGATGAGAAGACGCTGATCCTCTCGGCCGCCACCACGCCCGTGCAGCACCAGGGCGGGGCCTGGCTGAGCACCGACGGCGGGAAGACCTGGACGCAGACGCTCAATGACACGGATGTTGGCAAGTGGATCCCGCCGTCATACGTCCACGCCATTTCGGTCCGGTTCCACCCCGATCAGCCCAACGTCGCGTACCTCGGCACGCTCAGCGGCCTTTGGTACAGCAAGGATGCCGGCAAGACGTGGAAGCCGTACGAGCAGGTCCCGTTCCGAGCGATCTGCACAGTCTCCTTCGATCCGGCGAACACGAAGCAGGCGTACATCTGCACTCAGGGCGTGTCGGTCCTTCGCGGGCCATACCTGCCGCAACAGTAGGACGCGGGCAGGCCGCGTATGGTTTAGTTTGACGATGGCGACCAGGTTCGATTTCCATATTCACACCAATCTGTCGGCGTGCGCGAACCGCAACATGACGCTCGGCGCCATCGTCGCGCGGGCAAGGCAGGTCGGCCTTGACGCCATCGGCATCTCCGACCACCTCAACCGGCCGGAGCAGGCCGCGGCCAACGCCGCGTTGCTGAAGGAGATTCGGGCAATGAGCGCCGCCGGCGGGGCCGCTCACACGATCTACTTCGGCGCGGAGGTCGGCTTCAGCGCCAAGCTCGGCCGTCACCCGCTGACGCTCGACCTCAAGCGGGAGTTGGGCTACCAGTACGCCATCGGCTCGCACCACAGCCCGTACATCGACGCGTACGACCCCGTCAAGCTGATCGACCAGCAGCACCGCCACCACCTGCTCACCTGCCGGGATGAGGCGATGGACGTGCTGGGCCACCCCTACCGTCTGCTGTACGAGGAATTCCAGGCCCGCGGCTGGCCGTGGTTCTGCGCGATCGAGATGGTGCCGCGGGGCTTCATCCGCGAGCTTGGCCAGGCCGCCCGCGACAGCGGCACGGCCATCGAGATCAACACCACCTCCAACCTTGCGATGAAGTTCAACCCGCCGGAATACTTCGAGCGGTACGTGGACTACCTGGCCGCTCTGGCGGATGAGGGGCCGATGTTCGCGCTGGGCAGCGACGCCCACGAGATCGAGGAGATCGACACGATCGCTCTTGCCTGGCAGGTCGCCGACAGGCTCAATCTCCGCCCGGAACGGATCTGGCGGCCGGCGGCCTGGGCTTGACGACAACTTCGCCGGTCCCACAAATCCGGCGGCGCCGGAATCGGTGACGACTTGGAGGTGCCGTCGCCGCGGCCTACGGCTTGGGCAGGTTCAACTGCCAGGAGACGCCAAACCGATCCGCCACCCAGCCGAACTTCCGGCTGAAACCGTAGTTGTCGAGCGGCATCATCACCTTGCCGCCGGCGGGTAAGTCCAGCTCTGGCCTTCGTGCGCTTACGGGCCGTCCGGCCTGTAACACTGGCCTCTAGCGTGAAGGCCGGATCACTGGCAGGATTCGACTGGAAGTTCCTGACGGGAACGGCAGCAATCGAATGCACATGCTCAGGGCGACCCTCGATGTTCAGTCTGAATGCCCTATGCGACGTAGCTGAAGTTCCACCGGACGACGGCCTTCTGCCGCACGTTGCCGTAGTCATCCGCTGGACCGTCAGGCATCCAGCCCCGCCAGCAGGCCGTACTCCGTGTGGATCGTGCCATCCGCGTGCCTGTACTTGCGGGTGAAGCCGGAGGCGTTCAGGCCGCAGGCCATACGGAAGGACGCGAGCGTGTACAACGGGAACGAGGCTAGGCAGTTGAATCCGGCGGGGTTGTCGTGGGCGTTGAGGAAACGCGTGCAGTTGACCATCGCAGCCGGCAAACGCAAAGCTGAACTGGCCGCCCAGGAGGAGCGGCTCTTGTCCCTGTATCTGTCCTGGGCCCTCGATGAGGGGACATACCAGAGCAACTCCACCGAGTTGCGGGGACATGCCAAAGATGTGGAAGATCCGCTGCGGCGATGCAGGGACATCGACCCGGCATGCAGGGACATAGCCCTGGCCGCGTTCGACTTCGCAGAACGCCGCGGAACTCTGGAACGGTTCAAAGTTCGACCGAATACGGGGGATTTTGGAGGCCATATCTCTGAACTGCACACTGAGCGACACAACTCTTTGCCTCCAAAAGAGAAAGCCGTTCAGTTATCTCGCTGAACGGCTTTCGATCCAGCCAACTCGGGGCGAGGGGCGACGACGATAGTTCACGACCAACCGGCGACATCATCCTGCCGTTCACCTGGGGGCCGGAGGGCGTGGCGAGCGTTTGACCGGCCATCAGCGCGAGTCTCTGAGTGCGGGCGGCAGGTTAGGCGCTTCCATTCTGAGAAACCAGCGCGGTGCAAAACCGGTCAAAGTCATGGTGATGCACCGTCCCAGCGACCGTCCCAGCCTCAGCCGATGCAGAATAGGTGATTTGGATTCGCCCATCTCCAACGGCACGGAATAGAACTCGGACCGTTTGAGCGCCCGTCCTGCCGTGACCGGAACGCGAGGCAACCAATTCGCCTTTACCAGTATCACAAGCGCCGACGGTGAAACCACACGCTCGGACAGCATTTGCTGCTGCCTCCACGATCTTCCCATAGTCGCCCGACGCAATAAGGCAGTTGGGCGAGCTTCGCGCGAACGTCGTTTCTTGCGGATCGACCGGCTGAGCAGGATGCAGGGGATGCCATCCCGATGCGTCACGAACAAAAGCTCCGTTGCCGTTGTTCACCGCTGGCCCAAGCACAACCGGCTGATCCGCCGATGGCAGGGACAGCGGCCGCGACTCGCTCACAACCGACCGTGCAATCGCGCGCCCGAAGTCACCGTTCTGCACCCACGAATCCATCTCTTTCGCGCGCATCACGGCCCACGGGTGGTTCATATACATCACGCTCAATGCCTTGACAATCTTGCCGCTGCCCGTGTCAAGACCCTGGAACTCCCGTGCTTGCTCCAGGAAATGTTTTGGGTCGAGCTGGTTGTAGAACCTGGGAGGCGCGCCGGCCAGCTTCATCATCGCGGTTACGGCTGCATCGAGATTCTGGCAACAGAGCAGCCCGGCCCTGTCCGCAGTAAATTCGGACATACGTTGCCAGTTACATAATGCCACTTGAAGCCCAGCGGAGACCAAGCCGCCCAGCCCCAAGGTTACTGATCCCAGAATGTCGCCGAGAATAGGCACGACAGCGCCCATCGTGTGGTAAAGGCAATGCTCGCTCTTGATGTGCCCGATCTCGTGGCCAATTACGAACAGAAGTTCTTCATACGACAGGGCACCGAAGCATCCTGATGTGAGCACAATCACGGGGCTCCTCGCGCCGATGGTCAGCCCATTGACGAAACCCAGCTCGACATACAAGTCCGGCACCGTGGCCACGCTCAGCACTTCGCAGGCGGTGACGAGCGCCTTGTACACTTGGGGCAGGCTCTTCTCGGATACCTTGATGTTGCTGCCTGTGTACTGAACCTTGACCAAGGGTTCCAGGCCCCAGTCGAAGAACTTGCGCACAAGAGTATCCAGGCCCGGTGTGCCTCGCAGAGCATCCAGGTACTTCCTGTCCAAAGGATGCTCATAGTCGCCGGGAGAGAGGCCGGGAATTCTGCGTTTGTTCACATAGAACCCGGACTGATGGGCAGAGTACACAACTCCGTTCACCCAATCGACGACTTCCTGCGTAGGAGTCATTACGTTCTTGATCGGGCTACCATGCTGTCCCAACCTGGCCTTGTCGAGTCTAGCCCCTGAACAAGCGTGATTTTCCGAGGCGTGGCGCAAAAAAGGCTCGAAATCC
>JBHGBE010000072.1:0-23434 GCA_041946855.1 Phycisphaerae bacterium | reverse complement strand
CTACCCACTCACTGCATCGGAGGCACTACGCGCGCAACTTGAATCACCGGAGACTCCAGAGCGGTTGCCTGACAGATTGGCCTCGTTGTCCTATAGAAGTTGGCGTAGGATGATCGAACGTGTGCATTGCAGAGGTGCGCAGACAGGAAGCCAGTGAGGAACATTCAGGACATCATCAGCCGCAAGCTCCTGCCGCGTGTGCGGAACCCGGGGCAGTACATCGGGTGTGAGATCAACTCGCGGCTGCGGCCGGGGTTGGCGCGGGAGGATGAGGCGGCCGGCGGCGTCGGTTCGGCCGGCCAAGCCGCCAAGGTCGCCCAGGGCGGGGGCGAGTACGACGTGACCGTCTGCCTTGCGTTCCCCGACACGTACGCGGTGGGCATGTCGCACCTGGGCCACCAGGTGCTCTACCAGCTTCTCAACGACATGCCCGGCGTCGCGTGCGACAGGACGTACTGCCCGGCCGTCGATGCCGAGAAGGTCATGCGCGAGCAAGGGGTGGAGCTCTTCGGCTGGGAGAGCCGGTGCGCCGTCCGCGACTTCGACATCCTGGGCTTTTCGCTGGCCTACGAGATGTGCGTCACGAATGTCCTGACGATGCTGGACCTGGCGGGGATCCCAATTCGGTCCGCTGACAGAGCCAAGCCCGCCATTGCCGGCCCACCCGGCAGCGCATTGCGGATTGCGGATTGCGGATTGCGGATTTCAGAGGGCGATGGCCAAGCTCCCGACAAGGACAATCCGAAATCCGAAATCCGAAATCCGAAATTGGCGACCGCGACCGGCCAGAGTTCCAGTGTCCCGATCATCATCGCCGGCGACGCGTTGGCCGACACGCCAGAGCCGATGCGGGACTTCATCGACCTGTTCATCTGCGGCGACGGTGAGGAGCCGCTCCGGCAGCTCGTCGAGCTTGTTCGCCGGATGAAGAAGGCCGGCGCGGGGCGGGATGAGATGATTCTCGATGCGGCGCGGACCATCGAGTCGGTTTACGCTCCGAGGTTCCACGATCCTCAGACGCGCCGGCGTCTGAGGGACGACGTGCCGGAAATGATCCATCGTGCGCACGTCAAGAAGCTCAGCGACTCGCCCGCATTGACGGCGCCGCTTGTGCCGCTGTCGGAAGCGGTGCATGAACGAGTCGTCATCGAGATCATGCGCGGCTGTCCCAACGCCTGCCGATTTTGCCAGGCCGGGGCGGTCCGACTGCCGGTTCGCATTCGCACCATCGACGAGATCATCGACATCGCCCGCAAGGCCCTGGCCGCCACGGGCTACAAGGAGATTTCGCTCCTGAGCTTGTCGACTAGCGACTACCCGCGTCTGGACGAGCTGATCGACCGCCTCAACTCCGAGTTCGCGCCGCGGCACGTGTCGATCTCGTTGCCGAGCCTGCGCGTCGGCCAGCAGCTCGCGGTGCTGCCGAAACTCACCAGCGCCGTCCGCAAGGGCGGGCTGACCATCGCGGCCGAGGCCGGCTCAGACCGGCTCCGCGCCGCCATCGGCAAGGGCATCACCGAGAAGGACATGGTCGAGGGCGTCCGCGCCGCGTACGCGGCCGGGTGGCGGAGCGTGAAGGTCTACTTCATGGCCGGCCTTCCGGGCGAGACGGCGGCCGACATCGACGCCATCTTCGACCTCTGCCGCCGCCTGTCCGACACCCGCAAGGACGTCGACGGCCATCGCGGCGCGATCACCGCCAGCGTCTCGTGGTTCGTCCCCAAGCCGCACACGCCGATGCAGTGGTGCGCGATGCGGGACGCCGAGTACTTCTGGTCCGTCCGCAACCGCCTGCGGGAGCTGGCGCACCGGACGCCGATCACGTTCCGCTTCCACCGCATCGAGCGGAGCCTGCTGGAGGGCGTGCTGTGCCGGGGAGACCGGCGAGTGGGCGCGGCCATCGAGGCCGCCTGGCGGGCAGGCGCGAGGATGGACAGTTGGGACGAGCACTTCGATTACGCCCTGTGGACGGCCGCGTTCGCCCAGACCGGCATCGATCCCTCGCAAGTAGCCTGCCGCGAGCTGGGCAGGGACGAGCCGCTGCCGTGGGGACACATACGGTGCTACCGGACGGAGGAATTCCTTATGAAGGAGTTCCAGGCGGCGAAGGAACAACAAGAAAGGCAGAATGCAGAATGAAAAAGGCAGAATGCAAAATGCCGGATTGCTAAACGCCGCAATTCGGCCTCTGACTTCTCAGTTTTGACTTCTGCATTCTGCCTTCTCTTCTCTCCCAGCACCCCGGTGCTACCACAAGACCTCGCGAGCGTCGAAGACCGGTCCATCCGCGCAGCAGAGCCTGAAGGCCCAGCCGGCCTCGTTGTCCGCGCGGACCTTGACCACGCACGACTGGCACGTGCCCACCCCGCAGGCCATGTGCCGCTCGAGGGCTAGCTGGCACTCGATGTCGCGCATCAGGCAGATGTCGGCGACGGCCCGCTCCATCGGCTCGGGGCCGCAGCAGTAGACGGTCAGGTCGATCGGCGCGAAGTCGCGGGTCCTGAGCCACGCCTTGAACGCCTCGCTGACCAGGCCGCGATAGCCGACAGTGCCATCATCCGTCGCCACGACCGTGTCCGCGCAGGCCGACAGGAACTCGCGCACGCACGGCGTGGGCCGGCCGTCGGCGGCGGGGTCGCGGCCCTCGATGAGGGTCAGCGGCAGGACGTTTCCGCTCCTGGCCCCGCAGAACGCGACGGACACCTTGCCGGCCTCGCTCAAGGCCCGCGCCAGGTACAGCATCGGCGGTATGCCCACCCCGCCGCCGACCATGACCGCCATAGGCTTGCCCTGGCGGATGACGAAGCCGTTGCCCAGCGGCCCCAGCACGCTGAGCATCGCCCCGGACTTCACGCCGGCCAGCCAGTTGGTGCCCGCGCCGAGGGTGCGGTAGATCAGCTCCATTTCCACCCGCCCGGAGGTTGTCTCGCGCCGGCCGGCGATGGAGAGCGGACGCCGCAGCAGCGGCTCGCGGTTGGCAAGCTCGGCCTGCGTCGCCTGCGGCCACTGGCCCGCGCGCCACTTGACCTCGCGCCCGGAGGTCTGCTCCTCCAGGCCGCGGCACTGGAACTGCACGAACTGCCCCGGCCGGGATGGCGGAAACCAATCCATCCTCAGCGTCAGGACGTAATGCTCGTGACAGATCTGGCCGTTGGAGACCACCTCGGCCACCGCCACGGCCCGCTTGACCGGAGGGTTGTGATACGAGATCATCGCCTCATCATAGATTGGCAATTGGCGATTGTCGATCTACGATTGATGTTGCCGTTCTATCAGCCGGGGGCTTGTCCCCCGTACACGCATTGGTAGGTCCGGCCGGATAGACAGGGCTGGGGCGCGGCGAGCGCATCCTTGCGATTTCCATCCGGAAAATTGCGAGCGCGATCCTCCCTGCCGTGTTCAAGTAGAGTCCGGAAATCGCAATCTCCATCTGCCATATGGAGCCCGGAATGAGAAGTTGGTTTGTTCTGGCTTGTCTCATCGCCGCGTCGCTGGCCGTTGCGCCGCGCGCGGCCGTCGCCCAGGAGAAGCAGCCCGCGTCGATAACCGGCTGGCGCGGCAACTGGACCGGGCGGTTCCCCGATGCGAACCCCGTCACGACGTGGTCGATCAAGCCCAAGTCGCCGGCCTGGGGCCTGCGATATCAGGCTACACGGCCGGCCAAGGATGACACGGGCGCCAGCACCAAGGAGGTCTGGGCGGGCGATGTGGCCGCGTGGCTTGTCCTGAGCGGCTTCAACGCCAAGGACCCGAGTTCCGCTCTGGATGAGGCGTTCGTTCCCGATGAGGCCAGCATCCAGCCGGCCGAGGGGGACCAGGCGGGCGAGCAAGCCTGGCAGCTCCTTGCCCTGAGCGACTACCAGGACGGCGTCCGCGACCCCGCGAACCAGAAGAAGAACTATTACGGCCCGTACGGCCTGGGCTGCTGGCCGTTCGGCGTCCGGTTCATCACGCTGTCCGGCAAGGGCGCCAACCAGGTTGCGTACGCCCACGCGTACCTCTATTCCCAGTCGGCCGGGACGGTCTGCTTCATACTCAATCACGAGGATGGGCTGAAGGCGTGGGTCAACGGCAAGGAGGTCTACAAGCAGGCGAGCCGCAGCCGCAACTTCTACGCCTATGAACTCGACCACAGCATCGACGGGCTGACCGTCCCGACGCCCGCGCCGCGCTTCAACGCCGAGTTCGTCAAGGGCTGGAACCGCGTGCTGCTCAAGGTCGCGCGGAAGGCCGGGAGCGGGTGCTTTGCCCTCCGAATCACGGCCCCGGCCAACGCGGAATATGAAACCACCAACATCCGCTGGATGACGAAGATGCCCGACTGGTCCTGGTCTTCGCCGATCGTCGTGAAGGACCGCGTGTTCGTCACCAGCGAGCCGGATGAGCTGGTCTGCGTGGACAAGAACACCGGCAAGATCCTCTGGCGGCGGGTCAACACGGTATTTGACACGGTCAGCCCGGAGGAGCGGGCGAAGGACCCGCGCTTCAAGGAGATCGAGCTGCTGGCGGCCGAGCTGGCCAAGGGTGTGGACAAGGACGCCGGGACGGTCCTGAGGCGGAAGATCTACGACATGCTTACGAAGATCGACGCGGCCAAGTACGCCCGTGGCGTGGTCGCCCACATCCCGGCGATCGGCTTTGCCTGCCCGACGCCGGCCAGCGACGGCCAGGCCGTCTACGCGCAATTCCATCCGGGCGTGGTCGTCTGCTACGACCTGGACGGCAACCGCCGTTGGATCGCCAGCACGATGGACCTGGGCTATGCCGTCTGCGAGGACGGCAAGGAGTGGGTCCACGCCCCCAACGGGTGCTGCTCGCCGGCCATCGTCGGCGACAAGCTCGTCGTCCTGAAGGGCTGGTTCAGGGCCTTCGACCGCAAGACCGGCAAGGTCGCCTGGGACACCGGGCCGATCAACAATGACTTCTGGAAGGGCGAGGGCGGCGTGCCGAACTTCAACTGCCCGCAATCGGTCCTTCCGGGCAGCGTGGGCGGCATCGACTTCGTGATGGGCTTCAACGGCTGCCTCGTGCGGGCCTCCGACGGCAAGGTCATGGGCCCGCCGACACACCACGTCGCCCTGAACCAGTTCGCCACGCCGGTCATCGACGGCGACACGGCCTACGAGTGGGGAGTCCAGAAGTACAAGCTCACGGCCGAGGGCGGCGAGATCAAGAGGCAGAACGCCGGCGCGGCCCCTTCGGGCGGGGGCATGGACTGCTCATCGCCCCTGCCGTACCAGGGCCTGGTCTACTGCCTGTCGGCCGCGGGCGTGATGAGCGTGAGCGAGGCCCAGACGGGCAAACTACTCTACAAGCAGCAACTGGAGATGACGCCGCTGTGCCACTACAACGCCATCGGCGCCACGCCCAGCGTCGCCCTCGGCGGCAAGCACATCTTCCTGATGGACAACCAGGGGACGTGCGTGGTCGTGGCGCCCGGCCGCGAGTTCAAGCAGGTCGCCCGCAACCGGATCGACACGATGATGCAGCACCCGTGGCCGCTGACGACAATCGAGCGGTTCGAGGCCTCGCCGGTCTTCGACGGGGCGTACATGTTCATCCGCGGCGAGAGGAACCTATACTGCATCGGCGACAACAAGGGCAAGTGAGTCCAGAGAGGAAAGTGGCGCCATGAAACTCTCGCGCACGGCGAGCGAGTTGTACGAGGCGATTTCCGAACTGACGATCATCGACGCCCACGAGCACCTCCCGGCCGAGGCCGAGTACCTGGCGATGGGCTATTCGGGGCTCAGCCTTTTCGCCACGTACTTTCGGCTGGACCTGCTTTCGGCCGGGCTCGACAGCGCCTTCTTCGAGAGGATCCGCACGGACACGGCGATGCCTGTCGATGAGTGGTGGCCCCGAATCAAGCCGTTCTATGAGGCGTCGAAGCACACCTCTTACGCACGCGGGCTGCGGATCACGGCCCGCGACGTGTTCGGCATCGACGACACCAACGACTCCACCATCCATGAGCTTTCCGCCAGGGTCAAGGCCGACAACAAGCCCGGCGTCTATCGCCGGACCCTACAGGAGCGGTGCCGAATCCGGTACTCGCTTACCTGCGTCGATCGCGCCAGTTTCCCGGACGACCCAGGCCTTGTCGGAATCCCCTTCATGAGGTACCAGGGCGATACCGGGGAATACGTCCCGTTCCTGGAGCGGCGCACGGGCCGCAGGATTCGCTCGCTTGAGGACGCAGTCGAGGCCGCGCAGTCGCTGATGCGGGCCGACATCACCGCGGGCGCCGCCGGGTTCAAGATGACCGTAATCGACATCCGCGAGCCGGACGCGGCGAGGGCCGCACAGGAGCTCAAGGAGGACCTGAAGCCCGGCCGCAAACCGGGCGTCTTGCCGGCCCTTCGGGACTATCTCTACGATAAGTGCTGCGACGTCGTGGCCGAGGTGGACGTCCCGGTCGCGGTACACACGGGCTACTGGGGCGACTTCCGCCAGCTTGACCCGAAGTTCATGCTGTCGTTCGCCCCGCGGAGGCCCGACGTGCGGTTTGACATGTTCCACCTGGGCACGCCGATGCTTCGCGAGGCGGCGCTTATCGGCAAGAACCTCCGCAACGTCACGCTGAACCTGTGCTGGCTGCCGCTCCTCTCGCAGGTGCAGTTGGACCGGATGCTTGACGAGATCATCGACCTAGTCCCCGTCAACAAGGTAATCGCCTTCGGGGGCGACTACCTCACGGCCGTGCAGAAGGTCTGGGGAAACCTGGTGATGGCCCGCGAGTGCATCGCGTCGGCCCTTGCCCGGCGGGTCGATGCCGGCGACTTCGACAAGGCCGAGGCGCTTCGGATCGCGCGGCTCTGGCTCCACGATAACCCGACGCGAATATACAGGCTCCCTGCAAGATAGTCGCTTGAAGCCCCTACTGCATCGGAGAGAATCAGAGGAAGAACCAAACGAATGAAGACCCGTTCAATGGCGGACATCGCGGTATATCACGGGCGAAAGAGCATCTCTGGTGAGAGTGTGGTCAAGGCGCTTCGCAGGCTGCGGATCGGCTTCAAGATGGTCACGGCCCGCGACATCGCTAGGGGCAAGTTGGGCCGGTTCGCGGCCGTGATATTCCCCGGCGGCAACAGCATACAGCTTGACCCAAAGTCGCTAGCGGCGGCCAAGGCGTTCATCAGGTCCGGGGGCGGCATGGTGGGCGTCTGCGCCGGGGCGCAGTTCGGGGCGGCCGAAAGACTCCTGAACGTGCGCCACCACATACTGCGGGGCAACGGGATCCTGGACATGCGGGTGGTCGCCCGCGGCCCCATCACGCGGGGCTACGCGGTGGCCGGGCCGCACAGGAATCGACGGACGTGGAAGTACTCAAATCGCGGCCGTGTGAGGATCAGGTACGCCAACGGCGGCTTCTGCGACGTGGGGCGCGGCGTGCGGACGTTCGTGAGCATGGACGAAGAAGGGCGGATGGGGACGATAGTGGCCGGCCGCTACGGCCGGGGGCGGGTCGTGCTCATCACCCCGCACCCGGAATCGACTCCGCCGCCGGAGATGAAGCGCGGGATCAACTCGGACAAGTCGCAGGACCCGCTAGGCTTGTTCGCGAACGCGGTCAGGTGGGCCGCGGTGATTCAGCACTAAGGCACAAAGGCACGAAGCCTTTGGAGCACCTCATCGAGCCATTCTTCCTGTCCACCGTGGCGGGCGAACTTGGTCTGGATGTCCTGTATCGTGTGGGAGTCGGAGCCGGCCGTCGAGACAAGGCCGTGTTCGACGCAGTATTGGCGGTACACCGGCGTCAGCTCGGGCGCGGTCTTGGGGCTGGCGCATTCGATGCCGTCGAGCATGCACTCGGTGCGGAGCAGGTCCATCCGTTCGCGGCTGGCGCCCTGGAAGTAGCCGGAGGGATGGGCGATGCTGACCAGCACGCCCGCGGCGTGGAGGACCGGCACGATCTCCGCTGGCGCAGGGTAGGGCCTCGTTGCCGAAGTGGCCCGCCAGGCGCGCTGGAGCAGCGGCCAGTAGCCCTCGTCGTCGGCGATGAAGCCGCGCCGTCTGAACTCCTCTCGCTGAAGCTCGTTCTTGATGTGCGTGTATCCCTGGAGCTTGATCGTCCGCGCGGGGCGATATGACTCCAGCAGTTCGTGCTGGTCCTCCTGCGTCCAGTTCAGGCCCAGGGCTTGAAGGCCGCGGACCAGGGCCGTGCCGGCCTCGCGCTGCCACTGGTGATATTCCTCGAAGATCTTCAGGAGTTCCGGCGTCAGGGGCCGGGGGAAGCCCAGGCACACCATGTCCACCGCGCCGATGGAGGTGGTCATCGTCAGCTCGGCGGCCGGGATGACGCGAACGCGCGGATAGCCGCGTGCGGCCGCCATGACCTCATCCAGCGAGTCGATGACGTGATGCTCGGTGACTGCGATGGCGCGGAGGCCAAGCTCATCAGCCGCGCGGAAGTAGTCGGGCGGCTCGACCAGCGCGTCGTAGCTCCAGCACGTGTGCAGGTGAAGGTCGTAGGTTGCGATGGACATCTCTTATTCCTCGGAAACCGGAATTCGGAATACGGAACTCGGAACCCGGTTCACGTCTCCCGAACTCCGGTTTCCGGGTTCCGGTTTCCGGATTCCGTTCTCAATCACGACGGATATGCGACTTGACCCACTCGACGATCTCCTTGACGTGGTTGATCTTGTGCCTCGGTTCGCCGATGCCGTGGGGCTCGCGGGGGTAGAGGACGAGCTTTGTCTCCACGCCGTGGTGCTTGATGAGGCGGTAGAACTCCCACGACTGTCCCGGCGGGACGCGGCTGTCCGCCTCGCCGGTGACAACCAATGTGGGCGTGCGGACCTTGGAGGCGTAGTGCGTGGGCGACTGGTCGCGCCAGAACTCGTGCGTGAAGCCCGGCGACGCGCCGCCGGAGCAGTAGACCATGAACGTCGGGATGTCGGTCGTACCGAACATGCTGACGTGGCTGGTGACCGGGGCGATGGCGACGGCGCAGCGGAAGCGGTCCGTGTGGCCGATAGTGTAGGTCGTCAGGAAGCCGCCGTAGCTGCCGCCGACGATGGCCAGCTTCCTGGGGTTCACGACGCCGCGGCGGACCATCGCGTCCACGCCTGCCAGGATGTCGTTCATCGGCCCGCCGCCCCAGTTGGCAACGATGCTGCGGACAAAGGCCCGGCCGTAGCCGGTCGAGCCGCGGAAGTTGGGCATGAGGACCGCGATTCCCTCGGCCGCCAGGGCGCTGGGCGTGATGCCTTGCTGGTAGCCGTTGGTGACCGCTCCGAACGGGCCGCCGTGTGGGATGAGGACCAGCGGATACGGCTTGCGGAACTCCGTGCCGGTCGGCGTGTAGAGGATGCCCTCGATCTCAAGGCCGTCGGGTGCCTTCCATCGCACCACTTCAGCATTGGGCAGATCGATCCGGTCGACGGGCTTGTTGAGGCTGGTGAGGACCTGCGGCGTCGCGCCGCCGTCAAGGTCCAGGCGGCACAGTTCATCCGGCCGGCCGAATTCTGTGTATGCGTAGAAGACCTTGCGGGCCTTGGGGGCCACGTCGAACACGGCCGCCACGCCCGGCCCCGTGGCAAGCGGGCGCGGCCGACCGCCGAGCCTGCACGTGCAGAGCTTGATGGAGGTCCGGTCGCCGGTCAGGAGACACACCTCGTCATTGCTCAGCCATCGTGCGGATGTGGCGTTGAAGTCGGCCGGGCGAGTCACTGGCGTGCGCTTGCCGGTGGACAGGTCGATAGTGCGTGTGACTCCGTGGAAGCGGTCGGCGGCGGAGAAACCTTCGCAGAGTAGCAGTCGCCTGCCATCCGGCGAGACGCTCATCCCCGGGTCGTACAGCGAGCCGGTTATCGGGCCCAGCGTGCGACGGCCGCGGCCGTCGGCGCCGACGATCTTGAGCTCCGAGTTCAGCCATGCGGAATCCGTCGTGGCAAGCTTGCTGGCGTTGTAGACCAGGCGCTTGCCGTCGGGCGCCCAGGTGACGGTGACCACGTTTTCATCATCCGCCGACATCTGGCGCGGCTTGCCGGAGCCGTCGGCGTTGACGACCCACAGCCGCCGCCTGCGCTCATCGGCGTCGGCGGTCCACCAGTCGCGCTTGTCCTTGTCGCGGGCCTTCTCATCCTCGGTCTTGTCCGCCTTGGCCAGCACGGCCAGCCGCCGGCCGTCGGGGCTCCAGCGGATGTCCTCGGCGCCTTCCTCGAACGAGGTGACCTTGCGGCCTTCGCTAAGGCCGATGGCCATCACGAAGACCTGCTTCTTCTCTCCGGCGCGGTCGGACAGGAACGCCAGCCTGTCGCCTCGCGGCGAAAAACGCGGCAGGGCCGCCTGTCCGCCGAATGTGACCTGCCACGCGCCGCGGTCCTCGGACCAGGCCCACAGTTCACTTGTGTTCTTGTTGGCCGCCAGGTCCGCCCCGCCGACCGCAAAGACGGCCAACCGCCCGTCAGGGCTTGCCGTCACGGGGCCGATGGTCTTGTTCAGGAGGATGTCATTGAGCCGGAACGGACGCTTCTTAGCCATGTCGCCGCCTTTCGTCAGCACGCCATTTTCGCGCGCAGCCTGCCGGGAAAGCCGATATACTACCAAGGTTGCCTGCCACAGACATCGCGCAATCGCCCGCCTGGGCGTGGGTTTTGGCGGGGCTTCAGGAAGGTACAGGTTCCAGTTTTGGACTCGTCCATTCAGAACGACGCACCGGTCAAGAGCTTCGCCGATTTTCCGCTGCTCGAGAGCATCCAGCAGTCCATCCGCGCGGCCGGCTTCGAGCGGCCGACGCCCATCCAGACCGCGTGCATCCCGCCCGCGCTTGAGGGCAAGGACGTGATCGGCCTTGCCCAGACTGGCACGGGCAAGACGGCAGCGTTCGCCATCCCGATCATCCAGCGCCTGACCAACCGTCCGGAGCTTGGGGCGCTCGTCCTTGCCCCCACGCGCGAGCTTGCTGCGCAGATCACCGTCATGCTCAACGAGCTAGGCACATCCAGCGGCATCCGCGTGGCCACCATCGTCGGCGGCGTGCCGATGGACAAGGATGAGGCCGCGCTGCGGTCGTGGCCCAACGTCCTCGTCGCCACGCCGGGGCGTCTCATCGACCACTTGGAGAGCGGCCGCATCTCGCTCAGGGAGATCGAGGTACTCGTGGTCGACGAGGCCGACAGGATGCACGACATGGGCTTCATCCCGCAGATTCGCCGGATCATCGCCGCCCTTCCGGCCCAGAGGCAGACGATGATGTTCACGGCCACGATGCCCGCGGATGTGGAGCGGATCGCCCGGCGCGGCATGCGCGACCCGGTGCGAATCCAGATCGGCACGACCGCCCCGGCCCACCGCGCGCGGCAGGAGCTTTACGAGCTTTCGGAGGACGCCAAGACACCGCTCCTACTTGAGATACTGGCCGCAAGCCAGGGGCGGGTGCTGATCTTCCTGCGGACCAAGCGCGGCGTCGACAAGCTGGCCTCGCGGATCAGCGGGCGGGGCTTTGGCGTCGGGCGGATCCACGGCGACCGCGAGCAGGCCTTCCGCGACAAGGCCCTGGCCGACTTCCGCAGCGGGCACGTACGCGTGCTGGTGGCGACCGACATCGCCGCCCGCGGGCTGGACATCAGCGACATCGAGCACGTCATCAACTACGACTTCCCGCACCACGCGGAGGACTACGTCCACCGTATCGGGCGGACGGCCCGCGTCGAGGCCAGCGGCGTTGCGACCAGCTTCATCACGCGGGCCGACCGCAGGTTCGTCAACGATGTCCGCAGGCTCATCGGCGACAAGCTCCCCCAGCCGACGCGCCTTGCCAGCTATGAGGAGAAAGCCCATCGGCATGGCCAGCACGCCGCGGTCCCGCACGGCGCGGTCGCTCATAACGCGGCCGGCCACGGTGGACACCATGCCGCACAGCACGGCTCGCACCAGGCTTCGGCGCACGGCCAGTCCAGTGGCCACGGCCATGGCGGCTCACGCCGCCGTCGCAGGGGCCGCCGATGACATCCGACAAGCGCCTCTTCCGACGCTTGCCGGGCGCGCCCTCCGCCGCGGGCAAAGCCATGGGGCGGATGTGGCGAACCGTTCTGCGGCAGCGCGTGTGCGGCATGATTGCACTCCTGCGTGCGCGCGGACTTGACGAGAAGGCACTGGCACGGCGGGCAAAGGCGTTCGGCAAGGTATTGGCTCGCGCCGCCCCATCGTGGATCGACCAGACGGCGGCCATGGCAGCGGCCGCCGGTGTCTGCCTGGAGGATGTGCTCCTCCTGAACTGTCCGCCCGCCATCCGTCGTAGCAACTGCTCGACCTTCTGCTTTGTCGAACCGGCGAGAACGGGCCTGCTCAAGCTGCGCGACCTCGACCCGGGCGTCCAATGCGCGTTTGTCGCCAGCACCGCCGGCTTTCAGGTGCAGGCGGCCACAGACATCGGCGACATAGGGTACGGGCATTTCCTCAGCTCGCGCGGCATCGCGGGCGCCAACAACACCGGATCGGTGCTCAAGAACGCACCCGACGATCCATGCCGCCTCAACGACTGCCACATCATGAGGTACTTCGCCGAGCGCGCACACTCCTTGAAGGACATCCCGCGTCTGTGCGAGAGGCTGCTGGACCGTAAGCTGGTCGGCCTGTGCTCGGGCAACCACGGCATGATATTCGTCTTCGCCGGGCGCGACGGGGGACTTGTGATCGAACTGACTCCGAGCGACTTCGCTGTCAAGCGGGTCCGCCGCGGCTACCATGCGACGGCCAACGACTTTCTCACCCCGGCGGGCAGGCGATGGGCGGCGCGAGGCAGGAACACCGATTCGGCCGCCCGGCTGTCGCGGATGAAGGCACTTCTGCCCGCTGACTTCCGCCAGGTGACGCCGAGCGTTGCGTTCGCGATATGCCGCGACAGGGCCAACCGGCCGCATAGCCTGTGCAACGACGTGGGCACGGGCCACCCCTGGATGACCGTCTCGGCCCAGTTCCAGATCATCGACCGTGAGCGCCCCGACAAGTCGATCAACTACGTCTGCTGCGGCAACCCGAGACGCTCCGTGTTCCTGCCATTTGGCATTTCGCAGGAGCAATCATTCCTGCCCCTGGCCGATGGTCGCCTCTACCGGGCGTCGGAGGCCCTGCGCGGAGACGGCCGCGTCAACAGGCATTTGGCCGAGCTCCGGCGGCGAGTCGAGACCACCGCCCTGACGTCGCCGGCGCCGACGATCCACGCCGCCGCATGGCGCCTCTTACGGACCGCAGCCGCCGGGGCCGCCCACCGGCGCGGCAGGCAGGTCAGCGCAACGCCTTCGCATCTCCTCGATGACGGACTGGGCGGATAGCCTCTCGGCGACGCGGTCGGCCAGTTTCGGGGTCTGTCCCAGTCCTCCGCCGGTGAACAAGGTGAAGACTTCCCCGGAGGCGGACCTCCCGCCTACCAGGCCGAACGGGGCCACAGCGCTGTGGGTGCAGTTGCTCGGGCAGCCGCAGATGCCGACGATCGTCCCCGGCGCCAGCTCACCGGACAGTTCCCGGCGAACCATGTCGGCCATCGCCTGGGTATCGACCAGGCCGTTCTTGCACCATCGCCTGCCGGGGCAGGCCACGATGGATGGCTGCGGGCTCGCGGCCTGGGCCAACGACGGCAGTTCCGCCAAGGCCTGGCGCAGGACTGACTCCTCCCCGGCCGCAAGGACTACGCGATGGTGATTATCGATGCGGACCCGAATTTCGGCCATTTGGGCCAGATTGGCGAGGTCTTGAGCCTGCTGCGGCGAGAAGTCCCCATCCGCGAATGTCAACAGCGCCCGTGAATCGAACCTGACGGCGGGGCCAGCGATCTCAACGGCCGGCCAGTGGCGCTCGGCCTTGGCTTCGTTGAATGCCTGCCGGACCGTCGCGGCGAATTCCTCATCGCCCATCCTCTGGCGCACGTGCCGAAAACGAGCCGTCAAACGGTTCTTCCGGTCCGCGTGGGCGGCGAACACACGCAGCGCGGCGACGGCTAGGGGCAGGACATCCCCCGCGGGCAAGGCCTCCTCAAAGATCGCTCCGGTGGCAGGCCGTGCGCCGAGCGACCCGGCGAGGATCACGCGAAAGACCCATCCGCTTCCGGATTGGACTGCCACGAGGCCCAGGTCGTTGATCCACGGCTGGCCGCACGCCTCCTCACAGGCCGACAGAGAAATCTTGAACTTCCGCGGCAGCGCCAGGTCGCCTTCAATGCCCTCCAGCGTCCGGCGAATCGCCCAGGCCAGGGGCCCCAGGTCAGGCGCGCCGGTCCGCACGCCGGAACACGGGCAGACCGTGACGTTCCGGACCGTGTTGCCGCAGGACTGCTTGGCGGTCAGACCGACCTCGGCCAGGCGCTCCAGGATGAGCGGGACCTGCTCGGGCGACATGCAGTGAAGCTCGACGTCCTGACGCGTGGTCAGGTGCAGGGGCGCATCGGGCGTGAACTCCGAAGCGATCCCGGCCAGCATCCGCCATTGTTCCGCCGTCAGGTCGCCTCCCAGTAGCTTCACTCGTAGCCGGGGCGCGCTCGTTCTGCCCGGCTGGGCCGGATGCGAAGGGGTCGCAGCATCTGTCATGAAGGCTTCTCCTGTCTTGGGTCGTGAACAAACAGGCCAACGGCATCACCGCCGCGCACGTTCACAGGTAGTACTCCGGCAGGTAACGACCGGCCACGAGCAGTTGCTGGATCGCTCGCACACAATCATCCATCTTAGCAGAAGGGCTCAGCTCCAGGTCGCACTTCCGCCGCGTAAACCTGTGCTCGCCAACGGCCACGACCAGGAGGTCGCCCGGCCGGTTGAGCGTATCGACGATCTCCAGCTCGTCATCGTCGAGGTCCGAGACGGTCGTGATGAGTATCTGCCCGGCATCCGTGAACAGGTGCGATATCTCGCCAAGCCGCCGCAGGTGCTCGTCGCGCTCGGCCGCGCCGCTCTCGCGCAGGTCCGAATCGACGCCCAGCAGGCTGTTGGACAGGCCCAGGTAGTACACCTGCCGGCCGGTGTGGAAGAGGGCCTCCTCCAGCGCCTTGGCGAGCGTCGCCTTGCCCGCGCCGACCGGGCCGGTGATGAGCACGAGCGTCGACCGCTGCGCGTAGCGGCTGGCCCGCATGGCCGGCGTGATGGCGCTACGCTCCCAGTCGCGCTCGCGGGCGGCGGCGTGCTTCTGGACGAGCGTCTGGCCGCCGGCCGCCGCGTCGAGGACCACGCCCACGCCGGCGATCTCGTAGTTGTCGATGATGACGAACCGCCCGGTCTGTGGGATGTCCTTCACCAGGTCGCACGCCACCGGGCGGAGCGTCTCCAGCGTGACCTCGGCGACGTCGTGGCGGTCGATCTGCCGGCCGCGAGACACGTTCTCCAATCGCGAGGCGTCGATGACGGTGTGCAGTTCCGTCAGCCACACCGGCACGCGGGCAGCGCCGAGCTTCATCTTGTACCGCCGGAGGGGGACCATCGGCTGGCGCCCCAGCCAGAAGATGTTGGCGCGGAGCCGCGAGGTTACCTTTGGCTGGGGCTCGTCGGCCCGGCAGAGCACCTCGCCCGGCTTGATGTAAACCTGCGTCGTCAGCGTCAGGCCGGGACACTCGCCCGCGACGGCCTGGCGGCGGGCCGGCGCCGAGAACTCCTCGATGCTCGCCACCATCGTCCGCTTGCCCGAGGGCAGGAAGACGACCTGGTCGCCAACGTTGACCGTCCCCGTCTCGATCCGCCCGGCCACGATCCGCCGCTCGTCGCCCTCGGCCGTGAACTTGTAAATGTCCTGCACGGGAAGGCGCAGCGGCGCATCCGCCCGCGAGATTTCTCGCTGGAAGCCGTCGAGCATCTCCAGGACCGTCGGGCCGTCGTACCATGGCATGCGCCCGGAGCGGGCGATCAGGTTGTCGCCCTCGCGCGCGGCGATGGGGACGAAACCTTGCGGCTCGATGCCCACGCGCTGGAGGAACGCTGAGTACTCCCGGACAATCGCGTCGAATGTCGCCTGCCCGTAACCCGCCAGGTCCATCTTGTTGACGCACACGGCCACCTGGCTGATGCCCAGCATGCTCAGCAGGTAGCCGTGCCGTCGGGAGTTTTCGCGGACGCCCTCCTTGGCGTCGATGACCAGCAGGGCCGCCTGCGCGCGGGCCGCGCCGGAGATCATGTTCTTGAGGAACTCCACGTGGCCGGGGGCGTCGATGATGATGTAGTCGCGCCGGGCCGACTTGAAGAAGCACCTGGCCGAGTCGATGGTGATGCCCTGTGACTGCTCGTCCTTCAGCGCATCCAGCAGGAAGGCGTACTCGAACGGCTTGCTGTTCCGCCGGCAGTTGTCGCGGACGGCCTGGAGCTTGCCCTCCGGCAGACTGCCCGTTTCGGCCAAGAGCCGCCCCACAAGCGTGCTCTTGCCGTGGTCGACGTGGCCAAGGATGACGATGTCCAGCCGCTCGCGGGGAATTGCGGATTGCGGATTGCGGATTGCGGATTCCTCACATTCCGGGCTATTTGGCCTTGCCTTGACGCGAGCCGCGCTATCGGTGATTTCAGTCACGGGTTCCCTTCGTCCGCAGGCAGTGCTGTGTTGTCTTTCAATCCGCAATCCGCAATCCACAATCCGCAATCACATGTACCCTTCCCGCCTCAGCGTCTCCAATCCCTGCCCGTCCTCCTTGTCCTGGTCGCGGCCGGAGCGCTCGGCGATGTTGGCGAACTTGCCCGTGCGGAGCTCCTCGATGATGTCGCGGACGTTCCTGGCGGTGGACGCCACGGGCTTGGTGCATGGCGCACAGCCCAGTGACCGGTAGCGCCGGCCCTCGCCGTGGTCAAAGTACAGCGGGATGACCGGTATGCCCTCGGCCTCGATGTACTCCCAGATGTTCAGCTCCGTCCAGTCCAAGAGCGGGTGGACGCGGACGTGCGTGCCGGGGGCGAAGTCGGTCTTGAAGTAGCTCCACAGCTCCGGCGGCTGGTCGGCTACGTCCCACTCGTTGTGCTGGTCGCGCGGGGAGAAGTATCGCTCTTTGGACCGGCTGCCTTCCTCATCCGCCCGCACGCCGACGATTACGCCTGTGAACGGCTCGCCGCCCTCGATGCGGATGTACTGGCCCGTCTTGTGGTCCAGCGTCCATCGCGGCCACTCGCCCGAGAGGGTCTTCTTGAGGGCCTCGCTCTTGAGCGCGGCGCAGCACGCCAGGCGCGTGGCCTTCCCGTCGGGAAATGTCTGCCCGGCCGCCAGCGCGCCGTCGTTGCGCCCGAAGATCAGGTTCAGGTTCCACTGGCAGGCCAGGCGGTCGCGGTATTCGATCATCGAGGGGACCTTGTGCGTCGTGTCGATGTGCATCAGCGGGATGGGCACGTGGCCGAAGAACGCCTTGCGGGCCAGCCACAAGAGCACGGTCGAGTCCTTGCCGATGGACCACAGCATCACGAGCTGCTTGAACTCGCGATACGCCTCGCGAAGGATGAAGATGCTCTGGGCTTCCAGGGCCTTGAGGTGGCTCATGGGTTTGGTTTTCCTGGGTTCAATGGGAGGTATTGGAAGCATGGGAGAAATGGGATCATACTCCACGGTTGATCGCTCCTTCACGCTTCCCATCTTTCCCATGCTTCCCATTCTTCCCATTGCGGTCTTCATCTGCGCCTGTCTGGCAACAGGGCGGCCTTGGTCGCGGCACCAGTCGGGTAGTGAAGCCCACACTCCTTGTGATCGGGCAGTTCCCACCACCACCGGCCGGCGCGGGCATCCTGGCCCGGCGCGACCGCCCGCGTGCAAGGCGCGCAGCCGATGGAGGGATAGCCCTTATCGTGGAGGGCGCTATACGGCACGTCGTGGCGGCGGATGTAGTCCCACACCTGAGCGCCGGTCCAGTCGGCAAGCGGGTTGATCTTGACCAGGCCATGGGCCTCGTCCCACTCAACCCGCGCGATGTCCTGGCGCGTGATGGACTGCTCGCGCCGCAGGCCTGTTATCCAGGCGTCCAGGCGGACCAGCCTGCGCCGCAGCGGGAGGACTTTCCTCGCATGGCAGCACGCCTTGCGGTTCTCGGTGCTGCCGTAGAACAGGTTCACGCCGCCGCGCGCCACCAGTTGCTCGACATCCGCGAGGTCGGGAAAGAGCACCTCGATGGCGATGCCGTATCGCTTCCGCGTGGCGTCGATCAGGTCGTAGGTCTCCTGAGGAAGCCGGCCGGTGTCGAGCGTGAAGACTGCGATGTTCAGCGAGTGCCGCGCGAGCATGTCGGTCAGGACCTGGTCCTCGGCGCCCAGGCTCGTGGCCAGCGCGACCCGCCCGGCGAACGTGCCGACCGCCAATGCGAGCAGGCCCTCCGCGTCCAACGAGGCCGCCCGGCGCACCATGTCCGCCAGATCGTGCATGGGGATCATCTACCTTCGCCCTCGCCGCGAACATGCGCGAGGCGGCCGAACCGGACCCGGAGCCACAGTCGCTCGTGGACGTAGTAGGCGGCAACCTTGACGGCGGTGTCGGCCAGGCCAATGGTGGCAGCGACATCGGCGCGGCCGGTGATGACCCAGGCGGCGGCCACCGTCATCAGCAGTCCGCCCACCCGCCAGGTCAGGGCCTTGATGAATGTCCGAGCGTGCGTTTCCATCGTCCAGATTCCGCCTGTCCTCGTCCTGTATATCACTTCGCCAGTAAAGATAGTGTACTATCTAATCTCAGCGACTCAATCGAAAAAGTGAAGAATTTTCGCAGAACCGGCCTTGTTTCCATAACATTTTACCGCGACATATATTGCGCACGACCTCTAAGCCGCTTCCCCACAGACGGGCCTTGAAATCCCGGCGCAGTTGTGGCATAATCCTAACTGAACCAGTGAACTATTGAGGTCGTCCGTGGCTATCAGCCAGAAATGTCAATATGCGGTTCGGGCGCTGCTGGAACTGGCCAAGCAGCACGGGCGTGCGGTCTTGCAGACGGATGAGATAGCGGCCAGGCAGGCGATTCCGCCGCGATTCCTGGGCAACATCCTGAACGAACTGAGGGCGGCGGGCCTGGTGGCCGCGCGCAGGGGCCCGCGCGGCGGGTTCCTGCTGGCGTGTGACCCTCGCGAGCTGACGGTTGGGCGGGTCATAAGGCTCATCGACGGGCCGCTGGATCCCGTGCGGTGCGTCAAGGGCCCGGAGCAGGCCGATTGCCCGCTGAAGGACCGCTGCTCGCTGGTCCGCCTGTGGGATGACGCCAAATCCGCGGTCGAGGCGGTGTATGACGGGGCGACGTTCGCCGAGCTTGCGCGGCAGGAGGCCGAGCTCGACAGGCAGCAGACGGCGGATTACTGCATCTGAGCGCCCGTCAAGGCCTGGTCGCGGCCGGCATTGAGGCGGCCGGGCGGGAGGTCGTGGGGCCAGCGGCGTCCAGCCTGACGGGTATCTCCACGCTGGTCCGGCCATCGGGGATGGCGGTGTTCCTGACCAGCAGGCCGGGGTCAACCCCTCTGCCACCATCGCGAGGTGGCCGGACGCCGATGCAGAACCGAACCCAGTCGGTGTCATGGCCGCCGACGGGGGACGCAACGCCGTTCTCCCGCACGGTCCAGATCACCCACCGGCCGTCCTTGTCCGTCTGCGTGTTGCCCAGCGTTGTCGGGTATCTCGACACTGGCGGCGGGCCGCGTCGCCGGCTTTGTCGCCGGTTGAGTCGTTGCGTCCGGCGAGACCTCGACCTTGACCGCGTTGGATTCCAGGATGCCGATCCAGACGTCGTCGGGGTTGGTCTCAATCTTGTCGGAGCCTTTCCCATAGAAGTACGGCAGGACATACTTGTCCCCGCGGCCAGCCTGGTGGATATCTCGTAGGAGCCGGGCAAGGAGTAGTCGTATGGCAGGCTTACGCGGTTGGTCCTGACCTGGCCGGGGCCGATGATGATGAAGTCCGACGGCCCCTGAAGGATGGGCGAGGCGTAGACGCCTAGGTACCTGGCCTCCTTGCCCTCGTGGCCCATCACGCGGAAGGTCGCGCCGCTGGAGGTCGATTCGCCCTGCAACGCGCTGAGCCCCGGATGGATATTGAGCACCTCCTGGGCAACGTTGCGGACCTGGAAGGTCACGAAGACGCGCGGCTCGAGCTCAGGTTTCATCGTACCGGCTGCGCCCTTGTGCGGCGGCACGACGGGCGTATCGAGCAGCAGCCTGCACTCCAGGCCGTTGACCGCCTTGGTCCATGGGACTTCACTGTCAGCGGACCGCGTGGTGGTCGGCAGCGATGACGGCCGGTTGGTCGGCGCAGAGGCAGGCCCTTTCGCGGCGGGCGCGGCCAGGTCCACCTCGACCTCATTGCTATCGGCGCGCGGCTGGCCGCCGTCGTAGTCGAATGACCCCTGCACTGCCACGCGCACCTTGTGCTTCCGGACGCCCAGTTTCAGCGGCTTGTCGGGCTTGTCCTTTGTAGACCATAGCAGGTCCAGAGGTGGCTTCTACGCGTGGCAAGATGCGCCTGGGCTAAGCTTGTCGAACGGGGCGGCCAACACAGTGCCGGCGGGCGAGTGGACGTACCATACGCCGTCGATTTCGACCTCCACGAATCCCGGCGACGCGAGGGTGAGCGTGTAGACGGAGCGGTTCCGCACATCGACGAGCAGTTCGAGGATGCCGCCCCCGGAGGCGGCCTGGCCGGCCGTCCACAGCTGCACCTGGAGGCCGGCGGATGGCTTGCCCCACTGCGCGGCCGGCTGGCAGCCCCAGAGATCGCGGCGAGCGTCAGAAGGCGAACCTGGAAGAAGCCCGCGTTGCCGGACTGGGCGTTGCAGGACCACGTCGCATTGTCCGAGTTGACGACGGTGTACTCGCCGGCCTTGATGGCGGCCCTCGGCTCCGCCGCCCATATCTTATCTTCCGCGCCGCCGATTGCCTGCCAGGGGCCGTAGACCGTGCCATCCGCGTGCTTGAGCGAGAGCGTTCCGGGTTTGGCGCCCGCGCCGCCGTTGCCATGGTAGGCGGTGATGGGCGTCAGCACGGCCGGTTCCTTGATCGCGAACTTCGCGGCCGCCGTCGGCCCTTCCGACCTGGAGCACCTGGTCGAATCCACGCACGGGTATACCGGCGCGCAGGTGGAGGAACTGGCGAGCACCATCCATATACTGGCCGTGGATTCATCGCCGCCCGCGCGCGACAACGATGCCCCGCCGGCGGGCATATCCGTGGACCCCCGCCTGATCGACGCGGCGCTGGAAGAGGTCAGAGTCGAACGAAAGGCGAGACTCGGGTTTCATGCGGCGTGAATCGCGGTATCATCTCATCGTCTGGGTGGCCCGGGACGGTCCCGAGCCAGTGATCGCGGAGACAGGTTATTCTCTTGCGGAGCAAGGAGATTCCGATGTTCCAAGAACTCGTAGACCTCTATTCCCGAAACTGCGTCGTAGACACTGCTGACCAACGACTTGAAGCCTTGCCACTCCACAAGACTTGTCCAAGGTGCAAGGATTGCTGGGGAGCGCAAGAGGTTGTCCAGTCAGCGTGCTTCGACAAATGGAACCGAATATCGCTTCCATACGTCGGGCCTGGTTTTGCGGCGACGCCCAAACGTCTTCTCATCGCTGGGCAAAACTTGAATGGCGACGGGGGCCTCCTCGAAGTCCAAGGCCTTGCCGTTCATGCCCTCTGCCTACTTTCGCGGGGCGTGAAGAAGATCAGGTTCGGCAATCCCGCGAGCGTTTACCGTGGTTCGCTGTTTTGGCACCGAATGGCGACCTACTCAGCCATCGTCCTCAGGTCTGACTGGGAGATCACAGGCAATAGCGTCACCATAGGCGGCAATAACATCGCGGACAATGCAGCGATTCTCGCCGAGGCCATGGAAAGCATCGCATTTCTCAACATGATAAAGTGCTCCCCGCCCGACGAGCGATCCAAACCGTTCCAGGAAATGTGGAATTGGTGCCCGCGAACTTTCGCCTACAAAGAGATCGAGATCTTGGACCCTGGAACTCTCATTGTACTCGGGAAAGACGCCATCTACCCGCTCAAGAACTCCACCAAGATCCAGACAACGGAGGTTGATACTACTGGGGCAGGCAAGGTTTCACTGCATTTGGTCCACTTCTCTCAAAGAAGAATCCCCGCTTTCAACATTGTTCATCCAACAGCCCCCGGGGGCAGTGATGGGAAGCTAATCAGCTACCTCGCCGAAATGGTTGAGAAGAACAAAGGAGTCCTGACGGCGTGATTGTCGTGTTGGGCTTGCCGTATTGCCGCCCATGCGCCGGGATCGGGTAGACCTTCTTCGATTGAAGGCATTTCTCAGCGTAACCCAGGTACGCCAGGATGTCTTTCGGCCGGCTCTGTGGAGTGCGGCGGCAGAGTCCCGAAGGGACGCGACACCGCTTTGGATTGGCCCGTGTTTGCCGGCTCATCCGCCGGTTCAACGGCTCAGCGCGAAAATGGCGGTGGAGCCATAGCGGTGTCGCATCCGCCTTCGGCGGATTTGCTACCGCGCTCCACATTCAGACGTTTCCACGCGCCCGCTACTGCCCCATCCCCGCCTGCTTCTTGATCTTCTCGACGTCCACCTTGTTCATGTACGCCAGAATGTTGACCCACTGCTCGTGCCAGCCGTAGCCGCCCTGTGTCATTTCGCGGATGGCCTCGTCGCGCTGCCAGCCCTCGACGGCCATGCGGTACATCGCGCACATCATGCCCGTGCGGTCGGCCCCGTGCTGGCAGTGGACGAAGACCGGCTGGTTCGACTTGTCGGTGACGACCTTGAGGAACGTCGCCACCTCCGAGTCGCTCGGAGAGAAGGGGTTGAACTCGATCTCCTTGTAGACCAGGCCCGTGTCGCCAAGGAGCTTGGAGTCCGAGTGCGTGGTGCGGAGGTTGACGACAGTTCTTACGCCGAGCTTTTTGAGCGAGACGAACCCCTCGGCCTTCGGCTGTCGGCCGCGATAGAGGCCGTCGGAGACGCGGTGGAAGTTCTCCAGCCCCGCGGCCGTCAGGGGCTGCGCCCAGTTGGCGGGGCGCGATGCGGGTGCGGCGCCATGGCCGTTTCCGTTGCCGCTCTCGTTGCCCGGCGCGGTGGTGGGCGCCCCAGCGCCGGTAAGCGCGCCGCTGATCCACAGGTCTGCGCGGAGCCAGACGCCGACGGCCAGGGCCGCCGCCAGCGCGACGCCCCCTATCGCCATGCGCCTCGCGCGGGCGGTCATGCGGGGCCCCCGCCGGCCGTGTCGCCATATTCGCATATCCGCATAAGATGATGCTCCCGTCCGCTCAACCACTGTACCGCATTTCATATTCGCACACACCCACATCCGCATCCGTAACAAGCCAGGCCCGGCGCGGGCCAGACGCCGCGCCCGTTCCCGGCCGCTCAATTATCACACGAATCCGGCGCGGGGCAAAGCCCTAAATCCTAATACGACAACGCTACGAAGGCTCAGGGAAACTCAGGCGGCCAGCCGATGGAGCCTTTCAGAAACCCGATTCCTGGAAGACCAGCTATAGGCAGTCAAGTGTGAATCGCTAGGATTTGCACGGTTGATTTTTGAC
>JBHGBE010000071.1:0-23593 GCA_041946855.1 Phycisphaerae bacterium | reverse complement strand
TCTGGCCACCTCCCGCCGCTATACGTACAATCCGTTGCAGACGGGTGAAATGTTACCCTCAATGTAGTTCTGTTGTTCATCCCGCCCGTGGTCCACTGGATGCTGGCTGAGTTCCACAGTCACCTTGCGGGACCTCCGCTTCGACCTTGCTTCCAAACCCGATTGTTGCGATACTCGTGCGCAACAGGAGGTAGATATGAGGATTCTGGATGTGCATGTTCACTTCAACGGGAACATCGACCGCGCCGAGGAGTTCGTGTCCGCGTGGAAGGCCGGCGGGATAGAGAAGGCCGTGGTCTTCGGCCTGACCAAGGGCGACGGCTGGCACCCGTCGGTCGCGCAGGTCGCGAAGCTCGCGAAGAAGTTCCCGGACTTCGTCATCCCGTTCGGTTACATCACGCCCGGCCACGGCGGCGGCCTGCGTGAGGCCCGCAAGGCAATCTCGCACGGTTTCCGCGGCCTGAAGTTCATCTTCGCCTCCAAGCCCTACGACGACGATGAGTTCTTCCCGATCTACGAGGCGGCGGCCAAGGCCGGCATGGTCTGCCTGTTCCACACCGGCATCGTCATAAGCGGCGCCGTGCCCTCGGAGTACCAGGGCGACTATCAGCGGGCCTGGCGGATCTCGTCCGACTACATGCGCCCGGCCTGCCTGGACCGCATCGCCCGCTCGTTTCCCGAAATGACGATCATCGGCGCGCACCTGGGGACCGGGGCCTGGCACGAGGAGGCCGCGAAGATGATGATCTGGAACCCAAACGTGTACTTCGATCTCTCCATCGGCCAGATGCACTACGTGCGCAAGAACGTCCCCCCGGGCGAGGACGGGCGCGCCATCCGCCCGCGGTTCAAGGAGATGTACGACACCGGCCAGTTGGACCTCAAGAAGGTCTTGTTCGGCACCGACGGTGTGCTCGGCAAGGAGTCGCCCACTCCCGCGTGGGCGCTCAGGACGCTCCAGTTCGAACTGGACGCCATCGGCGCTAGCGACCATGAGAAGGAGGCCGTCCGCTGGTCCACGGCGGCGAGGCTGCTGGGTATCGATTAGATAAGCGACGTCTCAAGGCAAAATGCGGAACGCGGAAGGCAAAATGAGAAACTCCCCAGCCGCCTAACCACCGCCACTCGCATTCCCCACGATTTCCTCTGCATTCCGCCTCTTGCATTCTGCCCTCGCTTTTTCCTTGCAATGGCCCCATTCCGAGCCAATCATTCAAGGCGTGGACGCGCCCGATTCGGCGCCGCGTCGCGCCGGCGGGACAGTCCGGCAATTCACCGGGAGAAGGACATGAGCGGAACACGTCTAGTAGGTAGAGCGGTCCTGGCTTGTGTGGTTGTGGCGATCACATGCTGCGCGCTCGCCGGCGACTGGCCGCAGTGGCGCGGGCCGAACCGGGATGGGAAGGTCGCCGACTTCACCGCGCCGAAGGAATGGCCCAAGACGCTGACCCAGAAGTGGAAGATCGAAGTCGGCGCGGGCGACACCTCGCCGGTCCTCGTGGGCGACAAGGTCTACGTCTTCGCCCGGCAGGAGAAGGACGAGGTCCTCCTGTGCCTCAACGCGGCCGACGGCAAGGAGGTTTGGAAGCAGAAGTACGAGGTCCCGGCCATTTCCGGGCCGTCCGCCAGGGCGCACTCCGGCCCCAGGGCCACGCCGGCCGTGGCTGATGGCAAGGTCGTCACGCTTGGCGTCACCGGCGTCGCCTCCTGCTTCGACGCGGCCAAGGGCGACGTGCTCTGGCGCAAGGAGCCCGGCAAGGAAGCTCCCGCCGGCGTGCCGCAGTTCTATACGGCCGCCTCACCGCTGATCCTGGACGGCATGGCCGTCCTGCTGCTTGGCGCCCCTGACAAGGGCGGCATCTATGCGTTCGACCTGGCCAAGGGCGATGAGAAGTGGAAGTGGACCGACGAAGGGCCGGCCTATTCTTCGCCGTCGGTGATGACCGTTGACGGCGTGAAGCTCATCGTCGCTATGATGGCCAAGGACATGGTGGCCGTCAACGCAGCCGACGGGAAATTCGCCTGGAAGACGCCCTTCGCCCCGACAGGCATGACCTACAACGCCCCATCGCCGATCATCGACGGCCAGACGCTGATCTACACCGGGCCGGGGCGCGGCACAACGGCCGTCAAGATCGAGAAGAAGGACGACGGCTTCGCCGCCAAGGAACTGTGGAAGAACCCGGACATCGCTACCGCGTTCAACACGCCCGTCCCGAAGGACGGCCTGCTCTTCGGCCTGTCGACCGGTGCCGACCGCCGCGGCGGCGGGAAGTTCTTCTGCTTGAGCGCCAAGGACGGGAAGACCGCCTGGATCGACTCGAAGGACCGCGGCACGACCTACGGCGCGACGGTCGCCGCGGATTCCGTCATCATCGCCTTGACCAGCAAGGCCGACCTAGTCGTCTTCGATGCGAGCGACAAGTCCTATATCGAGAAGGCAAGCTACAAGGTCTCGGAGAAGCCCGTATACGGCTACCCGGCTATCTCCGACAAGCGCATATTCGTCAAGGACGAGACTAGCCTGATTCTCTGGATGATCGAGTAGCAGCGGGACGGATTTGCCGATATAATAGATGCGTGCCGCTGCTGCCGCGCCCGGCATAGGACCGGGAAGCGGGTGTGGCGACGCGATGCCTGCACGGCATGGCCGATCCCCGGCGGTACCGGGGACTGGCGTGCGTCCCCTTCCGGGACCGCCCCAGAGGGTCAGCCTTGAGCGGCCCCATGCCGACGAGCGGGCGCGTGCGGCGCCGGCAACGGACCGGCGCCTGGGATAGCCAACCCCCCCGCGGGCCGCCGCGGTTTGCACAGCAGCGGAGTTCCAATGTCAGACCCCGCCGGGCCTTCACCGGAAGCGCCAAGCCCACAGACTCGCGATCCGCAGCAGCCGGCTGCCCAGGTCCACAGTGCGCCGGATCAGGCCGAACAGAGGGAAGGACAGGAGGACGGGAGGACAGGAGCAGGTGAGGAAAGACCCGTTGTTGAGACTGGTTCCGTCCTCACGCCCGCCAGTCCTCCCGTCGTCCCGTGCTCCAGTCTTCCAGTCGCCCCGCCTTCGAGTCCTACTGTCCTCCAGTCCTCCCCTGCTGCTGTCCCCCAGCCATCCAGTCCTTCCGCGCCGACGCCACCGCAGCAGCAGGCGGCGCCGCGCGGCGAAACGCAGCCCACCCGCCCCGTCAACACCGTCATCATCCGCTATGGTCTGATGGGGCACTTGGGCGAATATGCTCACGACATGGCCCGCCCACCGGTCCCCGGCGCGAAGGTCGTCGTGAGGACGGAGCGCGGCGTCGAACTCGGCGAGGTCGTCGTCTCCGTTTCCAATGACCCGTCCTGGCGCTGCATCGCTTCGGGCCGCCTGCGGGACTATCTTCGGGCCTGTGGGCCGGATTACCCGTTCCACCGCGGCGGCAAGGTGCTGCGACAGGCCAACGCGCAGGACGTGATCGACTTCCGCCACCTGATGACCTCCGCCCGCGAGGAAGGCGCGTTCGCCCGCCAGAAGATACGCGAGCTGAACCTGCCCATGAGACTGGTCACCGTCGAGCACCTGCTGGGCGGCGAGAGGATCATCTTCTACTTCTCGGCCGAGTCGCGGGTCGATTTCCGCGAGCTGGTGCGGACGCTGGCGAGCCAGTTCCGCACGCGGATCGAGATGCGCCAGGTCGGCGCGCGTGACGAGGCCCGGCTCGTGGCCGACTACGAGCGGTGCGGCCAGAGGTGCTGCTGCCAGGAGTATCTCAAGGACCTCAAGCCCGTCTCCATGCGCATGGCCAAGACGCAGAAGGCCACGCTGGACCCGTCCAAAATCTCCGGCAGGTGCGGGCGGCTCATGTGCTGCCTGCGGTACGAGGACGCGGTGTACGAGGACCTGCGCAAGAAGCTGCCGCGCAGGAACACGTGGGTGAGGACGGAGAAGCTGGTCGGCAAGGTCGTCGATTCGCAGATCATCACGCAGCTCGTGCAGCTCCTGTTGCCAGACAACACGCTTGCGGTGGTGGCCAACGAGGAGATCCTGGAGCGTGACGTGCCTCCGGCGGCCGTGCAACCGCCGCCGGAGCCGCGAGAGCCCTCGCCGGAAAGGTCCGAACGCAGGCTGCTTCGCGAGGAGGCGACGGCCGGGCCAAGGGACGGCGCGAGGTTCCGCGGCGAGGAGAAGGTCCAGGAGCCCCCTGCCATGCCGCGGCGGCCCTTGCCATCGCCCGCAAAGGCCGCTGCGCCGCTCGGAGGGGTCCGTCCCGGCCGGCCGGCCGAGCCGGAAGGGCAGGCGAATGAGGCGCCGGCCCCAACGGCACAGGCGGCATCGCCGGCCTCCTCTCCGTCGGAAGACATGGCTTCCGTTGGGCTCGATATTACGGAAGAGGAGCAGTTCACGCCATCCGGCGATGAGGCACTCGAGCCCGTGGAAGTTCCGGATGATCTCGACACGGGCGCCGAGTTCGAGGAGGAAATCCCCGTCGATGAAGGCGAGGCCGGGGGGTCCCAGGCGACGCCGCAGCAGCGGCCCGATCAGCGCCCGCAGCCCGGGCAGCGTCCTCAGGGCGGCCAGAACGGCCATGGAAGCCGGGGCCGGGGCTACCGGCAGGGACAGCGTCCTCAGCAGGGGCAAGGCAACCAGCAAGGCCAACGCGACCAACAGGGACGGGGCGACCGGCACCGCGGCCGTCACAGGCGGCGGCGCCATAGGCGCCATCACGGCGGTGGCGGCGGGCCGCAAGGTCAAAGCCAGGACCGCGGCCAGCCCGGGGGGAATCGCCCGCCTGGCCCGCCAGCGGGTGCATGACCGCAGGAACCAGGCGATTGCGCGGCAACTGCCTGGGGACGATTAGCGGGGAGAAGTTGCTTGAGCTGCGGGAACCGGCCTCTTAATGCCAGACCGCCTTGAACCGCCCCACCACCATCGCGCGGCGTAGGCGGTCAGTCCCGTCCCGGTCCACTGACATCCGCCTGACCTCCCAGGGCGGGGTCTTGATCTGGAGCGTGCCCTTGCCGCCGGTCATGGCCAGGCCGAACTCGATCGCATCGGCCACGCCGACCTCGTGATGGCGTACCCGCGTGTGGTAGATCAGACGCTTGGTCGACACGACCATCCCGGCCATTCCATCCTCGGTGCGGAAGTGGTCGCGGTCGGGGATGTAGGCGATGAACTGCTCGTCGCCGTAGGGCTTGAACCACTGCTGGACGCGGTGCTGGATGGCCTCCGGCAGCGAGTCCCAGGGGTTTTCGGCCGTGGCGGCGATGCGGCGCATCAAGTCGCGGTACTCCCGCGAATCGCCGCCGCCGACCGCGCCGAAGAACTCCGCCGCCCGCCGCTGGCTGCGGATCAGCAGTCGGCAGAATCCCACGCCAGTCTGCGAGTTGACCTGTATCTGCCCGGAGATGACGCCCGTGCCGCTGCACATGTCGCAGACCCAGTACGGCATCGGCTCGTTGCCGGGCGCGGGCACATTGGGGACCTTCTGCATGCGACGGACGACTTCCTCGGCGCTGAGGTTGCGGAGCTCGTCCTCGCTGAGCGTGAGCGGGCCGGCCGAATGCTCATCCTCAAGGGACACGCTGTCGCGAAGCTGCGCGGAGGAAGAGTACACGATGACGTGCGCCCGCAGATGCGTCCGTGTGCCGCACTGGAGGCATCGGCGCGGCATGGCGCAGCGGAACTGCTCCTCCAGCATCCGCTGGGCCGGGAACTCGAACAGGACGCCCGACCCATCGATCTTGACCAGCCGAATCGGATCGGTGATGGCGGTCAGCACGGCCGTATGCCCGGAACGAGGCGGCTCGACTTCCGGCTTGACCGCTTGGACCATGACCGGCCGTCCTGGGGGCCTGGCGGCCGGGGCCGGCGCCGCGCCCGGTGGACTGGCCGCCGCGGGCCTGGGGGCCTGGACGGGGGCGCGCGGCGGCCTGGGCGGCGGGACCTCGTCGAAGTCGCTCTCTCTTGGGATCCCCTCGTTGATCCACCCGGCGATGGCATCATCCGTCAACACGCGGAAGCGGGTGTGGCACCTGCCGCACCGGGCGATGCAGTTGACGCAGTGCTCCGGCACCTCCAGCGTCGCGTGACATGACGGGCAAATTACCTGCCTGGGGCGCATCTTGCCGGTCTCCTGGCAATATCCGCGTCTAAACCATGCCTGACCGTCAGCCGAAACGCCTTCCGAAAGACCGCACGACCCGCGCCGACCGCCGCGGCCAAACCACATCGGCGAGCCGGACGCCCAAAGGGCCGGCCTTTCACGAACTCCACAAATCCCAAACCATCAAGACCTGACCCTTCGAGTTTAACCCTCCCCAAAGGCAAAGGGAACTCCAAACTGAACGGGAAATGAGAATTGCCAGACATGCGCCATTGGATGAGTTGGAGCACGGATTCCACGGATTTCAAGGAATGCGGGAGGGGTCCTCGACGCGGATCTGTCCCATAGTCCGTGCAATCTGGGAAATCCGTGTTCCAACTCCACGAATCGCGCCCGGTACTCTCACTTGGCGGTCAAAATCTCCACGAGCCGCGTGACGGCCGCCGCGGTTCCGGCGTCGTCGCTGCCGCCGACCAATATGGCGTCGCGCGACTTGTCGGTCGCGTCGAACGCGCAGTCGCTGACCGAATCGACGAGGGCCAGCACCCCGCGTCCCGGCCCGGGGTGAGCGGCCGTGACCTTCTCCAGCACCTTGTCATAGGTGAACGTCCGGGGGGCCTCCAGGTGCTTGACAAGTCCGTTGGTCGCCGCCGAGCCGATCAGGACCAGGTTCTTTTCGGTCACGAGCGGCTCGTTGTCGAAGGTCTCAAGCAGGACTCCGTCGACCTTGATCTCGTAGTGGGTCTTGGCCTTCTTGATGTCGGCCTCGGCCGCGACCGTCGCCTTGCCGCCGGCGGCGATGATGGCCTTGGCGACGTTCTCCGCGTGGGTCTTGCCGGCAGCACCGAGGCCGTCCCCGGGCACGATCACGACATCCTTCGCCATCGCCTTGAAGGTGTAGGCGGGCGCATCGACGATCACCTTCAGGCCCGCCGGCCGAATCACCAGCACGCGCCCCATCAGTCCTTCGACCTTGATATCCAGGCCCTTGGCGGCCAGTTCACCCGGGCTCCCGCCGGCGGCCAGCACCTTCGCCTGGCGCATTTCGGTGTCTGTTGCCAGATGATTTCCGCCCTTGTCGTCCTTGGCGATGATTGGGCGCTCGCCTGTCAGGTCGATGACATCGTACTTGTCCAGAGCCGCTTCGTGCTGGCCGTCGCGCTGGGGCAGACAGTCTATCTTGACCCTCAGGTCCTGAGCGTCGCGGTTGAAGTTTGCCAGGCCGACGACCCAGTACGGCGCGCCCGATGCGTCCTTGCCGCTCATCACGCCGGCGGTAACGCGCTCGGGATTCGGACCGCCCTCGACGCTAAGCTCCGGCTTGACGCCGGCAGCCGTGAAGACGTCGCGGAACAGCGCCAGCCAGTTCGCGTCCAGCGGCTCGCCGCTCTTGCTGCTCTTGCGGATCGCGCCGTTGGTCATAACGAAGCACCGGCCGGAGGCCGTTGCGATCATCACCGCGTCGTCGCCGATCTTCGCCAGGGCCGTTTGGCCGGCTGATGTCTCGTATGCGCACGGGGCCTGCGGGTTCTCCTTGACGCTCTTGAGTTGTTTGCCCTGGCCCGCGGTCGGCGTGAACTTGCCGGCCGCCGTCAGCATCTGCTCGCCGGGCTTTGTCAGCCTCTTCGGGACGATACCGAGGTCCTTGCGGAAGTCGTCCAGGAACTGTGCGTGCTGGAGCGTGCGGCTGTCGAGGTTCAACGCGCCGTCGAGCAGCACCAAGGTCCCGCCGCCGTCGTGGAACTTCCTGATGGCCTGCGCCTGCTGCGGCGTCACGCACTCGGCGGCGGCCGTCAGGACCAGCACCTTGTACTTGCCGATATTGGCCTCCAGGTCGGCCGCGTGGAGCACATCATGGCGCACGTGGAGCATCTGGCATAGCCGCTCGAACGACGCCATGCACTGCGAGTATACGCCCATCGAATCGAACAGGTAGAAGCTCTCCGGCGTGTGCAGCAACGCGATCTGGGCGGATGGGAGTTTCGTCGGCAGCACGACAGGGGCCAGGCGGTACATCATCTGGTTGAACCGTGCAAGCTGGAGCGTCTTGGGCTCGACATAAACGTCGGGCAGGTCATCGGTCGTGAATTCCAGTGCGCCGCCGAGCGTGCCCTCGTGCTTCTTGCCCTTCCACTGCTTTGTGTAGTGGTAGTAGTGGAAGTCGGGACTGCTCACGTAGTCCTCGTTGAATATCGCCCTGCTGCCCTCGAAGACCTTCGTGAGCATCTCGGAGTACGGCGCCAGGCGGTATCGCTCGTAGAACGGGTCGGTGCCGACGGGAACGCCGCCGCGGACCTTGTGCAGGCCGCACGGGTTGACGTACACCGGACACAGGACGTGGTTCCACTTGTCCGTCGCGGCGCGGGCGGCCGCCATGTTCCATCCGGAATACCAGTGCAGCACATCGACCCACTGGCCGTAGTCGTAGCAGGCCGTGCCCGCGACGCCTTTGCCGCCGGCCACGAGGATGTCGGGGTTGAGCTTCTTGACCGCCTCATATCCCAGCTTGACCATCTCGACGTTGTGCAGCCGCTTCCAGGTGTCGAAGGCCGAGTGGTTGGCCGTCAGTTGCGAGTATGTGTCGGCCTTCTTCGGCGGATCGATCTCTTTGAAGTCGCCGTAGGCCGTTCCCCACTCGACGTTGAGCTTGGCGATATCGCCATACCTGCTCTTGAGCCAATCCCTGTATTTCGTCTTGGACGGCTCCGAGTATCCGCCCGGCACGAGCCAGTACTCCTCAATGATCTCATGGCTTGTCACGGCCGGGTGGCGCTCTGTGTGCTCGGCCTCGACGGTATGGACGCGCGAGGCCCATTCCATGGCCCCCTTGCCCCACACGGCCGGCTCCCACTGGGTCGTCTTCCCGCGGACGTCGATGTCGTCGCCCTCGTATTTCTTCGGGTCGCGGTAGCAGCCCGGCAGGACCTTGGTCCACTCGGAATACGTGTTGACCAGGTAGCCGAACGAATACGCCCGGTTGGCCTGGTTGATGAAGTCCGGCAGGCGGACCTTCTCCAGGGCCAGCTTGCGGTAGTTGTCATCGGGGTACTGGTCGAAGGACAGGAACGGCCGCATCGTGCTGTTGTTGATCGTGTTGGTCAGGCAGTAGAACCTGTATCCGCCGACAAGTTCGTCCCACCCCCAGCCGTGCCAGAGCAGACGGAAGAAGGGCTTGCCGTCCTTGACGATGTATCCATCGACGACCTGGCACTTGGGGGGCCGGCCCTTGGGGAAGTTGTCCCAGTAGGCGTTGGCCCGCTTGTCCTTGGTGGCGGCGATCTCCTTGTCGAACGCATCCTTGTCGGCCTTGGGGGCCAGGATGAGGAAGTTGGCCTCCCAGGCGACGAACTTGTTCCAGGGGTATGGATGCCTGTTGCACTTGTCGGGCAGGGCCTCGAACGTGATCTTCAGCTTGCCGCCTTCGACCTTGATGTCATCGACGCGCCGCTCGGCCACCGCGCCGGGCGCGACCAGGTCGATCCTCGCCTGGCCATTGAAGGACACCTTGAACGGGGCGTACTGGAAGTTGGACACCTTCGGGTCGCCCAAGCCAAGGTAGGCAAGGTACTCGCCATCGGGCAGGTCCACGATGAACGTCGCGGGGATCGGATCGTCAGGGACCGTCTTAAGCCGGTCAACTCCCTGCTTGTCCTGGTCCTTGTCGAACTGCCAGCCGAAGAAGCGGTAGCCCATGACGTAGGAGGTGCCGATCTTGTCGGCCTCCTTGTTGTCGACGGCCGTGATGACGCCTGCATCCTTGTACTGCGGATTCCACCACTTCTCGACGTCGACCGCCTTGAGCTTGGTCTCCCAGCCGAAACCCGCCTTGGCGTCGTAGGCCGAGTGCTGGGTCACCTTCTGCCAGCCCTCGACGGTAGGCGAGTCCTTGGCGCCGAAGTCGAACTTCCTGACCTGCCCGAGGCACGCACCGCACGCCGCGAGCACGATCACCGTTCCTGCCATCCATCGCTTCATAGAAGCTCTCCATCTGCGGTGCTGTGGAGTTGCCGCATCGCTTCCGCTATTATCAGAAGAAGTAATCGAGACTTTCAAGCAAGAGGTGATTGCCATGTTTCGGAGTCTAGCTGCTTTGGCGTTGCTCGCGGCGGTTTCGGCGTTTGCCGCCGGCGGGTGCTCTTCCAAGGAGTCTCCGGCGCCTCCGCCGTCGTCCACGCCAGCGCCGGCCGCCAGCGCAAAGCCGGTTGTGGTCATCGAGACGTCGCTGGGCACCTTCAAGGCGGAGCTGTGGCCCGACAAGGCCCCGAAGACCGTCGCCAACTTCCTGACATACGTGGACAGCAAGTTCTACGATGGCACGATCTTCCACCGCGTGATCCCAGGCTTCATGGCCCAGGGCGGCGGCCTGACGCCAGACATGAAGCTCAAGGAGACCCTCAAGCCCATCAGCAACGAGGCCCGCGAGGACACGCAAAACCTGCGCGGCACGCTGGCTATGGGGCAACTGCCCGGCGACCCCGACAGCGCGACCTCGCAGTTCTATATCAACCTGGTCAACAACTCGCACCTCGACAAGACAGCCACGAAGCCGGGCTACTGCGTCTTCGGGAAAGTTCTCGACAACGGGATGGAGGTCGTCGACAAGATCGCGCAGGTCCCCACCGGCCCCAGGAACGTTCCAGTGCAGCCGATCATCATCAAGAGCATCCGCAGGGCCGAATCGCCGGCCCCGAAACCGTGAAAGGAAACCAATGGCCGCGCCAAACCCCGTCGTGATCATCGAGACCTCGCTTGGGACCATGAAGGCCGAGCTTTGGGCCGACAAGGCCCCGCTGACCGTCGCCAACTTCCTTGCCTACGTGGATGAGAAGTTCTACGACGGGCTGATCTTCCACCGCGTCATCAGCGGTTTCATGGCGCAGGGCGGCGGCTTCTCGCCCAAGATGCAGCAGAAGCCCGCGAAGAAGCCGGTCAAGAACGAGGCCCGCTCGGATGCGAAGAACGCCCGCGGCACGCTGGCGATGGCACGCACGAGCGTCGTCGACAGCGCGACCTCGCAGTTCTTCATCAACCTTGTCGACAATGGCTTCCTCGACCACAAGGACAACTCGCCGAACGGTTTCGGCTACTGCGCGTTCGGCAGGCTGACCGAGGGCCTGGACGTGCTCGACAAGATAGGCAGAGTTCCCACCGGCAGCGTGAGCGGTTACGATGACGTGCCGACGACGGCCGTGGAGATAAGGTCGATTCGAAGGGCGTGATTACTGACATTTTCGATTGACGATTTTCGATTGTCGACTGAACAGCAAAGCTCGGACGGGCCATCAATCGTCAACATCAGATCGACAATCGTCAATCCTTACCCGCGGCCTTCTTCCACCTGTCGCGGTCCTTCTCGATCTCCTTGCGCTGGCGCTTGAGGTCGTCGATCTCCGCCTTCTTGGAGTCGATCGAGGCCGTCCAGTCCTTGTAGTCCTTTTCCAGCTTCTCAAGCCGGGCGCGGAGCAGGGCGTTCTCGCGCTGGATGTCGGCCGCCGGCCTGTCGTCCGGTTGCTGGACCGTCGAGCTTGCGGGCGGCCGGTCGTCGCTGGCGCCGATGTCCAGCTTGCCCGTGGCGCAGCCGGATGCAAGGATCGCCATCGCCGACGCGCACAGTATGATCATGGTTCTGTTCATTGGCGGTCCTCCTCAATTGCCCGCGGCGCGCTTGTAGCGGTCCCGCTCGGCGGCGAACCTGGCTATGTCGGCCTTGATTTCATCAACATCGCGCTGCTTCTTCTTGTACTCGGAGTCCGACTTGCGGATGTGGTCCTCCAGCCAGGCGATGCGGTCCTTCAGCTGGACGTTCTCGCGGCGGAGGTCGGCGATGCTGTTGGGGTCGGCCGGCGCGATGTTCGCCGGCGGCGCCTCGGCGCCTCCCCATGAAGATGGGTACCTGATCTTCAGGTCGCCCTGCGCGCAGCCGGCGCCAAGCGCAACCAAGGCCGCTATCCCAGTCGCGATCAGAAGTGCTCTTCCCATAGTCGCATTCCTTCGCGTTAGTTGCCCGCCCCACCTGAGGCAATGTTAGCCCGCGGTAGCCGATTCGCAACCGAAAACCCGAAGCCGCCGCGTCTATTGTTTGCCCGTCGCCAGCGTCAGGGCGGTGACGTTGCTCTGCGTAAAGTAGCCGGTAAACCCGCCGTAGCGGTGTATGTATTCGCTCACGATCAGCGTGTGAGGCGAGGGGTTAGTGAAGGTCTGGTGCAGGCCCTCCGACTGCCCGCCCACCAGCTCTATCATGAACGTCATGCCGTCGGCCTTGAGGGCGTCGAACGTCCGCTCGATGTCCTCCGTGGCGAAGGCGATATGGTGCGTCCGAGGGCCGTAGTTGTGGATGAACTTCTCCGTCGGCCCGGACACGTTGTCGTCGACGTACGGTGCGATGCCGGAGGTGAAGACCAGCCCGACGTCCTTGGCCGAGCGGCGGGTGACGTTGGTGATCGAATTGAGGCTCTCGACGTAGATCGAGAAGCTGAACGTGTGGTTCGTCAGGCGGATGAACTCCAGTATGGCGTCGTCGCGGTCGCGGGCACGGACGCGGGTGGCCACGTGGTCGAGCCTGCCGATGTTCCCGCGATACGCGGCCGTCGGCGCGGGAATGTCCCAGGCGATCTCGCGCCGCTCGCCGAAGCGGTATGTCCGCGGGCCAAGCCACTGGATGAAACCGTAGGAGGCCCCGATCAGCGCCGACGGCAACGTCTGGATGAACAGGTACGTGTCGGTGCGGATGATCTCCTCCGTCACGAACCGCACGCCGCGGGCCTTCTGGATGGCGACGTACTTTTCCAGGTCCAAGCACTCCATCACGAACGTCTCCAGGCGCGTGTTGGGCAGGTGGCGCGACTTGGGCATGTCGTTCATCGCGCGGAATGGGTTGTCCGGCTTGCGCCGCGAGCGGACCAGGATGTCGGCCGAGCCGTCCAGCGCCAGCCAGGCCGTGATGTACAGAGGCCCCTCAAAAACCCCCACCACTCTCATGCCGGTGTAGTGCTGGAGCTCCTCGACGGCCGGCTTCTGGCGGTCCGGCTCGACGTTGATGATCACGCACGCCAGGTCGCCGACAAGCCCCTCAAGCCCGGCCTTGCGCCGCTCCTGGACCAGTCGCGGCGCCTGGCGCTCCAAATACTCCTGCGAATTGCGGAACTGGTCCATCGCCGATGACGACGCCCTGTCGTTCATGAATGCCCGCCTTTCTCTCCCTCATTCTCTGCCCCGTCGTGAGGATTATCAACCCGCTCACAACCGAACCGGCAAGTTCCGTCTGGTGGCATTAGAGGAATCACGAATATCCAACAGGAAATATCGAATATCGAAGTGAATCAGCGCGTCTCTTCTCTTAACTTCGATATTCGATATTTCCTGTTCGATATTCGTCATTTTCGTTCATCCGTCCTCCAGCTTCGCCGTCAGCTTCTCCCACTCCGCGAACAGCTCGCGAAGCTCGTTGTCGGCCGCCGCGAACCGCTCGCCAAGCTTTGTAACGCGGGCCAGGTCGCCCGCCTCGCCGGCCCTGGATATGTCGGCGTTGAGAGTCTTCATCTCCGCCTCCAGGCCGTGGATCGTCCGCTCGACCTCCGCCAGCCGGCGCTGCATCCTCAGCACCTCGTTGGTCCGGCGGCGGCGCTCCTTGAAGTCCTCCTTGCGCTCCTGCTTGGCCCGCGCGGCGGCCGCCTGCGCGGTCTCGGCCGGCGGCAGGCCAAGCCGCTCGTCGCGCCAGCGGATGTACTGGTCCCAGTCGCCCTTCATTGGCACGATGCCGCCGTCAGCGACGGCCCAGATGTCCGTCGCCAGCGCCTTAATGAGGTAGCGGTCGTGCGTGACGAAGATGATCGTGCCCTCGAAGTCGGCCAGCACGTCCTGTAGCGCCTCCTGCGAGAGGATGTCCAGGTGATTTGTCGGCTCGTCGAGGATGAGCACGTTGGCACGCTGGAGGACCAGCCGCGCCAGCACGACCCGGCTCCGCTGCCCGCCGGAGAGCTCGTCGATCCGCTTGAAGACCTCCTCGCCCGACAGGAGCAGGCCGCCCAGCAGGTTCCGCGCCCGCTCCTCGCTGAATGATGGATCGATCTGCCGCACCGCATCGACGGCCGTCATCGAGGGCGACAATTCCGCGTGCGTCTGGGACAAATATCCGAGCGTCACGTTGACCCCCCACCGCACGGGTGTGCCACCCCCAAGTACCCTTGGGGGTGCCACCGGCTTGACCGTGCCCATGATCGTCTTCAGGAGCGTCGTCTTCCCGCAGCCGTTAGGCCCGACGATTGCGACACGCTGGCCGCGCTGAATGTCCAGGCGCTCGACGTTGAGCAGCGGCCGTGCCGCTTCGTATCCGACCACAAGGTCGCTCAGCCGCAGGACGAAATCCCCGCTGCGCTGGTCGGCGTGCAGGCGAACGGAGATTCGCGGATGCTCGCGCGGGCGGGGCATGGCCTCGGTCTTCATGAACCGCTCCAGCCGCGTCCGCCGGCCCTGCGCCTCCTTGGACCGCTGGCCCGCTAGAAACCGGCGGATGAAATCCTCGGTCTCACGGATGTACTGCTGCTGCGCCTCCCACTGCTTGAGACGCTCCTTGAAACGCTCCTGCCGCTTGACATGGTACTGGCTGTAGCCGCCCCGGTAGCTCTCGAGGGCCGCGTAGGAGACCTCCCACGTCCAGTCGGTCACGCGGTCGAGGAAGTAGCGGTCGTGCGACACGACGATGAACGCCCCGCGAAAGTCCGCCAGCCACTTCTCCAGCCACTCGATGGCCTGAAGGTCCAGGTGGTTCGTCGGCTCATCCAGCAGCAGGACATCCGGCTCCTCCAGCAGCAGCCGCGCCAGGTAGCCCCTGGTCCGCTGCCCGCCCGAAAGCTGCGCCAGCGGCCGTTCCCACAGGTCGCGCTCGAAGCCCAGGCCGGTCAGCACCGTGTCGATCTTGTGTGAATACGCGTAGCCGCCGCGGTCCTCGAAGGCGTGCTGAAGCTCACCGTAGCGGGCGACGGCCTTCGCGTCGCCGCTGTCGCGGGCCATCCGCTCGCCCAGTTCGTGCAGCTCCCGCTCCATGCGGTGCAGGTCGGCGAAGACCTCCAGCATGGCCGCCCGCAGCGTGAGGGCGTCCTCCTGTAGCGGTCCGGACGTGTCCTGCGGCAGGTAGCCGATCCGCAGGCCCGTCTTGCGCGAGACCTTGCCCTCGGTGGGCGCCTCCAGGCCGACGATGATACGGAGCAGCGTGGTCTTGCCCTCGCCGTTGGGGCCGACAAGGCCGATCCGCTGATTGGGCCCGAGCGTGAACGAGACGTTCTTGAGGACGTCCTTCTCGGTCCAGTTCTTGGTTATGTTCTCGCCGACGATCAACGACATTCATTCACCACGAAGGGCACGAAGACCACTATTGTCAAACGGCGGACGGCAGAGGGCAACCGGCTGCCGGGGGTCTGATTCTACGATGAAGGCGGTCAACTGCGGGAAGGAACCGCCATACAATCTGCAATCCACAATCGACAATCCACAATCGTTCACGCCCCCGCGATCCTCGGCATCCTCATCGGCTCGCAGGCCATCGTCGCCTGGATGAATTCCTGTAGCATCCGCCGCTTGAGGTCGGCGGCCGCCGGCTCGCGCCACAGATTGTTCAGCTCGCCGGGGTCTTCCTGGAGGTCGAACAGCTCGCCGTCGTCGCCGGTGACGTAGACGGTGATCTTGTAGCGCTTGTTCACGTAGGTCCGCATGTTGCATAAGTACGTGCCGTGGTGGTTCTCCGTGATGCTCCAGGTGCGGACCGGCTCGCCTCCCTGCCACGTGGCAAGTTGATTGACGCCAGTCATCACGCCGGGGATGTCCACGCCGGCCGCCGCGCAGAAAGTCGGAGCGAGGTCCACCAGGTTCTGTATGGCATCCGACCCGCCGCCCGCCTTGCCGCCCCGCCCGCTCGCGGGCACGCGCCCCGGCCAGCGGACGATGAACGGCACGCGCAGCAGGTCCTCGTAGTGGTGGATCGCCTTGGCGATCAGGCCGTGCTGGCCGAGGAAATGCCCGTGATCGGTCGTGAAGACCACAAGCGTGTCCTCGGCCATGCCAAGCTCGTCGAGCCTGTCGAGGATGCGTCCGATTTCGCGGTCCATGAAGCTGACCATGCCGTAGTAGATGGCCGCATCCTTCTTCAACTCCTCCGGGTCGTACAGGTGGGAATGCGCGCCGTGGATCGCGCCGTCCCTGGGCCACAGCGCCTTGAAGTCCGGCCGCTCCTCCTGCGTCATGCGGAAGTGTGCGGGGTTGCGGTCGTGCTCGCCGGGACGGATACGGCCGATGGGCATGTCCGCGGGCTTGTACATGCTCGCCCACGGTTCGCTGACCACGTACGGCGGGTGCGGGTCGTGGAAGCTTGCCCACAGGAACAACGGTCGTCCTTCGCGGTGCGCCCGCTCGATCTGGGCGATGGAACGCTCGCCGGTCCATGTGGTGTAGTGGAACTGCGCCGGCAGCCGCCAGTGGCGCTCCTCGGCCAGGAAGTAGAACTTCCGCTCCTTGGCGGGCCGCGAGCCTATCGGCCAGGGCTGGAAGTAGTCGGCCCAGTCCGCAAAGCCTTTCTCTTCCATCCAGACTGCGTAATGGCCGCCGACGTGGTGCTCGTCGCCGTGCATCCGCGCGATCTCGATGTGCTCGAAGCCGTACCATGGGCCGTGAAAGCCGCGCCAGAAATCCAGGTCGCGGTGCAGCGGCATGCACTCGATGGACTCCATGCCGGGGCGACTGGCCGTCGGCTGGAAGTGCGCCTTGCCGACGAGGCTCGTGAAGTACCCCGCACGGCCGAGGACGCCGCCGACCGTCGGCACATCCTCAAAGAGCTTCGTGCCCAGCGTCCACGCCCCGTGCTGCGAGGGGTACATGCCCGTGATGATGCTGGCCCGCGTGGGCGTGCAGGTCGGGTTGGGGCAGTACGCGCGGTCGAACCGCACGCCCTCGCTTACCAGGCGGTCAAGGGCCGGCGTCTTGATGAGCTGATTGACCGACCCCAGCGTGCTGAAGTGCTGCTGGTCGGACGTGATGAGAACGATATTCGGTTTGTCGTGGGGCATGGCAGAATTCTAACGGCCCTGCGGAGGAAATTGCAGATCGCAGATTGCAGATTGTCAGGGGGCCGCACTGCCAAGGGACCGGCTTCAGCCTGCGTGATGCTCCGGATGATCGTCCACGGGCGTGTGCTTGTGGAACTGGCCCTGCCGATGCATCCGGTTATGCACGGACCGGTGCGCGGCCGTCAGCACAAGGCGCATCCGCTTGTAGGCGGCATCCTCGGCCCGCGTGCCGATGGTGTCCAGGTACGCCAGCGCGCCCTCGATCTGCTCAAGGATGGTCAGGGCGTCGGCGGCCGCGTAGAACTCCGTGCCCTTGACGGCCGCCATCACGGGCGATGAGTGCGCGGCGACGATCTCCGGCCGGTCGGCATAGTGCCCGCGGACAAGGAGCGCGACCCAACTGCTCCGGCCGACCTTCACGGAGAAGCTGCCCTCATCCGCGTCGGGCTTCACGCGGCGGCTGGCGCGTATCTCGCCGTTGACGATGAGATCCACGCGGCTCATCGGCACGGTCACGCTGGCGACCTTCCAGGTGACATCGACCCTGCCGCCGCCGGAGGGCATCTGGATCCGCCAGCCCATCGGCCGGCCCTCGACGGCGAACTCCATCAGCGGCCCGTAGGTGACGAACGTCTCGGCCCGGCGGATGGCGTCCTTCCACGCCGCGTAGGTGAATGGCCGGCCGGGCTTGAGCCGCGCGTATGTCCGCACGGTCCCGACGGCCGTCGTCGCGGCCATCTTGTCGGTGCCGCCGACCGCGCCGACCATGTACCCGCAGTTCAGGTAGCGGTACCAGTCCGACAGCGAGTACGGGTCGATGCCGGAGTACAGGTCGCCCCACGACGTCATCTCCACCGCGTCGATCGCGCCGGAGACGATCGCGCAGGCAGCCTCCGCCCGCGGGTTGGGCGAGTGCGGCAGGACGACCACGCCGTTCTGCTTCCTGCACTGGCGGGCCCATTCGGTAAGGAGCACCTCGATGGGGTCTCCAATGGCCGACTCATCCGGCCCGCCCGTGGTCATCGGCGCGATCACTCCCCCGTTGTAGCCCAATAGCGAGATGTGCCCCAAGACGTGCTGGCGGTTCTCTGTGCCGACTCGGACAAGATGCTCTCCGCCGTCGCCAAGTTCACGGTCGCCAAGGAGCGTCTGCGTGTCGATGTCACCGACGTTGGTGAACAGCTCCCCCCACTGCGTGGCCAGCAGGTTGACGATGTTGACGCCCTCACCCGCGCCCTCAAGCAGCGCCGAGTGCGGCGTCAGGAAGTGGACGTGCGTGTCGGCCGTCACCCAGCCGTTTTCGCGCCAGGGCAGGACACGCTCAAGCTCGATCACAATCTCGCGCGTCTTGCGCGTCACGGGAAAGACCTTGCGGACGGGACGGATCTCGAATCCCTTGGACACCTCGACGAAGACTCGCCCCACCGGCAGGTTCAGCCGCGTGCGGCCGGGGATGTACGTGCAGTGGTGGCGGCCCTGGTGCGAGAAATCGACGCTGTAGTCCTCAAACCACTGTGGGTTGGGGAGGCGGTGGCGGTCGATGGGCGGCAGATACTCGCCCGCCTGGCCGTGAACGTGCAGCTTGACCGGGACCTCCTTGCCACTGGACTTCTCGACCACGCGCAGCTCGACGCTCTGGTCGGCGGGCGCTACGACCTGGATCGAGCCGGCCTTGCCTTCGGCTTCCAGCCTGGCCACAGGGATGGTCTTGCCGCCGGGAAGGTGGAAGAGCGCATCCTCATGCGAGGCATACTCAACGAGCACTTCGCGCGGCAGCACCTTCGGCAGGCGATTGTTGTAGCTCCGCGCCCAGTCCTTGTTCGGATACAACGGGCGCGGCGTGGCGGAGATGACCTGGCCGAGGTCGAGATGAATCTGGTTCAGCAGGTCGGCTTCCGTGAGTTTGGAACCGGTCTTCTCCGGCGGCAAGCGGTGCGTTTGGCGCTCCAGTCTCCGCATGGCGAGGGCCGGATCGAATTCCTTTCCCGCCGGCAGCGTCAGGATGGCCTTCCGCCGCATCCGCCAGCGCAGCGGGTGGCTTCCGGCGTTGCCGGCCGCAACGGCCGAAACTACCAGCGGCCCAAGCACCGGCTCGAAGCGGATGGCCACAATCGCCTTCCTGGGCTCGGGGTTCTCCCACGCCCAAAGCCAGTTGACCCACGGACGAAGGTCATCGCCCCAAGCCTGGACCTTGTATCTGGCCCAGAGGCCGTGCGGGATCGCCGTGTCCGGCCCGCCCATGACTGTGTGCGGCTTGGCGTCGGGCAGTGCATCGAACGAGTTCTCGCCCCAATGGCGGTTGAGCGAGCCGATCTCGCGCCGGCGGCGGATGGGCAGGCGACGCTCGCTGCCGTCGGCGTAGATGATGACGTAGTCGGCGGCGTGCTCGCCCAGCCGGCCGGTGCCGCGCATCGGCGAGATGAAACCGTCCTCGTTCTTCTGGAGCTTGATCACATCCGACGTGTGAAGGAAAACGAGCCACTTCGCCCGCGTCGGCCGCACCTTCACCTCGACAGGCTTGTCTCTCAGCAGAACGACTTTCCCGATGCGGAACGGGATGCCCCAGGCGACGCAATCGCCCGTGGCGGCGTGGGCGATGTTCCTTGTCATCCCCTCGGACACGCCCGCTTTGGCGAGCGCGGACAGCTCGATGTTTCCCTTCAGCGCCATCGGTTCGAACAGCGGCGAACTCGGACCGTCTATTCGTTCCATTGTCGGCTCCTTGATGCTGCATTACCTGAGAATATGTAGAGGCAGTCCCAGCCACGCCTCGGCCGCCTCGCCGACGGCTTCGGCGAAGGTCGGGTGCGGATGGATCGTGCCGGCCACCTGCTCGACGGTCAGCTTGTTTCGCATCGCGACGGCCAGTTCCTGGATGACATCCGTCGCGTGCTGGCCGATGACCAGACCGCCCAGGATCGCGCCCGACGCGCCGTCGGCCATTAGCTTGACCAGGCCTTCGGTCTCGCCATAGGCCTGTGCCATACCGCTGGCCGTGTAGGGGAAGCGCGAGACGCGGAGATCGGGGCAGGCCTTGCGCGCGTCCTCCTCGCCGAGGCCGACGGCCGCGACCTCCGGGTGCGTGTAGACGCCGACGGGAACGACGCTACGGTCGTCGCTCACTTCGCGGCCGGCGGCGTTGTCGGCCGCCACAAGCCCCATCCGCGTGGCAAGGTGGGCGTACTGCATCGCGACGGCCATGTCCCCCACCGCATAGATGCCATCGACGTTCGTCCGGCAGTGGTCATCCACCTTGACCAGGCCGCCCTCGACGGCCACGCCGGCCTTCTCCAGGCCGATGTCCTCGACGTTGGGCCTGCGTCCCACGGCAACCAGGGCGCCGGCCGCCTCAAGCCACGGGCCGCCGTCAAGCTCGGCCATCACGCCGCCGGCGGTCGCCTCCATCTTGACGATCCTGCGGCCGGTGAGAATTTCGACGCCTCGGTCTCTCAGGCTGCGTGTTACCCCCCGGCTGGCGTCGACGTCCAGGCCGTTGAGCAATCGGTCGAGCATCTCGACCACGGCCGTCTTGACGCCCAGCTCCGAGTAGATCGTCGCGAACTCGCAGCCGATAACGCCCCCGCCCACCACGATGACGCTCTCCGGAAGGCGGTCAGCCACGGTCGCCTCATCGGTCGTGAAGACGCGCGGCGAGTGCCACGGAAACATCGCCGGCCGGGCCGGGCGAGAGCCGGTGGCGAGGATGATGGACTTGGCCGCGACTACCATTGTGGATTGTGGATTGTGGATTGTGGATTGCCCGTCAGTCGGCTTCGCGCCGCCGGGCTCGACGGCGATCTCGTTCCCAGAGATAAGCCGGCCGCGGCCATTGATGACGTCGATCTTCCGCGCCTTCATCAGCCCGGCCAGGCCGTTGACCACGGTGTCCACCACGCGAGTCACCCGCCGCATGTACGCCGCGCCGTCCAGCGCCGGCTGGGCGCCCGTGAAGCCGAAGTCGCCGCCGTGGCGGAAGTGCCAGTACAGATCGCTGGCGTGGAGCATGGCCTTGGTGGGGATGCACCCGACGTTGAGGCACGTGCCGCCCAGCCGCCTGGCCTCGATGCAGCAGACCTTGGCCCCGCGCTGGGCGGCCCGCAGCGCCGCGGCGTAACCGCCCGGGCCGCCGCCCAGGACTGCGACATCGTACTGGCTCGTTGTCTGCGCCACCTTTGGCTCCTGAGGCCCTGCTTGATCATCGGACCAAAGGGACTAGGGACCAGCGACTGGGGGCAATTGGTTCCCATGCGGCCTATCATCTTTAGTCGCTAGTCGCTCGTCCCTAGTCCCTATCCTTCCGGGAAGATCATGGCCTCCGCGAACTGCACCTGGAAGTCCAGGTCCTGCGAAAGCTCCACGTGCTTGGTCGCGCGGGCCAGGCGCTCCGCCTCCTGCCGGGCCTTGGTCGAGACCAGCGCCCACCGCGCGCCGGCCAGCGACGTGTTGCCGACGTAGTGAATCCTGCGGTGGTCCAGGTCCGCGGGCAGCAGGCCGATCCGCTGCGCGTGGTTGCGGCGGATGAAGCTGCCGAATCCGCCCGCCACGAGCACCAGCTTCAAGTCCGACGGCCGCAGGCCCGACTGCTTGAGCAATATCGCGATGCCCGCGCGGATGGCCCCGGCCGCAAGCTGTAGCTCGCGTATATCGCGCTGCGTCAGCGAGATCGTGGGCGAGTTGCTGCAGCCCTCGGCCAGGACGAAGCGCGTCTGCCCGCGGTCGTCCACCATCACGCGCCGGCGCAGCGGCTCGGCCAGGTCCGCCGGCAGTTCATCCGGCGGCAGCATCCGGCCCTCGGGCGAGACGATGCCGGTGCGGAGCAGCTCCGCCGCCACGTCGATCAGCCCGCTGCCGCAGATGCCGATGGGCGGCGCGTTGCCGATGACGCCGATCTGCGCATCGCCGTCCAGCAGGACCTTCTCTATCGCGCCTGTGGCCGCGCGCATGCCGCAGTGGATTCGCGCGCCCTCGAACGCCGGGCCGGCGGCCGTCGAGGCGGCCGTCAGCTTGCCGTCGCACCACAGCACGATCTCGCCGTTGGTGCCGATGTCGACCATGAGCGAGGGGCTGTCCTTCTCGATCAGCCGCGTCGCCAGGATGCCGGCGACCGTGTCCCCGCCGACAAAACCGCCGATCACGGGGAACACGTAGGCCGTCGCCCGCGGGTGAATCCCCACGCCCAGTTCCGCCGCCGAAACCAGGAGCCCCCGTCCGCAAGGCGGCGTGAACGGCGCGACGCCGAGCTGCGCCACGTCGATCCCGCACAACAGGTGCTGCATCGTCGTGTTGCCCGCGAAGGAGATCTCATAGATGTTGCGCGTCGGCACCGTCGCCTGGGCCGACAGGTCGCAGAGCATGATGCCCACGGCCTCTATGATCGCGCCGCGAACCTCGTCCATCTGCGCCGCGCCGGACGAGGCGTGCTTGATGCGCGACAGCACGTCGTCGCCGAAGCTCACCTGCGGGTTGATCGTGGAGGAGATCGCGACCTCCTCCCCGCTGCCCAGGTCCATGAGCGAACCGACGACCGTCGTCGTGCCGATGTCGAACGCCGCACCGAAGCACTTGTCCGTCGTATCGCCCGGCTCGAAGTCGATGAGGCGGTGGTCCACGAGCACGGCCGTGCCCTTGTAGTCCTGCTTCTTCAGCAGGCCGCCTATGTGCCGCAGCGTCGCCAGGTCGGCGCGGAACTGGCCCACCTTGCCCTCAAGCCTCAGCAGGTCGCTGTCGCAGTCGGCAAGCGTCGGCGGCGTCATCTCGACGTAGACCTTGCGGATGGCCGGCGCGACTTCTGCGGTTTCCGGGGTGTGCGACTCGGTGAGGATCTGGTGCTGGCTGGCGAAAATCGAGGTCGCGGGGATGTGGACGGTCGTCGGGCCGCACAGCGTCGACTGGCAGGCCAGCCGCCAGCCCTCGGCAAGCTCGTCGGCCTTGTAGATTCGCTCTTCGGCCGGCGTGGGCGGGCAGGCCCCGCGCATCACCTGCACGCGGCACTTGCCGCAAAGCCCCGCCCCGCCGCACGGGGTGTCGATGGTCAGCCCGACCTCCGCGGCCGCCTCGATGATCTTGGTCCCCTTCAGGACCTCGACAGCCCTGCCCTGCGGCTCAAACACCACGCGAACCTGCTGATCGGACATCCTTTCTCTCCAGGGAATGAATCTCGGACATTCTATCGCATCTTCAGTCGGAACTTGCGGACATTCGATCGGTAGTACGGGCTTAGAGCGGTCCACGGCCACCTGAAACGCGAATCTCGGCATGTCGCTTAGACGGGGCGTCACCTGGCGGAATGTCTCTACCTCATAAGCTGATCTCGGAGGGTGTCGAGGCGGGTTTTGCGGCAGCAATGTCTCTGAAAGCGGGGACCGAAGCCCGCGGACGTGGGCTTGCATTCCGCTGGCGATGGTCCAAAATGTCGGGCCGTTGCCACTACTGGACTTACGTTCGGCGGAAAGAGGGCTG
>JBHGBE010000070.1:0-23992 GCA_041946855.1 Phycisphaerae bacterium | reverse complement strand
CGAGACGCCTTCGCTCCTGCATCGGGCCGGCGGACATACGCTTGTTTTGGGACTAGGAGTATCGGCGACTGATCCACTTTCTTCTGCTGGCGAACATCGAATGTCCACCGCCTGGGGGTAAGAAGCCAATAACCGTCATCGCGAATCGGCGTGTTGGATCGAAGAACGATCTCCGCGAAGAGATCCAGTCCGGTCCCCCTAGCCGCTAGTCCCTCGTCCCTAGTCGCTAGTTGTTGGAGCTTCCGCCGAACAGGCTCAGGCGCTCGCCGCCGATCTTGATCTCGGGGATGCCCTCCGGCCAGATGGTGACGTAGAGGAAGGCCTGGTTGTTCCTCTGGTCGAACGAGAGCGTGATCGCCGCGTACCACCGCTCGAACTTGCGGATCACCGACAGGCTGCTCGCGAGGTTCTCGCCGTTGTTGAACTTGAAGTCGTACTGCTCGAAGAGGCTGATCGAGTACTTCCGGTTGATCTTGTAGTTGATGCCGAACGTGCCGACCTCGGCCGCCAGGTCGCGGATGTAGCGATAGCCGATGTAGTACCTCAGGCGCGGGTCTCGCGAGAGGCTGAAGCCCGCGTCCGCCAGGCCGATCTCGTTGGTGGGCAGGTCCCAGTTCAGGTAGCCCAGGAAGCTCGTGGCGTCGGATATGTTCCAGGTGTAGTCGAAGTTCAGATGATTGCGCGGGATGCTGAACTCGGGGCGGGAGAAGTCGAACCGGCCGTCCGCCGGGGGCTTCAGCAAGTTGGTGTCATAGAAGCCCAGGCTGACGTCGAGCTTCATCCAGTCGACGTCCCGCTCCGAGCCGGCCGGGCCGCGCTTGGTGACCAGGCGCTGGTACAGCGCGGCGACGACCCCGCTGGTCTTCCCCACGCGGCTCTCGACGTTCGGGTCCATCGGAAACAGGTCGTCCGGCTGGACGTCGTTGTCGAGGGAGCCGAAGGCTACGATCTCCGGCGTCATGACGTGCTTGATCTTGTGGAGGTCCCACAGCCTGTTCTCGACGTCGTTGTAGACGCGCCAGATGCTGGTGTTGGCCTTGATGCCGGTCTGGCCCCAGGCCCGGCCCAGGCCGCCGCCGCTGCCGTTCCAGCCGGGAGTGCCGTCGGGGTGCAGGTTGTCATGCGGCCCGAAGGGATTGTTAAAGGCCGTCAGGTTGGGATTACCCGACTGGGCGAGCGCCTCGGCCCTTTGCTGGGCGCGGTACTGCTGGCCGTTGGGGCTGTCCGTCCAGCCGGTGAACCGGCCGACGATGAAGGGAACCAGGTTGAGCGGTCCAGCGTGCAAGGGCAGGTCGAGCTCCTGGCGGGTGTCGCCGCGGCCCAGGAAGTCGGAGGACTCAAAGCCGCCGGTCTTGTCTATGCCGGTGATGGCGCCGCCCGGGTTCTCGGCCTCATTCTCCCCGGCGCGGAACCGCTTCAGGCCGAGGCGGTTCTCGCTGAAGAACGAGAGCCTGTCGCCCGCCAGCGGCTCACCGAGCAGGTACAGCGCGAGGTCCGGCAGCGAGTCGGTCTGCGTAAGGAAGTCGTTGATGCGGTACTGGAGGAGCGTGGTGAAGGCCCAGTCGTCCCGCTGCTTCTTGGCGTAGAAGAGCGTCTCCTGCTCCTTGCCGGAGTAGAACTCGTTGGGGAAGTACCTTTCGAGGAAGTTCTGGTCGGACATGTAGGCGAACTCGAACTGCATCTCCAGGTCGCGAGGCAGGATCTCCTTGTGCCGCCACTGGACCCAGCTCCGTTCACTCGGCGCGGGGATGTCGTCGCGCAGGCCGCCGAACGAGTCCGTGTCGGGGCCGTTGAGCAGGCCGTATAGGTTGGCGTAGCCGCTGTACTGCCGGTTGTCCACGCGGCGGGCGTACTTGAGGTTGACGCCGCCAAGGACGCCCCCCTTGCTGTACACGTCGAAGTCCACCCGGCCCTTGGTCCCGTCGGGCGGCACCATGCCCAGCAGGCGGAAGAGGTCCCACTCGGTCTGCACGCCGATGCCAAGGTCGCCCTCCTTGCCGACGGACACCCTCCGCAGCGGACTGTGGCCTTCCTCGAAGTCGCCTTCCGAGTACGGCCACCAGGCGACCGGCACGCCGCCAATCTGGGCCGTCTCATTCCAGAGCTTGGCCTTGTACTGCCGTTCACTGATCCGCACGCCCGTTTCGTCGTACTTGGTCTTGTCCAGCAGGTACAGGTCGGATGCGCCCATGGCGTAACTAGGCGTGTAGAAGTCGCTGGTCGTCGCCTTGGCGTCCTTGAACCAGGTCTCCGACTCGGACAGGATTCGGGCCTCCTGGGCACGGACGTAGATCGGGATGTGCCGCGGCGCCTGGACCATGCGGAAGACGGGATCGAGGACCACGGCCTTCTTGTCAACGAAGTCATAGTAAGCCCGCGGCGCCCGCATGTACTTGTCGCCGCGAGCGATCACGACGTCGCCTTCCAGATAGACGGCCTTGAGCCGCTCCGCTCCGCCTCCCGTCCCGATGGTCGGCAGGCCGAGGGCCACCGGCCCCTGGCGCACAGGCTGGCTCGACGGGGCGGTCGTTGGCTTGGGGGCCGGCTCAAGGAAGATCACGGCGTTCCGGCTTCGCAGCTCCAGGTACAGGTCGCTGTCCACCACGCCCTGCGACAGGACAATCCCGTTGCGGCAGATGATGAGGTACTTGCCCGAGCCCGGCGGGTTCTCCTCGAGCGTGAACTTGTCGATCCTGGCGGTCACCGCCTTCGGGCCTATGGTTTCGTCGAACTTGGCGACCGGCTGAGACGCCGGCTTGGGAGCGCCAGTCGGCGCAGGACGCGGGGCCTCTCCGGTTGCGCTGGGCCAGGGCTTTGGGGCCGGAGCGGCTGTCGGGCTGGGAGTTGGGGCGATAGTCGGCGCAGGCGCCAACGCGATGGCCGGACCGGAAGCGGCGGATTCGCTCTTCTTTCGCACCTCGGCCGCCTCGACGTACAGCGGGTCCTTCTGCATCGCCTGGCGGGTCATCGCGCCTTCAGTGAACAGCCGCCCCTGGAACTGCACACTGACGAGCATCGTCTTGTCGCCGGTAGTCGTGCCGGCCGCCTCGACAACCTTGGCGTCGCCCTTGATGTAGACGGTGATGTCGTGCCGCGTGCCCTGGCCGGCCTTCTGGTCCCTGATCCACAGGACGGCCTCCTGCCCGCTCAGCACGCGCTTGCCAAGCTCCATCTTGAAGCCGCCTTGCACCACCAGGACGTTCTCGCCGCCCTCGTCAAAGGCGCGGATCATCTTGCCAGTGACGGTCGCGCCTTCCTGGGGGGCGGCGTCCTGGCCCGTCGCCGGCATGGCCGCCAGCGCGCAGACGACGGCCGCGACAAACGCGGCCGAGCACGGATGTCGATGTGCCCTGCTTACGGGATGATCCTTCATCTCATTCTCGCAGGCTGCCGAGGAAACGTGTCGCGACGGAACGGCCGCGATTATAGGCCGCGCCCGTATCAAGTCAAACGTTCTTTCATTCCAGACAAGCTCTTGCACGACAAAGGCCGCGGGCATTACAACATGGCCGTGCGCCACACGTACGACATCGCGGTCCTGGGGGCGACGGCCGCCGGCTATGCCGCCGCCGCGAGCATCGCCGGCGCGGGACGGGACGTCGTCGTGGTGGACTCGCCGCGGCACAGCGTCGAGTGCCCCCTGCTCGACTGGGCCCCGGAGGACTTCTTCGCCCTTCGCGGCCTGCCGGCGCAGCTTGCCAGGAAGGTCGAGGCCCAGCCGTTTTTCGATGTGACCTATCACTCCACCGCGCTGGACCGAAGGGCCGAATATCACGAGCGAAAGGCGGCGGGCTACTTCCTGGCCAACTCCGCCCTTGTGGAGGCGCTGGCGTCCGCCGCGGCGAAGAAGGGCGCGAAGGTCCGCCAGACCGCCACCTCGCCGGCAATCCGCCTGGAGGAGGACGGCGTCCAGGTGCTGGGCACGTCCCAGGTGTCGGCGAAGGTGCTCATCGTGGCCCAGAACCGCCCGGAGGACATAATCACTGATCTGTCGCTGCCGGTGCGGAACGTGCCGCAGTCGCCCATCGTGGCGGCCGCGCTGGATATTCCGCTCGCCGGGCGAGCCGCGGCCAAGGGCCTGGCCGGCGCGCTGCACGTGGTCCAGTCGCATCAGCGCGGCGAGTTGGCGATGTTCTTCGCCTGTGGCAACACGCTGCACCTTCGCGTCATCCGCTCGGCGGCCGTCGAGCAGCAGTACGCGGATGAACTGACCGGCATGATGACCGCGCTACAGAAGGCGGGAATCCTGCCGGCGGACCTGGCCGTCAAGAAGGCCCGCGGCGCCGTCTGGCATCCGCCCTCGGGTGTGGCGCTGGAGCTTGAGACGCACGTGGCCAAACGATGCTTGCTGACCGGCACGGCCGGCGGCTTCGCCGACAGCATCACCGGCGCGACGCTCGCCACAACGGTCAAGTCCGCGCTGCTGGCGGCCCAGACCGCAATGGAGGCGCTCGACAATCCGGACCCGCAGGGCACGCTCACGCGGTACAAGACTTCATGGCGACGGTCGCTGGCGGAGTTCCTGCGTCCGCCCAACACGTCGCTGGCCATGCTCATGCCGCTGCTGTTCGTCAACAGCCGCATTGCCGCGAAGTTCACGCACGCCTTGCTGCACGGGCAGAGCATCTGACCATGCTGCGAGTACTGGTCAATGACCGCTGCCTCTGCCAAAACGCCGCCGGCGTCGGAATGTACCTCCGCAATCTTCTCGCGGCCTGGCCGGCCGGCGGCTCGAAGCTGGAACTCTTCTGGACACACTCCCCACTCCCTACTCCCCACTCCCTACTCCCTACTCGCCCCCGCCTGCCTCCCCTCGCCCTGTGCCCCCTCCGCGACCTGCGTGCTCCAGGTACGCTGGCCCGGCCGCCCTGGCTGGCGCGAAGGATGGTACAGCGATGGCGGGGGTGGCGGTTCGCAAGGCGTTACCGCGGCGGGGGGTTCGCCGCCTACTTCGAGCCGAACCACATCGCGTATCCATGCGACGGGCCGACGGTGACGACGATCCACGACCTGTCGGTGCTGGACCATCCCGAGTGGCACCCCGCCGACCGCGTCCGCCAGTGGGATGCCAGCCTGAAGGCGACCATGAAGCAGACCGCTGGTTGGATCACCGACTCCCGATTCTCGGCCGGACGCATGGAATCGGTGTTGTCCATCCCGCCGGAACGGATCAGCGTAATTCCGCTGGCCGGCCGGGCGTTGCCGTATCCGCCGCGCGCCGAGGCGCTGGCAATGACGAAGAGCTGGGGCCTTCCGCCGCAGTTCATACTGCACGTCGGGACCATCGAGCCGCGCAAGAACATCGCCGCGCTGCTGGAGGCGCATGCCAAGTTGCCGGCCGCACGGCATAGGTCCTGCCCGCTGGTGCTGGCGGGCGGACGGGGATGGGGCTCGGCGCGGTTCTGGCAGGAGTTGACAGGCCATCGCGCCGCCGCCGATGCGCTGACTTGCGGATACGTCAGCGACGCGCACGCGGCCGTGCTCCTGTCCGCCGCAGCGGCCGTCGTCGCGCCGTCTCGCTACGAAGGCTTCGGCCTGCCGGTCCTCGAGGCCTTTGCGGCCGGCACGCCGGTGATCTGCTCGGACATCCCTCCCTTCAGGGAGATCGCCGAAGGCTGCGCGGAGATGATCGATCCGCTCGATGCCTCCGCCTGGGCCGCCGCGATGATTCGGGCAATGGAGGATGATTCATGGCGCCAGGACCGCGTCAAGGCTGGTATGATAAGGGCTGGCCGGTACTCGTGGGCGGCGGCCGCCGCCGCTCACGAGCGAGTGCTCGCCGAGGCCGCACGGAAGGCCTGATTGACGATTGAGGACAGAAGCTCGACGCCCGGGCAATGAGTGAGAAGACATGGATCGACTGGACGAACTGGCCAACCGCAGCATACACCTCATCCGCGAGGCCTACGCCCGCCATCGCCGCATGGCCATGCTGTGGTCCATCGGCAAGGACTCGACGACGCTCCTGTGGCTGTGCCGCAAGGCGTTCATGGGGCGGCTGCCCTTTCCCGTGCTGCACATCGACACATCCTACAAGTTTCCGGAGATATACGCCTTCCGTGATGAGATGGCCAGGCAGTGGGGCCTGGAAGTGGTGATCGCCCGCAACGACGCGGCCCTTGCGGCCGGTATGAGCAACATCCGCAAGCTGGAGTGCTGCAACGCCCTGAAGACCGACGCCCTGAAGGCCGCCATCGACCGCCACGGCTTCGAGGCGCTGCTGCTGGGCATACGCCGCGACGAGCACGGCATCCGCGCCAAGGAGCGGTACTTCTCGCCGCGCGACAGCGACTTCCGCTGGGACTATAAGGACCAGCCGATGGAACTGTGGGACCAGTACCACAGCGAGATAACCACCGGAAGGCACTACCGCATCCACCCGCTGCTGCACTGGACCGAGCTGGACGTCTGGTCGCTCATCCGCCGCGAGGAGCTGCCGGTGGTCAGCCTGTACTTCGCCAAGAACGGCAAGCGCTACAGGTCCATCGGCTGCCAATGCTGCTGCACGCCGATCGACTCCGAGGCCGCGACGGTCGAGGCCGTCGTCGACGAACTGAAGAAGACCCGCCTGGCCGAGCGCGCCGGAAGGGCCCAGGACAAGGAGGACGTTGAAGTCATGCAGAAGCTCCGCGCATTGGGGTACATGTGACACAGACACCGGCAACAACTGATATCAGCGAAGACGTCAAGATCGTCATGGCCGGGCACATCGACCATGGCAAGAGCACGCTACTGGGCCGCCTGCTGTACGAGACCGGCTCGCTCTCCGATGAGACGGCCGCCGCCCTGGCCGCCATCGCCGACACCGGCGGCGAGGAGCGGGCCTTCGCCTACGTGCTGGACCACCTGGCAGAGGAGCGGAGCGGCAACATCACCATCGACACCGCGCAGGTTGTCCTGCGGATGCACGGGCGGCACTACGTGCTCATCGACGCGCCGGGGCACAAGGAATTCGTCCGCAACATGGTCACCGGCGCCAGCCAGGCCGATGCGGCCATGCTCATCGTGGCCGCCAACGAGGGCGTCCGCGAGCAGACCCGGCGACATCTGAACCTGCTGGCGATGATCGGCGTGCGGCGCGTCATCGTCTCAGTGAACAAGATGGACAAGGTCCTCTACAGCCGGCTGATCTTCGATCACATCCGGGGCGACCTGGCCCGCAACGCGGGGCGGCTGGGGGCGATGGACGTGACGTTCGTGCCGATGTCCGCGCAGCGCGGCGAGAACCTCATCCGCAGGTGCGGGAAGACGCCCTGGTACACCGGGCCGACGCTTGTTGAAGCGATGGCGCAGCTCCGCCCCAGCCGGCCGGTCCGCGACCTGCTGGTGATGCCGGTGCAGGACGTCTACGGGGCCGATGGCGGGCAAGGCACGGTTGCCGGGCGCGTCGAGTCGGGACTGCTGAGCGTGGGAAGCCGCGTCGGGGTCTATCCCGACGGACCGCCGGCCAAGGTCGAGGCCATAGAGACATTCAAGGGCCCTGTCACCAGCGCCGGCGAGGGCTGGTGCGTGGGCGTGAAGCTCGCAATCGACGGCGGCGGCGAGGCCATCCGCCGCGGACAGGTGATCGGCCCGGCCGACCGGCGTCTTGCGGCGTCGGGGAAGGGCGCGGCGAGGCTGTTCTGGATGTCGCACGCCCCGCTGGCGGAAGGCGCGAAGTTCACGCTTCACTGCGCGACCCAGGCGGCCCAATGCACGGTCAAGGCCATCCGGCAGAGGATCGACTCGGCCACGCTTGACCCAATCGAGATAGGCCATGCCCCGGGTTCGTCCGCGCAGGAGGCGCAGTACACCGACATAGTCGAGGCGGAGCTCTTGATGGAGCCCGCGATCATCCACCTGCCGTTCAGTGAGCTGCCGGAGCTTGGCCGCTTCACGCTGTCGCTGGACAAGGAAGTCTGCGCCGGCGGGGTGTTCGCCGATTGAGGGTCACGCGCCCTTGCCGCAGATGAACCAGGGCACCTCGATCAACTGCGGGAAGTACATGCCCTCGGCGTGGTCGTACTGCCCGTACTCGCCGAGCATCTCGCCGTGGTCCGCGGTGATGGCGACCTTGCCGTCGATCTTCGGCAGCAGGGCGGCAATCGCCTCCAGTGCCGGCGGAAGGTTGGCCTCATAGGCCGCCCGCAACTGCTCGATGGTGGCAATGCCCTTCCGCACCACGTCCACGAACCATAGCGTGCGCCCGGCCGCGTCCCTCGTGTCAACCGGCACCTCCGCGGGCTTGTCCACTGGGCGGCGGATGCGAGTCTTGCCGATGAACGGATGGTGCGGCTGCATGAAGTGCAGGATGAACTTCATGCCGGGGAACCTGTCGCGCACCTTGAGGTAAGCATCGGCCAGGCGGTCCGGCGGCATCGTCTCCAGCTCCCGGTCCCATCCTTCGCGCCAGGCCTCCTCGACGTGCGCGAAGGGGAGCGGGATGCTCCACCGCTGGCAGTTCGAAAGGGAAACCTGCGGATTGCCGGACACGTAGACTATCCGCGAGCACTCGGCCGCGCGGCCGTCGAAGGTCTTGCGGAGCCACTCGAGCGTCGTCGAGCCGACGGATATCCGTTTCGACAGCGTGCCGGCCAGGCCGCCCTGGCGGGAGTTGACCCGCTCGAAGACGTCGTAGCGGCAGGCGTCCAGGATCATCAGGACGTCCCACGAGTCCGCCTCGTCCATCACGTTTGTGGCGCCCGGGCAGACGTTGCGGAGCATGAACCCGCGCTCCACCGCCTCGGTCATCTCCGCGTCCGCGGCGTCCGCGCTCGGCGCGGCTGCCGCGCTTGCCGCCGCGACCGCCGCGCCCGCCGGCGCCCGGCCACGCGCGCTCATGTACGCCTCCATGGCGCTGGTCAGCCCCTTCACGTAACCCAGCAACTGCCGGTTCTCATCCCGCAGCTTCTGGACCTCCCGCCACTGCACCTCCAGCAGGTATCGCCGCAGGAGGTCAACCGTCATCAGCATCGTCGCGTTGTGGTCTATCTGCTGCCTGGCGAACGGCCGCATGAGCTGGAGCGCCACCCTCTTGAAGAAACGCTTTACCGGACCGGCTCCATCTCCGGCAGGAGGGACAAGGGCCGGCTTGTTCCGCTCCATCTCCGCGACAAGGTGCTTCACGGTCTGGAGCCTGGCGTGGACCTCGTCCTCGACCGACGGCCAGAACGGAGACGATCTGCCGGAGGACGGCTTGTTGTCTTGCGAACTCTCTTGACCGGACTGGCCCATGCTCTCTCCGAAATGCCTACCTCGGCCTCTCCGGGGCCCGGAACGCCCCCGCCATCATCTTCACCTGGGGATCCGCGTCGCCGGCAAGCTGTTCGAGGATCTTGTCCTGCCCGACGGCCCGCTTGGGCCAGTTGGCCCCCAGCAGCTCCGCCACGCGAAGCCGGACCAGCGGGCTGGGATCGTCCACCAGCGGCCTGACGAGCGCCACGACGTGTTCATCGGGCGCCAGGCCTTCCATGGCCGTGATCGCCTCGGCCCGCACCGTCGCGGATGGGTCCTTGAGCAGCGCCTGGAACATCGCCAGGATCGTGAGGCGGTCGAACGTGCCGACCAGGGCCTTGGGCAGCGTGGCCTTGCCGGCCTCGACGGCTTGCGCGTAAGACAGCAGGGCGGCCACCCGCCGCGCGGCCAGCATGCGCTGCGGCAGCTCGCCGCGGAGGATGTCCTTCTGCGTTATCACGCCCAGCATCGTCGTGTACGCCTTGACAAGCCCGGCGTCGCTGGTCAGATCCGCATCCGGCGCCAGGGTCAGCAGGCTGGTGCGCGTGATCGTGACCGGCTCGACGCGCAGCGACGGCAGCGAGCTGTTGAACTTCGACTCCTTCTGGACCGGGTCCACCATGCTCTCGATGGTGATCGTCACGTCCTCCAGAGGACGGCAGTTGAGGTACGCCGCCAGAGCCCCGACGTCCAAGCGGGCCTTGCAGGACAGCGGCTGCTGGCCCTTGACCAGGTATCGCGGCGCGGGCCAGACCGCCATCGGCAGCTCCTTGAAGGGACCGGCCTTGTCGCCCTGGGGCGCCAGGGCGGTGAAGCCGATGGTCGGGCTGAACAGGCCCCAGTCGCCCAGCGGAATCTTCAGGTCGCTGAGATCGGTCAGCACGGCCTCAACGACGAGCGGCTGGCCCACCGATACGGACGCCGGCGCCGGCTTTATCGTGACGGAGATGTACTTGTCAGGCGCCAGCGCCACCTCCAGGTATCGCGGGTCGAACTGGCCGAGCCGCTTGCGCAGGTCTTCCTGCATGTTGCGGGCGTCGCGGGCCAGGGGCACGTCGATGCCGGCCCCGTCCGCCAGTTGGCACAGTCGCCGGAAGGCCGGCCCGCTTCGCCCACGCCCGGCGACGGCGCGGGCCATCTCCATGAAGCCGGTCTTGTCGTCGTTGGCCAGGTCGTATTCAGCCAGCAGCACCGCCGAGTAGTTGTCTCCTCCCCGCGCAAGGTACCCCAGCCGCTCGAACCCCTTGCGCCGAAAGTCGGCCTTCGGGCTGAGCAGTTCGGCCGCCCCCAGGACGCGCTGAACGTCGGCGTCCGTGGCGTTGATCGACTCCGCCTTCTGGGCAAAGTCGAGCGCCTTGGCCGGGTCGGGCAGCGTCATGACGTAGAACCACGCCATCTCGCCCGCGAGGTTGGACGAGAGCGTGATAGCGTCCTTGGTCTTCTTTACGTATGCCGCCTCCATGTCCTTGACGGCCGCGTCGGCCTTCTCAGGCAGGCCGGCGGCGCGGTAGGCCTCGACCAGCATCGACCGCAGGTCCACGCTCTGGGGGTACTTCTCGATTAACGGCTCGAATATCTTGATCGCCTTGCGGGCCATGTCCGCCTGGGCCTCGGACGGGACGAAGTCGACCGGCCCGCCCTTAAGCGGCATGTCGCCAGCCGCGGCGGCCGTCGCCGGGGCGCTAGCCGACGGGAGTTTCGCGGGGCCGCGCTCGCCAGGACCACCCGCGGGAGTTGAAGCGGGGCCTGTCTTGTGAAGCGCCTGCGCCGCGTCCAGCAGTCCGTTGAAGTACTGCGTCAGGAACGTCTGGGTGCCCCTGGACAGGTCCTCCTGCTTGCGAAGCTGGTAGATCTTCCACGTATACTCGTAGAACTCGACGGCGCGGTCGTAGACCCCGGCGCCGTCCAGAACATTGGCCGCTTCCGCGGACGCCTGGAAGTACGTCGGGTTGCCCTGTAGCATGTTGAGCATGCCGTCAAGGCGCTCCAGGGGAGTGGGAGAGGCGATGTTCGAAAGCCTGTCAGTGATCGCTAGCGGCTGGCCGGGGTCAAACTTGAGGGCCTGGTCGAATGCCTTCATGGCCTCTCTCTTGCTATCCGGCATTCCCAGGAGCACCCTTCCGCATCGGGCGGCTGCCTCGGATCGGGTGGCGTCTGTCTGTCCCGGCGAGTTGGCAATGTCCCGGAGGACCCTGACCCTCCCATCGGCGCTGTCTTCGGCAATGAGCTTGAGCCTGAGCCATCGCATCGCCAGTACGTGATCGGACGGATCGGCCTCAGCGCACGGCTGGAGCGCCGCGAGGGCCTTGGCTATCTGGGCCTGGGCCTCGTATACGCTGGCCAGGAGCAGCTTCGTCCGGCAGTCGCCGGGAACCAGCTTGTCGGCGAAGCCGACGAGGGCTATCATCCGCGCGGCCCGGGCCGGGGCTTCCCTGATGGACAGTTCCCTGAAGGAGTGGCGCAGGCTTTCGCACGCCATCGCATCTTCGGGGCTGGCGGCGGGGGCGGTCGAAGTGGCGGGCGCCGAGGCCGGCGTCGTGGTCTGGGCCTGCGCCGGCCGGGCGGCGGTCAACGCCATCGCCAGCGCGCCGATGGCCCATGCTGCCCAAACCGTCTCCACGCGCCGGCGGCTCAGATTGTCCAGCTTGCCCTGCAATCGTCCATGCCGTTGGCGGCTTGAGTGCATTGCTCGCTCCCTTGCTGATTCACGGGTCTGCGCTCGGGCCTCGGGACGCGCCGCGCCCAGCCCGCCATACTATAAGCGGAGGACGCGGTGCTGCACCGCGCCCTCCTGTCGGTTCGACACATTCCTCAAGACGCTAGTCTTCCTTGCCGCGCGGCGCCGCCCGGCCCGCGCCGGTGAGTCAGTTGGGCCGCGGCGGGAGGATCGTCACCGATATCGACTTGTCCTCGCGCCAGATAGTCAGTTTGACCGGCTGCGGCTGCGCCGGCGGCTGGGCCTTGAAGAAGTCCTTGGCGAAGGCATCGTACGCGGCCGGGTTCTTGACCGCCTGGTCGTTGACGTGCGTGACGATATCGCCGGGCTTGAGCCCGTACAGGTCCGCCAGCGTCTGCTTCTGCACGAAGATCACGATCATGCCCTCCTTGTCGCGCAGCTTCTCCGGCAGCAGGTACTGGTCCAGCGGAACCCGCTCGCGGAGCAGCATCCCCAGCGCACGGTCAACATACTTGTCGGCCTCCTCCGGCAGCTTGGGGATCTTGCTGACGGTGAGGTTGACCTTCATCTTCGTCGCGCCGCGCATTATGGTCAGCTCGACCTTCTGGCCGACCTGGAACTTGATGATCTGCCGCATGAAGTTGGGCACTACCATGTTCGGGTTTGCGAGCTTCTCGAGCTTCTGCCCGTTGACCTCGATGATGATGTCCGACTTCTTCATCCCCGCCAGGGCGGCAGGCTCCTTCTCGATGACCTCGTCGCACATCACCGCGGGCAGCTCGAAGCCCTGGGCCTTGGCGACGGCCTCGGCGACGGGCAGATACGAGGTGATTCCCATCCATCCCAGGCGCTTGACCTCGCCCGCCTTGGGGATGTTTTCCTTCTTGAGCGATCCGAAGAACTCGTCGGACGGGGTGAAGAAGGCCGTCTCGTCGTCGCTCCTGACCGGCATGGTGATCGGGCCGTCCTTCGTGTTCAACTGGCAGTAGGCCAGCGGGGCCTGCCGCATCACCAGGCCGATGGCCTTGCCGTCGGCGCCGAACACTGGCGAGCACATGGCCGTCAGCTTGCCGCCTGTCACGTAGACAAGCGGATTGGGCACGCGCAGGATCGCCGAGATGTTGGCCAGGCCGAGGTACGTGGTGTGGTTGCCGTCGCCGGCGTTGACGCCGACCGACACGACCTGCTGGCCGACGGCCAGGCTGGGCTTCTCGACGAACTCGATGGCCGCCAGGTCCCCCTGCTTGACCGGCGTGCCGGTGCCGGTCTGGACGAAGCCCAGCCCGGTGATCGGGTCAACGCCCAGAAGCGTCGCGTCGTAGGTCTTGCCGTCGCGCCCGGGCATGAACAGCTTCATCTCCTTGATCATCTCGGGCTTCATCGCCTGGTCGAGGAAGGTCGTTACGAACGTCCCGGCGGGGTCGATGCAGACCGCCTGCCCGCCGCCGACCAGGTCCTGCCCGTTCTGGCTGATCCTGAACTGGAGGATCGCTATCGCGTTGGCGGTCCTGGCGGATACATCCGCCATCAGTTTCTCGACGTCGGCCGCTCCGGCGGCAACTGGAAACGCCAGGACCAGCATCGCCATCGCCGCAATCGCTTGTTTCCTCATTTACTAGCTCCTTTGCCCGCCTGTTCAAGAACGGGCTGTATGGTTCTTTTTCGGCTTTCGCTCCGTGGAAGTTGAGCCTGACGCGCCGGCCGGGGCCAGGCGCTGCGCCCATGTCGGGCCCGCGGAGGCGGGGAACTTCCGCAGCACGAGCAACATGACGACCCCCGCCGCGAACACGGCCATCGACGTGTACTGGTTGTGGGTCAGCACGCCTTCAAGCAGGCTGTGCTTGTTGTCGGCGCGGATCAGCTCCTCGACGAACCGGGTCATCGGATACAGCAACATCAGCGCCGCGAAGACCTGCCCTTCGCGCCGCCGCAGGCGGTAAAAGAGGCCCAGGAGCACCGCCAGCACCAGGCCGTCGGCTATGCCGATGGCCTGGCTTGCCTTGACGGGCAGAGAGTATTCCGCCGCGGCCAGTGCGTACAGGTCGGCCTGAAGGTACTTGTTGACCTCCGAGGCGACGGCCTTCTCGTCCTGCCCGCCGCCCTTGGCCACGGCGGCGGTGAGCCGGGCCCGCCTGTCCTGGAGGTATTGCCAGGCCTCGTCAAAGGTCAGCGTCTTGCCGTCCTGGCTGTAGAAGAGTGCCTCCTGCCATATCTCGCTGCCCCGGAGGAAGCCCTCATCATGCTCGGCCAGGCCCTTGCTCCACGTCGCGGCCGTCAGGTAATCGACGGGGGCGGCAAGCTTGTCGAACAGCTTCTTCGCCGCATCCTTGTCGCCGAACATCACGCCGGCCTGGTCATTGGTCAGCCCGGCGTGGAGGTCGCGCGGCGCCAGGAGAAGGCGCTTGACGTTGGGGCCGTATATGTCCTTGAGCTTTGGGTCGCTGGCCACATAGGTCAGCCGCGGGTCGGGCTTGACCAGGCCGCGGTCGTACTCCTCGGCGTAGACCGGGGAGGGCGCATCCGTGTTGGCCGAGAACGGCCCAGGCGAGTGGTCCAGCTTCAACAGCGGCCGCGAGTACATCGGGAACCTGATGCCGATGGGCGACGATGCGCTGCACTCGCCGCCGTAGCAGCACCCGTTGAGGAGGCACCCTGTCCGGCCGAACGCGAGTCCCACCATCAGGCTCATCGCCACGATGTCCAGGTACCGCCGCACGGGCAGCCGCTTGGCGGCCAGGTATGCTATCACCATCAGAGCGGCGAGGATCAGCCCGCCATAGTAGATCAGCCCGCCGGAGGTGACGTTGAGAATGTCGCCGGGGTGCTGCGAGAAGCCGACGTTGACGCCGTGGTCGATCTTGTTCCAGTCCTGGATGACGAACGCCAGCCGCGCCCCCAGTATCCCGCCCAGCACCGCCAGCAGGCCGCAGTGGGCGACGACGTCCGGGTTCTCGCCCGCCCGCCGCGCCCGCCACTGCGCCAGGGCTATCGCCAGGAGGAAGCCCAGCACCAGCATCAGCCCGTAGCCGTATATGCGCAAGGGCAAGGCCCAGGAGCCGATGTGGAGAGTCCCGAAATCGACGATGATCTGTCTCATGCCCTTCCCTGGAGCATGCGGCTCACTTGGCGCTCTTTGGGCGGTTCTTATCGTCCACAAACACGATGGCCGGCTTGAGGCCCTTGGCCTCATCCGGCGTGACGTAGGCAAAAGCCATAATGATGATACGGTCGCCGACGGCCGCTAGTTTGGCGGCCGCCCCGTTGACGCACACCGTCCCGCTGCCGCCGGCGCCCCGCATGACGTAGGTGTGGAAGCGGTGGCCGTTGTTCAGGTCGGCCACAAGCACGTCCTCGCCCGCCAGGATGCCGGAGGCGTCCAGAAGGTCCTGGTCGATGGTGATCGAGCCGACGTAGTCGACCTGCGACTGCGTCACCGCGGCGCGGTGTATCTTGGCGCGAAGCATCTTGAGCAGCATCGGAAGTAAGCCTTTCCACTTCGTCGGCGCTTGCCGAATTGGATATTCTAAGAAATCCCCGCGGCCTAGTCCACCACGATGTTGTCTATCAGGCGGGTCGAGCCGAACTTGACGGCCAGCGCGATGCACACGCCCCGCGAGGCGTTTTCCACCGGGCAGAGGCGCCGGGCGTCGACGACCTCCACGTAGTCAATGACACCACTCGGTGCGTGGCGACGTATGTGATCGCTGATTGCCGCGATGACATCCGCGGCCTTGATCCCGGACACCCGGCCGGGAGGGACAGAGGAGGGGAGGACGGGAGGAAGGGACGGCGGGAGGAAGGAACTTGCGGGGCCTCGTCTCTTTCCTCCCCTCCTCCCTTCCTCCCGTCCTCCCTTCTTCCAGTCTTCCTGGCCGGGCGTCAGGATCATGTCGCGTGCTAGCCTCAAAGCGGCGTGCAGGGCCGGGGCCTGCCCGCGGTGCTCCGGCGACAGGTACGCGTTCCGGCTGGACATCGCCAGGCCGTCCGGCTCGCGGACGGTGGGGCAGACGACAATCTCGACGGGAAAGTCCAGGTCGGCGGCCATCCGGCGGATGATCGTCGCCTGCTGGTAATCCTTGGCCCCGAAGAACGCCCTGTCCGGCTGGACGATGTTGAAGAGCTTGGACACGACGGTGCAGACGCCGGTGAAGTGCCCCGGCCTGCTGGCGCCGCAGAGGTGGTCGCCGAGTTCCTTGATGCTCACAGTGGTCATCGGCCCGCGCGTCCCGGCCCCTGCCGGATACATCTCCTCAACGCTCGGAATGAACACGGCGTCGGCCCCGTGCTTGCGGCAGAGGGCGAGGTCCTTCTCCGGAGTCCGCGGATAGCGTGAGAAGTCCTCATTTGGCCCGAACTGCGTCGGGTTGACGAAGATGCTCACGACGACGAACCCCGTCGCCTTCCGAGCGGCGTCGATCAGGCTGGCGTGGCCGGCGTGAAGGGCGCCCATCGTCGGCACAAGGCCGACGGTCTTGCCGGCCTTGCGGGCGGCCCCCGTCACCGATCGTACTTGGCGTATTGTCCTGAGAGTCCTCATGCGCGCCGGTGGCCGGTCAACTCAGTGCTTGAACTGGTTCGGATCGTAGACGCCTCGCTGCCTGGAAAACCGCTTCCAATCCAGCTTCTCGGGACGGGGCATCCTCCTGCGTTCGTCGTCGATCCTGTACACCCACTTGGCGGCCTTTGGGATGTACTCGACCTTGAGGCGGCACGTTCCGTCAATGCTCGACGGCGCCTGCGACGCAAGCATCTTCAGGGCCGCCGTCGCCAAGGGATCGTTGGCCTTGGCGGCGTCGACCGCGCCCTCAGGCGGGGTCAGCCGCGCCAGCTTCCTTTCCCAGCCGCCGTATCCCGAGATGACGCCTGGCTCCACATCCTGCCATAGCTCCATCCCTTGCGGACAGGCCGGGATGGGCTTCTCGTCCTTGGCTACCGCGAAGGCGCTCTTGCCCGTGACCTTGACCGTCACGATGGCCGTCGGTCCCAGCGATGGGTCCTTGGGCGGCGGCAGGATCGTCCCGATGTTCTGGAGGGCGAACCGCACCGAGAAGCGCTGGGCCAACGCGTATCGGTCCGTCCATTGCCTTGTCAGCGCGCTGCCGGGGCGCGACGAGGTGACGCTGCCGCGAGGCACGCCCCCCGCAGGCTTGGGAACGAAGTACACGGCCCTGGCATACTCCGCCACCTCGACTATGGGCGACTTCTCAAGCACGGCCGCCTCCTGGTTCGCGACGGCGACGCTCCTGGTAACGAAGGCGCGAAGGTCGGCCGCATCGGGCTTTTCCGGCGGCTCGTATGCTGCTCGCGTTGTTGGGGCCATGGCCTCCTCCCCGGCCGGCGTCGCCGCGGGCGGCTGGCAGCCATACGCGAACAAGCCGATGGCGATGAGTGCGGATCGGCAGACCTCTGACCACAAAGGGACGCGATTGGAACTCACCTTCGGTGTCACGAACATATCTCTCCCACGCCGGCCAACGCCTGCCGGACCTTACGAATCAGGCCCGCGAGTTCTCCATTCGCCCGCAAGTCTAACTTATCGCAGTCAACGGCCACAATGGCGCAGTTCATCTGGGCCACGGCCGTGCGGTACGCATCGCGCATCGACTGGAGAAACTTGCCATCCATCACGCTCTCGAATGCGCGCCCGCGACGGGCGATTCGGTCAAGCAGCGTCGGCACGGCCGCATCAAGATAAACCACCACATCCGGCGTATGGACCAGGCCCTCCACGCGCCGGGCGAGCCGGTCGTACAGAAGATAATCATCCTCGCCCAACCGCCGGCGGGCGTAAATCCGGTCCTGGCAGAAGCCGTAGTCGCTGACCATCGCGCCCTCGGCCGGCCAGGTCGCCACCGCAAGCTGTGTCACCCGGCTCATCAGGAAGTACACCTGCCCCGGCAGCTTCGCCTCGGCCGCGCCCGCGTAGGAATCGGCCAGGAACGGGTTGCCCGCGTAGTCCTCGCGGACCATGACGGCCGGCAACTCCTTGGCCAGCGCCTCGGCCAGCGTCGTCTTGCCCACGGCGGGAGGGCCGATGATGCTTATTAGCTTCGCACTCATCTGTGTCCCCCGAGCTCCTTCAGCAGCGCCAGGACGGTCTTCTTCATCACCGGATGGACCAGGCCGGCAGCGATCTCCGCCAGCGGCTCAAGGACGAACCGCCGCTCGTGCATCCGCGGGTGAGGGATGGTCAGCTCCGGCGTGTCCAGCACCAGGTCGCCCATGAGCAGGATATCCAGGTCGCACGTCCGGGGCCCCCACCGCTCTTCGCGTGGGCGGTCGCGGCCAAGGGCATTCTCGATCTGTTGAAGCTCGGCCAGCAGCGCCGGCGGCTCCAGTGCGGTGACGACCTCCGCCACGCCGTTGAGGTACTTGCCCTGCCCCGGCGGCCCGCCGGCCGGCTGAGTCTCGAACCAGTGCGACACGCGGCGGACCTCGATGTCGCCGGTCTGGTCCATCATGCGAAGCGCCCGGTTCAGCGTAGCCTCGCGGTCGCCGAGATTGCTGCCCAGCGCAATGTAAGCGGTGCGGTTCTCCACGCGGCGTATCTTACCCCTGAGCGGAAACGAACACCACAAAGGCCACGAAGGTCTCTGAGTGGGCTTCCCCCTTCACCGTGTGCCCTTCGTGGCCTTTGTGGCGAAAGTCCTCCTCGGTCTGCAATCTGCGATCTACAATCATGAGTGCGGCCGGTACTCGTAGGCCGTCTTGTACATCGCCAGGATGTTGTCGATCGGCGCATCGACCTGGATGTAGGTGTGGCCGGGGCCGATGATGTAGCCGCCGTCCTTGCCCAGGATGTCGATGAGCCGCCTGACCTCGTCGGCGACGGTTTGCGGCGTGCCCTCGTTGAGCACGTGCTGAAGGTCCACCCCGCCGTAGAAACAGATGTCCCTGCCGAAGTCGCGCTTGAGGCCCTCCGGGTCCATGCCGGCGGCGGTTATCTGAATGGGCTCCAGCATGTCGACGCCCGCGTCGATGATCATCGGCAGCACCGGCCGGACCGCCCCACAGGTGTGCAGCAGGAACTTCTTGCCGTGCTTGTGGGCAATACCGGTCATCTTCGACAGGTACGGCACGATGAACTTCTTGAACGTCGCCGGGCTGAACATCGGCGCGCGGTGGTTGCACGTGTCGTCGGCCATGTACACGATGTCGATGCCCTCCGCGCCCGGCGCGGTCAGCATCCGCGTGACCATCGCCTGGATGATCTCGCTGATGCGGCCGATGAGCTTCTCCGCGTAGGCGTGGTTGAGGGCCAGGTCCATCATGATGCCTTCCATGCCGCGGACAAAGCTGGCCGTGAAGTACGCGCCCCAGCAGCACGCGCCGATGATGGCGCGGTCCTTGTGGGCGGGGACTTCCGCGGCAATATGCGACCAATCATGCCGCTTGGCCGGGTCGGGCCAGGCGTGCTTGTCGATGTCGCTTAGGTCGTCCTTGCCCGCCAGCGGGCTCCAGGCAAGCTCCTCATAGGCGCCTCCGCCGTAGTTGGCCGTCACGGTCCGCCAGCCCCACTGGGTCTGCTTGAGGGCCTTCTCCTCGTCGCTGAGCTGGACCTTGGGCTGGACCATCCACGTGTCGCAATGGAGGAAATCGTAGAGCTGTTCGCGCGTCTTGAGCTTCAGGTGCTTGTAGAGCGTGTCATAGACCTCGCTCTGGGCGTCGAACGTGATGGGATTGCGCTCGGGCGCCTTGTGCGCCACGGCCGTCAGGACCAACTGCTTGGAGGTCGTCATGGAAACTCCTTCGCCGGGGGGCCTTGATGTTCTTGAACTTCCCGCCAAGGGCTGCAAGACGGGCGGCGCTCTGGCGGGCGATGAGCGCGTCCAGGCCCATCCGCACCAGAGCGGTCTTCTCCCTCACGCCGGTCAGTTCAGCGGCCCGCGAGAGGCGCTCTTCGTCGATGTTCAGCGTGGTCCTCATACATATATGTACGCACGTTGCCGATGCACAGTAAAGCCCGAATCCTGAGTTGCGACTACCGCTCCTCCGCTCGTGGCACGATGCGGCGCTCGGGTGGCCTGGCCTTCTCCGGCCAATCCGGTGTGCTCCCGGGCCCAACCTCCAGCCGGTCGATCGGCACCTTCACCCACTGGCCGATCAGGCACTCATCGGTGGTCCAGTTGCCATCCTCCATCATCAGAACGCCGAAGTCGATGACCACGGGCATGATCGAAACCACCCGGCCGTAGCCTTCGTATGTCCACCCGCGGACCTGGGCCAGCGTCTTGTTGTGCTTGCGGTTGCCCGCCGCCGCATCCTCCCACGTGAAGCCCTCGGAGGACATGTAGCTGAACTTCACGTTCTCCACGACGCCGGGCGCCTGCCGCCTGCTCGGTGCGGACAGGTTGTCGCACACCGTCAACAGCGTGCCTTCGACCCAGACCTCGGCGGGCTTGCCGAAGCCTTCAGTGCTTTCGAGGCGTATTTCCATGGTCAGATCGCATGGCGCCGTACTGGGCCGCCAGTCAGTCCTCGCCGTCCAATCGGCAATCTACAATCCGCAGTTCCCGATGATCCGCCCAACCGCTTCCTGGATGACGTCATCGGGGTACGTCAGCGAGATTCGGAAGTAGCCTTCGCCCCACTGGCCGTAGCCCAGGCCGGGCGTGACGACCACGCCCGCCTTCTCCAGCAGGTCCGTGCAGAACGCGGCAGATGAGCCGTTGTACTTCTCGGGCACCGGGGCCCATAGGTAGATCGTGGCCTTGGGCTTGTCCAGCCGCCAGCCGGCCTTGTTCAGGGCGTCCACTACCATGTCGCGCCGCCGCTGGTAGACCGCGTTGATGGGCGGGACGACCTCTTCATACAGGTCCAGCGCCTTGGCGGCCGCGAACTGGATCGCCCGCAGGCTGCCGTTGTCGGTGTTTTCCTTGACCGTCCGCAAGCCCGCGACGGCCGATGGGTTGCCCACCACGCACCCGGCCCGCCACCCGGTCATGTTGAACGCCTTGGACAGCGAGAAGAACTCCACCGCCACATCCGCCGCGCCCTCGACCTGCATGATGCTGGGCGCCTTGTAGCCGTCGTAGGTGTTCTCGCTGTAGGCGCTGTCGTGGGCGATGAGGATGTCGTGCCGCCTTCCGAACTCGACCGCCCGCCTGAAGAAGTCCAGCGTCGCCGTCGCCGTCGTCGGATTGTTCGGGTAGTTCAGCCACAGGAGCTTGGCCTGCCGGCGGACCTCGTGCGGGATGGCGTCGAAGTCAACCAGGAAGCCGTTCTGTTTGAGCAGCGGAACCTGGAACGTCACCGCGCCGGCGAAGACGTGGCCGATGTTGTATGTCGGGTATCCGGGCACCGGCGCGATCGCCACGTCGCCGGGATTGAGGAAGGCCATCGGGAACTGCGCGATGGCGTCCTTGGACCCGTTGGTCGTCACCACCTGGTTATCGGGCAGGCTCACGCCGTATCGCCGCTTGTAGAAATTCTGCACGGCCCGTGGGAAGTCCGGCACGGGCACGTCGCAGCCGTAGCGGTGGCGATTCGCATCCGCCGGATCATCCACCGCGCGCTGAAGCTCCTTGACCACCGGATCGGGCGTCGGCCGGTCGGGGTCGCCGATGCCCAGCGAGATCACCTTGACGCCCCGCTCCCGCGCGGCGGCGATCTTCCTCCGCAGGTCCGCGAACAGGTACGGCGGCAGCTTCTTCAGACGTTCGGAAAGCTGGATGTCCATCGTGTACGGCCTTTCGTGTCAGACGGCGAGGGGAGATTGTAGCAGGAAACTGGCGGGAGGCGAAGCAGGTCTGAACAGGGCGATTTCCCAACGCGACGGCTGCCCTGAAAATCCGATTGATCAAATCGAGATTTCAAGGTAGCCGCCGACCATAGGGTGCAGCTATGTCCTCGCGGACTATTTCCTGGCGGGCCTGGTCGCCGGCCCATCCGCCCGCGAGACCCGCGGCACCGGGTAGACCTGTTTGCCCTTGCCCTCGGGCATCAGCATCCCGCCGACGAGCACGGGCTTGTCCAGCGGCACGCGCGTGGCCCCCTTGGCGTCTGGCGGATCACCAGCGACGTGCGGAACCCGCGTATATGTCCTATCTCACCTGTCGGACGCCAGCTATCGTGGTCGATGGTCTCGCGGATCAGGTCCGTGAGATACTCCAGGTCCAACCCGCCGGCCGGCAATTGTCAATCGGCAATCGCCTGGCCCGGCGGGTGAGATGCTTCCGTCTGTCGCTGCCTTTGGCCGAAACATGGTTGCAGTAGGACTCACTTCAGTGTGAGATGATGCCGGTGGCGAAATCGCATGTCATCACGGTGGCCTTGGCGCTCGCCCTGACGGCCGTCACTGCCAGTTCGGCCGTCGCGGAATCATCCCGCGTGAAGCTGGAGTTCGACTACGACCACGCGGGGTTCCGCGCGTCCAAGAAGGTCAGCGTGCGGTCCGGCGGCGCGTGGTCGCTCCAGAGCCACACCAAGTTCGTCTACGCCGGTGGCCTGCTCGTCGCGGAACTGGATGCGCTGAACGGCCACAAGCTGCTGCGGAGCTACGTGTGGGGACAGGACAAGTCGGGGACGGTAGGCGGGGCCGGCGGCGTCGGGGGCCTGATGGAGGTCAAGGTCTACTCGGATGCATCGCATCCCAACGATCCGGCCTACGCCAAGACCTACTGGCCGGTGTACGACGGCAATGGCAACGTCATGGCCCTGGTCGATAGCGACTTCGATCCGGGCGGCGGGGCCGCGCACGTGAAGAAGGTTGTGGCGACGTTCGAGTACACGCCCTTCGGCGAGCTGGCGGCCATCGACGTGCTGCCCGGCCTCGGTCCCGTCGGTCCCGCAGGCGAGACCCTCGGCTGGGGCGGCCTGCCGGGGGATGCCACCCCGACGGCCATCTGCCCGCTTCTGTTCTCGACGAAGTACCTGGACGCCGAGACGGGCCTATACTACTACGGCTACCGCTACTACGAGCCGGCCGTCGCCAAGTGGCTCAATCGCGACCCGCTGGCCGAAGAGAGCGGGCTGAACCTGTATGGGTTCTGCGGGAATGACCCGATAGACATAATTGATGCTTTCGGCGAGTCTTTCTTTGCAGATGTAGCACAATGGATCCAGAAGAACCATTCTGTCGTCGGAAGTCCGGCGACGATGATTGTTGGCTTGGTGGAGAAGATAAGTCCGGGTTCCACGGGCTGGGTAGGCGATTTCGCTGCGGGTATGGAGAAGTCGGCAGCTGGCTTGGTCTCGCTTCCTGTGGTCATGGCAGACAACACTGTCGAGACGGCCAAGGAGAAACCACTCCAAACGGCTTTGTCTCCTGGGTTGACACTGATGGAGGCACAGAGCAAGACCTATTTCGAGCCCATGGCGAATAGGTACATCACAGCATATCGAGTGTCGCGGGAAAAGGGCCGTAGCGTTCCGATGTCCCTTCTCAAATGCAGGCTTCTTGCGGATACGGATTGCGTAGGCATAACGGGATTCTTCGAGTGGGGCGGAAGCTACGATTCCGTAACGGAACTGCCGATTTCAACCAAGGAGGCTAGAGAGCGCGGCGGTGGAGCGGCATTTCAGACTACACTCACGGTATTCTCCTTCGCTGGCCCCAAGGTCTTCGGCGTCAGAAGCGTCCCCAAGACAGCGCCAAGCTTAGATGCACAAATCGCCGCCCTTGTGAGAAGCGGATCACCGGACGCTGCGACCGTGGGGGCAATTCGAGCGCTCTCGAAGCAGAAGTGGGGCATGGCAGATGGCCTGATGGCAATGGCGAAGAGAAGGACAGCCCTGCGCGAGGAATTATTGGGCAGGACGCCGGGAAAGGGAAGTGCCACGGGCCGCGCAGTCATCAAGAGGATGGTAGAGGAAGGCAATCTTCGCTGGAATGAAGCTGGCCAAGCTGAGGTCCGATATGTCGATCCCGTAACAAAGGTAGAGAGGTGGTTCCCGATTGACACTACAGACATGGGGCATCTTATTGACTGCGTGGAATACTGGAACACGATAGGGCGTTTCTTGGGCAAGAAGGATCCAGCAGTCCGACAATGGATGCTCGATCCAGACAATTACGAGTTGCAGCCGTCAACCATCAACCGCTCTAGCCCCAAAACAAGCGTATGTCCGCCGGCCCGATGCAGGAGCGAAGGCGTCTCGGTT
>JBHGBE010000007.1:0-96525 GCA_041946855.1 Phycisphaerae bacterium | reverse complement strand
AGGGCCATGTAGGTCAGCTCGAAGCGGACCTGGTCGTTGCCCTTGCCGGTGGCGCCGTGGGCGACGGCGTCGGCCTTCTCCTTGCGGGCGCAATCGAGCTGTGCCTTGGCGATGAGCGGCCGCGCGATGGACGTGCCCATGAGGTACAGCGATTCGTACACGGCCGATGCCTTGAGCATCTTGAAGCAGTAGTCTTCGGCGAACGTGCGCTTGAGGTCGGCCACGACGCACTTGCTTGCGCCGGACGCGATGGCCTTTGCCTCGATGCCGGCCAGCTCGCCTTCGCCCTGGCCCAGGTCGGCCGCGAACGCCACGACCTGGCAGCCGTACTTCTCCTTGAGCCACGGCAGGATCACCGATGTATCCAGCCCGCCGGAATAGGCGAGCACGATCTTCTTGATCTTGTCAGCCACAGGAATCTCCTTCAGGCAATGAACCGGAACACGGGACGCGAACGATTATGCGCAAAGGCGCATTTTTGGCAAGGGCCTCACCGGATGGAGGCCCGTCCCCTCAGGCGGGCGGAACGGAATGTAGACTGCGAACCCATCGGCAGTCCGATCAAGACACTCGGAATGCTGTCAGCCGGGCCCGCGGGCGTCAAGTGCCTATTTCTTCAGTTCCAGCACGACCCATTCGTACGGTCCGAGGTCGATGGCCGCATCCGGCTTCATCGCGGCGGCCGCGGTCAGGTTCGTGACGCCAGCCGCGCCCGGCGCGTGCAGACGCACGGTCGCCGATGTGTCGTTCATGTTGTAGATGTAGGTAAGCTGGCCGCCTTTGTACGGCACGGTCCGCGACTCGATGCCGGGCACGAGCTGGTTCTTTGCATCCACGATCCGCACCGGGCGCTCGACCTTGGCCTGGTCGTAGACGTAGTTCAGGAAGTCCGACGTTGACTGGTCGGACATCTGCATGGCGACGTAGTAGATCGCGCCCTTGCCCGATGGGATGCGGACGATGGCCGGCGATTTGTCCTCGTAGGACGCGAGCACTTCGTTCTGGCCGGTCAACTTGACCGCCTGCTTGATGCCCGCGCCGGCCAGTTCCGCCCCGGTGAAGAGGGCATTGAGCGAGCCGGGCTTGCCGGAGTGCCAGGTGAGCTTCGCGGTCGGCGCATCCTCGACAACCGTCTTGGCGATTGGTCCCTGGATGAAATCGTACTCGCTTCCGGGTTGCTGGAGGCCGGAAGTGGCCTTCTTAGCCAGGTACTGGGGGACCGTCTCCTGCACGATCTCGACGCCGATGGCCTTGAGGTAATCGCGGCGGCGGTCGTATTCATCGGCCACGAATGATGTCGGCATCATCACGAGCGTGCCGCCTGCTTTGACGAACTCCTCGATCTTCTTGACCTCGTCCTCGTTGGCGAAGTACGCGCCGGGGACGATTAGCACCTTCAGGCCCGGCATCGACTTGGCGACGCCTTCCTTTGCCATGCGGGTGGTGATGAAGCCCATGCCGGTGTCCAGCACGGTGCCGGCGCGGTAGCACTTCTCAAGCTCCAGCGTGTAGGGGGTCTGGACGCCCCCTTTGCCCGTCTTGCCGGGGAACCGCTGGATCATCGACGCCCGCGAGTAAAGGATGGCCGCCTGAGGCACGGCCTTGGGGAATTCGACGATGTACTCCTGGAGCCGGCGAACGTCCAGCGCGCCGACGTCCATCGACAAGCCGTGCGGGAGCGATGCGTTTTCGTGCTGCTTCCAGTCGTAGCAGTCGAGCGTCCCGCAGCCGTGGAAGAACATCAGCGACATGAAGCCGCCCATGCCGTGATATTCCGGGTCCATGATCGCCATCTTCGGCGCGATGGAGTGTTGGAGGTCCATGAACGAGGCCGTGCCCCAGGAGCGGCTGCCGGTCTCGGAGAGCCACACGTCGTCCACGCCCGAGACGGCCAGGTATTCCTCGTCGTTGCCTTCCTTCCAGAAGCCGCGGCCGAAGGGCTGCCCGCCGCCGACGCACATCGGGTAGCCGGGCACTTCGGCCTTGATGACGTTCTTGGCCCACAGAAGATAGTCGGTGAATCGCCAGAGGTTGAACTCGCCGAAGTCGTAGTACTTGGCCGGGTTTGTCTCGCTGTCAGAGTTGACCGGCGGAAGCGTCACGTCCTCAAATGTCTTGAGGTCCGTCTTCCAGACGCCGTTGAGCTTGTCGATGGACTTGTAGCGCTCCTTGAGCCACTTCTGCCACTTGTCCTTGGTGGGCTCGTCGTAGTTCATGTACGTGAATTCCCAGTCCATCGCGAGGATCTTCTGCCGGCCGGACTGCTTCTGCTTCTTGAACCTGTCGCATCGCTTGAGGATCGACTGGCGAACGGCCTCCAGCATCGGCGGGTAGTCCAGGGAGATCACGCACTCGGTCTTGCCGCCCTGGCCGCCATCGGACCACTTGTCCTTGATGATGTGGCCGCACCAGCCGCCGTCGTAGACGCGGTGGCTCTTGGGGTCGCTCTTGTAGAGTGGCCAGATAGGTGTGTCCTGATAGTCATAGCGGCTCGCGCCGACGGCGGAGACAATGCCGTACAGGTCGCCTTTGCCGGCCAGGCGCGGGTCGGCCGTGCCGCCGCCGGAGTTGCCGGCCGTGATGATTAGAACGGGCTTGCCGTCGAGAGTCAGGTAGTTGTCCTTCCAGGTGAGCTTGGCGTAGTCGGGCACGGGCGGCACGACGCGGGGGTCCTTCCTGGCGGCGATGGCCGCGTTGAGCTGCGCGGTCTCAGCGCGGATTCGCCTGTCGAGATACGCGGCCCAGTCGTCGCGCTTCTTCTCGTCCTTGACGGCGTCCCACTGCTTGCCGACGAAGGCCGGCCCGACCATCAGTATCGCGTCGGCGTAGAGCGGTTCGACGCCGGCCGTCTTGGCGCTGGCGGCCAGGGCCTTCAAGTCGTCCAGCGACCTCTGAAGCGTCTCGCGCGTGACGGTCGGCTGCGCTTGCGCCAGGATCGGCGCCGCGCACGCGGAGATGGTGATGAGTGTCGCGATAGCGCGGTGCAACCGCATCTGATTCCTGCACGTACTGAACATGGCTCGCTCCTTGACCTTGAGGTGCGATTCTACTTGAGGAAGATCGGGTTCGTCCACGCTCGCCGCCCCGCATGGTCGGTGACCACGGCGCGCATGTAGGTCCACTTGGCCACGTCGGCCAGGTCCATCGCGAAGCTGGTGATAGTCTTTGGCGCATCGACGCGGCGGCGACGGCCGCAGCCGGGCGTGCCGCTGAAGTTGATCTTGGCCGCCGGCGAGCAGCGGATGGAGACCTTGCCGTCCTTGACGCCGAAGAAGCTGATCTTCGGCCCGCACGAGGCGTAGCACGCGCCCGTCCGAATGGCCTCCAGCACGTGCGGCACATCTAGCGCGGGCATCCTCAGCCAGGTCCAGCACTCGCATACATCGTCGGTGCCGGCGCAGTGAGCGTCATCCGTGCCGACGATCGGCAGCACCCAGCCGTGGTCGAGCGCGATGGCCCACTCGCTCTCGCTGGAGGCCCGGCCGTGGCGGTCACAGGTCGCGTTGTAGACCTCCATCGCGATCAGGCCGTCCTCCAGTGGCAGCCCGCGGAAGTCCTCGAACGCCTGCCCCGTCCACGAGGGATGGGCCAGGATCGACTCGCCGCCGGCCTTCCTGACCTCGGCGATGCAGGCGACGGCGTTGTCGGCGTCGGCGAATGCGAAGCCGTGCGGCACGTTCAAGCCGACAAGGTGGTAGCGGTAGGGCGTGGGACTCAGCGGGTGGTACTCGATGCCGCTGATGACGAGCATCTTCCTGTCCGACATGCCGGCCACGTCGTTCGTGGCGTTGTGGTCAGTGATGGCCAGCACGCCGTAGCCGGCGCGGCGGTACTGGGCCACGCGCTCCTGCACGGTCACCTGGCCGTCGGATGTGGTCGTGTGAGTGTGGAAGTTGGCCTTGTACCACTTGCCTGGAATCTCGAACGGATTGATGAGTGGCCGCATTACTTGAGTCCCTCCAGCGCGAGGGCGTCCTCGTACTGGTTCATGAAGATCGGGTTCGTCCACGCCTGCCGGCCTTGGGGATCGATCACGACCGCGCGGACGTACTTCTCCTTGAGGTTAAGCGGCTTGTCGAAGAAGTCAATCGTCTCGCCGGCCGGCGCGCGGCGGCGCTGCCCGCTGGCGACGCCCGCCTTAAAGTAGATGGCGGCCGCCGGAGAGCACTTGATGTGAAGCCTCCCGTTGGCCACCCCGAAATCCTGGATCGTCGGTCCCCGCGAGGCGTAGCACGCCCCGATGCGGATGGCCTCCAGCACGTTGTCCACGCTCAGCGAGGGCATCTTCAGCCACGTCCAGGCCTCGAATATCTCCTCGCCCGGCTCCCTCTGGTGAGTGTCATCGACGCCCAGGCACGGCAGGACCATCCCGCTGTCGACGGCGTTGTCCCACTCATGCTCGCTGGAGCCACGGCCGCAGTTGTCGCAGGTCGAGTTGAAGACCTCGATAGCAGACAGGCCCTTCAGGTCCCGGAAGTCCTTGAGCGACTGCCCGCACCAGTACGGGTGGCCCAGGAACGTGATCCCGCCGACGGCCGTAACATCGGCGATGCACCGGTTGGCGTCCTTAGGGTCGCTCAGCGCGAAGCCGCGCGGCACGCCCAGGCCCACCAGGTGGTAGTTGCTGCCGGGCAGGCTGGGGCAGGGCGGGTGCATCTCTATGCCGCTGATGACGAGCATCCTCCCGCCCGTAAAGGGCGAGACGTCGTTGGTCACGCCGTGGTCTGTCAGGGCGAGCACGTCGTAGCCCGCGTCTCGGTACTGGGCGACGCGCTGCGCCGGCGGCAGCGTACCGTCGCTGACGGTCGTGTGCGTGTGAAGGTTCGCCTTGTACCATCGGCCGGGAAGGTCGAAGGGGTTCACCAGTCTACTCATGTTTCGTCAGGTTTCTGCGCCAATCAGCGACATGGCATCGCGATGGATGCGGAAGGCAGAAGGCACAGTGCAGAAGGCAGAGGGCAAAATGAAGAAGTGAAGAAAGATCCCAGCCTCTTGACTTCTGCATTCTGCCTTTTGCTCTCTGCATTTTGCCTTCTTTGGTCTTCCACCAGCTTACTGCTTAGTGAGATCAAGGCACACGACGTTCTTCCCGGTCCGCAGATACGCCTTTCCATCGGCGATGGCTGGGGAGGACCAGTTCACAAGGCCCAGGTTGGCCTTGCCGATGAGCGTGAACTTGGCCGGGTCCGCGTTGAACATGAGGAACTCCCCGCCGTTGACGGCCAGGATCTTGCCGTCGGCCATGAGCGGCGTCGAGAGCTGGGCCTGCCCGACCTTCTCCTCCCAGACGATGGAGCCGTCCTTGAGGCTCAGGCACATCGCCTTGCCCTTGCCGGACTCCTGGTAGGCGTTGCCGACGACGTACACGTAATCGCCGCTGATCATGGCGCCGCTGTGCGTGTCCGCGTTCTTGGTCTTCCAGATCAACTCCGCCTTGTCAGCCGACATCTTGTACGCACCAACGTAGCTGACCTCAACATCTTTCCCCTGCTCGTTCTTCTCCTTCTGCGCGACCCCGACGACCACGCAGGTGTCGCCGGCGATGGCGGGCGTGCCCGCGCCGCCGCACGGGGCGACGCTCCAGACGACCTTCCCATCCTGGGGCTCAAGGCACCAGAGCTTGTCGATGCCGTTGATGACCACGAAGTTCTTGTTCGCGTTCCTCCAGACTGTGGCGGAGCTTTGCTGGTTGCGGATGTTCTTGTCGAACCAGAGCTTCTTGCCGTCCTTGATGTCAACCCCGGCCGTGCCGGTCTCGTAGATGCCCACCGCCACGCCGTCGACCACCAGCACCGAGGTGGAGCGGTTGTGCGTGAACGACGCGGGGGCCAGCGCCTCGCTCTCCCAGAGCTTGTCGCCCTTGGCGGCGTCAAGGCAGGTGATCTTGGCGCGGGATGTGCTGACGTAGACCTTGCCGTCCACAACGGTTGGCGTGGGCGAGACGGCGTACCAGAAGAAGGTGCCGTCGAACGGCGTCTTCCAATCGATCTTGCCAGTGGCGGCATCCAGGCGATAGAGCGCCTCGTCGATGTCCTTCTCGGATTCGCCGGGGCCGAAGCGCTGGAGGACCAGCTTCAGCGCGGCGTCCTCGGTGACGCCGTTCTCCTTGAGCCACGCGGCGAAGTCAGGCTCCGTGTCGAACTTCTTGTCGAGGATTGTCGCCAGCTTCGCCAGCGTCTCCAGCGGCACGGCGTTTGCGCCGGCGTTCAGGCGGGCGCGGGCGATCTCCTTGAACTTGGCCTGATCGGCCTTGACGTTCTCCTTGAGCCAGTTGTTGACCCAGACGTTGAGCTCCTTGTCCTTGAGGGGCTTGCGGGCGTCGCTGACGCGGGCCTCCTCGACCGCCTTGGACAGGTCGGCCGGCATGTCGGCGTCGTAGCCGCTGGCGGCGAGCTTCTGCTTGGTGACCATGCGCCACTTGACCGGCGTTGCGGCGTAGGAGTAGACGTAGACCTTGCCTCCCGCGACGGCCACCGAGCCGTAGCCGCCACGGTCGCCGCCGGGCAGGTCGGCGCTGGTCCAGGCCTTGGTGGGGCCGCCGGCGGGGAACGTGGTCACAAGCGGAGGCGACTGCGGGGCCACGCCGTTGCGGTCCGGGCCGCGCCACTGCGGCCAGTCGGCCGCCTCTGCCACAACCGCCGCCATCAAGCCGAGGGCCGCCACCACGACAAGTCTGCCGCTAATCATCAGTTGTTCTCCTTAGATTCATGGAACACCCGGCCGGACTTGCGGTATCCCTCAAAACCGGCTGGGCGCAAAGAGTGCCGCCATATTGCAGGGGCAGCCTGCAATGTCAAGGGGCTGCCCAACCGCGATTCATCGCGGTTGGGGTCCCCTCCAAATCGCGGAAGGTTCTGGACGAACGGGCGCCGGTCGTGGACAATGCTCCGGTCGCACCTCATGGGGAGATTCACATGAGCATCAACTTGGCCCAGGCGCAGGAGACGTGCGAACGCATCAAACGGAACGTCGAGGCGTTCCGGGCGGCCCCGGCGAAGATCGAGCCGCTGCTGGCGGCCATGTCGTCGCTTCAGTGGCTGCGCGGGCTTTACCCGTACAACAAGGCGGCGATCGGCCCCTGCGTCGGCGAGTTGCGGGAGCTTGGCGCGGCCGTCGCCGAATGCGCTCGCCAGGCCCGCGAGGCGCTTACCGAGGAGTATCTCAAGGCGACCTCGGCCATCCGCGCCTGGGAGCATCGGCGGGAGGTATGCCGCGACGCCCTTATGGAGCTGGCGAAGACCGACCGCGTCGCGCTGTTCAGTTCGGCGTCGGGCGCCGTCGAGGTCAAGCCGTACCGCGCGCTGACGCTGCCAAGGGCCGGCACGCCCCAGCGTGATGAGCTTGCGGCGCTCATCCGCGAGACCGGCCGCTGGGAAGCCCTCACGATGCCCAACGGCGGCAGGATACTCAAGGCCCTCGACGACAACGTCCTTTCGCCCGACCAGGCGGCCAGGATGACGGCCCTCTGCCGCATAGAGGACACCGTTCGGCTTAGCGGGCGTTTCGGCACCACTCCGCGCGAGCAAGGAGACGGGCATGTTTGACACCCAGCGCGGCCGCAACCAGGCGGCGCTCATCGACGATCCGCTGACGCGCAAGGGCGTGGAGCTTTGGCTGGCCCGCGTGCTGGGCTTCTACGGCCCCAAGGGCGGCGTTGACGTGGAGGTCATCGACGACCAGATCACACTCAATCAGAAGACAGTCGAGTACCTGTACTCGGATTACACGCCGCTGGGGATTCACTACGTCGAAGGCTCTCGGCCGCTGCTGGAGGCGGTGGTCGCCCAGAACGTCAAACCAGGCATGACCGCACGGCAGAAGGCCCTGGCCCTAATGCGCCGCGTACGCGACAACCAGGACATGGGCCTCGCCCGGCCGTCGCTGTTTTACGGCGGCACGGAGGAGGAGCTGCTCAAGCGCGGCGCGCTCATGTGCAACGAGGTCAGCCGCCTGTACGTCTGCCTGTGCCAGATCGCCGGCGTGCCGGCCCGACTGCACTGCGCCCACATCTCCGGCCACATGATGACGGAGGTCCACGCCGACGGGAAGTGGGGCTGGATAGACCCGATGAAGGGCCTGGCCCCCGTGCTCGACAACGACCGCCCGGCCAGCGCGTGGGAGCTTTGGCAGGACCCGCGCCTCTTCGAGCGCCAGCCGAAGGAGGTGTGGGCCGACTTTCGCTCCCCGTTCCAGCAGTTCGGCCTGGACAAGCGCGACCCCCGCCACGCGGCGTACCAGATGGCCAAAAACCGCGACTGCAACTTCCATCCGCGCGAGGCCCAGGCCATCGGCAACTACTTCGTCTGGGAGCACGCCCGGTACACGTATCCCTGGCGGATCGAGATGGCCGACCCGCTGGGGCTGGAAAACGCCCGTCACGAGGAAATGCTCAATCGGAAGGCCCTCGGCTGGCCGCTCCTGTACTACCACCCCCACCTGTTTGATGAGCCGCTCAAGACGCGCTGATGGGCGTCAGCCGCTTGAGCGGGCCTCGTCCGGCTTACTCAAGGAGTTGGCGCCCATCGGCGTGCTACTTCCAGCGGCCGGCCTTCAAATGCCCGTCCCCGCGCCGACTTCCACGGGCAGGTCGACGAGCTTGCCGCGTTCGCCTTCCAGTTCGACCTCAAAGATGCTGTCGTATGACACGCCCTTGTTCTTGAACCAGTTGGCCAGGGCGTTCTTGTCGGGGGCATCCAGTATGCACACCCCTTTGGACTCGCTCAGGTTGATGAAGCTGCGGATTCCCTTGATGTTCGGGTCGTCCTGCGATTCCTTCTGGAGGCGGATGAAGTCATCCCGCGTCATTCCGGCGGGCATCTTGTGCACTACCACGTACCTCATGGCTGAACTCCTTCGTTGCGGCCCGTCCTCCATATGTATCATAGCGCTGCCGCACCTGTGCCGGGGAGACGCGCGCCGGCCTCACCTTGCCGCGCCGACCTCGGCGCCCACGAGCGAATCCGTCAGCTTGCCTTCCTCGCCCTCCATCTCGACCAGGCTGATGCTCTCGTAGGGCCACTGCCACTTGCGGAACCAGTCGGCCAGGAACTCCCGGCTGGGGGCCTCCAGCACGCTGACGGCCGTGCCCTCGGTCAGGTTGACGAAGCAGCGGTACGGCTTGATGTCGCTCTCCCGCTCGATGGCCTTCCAGGTCTCCGTCGCCTGCTCAGGGGTAACGCCGCCGTGGAACCTGTGAATTACCATGAACTTCATCTGCCTGCCTCCAAACTGCCCGTCTATATAATCATAGGCGGCTGCGCAAGATGTGGCATGGGCCTCCGGCCCGCAGTTTGCCTTTGCGTCTTGTCACGGGAGAACAGATATTGACTACGCCGGTTCGAAAGGAGCTATCACCATGAGTCATTGGCTCGTCACGCTCTTGGCGGCAACGGGTTTTGCAGGAGCTTTGCTTTTCGGCAGGCAGGCCGTCTTCGGCGACGAGGGGGCGGCCAGCAGTCCCGCGCGCGTCGCGCCGCCTGGCCTGATCCGGGGAGTGATGACGGATGACATCAAGACGCTGAAGGAGCTTGGCGCCAATAGCTGTCTCCTGTGGGGCCTGCCGGCCAAGCCAGAGGCGTGGGACAACTTCGCAAGAGCCGGCCAGTTCGTCTTCCTCAACGACCTGGGCGGGCCGAAGAAGGAGTTCTTCGAGTACGAGGGCAAGAAGCGCGTCAAGATGCTCATGCCGTTTTGCTACGGCGGCAAGTGGGGCCAGTGGTGGTCCGAGCACATCGCGACGGCCGCGCCGAAGAATCTCCCGGCCATCTGCAACCTGACCACGGATGAGTGCGCGTGGAACAACGCCGACATCGCCTACGTCTTCGGCATCCGCCAGCCGACGGGCGCGAAGTTCTACTGCGATTGCGAGGACTGCCGCAAGGGCGCCGGAGAGCTGCCGGAGATCACCGCCTCGCGCTTCCTGGCCGACTCACCTGCCGCCCGCAAGTACATCAACTACCGCTACAAGGCCCTGGCGGATGCGATCAAGGCGGCCCAGGACCAGGCCCGCAAGGCTGATCCGGCGTTCCTGTCCTACTACGTGCTCAACCTGCGCGAGGTCTACGCGCTGGAGCGTTATCAGTATGGCGTGGCGCTGGACATGCTGCCGCAGGCGGATGTCCTGCTGGCGACGGCCTTCCAGACCTCGGTGGACCGGCGCGGAGACGACACACGATTCCTCCACGCCATCACGGCCAAGTACCTCCTGGCCGCTCGGCCGCGGATCGGCGCGGTGCCGGCCCTGGCGGCCACAGTGTACGACTACAAGGAGAAGTTCGACTGGACCGAGGCATACTGCTGGCGCAAGGATGTGGAGGACATGCTCCCCAAGCCCATCCTCGATTCCATCGCCAAGGACATGACTCCGTACAAGCTGCGGGATGATGAGGTGATCCTGCCGGCCCTGTCGTGCCTCGCCCACGGCGCGAAGGGCGTGATGTTCTTCGGCGATGAGCGGAAAGAGGCGCTCAAGAAGCTCTTCTCCCTGATGGCCGTGCTGGAGAAACCCCTGGCCGGCGCGACGGTGCCGCCGGATGTCGTCGTGCTTGTCTCGCGCCAGTCGGAGGATGAGTGGATGCTCAGCCACGCCCCAAAAGCCACAAGCCGCGAAGACCTGTCCGACGCGATTACGACCCTTGGCTGCTGGGCCCAGCCGGCCAACCGCGTGGCATGGGAGTACAACAAGGCCGCGCCGCACTCGGAAGGCTTCCGCGCATCGCAGGCGCTGATGAAGGGACTGATGCAGCTTGGCATTCCCTTCCGCGTGTACTTCGTCGAGGACCTCCAGGCGTCCGACCTAGCGGATGCAAAGGTCGTCATGCTGCCGTTTGTCACGCACATCGCCGATGCCAAGGCCGTCATACTCAAGAAGGCATCGGCCAAGGCCAAGGTGTTCGCATTTGTGCATGCGGGCGAGTTCGACGAGAGGGGCGCCAAGCGAGACAAGCCGGCATTGCAGGAACAAGGAATGCTTGTCCTGAAGCCCGGGCCGGAACAGGCCATGAAGGATGCCGGTGGGCGGCAGGACCTGCTGAAGATCATTGGCTATGAGCCGGAGTTCCGCCTGTCGATTGATGGCGAGGCGGTCGAGCATACCTGGCTCCGCCTTGCCGGAGGCGAGACGGCCAGCTTCATCATCAACTGGGGCCAAGCGCCCGCGAAGGTCAAGGCCGAGATAGGCAAGGCGACGGTATGGGATACGGCCGGCAACTCCCTGCGGGCCGATAGCGTGACATCAATCGACGTTCCGGGCCGCGACGCGAGGATCATCATCCAGGACTGACCGCTCCAGGGCCATGCCGCCGGCATGCGCGCTGCCTATGGACTGTTCGGCGGTTATCTGGTAGAGTCGACCGCATCGGCACGAGGGAAAGCCCCGATGAATCGAACGCTGCTGATGGCGATGTCGTTGTCCTGCGCGGCCGTGATGGCTGCAAACGGCCTGTCGGCCGGTCCGGCCGTTGCGCCGGCCGCGCCAACAAGCGCGCGGGCGTCCAAGCCGACCGAGAGGCCCAAGTACCGCCCGGTCACCTCACAGCAGGCGCAGGCAAACCACGCCAGACTCATCGCTTCCTTCGAGCGGATCAAGAAGGAGATCACTCCCGACTTTCACTCGTTCGAGACTCCGCACTTCTGGGTCTACAGCGGCTGGGACGACAGCACGGACAAGGAGTTCGGCGACGTGCTGGAGAAGCTCTACGGCGCGCTGTGCCGCCAGTTCGACATCCCCGAAAGGGACAACATCTGGGCGGGCAAGTGCGGCATCTTCTTCTTCAAGGACCCCGACCACTTCAAGAAGTTCGCCGGCTACGCCGACAAGCCTGACCTGGAGAAGTCGGCGGGCTATTACTGCCACGAGGGCCGCTCCGCTCTGGCGTACATCGTGCTGGCCCCGACCGGGCGCAAGGAGGCCTTCTACGAGGTGCTGGCCCACGAGGGCACGCACGCCTTCCTGTCTCGCTTCCTCAACGATCGCAGGCTGACGCTGTGGGTGGAGGAGGGCATGGCCGAGTTCACGGCCGCGCTGCTGGTCAAGAACTCCGGCGCGTCGAGGAAGCTCCAGTCGGCCCTGGGCGAGGCGCGAAAGGGCAAGGACCCCTCGCCCGTCTTCGAGACGGTCGGCCTGGAGAGATTCGACTACGGCGTCGCTCAAGGCTTCGTCGCTTTCCTGATCGCCAGGGACGTCTCCGCATTCCGCAAGTTTGTCATCGATATGAAGGAGGGCAAGTCCGAGGCCGATGCGCTCAAGGACTCCTACGGCTGGACGCGGGAGGATATGCTCAAGGCGTGGAAGGCCGCCATAGGGGCGAAGCGTTAGTCGCGCGGCGGGTCAGCAGTGGGCGGGGGGGTTCAAGTCTAGGTACACCTCATCAGGAACGGGATGCGCCCGGCAGGGGAGGCGGCTCCCCAGGCGGCGGGTACAACGTCGGCGCATCCGGAGCCTGACTCATCGAATTGCCCTTGCCCAATGGCGGGCGATGGTACACGAGGCCCGCGGCCGTTCACAACATCAATCTATGCGGACGTTTGCCTCTTGCCTCTTGGAAGAGGCATAGAGAACCCCAAGCGTAAGCGCGTGGGACCGCGGATCACTCTTGATGGGCAGAGCCGCGCGTCCGGCGCGCTTACGCTTGCGGTTCTCTGCGTCTGCTAGACTACACGGGCCTTCAGCCGGCCGTTGGATGAGGGTTCGACTACTGCCATGGGAACCTTGCCTGTCGCCCAATCGGCCAGGGGCAGCAGAGGCCACCGGCCCGGCGCGACGGGGGCAATCGTGAATGGCTTCTTCTTGGCAATCTTCCGCCCACGAGCGCCAGGGCCGGCTTTTCGGATGCCCTTGTCCGCACGGTTGATGGTCAGCCCCGCCATCGCCATCGGCAGGCCCAGAGCCGCCGCACCTCGCGGATACCACACAAGGTCGTTGGTCAGCGACGTCTCCGTGAAGCAGCTTGGCTTCTCGCCGCCGGGGCCATTGGCGAAAACCTGCTGGTTCCAGTAGCGCTCGCAGTTGGCCAGCAAGTCCAGGCCGAGGTAGCCGCCGGCGCAGTCGCGCCAGACGTTGGTCGAGACCCACACGTTCTTCCTGTCAACGCTGCTGTGGGAGCAGCCGTACCGCGTCATGCAGGCGCGGCAGGCATTGACCGTGTCGCGCCGCAGCCGCTCGGCCGAAATCCCCGGCGGCAGGTCGCCGACCATCATCAGCGGCACAAGGCCGTTGGTCGTGAAGAGGCTGTAGGCGTCCCAGCCGGGCAGCACCTTGTATGGCAGCGGCTGGTGCGTCCAGCAATCGAGCAGCCCTTTTGCCGACTTGTCGAGGCAGACGCCCCAATGGTCGCCCAGCCAGTTGGCGTTGAGCGTTCGCAGCGCCTTGCGGACCTCGGCGGCGCAGCGTGATGCCAGCCTCCGTTCGCCGACGGCCGTGAACATCCGCGACGCCGCGTGCAGCGCCGCCATCCGCTTGATGCCCAGGTATACGTTGTCGCGCCCGTACTGGACGGCCGGCGTGGCGTCGTCGATGGTGTTGGCCGTTCCGCGGTCGGGAAAGCCGTTGCCCTTCGAGTCGGCCCAGAGCAGGTACTCGACCAGTTCCTTGTTGAGGGCGTTGTAGCGGGCAAAGAGTTCCTCACGGCCCCACCACCGGCCGTGCGCGTACAGAAGAAGCAGGAAGTCGGCGTTCTCCTCGACGGGCATGGCGTGAGGATAGGTCTGGCCGCTGGCGGTCCAGCCGGCGCCCATGTCGTGTTCGAGCACCTTGCCCGCGAAGGTTTCCTTGCGGACCGGCTTGCCGTCCTGGGCGCGCTTCTGGAGGCGGGCGGTCTCCGCGGCCGCGTCGTTGGCGTGATGAGACCACTCCTCGAAGATCATCTCCAGCAGCTCCGGCCAGCAGGCGAAGTAGAACATGGCCTCGTTGTAGGTCACGTCCACGGTGGAGTTGAACCAGCACGAGCCTTCCCACACGCTGAACCAGTCGGCCCGCTCGCCGGCGGCCCAGAGCGTACACATCAGGTAGCTCTGGAAGCCCAGCGCCGTCAGGTCCTGCACGGCCGCGGGCATCTGGCCGGCAGACCATATCTCGTCGAACCTGCGGCTCTTGGCCAGGAGCGTCTGGTGGTTGGCCTTCACGTAGGCGACGGCCTCGGCCAGGCTCCGCCAGTGGCGCGTGTACTTCAACGGCATGGGCGTGCCGAACCGGTCGAAGAGCGCATCGCCGCAGTAGCTCACCATCGCCAGCGAGAACTCCCGCGCCGCGCCGTCGGCCGTCACGTCGAAGTCGGCCTCCATTACTTCGCCGCGGACGCGCCAGTTGCCAGTCAGAGGCACGATTGCATCCTCGGCCCTTCCCTCGACCGGCGCGCGGCGATTGGGCGGCCCATCCACGCGCATGCCTGATGGCGTCTTCATCCGCCTTCCGGCGAAGACGGGGTATTCCATTCGAATCCCTCCCTCGCGGCGGTTGAAAGCGGCCTGGCCCTGGTCGCCGGCCGTCAAGGTCAGGCCGAACCGCAGGACGCCCCTGTGTGTCGCGTCGGCGGCCGCGCGGCTCCAGCGCAGGCGGTCCAGCCGCTGGACGCGGAAGTTGACGATGTACGCCGGCACGATGCTGGTCTTCTCATCCCGCGGCCAGAACGGGGCGACGATCTCCATCGTGAGCTTCGCGCCGATGCGGAGACTGTAGGCCTCGTAGACCACCGAGGTCATCGTCTGGTGCTGGTCCACGACGAAGAACTGCTCGCCGCACTTCGACAGCGGCAGGGCGTCGAAGTGCCCCCGGCCGTCGTCCAGGCCGGCGATCATCTGCCCGTCGAACTGGAGGAACAGGCCCAGCGATCCGTAGCGAATCCCGCGGCGGACCGGGTCGAGGATGATGCTGTACCGGCTTCCCAGCCGCGCGACGCATGTTGACATCAGTGGCATAGCCGACTCCTTTGTTGCGGCGGACATGGTAGCCGACAAACGGCTGGATTCAACGGCGTTGCCAGCTCGCCAATCGGTGAATCGGCTGATCGGTTGATCGGGGGGATAAGCCCGCACACGACATCACCCGTCATCGCGGCGGCCGCGGCCCAGTTCACGACCTTGTTATCATGGAGACCTGGTGATACGATCCCGCCCAACCAAGAGGAGACCCATGATCACGATCAGCGCATTCGCCGATGAGATCGGCCCGGACCTGAAGCTCCAGATGGACACGTGCGAGGCCAACGGCGTCAAGTGCATCGACGTCCGCGGAATCGACAACATCAACGTCTCCAAGATGACGCTCGCGCAGGTCAAGGAGTACCGCAAGCGGATGGACGACCGCGGTTTCAGTGTGACATGCATCGGCTCGCCGCTGGGGAAGATCCGCATCGACGAGGACTTCTACGGCAAGGGCGGCCACCTGGACCTGCTGCGGCACTGCTGCGACGTTGCGCAGGCGTTCGGCACGAAGTTCATCCGCATGTTCTCCTTCTATGCATCGCAGGGCAGGAAGATCCAGGACCAGCGCAAGGAGGTGATGGAGCGGCTGGAGGCGATGGTGAAGGTCGCCGAAAAGGCCGGCGCTGTCCTGCTCCACGAGAACGAAAGCGCGATCTACGGGGCCACGCCCGACGGGGTTAAGGACATCTTCGCGACGATCAAGTCGCCCGTCCTCAAGGGCATCTTCGACCCGGCCAACTTCGTCGTGGAAGGCGTTGCGCCCTACGATGACGGGTGGACCAAGGGGCTCGACGAGCTGACCTACTACTTCCACGTCAAGGACAAGGTGCCCGGCACCCCGACGTGCGTGCCGGCCGGCGAGGGGAACGGGCAGTTTGCGGAGATATTCGCCGACCTCAAGAAGCGGAGCTGGAGCGGCGTGATGACGCTGGAGCCGCACATGAAGGCGGCCGGGCAGTTCGCGGGCTTCACCGGGCCGGACCTGTTCGCCAGGGCCGCCGGCGGACTGAAGGCGATGCTGGACAAGGCAGGGCTCGCGTGGGAATGACAAGTTGGGAATTCCTGAATGAAGAAGGAATGCTAAATGCCAAATGACCAAAGGATCAGCGGCGGTGCGGGACGCTCTGTCATCTGGCATTCTGCTCTTGGCATTCCTTGGGCATTCTTAATTCCACATTTGGCCTTCTGGCGCGCCGGGTGGCGCAAGCGGTGAAAAGATGGCAGAAGCAGGCGAAAATCCTCGGAACCAGGTCAGACATCAGGACTCGACTTACCTGATCATCGTCGGGGCGCTGCTGCTCCTGATCATCGCGGCCCTTGCGATCCTGTGGATGACGGAGCGGCGCGGACGGCTGAGGGCCGAGGCGGAGGCGGCGTCGGCGAAGAGGATCAGCCAGGCCCTCCAGAACGCCATTGCCGAGTTCGCGCTTCGGCCGCCGGCCGCGACCGTGCCGGCGACCGCGCCGATTTCGCGGGCGGATGCGTTCAGCAAAACGGCGAACATTGACGGGCGAGAGCGGACCGTCTTCCTGATCTCCGCGGAGGCCGGGCGGCGGTTCGGCTTCCTGCCCGGCGATGTCATCGAAGTCGGCAATGCGACGACTACGCAGGCGAGTTCTCGGACCGGTCTGCGACCTGGGGACAGAATTATTGACGCGCGCCGGGCGGGCGACTGATGAATGGTTGTCCGCCGCCGGCGGCCGACGGTATCATATCCATCCTGTGGCGACGGAGCGACCACTATGAGAATCCGTGCTCCCTCTAAAGGCGCTGTCTTCGCGATGCTGATGCTGGCCAGCGTCGCGGCCCTGTTCCTGGGGCCGCGCGCGGCGGCCGTCATGCGCCAGCCATTCCAGGTGATCCTCGCGCCGCTGTCCGATGTCGGCATCCTCGCCAACACCGAGGTCAAGTCGGCAGTCGGGAACATCGTCTCGGAGGAGATCTCGCAGGAAGAGGCCCGGCGGCTGAAGAAGGACAACGAGGAGCTGCTTCAGCTTGTCCAGAGCATGGCCGGCAAGGTCGAGGATGACAGCAAGCGACTGGCCAGGGTGCAGGCGCTTGACAAGCTCGCGTTCGGGCAGGTCAACAAGGTTCCCTGCGAGCTTATCGAGGCCAGGGTCGTCGCGGCCGATTCGCTTCCCTACGGCCAGACGCGGCTGGTGAGTCCCTATGGCGTGCGATACGCGGCGCCCAGCGGCGTTCCGGTGACGACCCGCCGCCTCATGACGGACCGCTCCAACGAATTGCAGAAGCGTTTCCCGGCCCTGGCGGCGCAGTGGGAGGTCAACACGGCCGCGCTGGTCGGGCGTGTCGTGAGCTCGTGGGCGTTCGGGGCGCAGCTACAGCTCGTCACCGACAGGGGCTTCGACAAGGTGGCCGCCAATGTCCTCAGGCGGATCGACCCAAAGTCGCCGCGAGAGATCACCGACGGCTCCGCCCGCCGCACGCTCACCGAGGCGAACAACCGCCCTGTGCCTGTGAAGGTCTCCGGCGACGGGAAATCGGGCCTGGTCAGCGAGAGCATCCCCGCCGAGCACTCCATCCGCAAAGGCGATTGGCTGGTGACGCGGAGCGACGACCCGCTGCTGCCCGCCCAGATAAGGATCGGCGAAGTCGCCGAGGTCAAGGAGGAGGGCAAGAGTCCGGGCTTTGTCACGCTGCGGATCAAGCCGTCCGCCGACCTGGAGACGCTGCGGGAGGTGTACATCGTCGTGCCGCACGGGATGGTGCAGGACACCCAGGCCAAAGGCGGCAAGGCCCGCTGATGCGATGGATACCGTTTGTCATCCTGGCGTACGTCATCATATTGATCCAGACGTCGGCGGGCCGCCTGATGCGGATCGATACGGGCTGGCTCGGACCGATTGGGCCGGATTTCGCAGGCGTGGTCGCGGCGTTCGTCGCGTTGCGGGCCCGCGGCGGGCTGGACGCCATGCTCGCGGCCTGGGCGCTGGGCCTGGGCATCGACCTGACGACCGCCGGCGGCGTGGGCTTCAGCACGGTCATCGGGCCGATGCCCATCGCCTACGCGCTGGCCGCCGGAATGCTGTACCGCGTGCGTGAGGCGTTTTTCCGCGAGCACGCCCTGGCGCAGGGCCTGCTGACGATGGTGTTCGTGTTCGTGGCGCACGGGCTGTGGCTGACCATGCAGACGCTCCGCCTTGGCGGCGACTGGGCCGCATGGCGGCAGATGCTGCTCGCGGCGCTGCTGGTGGCGGTATACAGCGCGCTGCTGGCGCCGCTGATCCACGCGCTGCTCGGCTGGCGGCAGGCGTGGTTCATTGCAGAGCCGACCGGTAGAGGCCGGTGAGGCATGTATAAGCGTCGCATCAAAGTCTTCCTGGCCGTCATCCTCCTGGCCCTCGCGGGCCTGGCGGCCAAGCTCTGGCAACTCCAGATCACCCACGGCCAGGAGTACCGCAAGCAGTTCGAGCAGGGCGCGGAGGACATCGAGCTGCTCGGGTCCACGCGCGGGCGAATCCTGGACCGCAACGGGGAAGTGCTGGCCGAGGACAAGGCCTGCTACGACTTCTGCCTGGACTACAGGTTCATCGCCTCCAGCACTCGCTGGACGGAGCTGGTGGACCAGGTCGTCAGGGAAGCGGGGGACCAGTCGCCCCAGCAGGAAGTAGAGGTCCGCCGGCTGCGGGCAGTCGGCGCTCGCTGGGCGGCGCAGCAGGTCGAGGCGATCCGGAAGACCGAGAACCTGTCGGCCGAGGAGGCGAGGAATTCCTATCGCCAGCGCGAGGGGGCGACGCTGAGGCTGGCGGAGCAGATCGCCGCCTCCAAGGGCGTGGACCTCGATGCCCAGGTGGGGCGGATCATCCGGCGCGTGGAGCGCATCCGGCTGAGCGTCGGCGGACCCGTGCGGGATGAGCGCATGCTCCATGCGATAGTCGCCGGACTGGACGAATCCGAAAGACAGCCCGACGGCATCGGCGACGACCAGACGATAGGCGCGAGCTTCGTCCCGAGCCTCAAGCGGTTCTATCCCCGCAGGGAGATCGCCTGCCATATCGTCGGCCTGACCGGCCCGGTGGACCGGGCCGACCAGGGGATACTCAACCTAACTGGCCAGCAGGCCGACCGGCTCACGCGGATGCTCACCAACTACCTCGACGGCGACGTCATCGGCAAGACCGGCGTCGAGAAGATGTGCGAGAAGGAGCTTCGCGGCCAGCGCGGCTACCGGCGGACCAGCCGCGACAATGCCGTCACCGGCTATGAGCCTGCCTCGCCGGGCGACGACGTCCGGCTGACCATCGACATCGGTCTCCAGGAGGAACTGACGCAACTCATGTGGGGCCGCGGCGTGCAGGGGTCGGCCGTCGTGCTGTCGATCCCCGACGGGCAGATACTTGCAATGGTTTCCGTGCCGGCCTACGACCCCAACAAGTACCGGCAGGACTACGAGATCCTCAAGAGCAACCCGGAGTATCCGCTCCTACACCGGGCCATCACCCGGCGATATCCGCCAGGCTCCACGGCAAAGGTGGTCACGGCGATGGCCGGCATCGCCAGTGGTTTGTCGCCGCAGACGACGTACGTGTGCGAGGGCCTGTTCTACCACGGCCATCCGGAGTTTGGGTTCAAGTGCGATGTCTACCCGCGCGGCCACGGGTCGATGACAATGCTCGACGGCATCAAGAAGAGCTGCAACGTCTACTTCTACAACGTCGGCAGGTACGTGGGGTCCGGCCGTCTTGCCAACTGGTTCCGCCTGTGCGGCTATGGCAGCGAGCCGGGCACGGGCCTGCCGGAGGAGGTCAAGGGCAGCGTGCCGAGGATGTCGGCGCGGATAGGGGACCCCATGATGTGGGCGATTGGGCAAGGCAAGCTGGACGGCACGCCGCTTCAGGTGGCCAACTCGATGGCCTGCGCCGCCCGCGGCGAGTTCCTCTCGCCCAGGATCGTCGTGGACGGCGGGCCCGAACAGGTTCGCCGCGCACTGCCGATTCGCCCGGACCAGTTGAGCGTCGTCCAGCAGGGCCTCTGGAAGGTCGTCAACGAGCCGGGCGGGACAGGGTACAAGGTCTTCCGCGAAGGTGCGACGGCGGGCGAGAAGCTCCCGCCGACCTGTGGCAAGACAGGCACCGCCGAGTGCCCGCCGCAGCGCCTGGCGGGCCATCCCGAGGTGATCATCCACGAGGGCAACATGGCCTGGTTTGCCGGCTACACCTCCTACACCCGCCCGCAGATCGCCTTTGCGGTGGTCGTCGAGTACGTCAAGGAGCACGGGGCCGTCGCCGCAGGGCCGATAGCCCGCGAGCTTGTCAAGATGTGTCAGCGCCGAGGATATGTTCAGTAATAGGACAAGACATGGAGCATGAGTGATTGGCCACAGAGGAAACAGAGGTCACTGAGGTCGTGATTTCAGGATGCGCAACTCTGTGTCCTCCTCTTTCTCCGTGTCTCTGTGGCTGGAAGTTCCGAGCCGCGCCTGAAGATCGCGTGAACGATGTTTGACGCCGTCAAGAGATACCTGCACTACACAAGCTGGCCGATCATCGCGGCGATGGTTGCCCTGATGGCCGTCGGCATCTGCGCCATCCGCATCAGCGAGAACGCGGAGGGGGTGGAGGGCTTCGCATCCAAGCAGGCGATGTTCGCGGCCGTCGCGCTGATGGCGTTCGTCGCGGTCACGGTCGTGCCTTATGAGCGGTTCGGCCGTCTGGCGTACCTGCTCTTCGCGCTGGCCATCGTGCTGCTGGTCGTCGTGCTGAAGCTGCCGGACAACCGCAACGTACACCGGTGGATCAACCTGGGCTTTGCACAGATACAGGTCTCGGAGATCGCCAAGATCACCTACATCGTCCTGCTGGCCTGGTATCTCAGATATCGCGACAACTACCGCCAGTTGCTGGGCCTGGCCATACCTTTCATCCTGACGCTGCTGCCGACCTACCTGGTGCTTATCGAGCCGGATCTGGGCACGAGCCTGCTGTTCCTGCCGACGCTGTACTTCATGCTCTTCATGGCCGGGGCGAAGCTTCGCCACCTGCTGGTGATACTGGCCCTTGGGGCTGCCGTCGTGCTGCTGCCCTGGCCGCGTGGCGTGGACATGGGCCAGTTCAGGAAGGACCGCGGCCGCTTCGCGGCGTCAAAGTTCGGGCCGTTCACCTTCTACTCAGTTGACACGTCGATCGACTGGGCCAAGCGCCCGTACACGCCGGTCGCTTACTGCCGGTTCCAGGTTGGCGGCGGGGCCGTGTACGATCTCCAGCCGCTGAGCCTGCTGATGATGAAAGGCCATCAGGCCGACCGCGTCGTCCTGTGGCTGAGGCCCGACGATCCGGCCCTTCTCAAGAACATCAGCAGTCAGGTGTACCTGTCGAAACTCGTGATGGGGGCCGGCGGCCTGACGGGGCGCGGCGAGTGGAACCAGAGCGCGGTCTTCTTCAAGATGCTGCCGGAGGACCACACCGACTTCATCTTCGCGGTCATCGGCGGGCAATGGGGATTCCTCGGATGCATGGGCGTTCTTTTCCTCTATGGCGTGATCTTCGTGCTGGGCGTGGAGATCGCGGCCGTCACCGACGACCCGTTCGGGCGTCTGCTGGCGGTGGGGGTGCTGGCGCTGCTGTTCACGCAGCTCTTCATAAACGCGGGCATGGCGATGGGCCTGATGCCCGTGACGGGCATGACGCTGCCACTGATGAGCTACGGCGGCTCGTCGCTGGTCATCAACTGCGTGGCGCTGGGGATGCTCGTGAACGTCGGGCAGCGAAGGCCGATCCTGCTGGCGCCCAAGCCGTTCGAGTACAGCCCCAAGCGAGAGAAGCCCGAGCCGCTTGGCGTGCTTGGGAACGTGAACAAGTAGGGCGGCCTACATCGCGTAGTACTGCTGCCAGATGAAGGCCAGGGCGACGTGCGCCCCCAGGAGCAGCCAGCACCCGACCTCCGTCAGCAGCCGGCGGCGCATCGCCATGAAGATGATGCTCGCGGGGATGATAAGGGCGAACTTGTACGTGATCAGGGCGGTGGAGTCGGAGACGAACATGCGGGCGATGGGGTTCATCTCCGTGAACCCGCCGATGTTCTGGGCCAGCAGCGTGAATTTCAGGTCGAAGGCGTTGAGGACCCACAGCATGATCACGAGCAGAAAGACGCGCCGGCCGCGGTGTCTTGGCCCGCTCCAGATGCGCCCGCGCACCAAGGTCAGGAACGCCTTCCAGGGGGATGCCGTCCTCCTTTCGGGCGCCTTTTCGCACAACATGCCGTCAATCCGGCTCATCGTAATTGCCATCGGCCGGCCGATGCTGTAGCTTTAACCCATCCGCCCAATTCTATGGCCCCAGGCGAAAGTAACATCGAGCTCCCGATTGCCCGGCCGTTGCCGCCGGAGTATCGGCTGGAGCGGTTGACGCTCAAGCTCTCCGACGGCTACCAGACAAGCGTCTTTCGGATCCGCCCGAAGGCAGGCCAGCAGGCGGCAAGACGCCTCCCGGTTGTCTACGTGCATGGCATTCAATCGCATCCGGGGTGGTTCGTGAGTTCGGCGGCGATGCTCGCGGGCGAGGGCCGCGATGTGTTCCTGTTCACTCGGCGGGGCAGCGGGGACAATGTCCAGGCGCGGGGCGATGCGCCATCGGCCGGGCAACTCCTGGATGATGTGCGGGCCGCGCGCGAATTCGCCCTCGCCGGGAGCGGGGCGGATCGCTGCCACTTGGTCGGCGTGAGCTGGGGCGGCAAGCTGTTGGCGGCATACGTGGCGTCGGGCCGGGCGGCGCACGTGGCGTCGCTGACGATGATCGCGCCGGGGATCTGCCCTCGGGTGGACGTTTCCGGGCGGACGAAGCTGGCCATCGCCCTGTCCCTTGCGGTCAGTCCGCGCCGGCCGTTCGACATACCGCTTAATCAGGTTGAGCTCTTCACGGAAAACGAGGAGATGCGGGACTACCTTCGGCGCGACCCTCTGCGCCTGCACCGCGCGACCGCCCGTTTCCTCTACGCCAGCCGACGGCTCGACAGGATGCTCGCCAAGTCTCCCAAAGGCGCCATCAGCGTTCCGACTGCCCTGATACTTGCCTCGCGCGACCGGATAATCGACAACGGGAGGACAACCGCCATCATCGAGCGCCTGACGGCCGGGAAGGCTGCCGTGGACATCCTGGAAGGGGCTCATACGCTCGAATTCGAGGCCGACACAGGCCCGTTCTTCGAGACCCTTCGGAAGGCCATCGCCGCGGCCGAATAGCGGCAGATCCCGCCTGACCTTCGCCCCTCCGGCGTGTCTATGATTATGTATCGAGGGACCAAAGGCGAATCGACCATGAGTGCGGTCGAATCAACTCTGAAGTACTTTCCGGCGGCGAAGGGCGCGGACCATTGCGACCCTCCTTTTCTTTGCCCCGTGGCTGCGGGGTGGAGGTGCATATATGCGTTACGTGAGGATTTCTGCACTGACGCTCGTGCTGGCCCTGGCCTCATGCGCGAGCGTGGCCTTGCTCGCCACCACTGGCGTGGCCAAGGCTGATGACCTGAGTGTGACGATCAACGCCATTTCAGCGGCCCCAGACGCCTCGGCCGCATTGACCAGCTACGCGAACGGCCTGGCGGCCGATAAGAACAGCACTGCCCTCCGCGAGGCGTACATCCGCAAGATGATCGACCTGGGCCAGCCGGGCCTGGCGTACGAGCAGGCCCGCGAACTGGTCTCGCTCAACAAGGACAGTTCACTTGGCTGGGCGGTGATCGGCTTTGCGGACATCGAGCGCGGCAAGGTTGACGAGGCGGCGTCGGCGCTGGCCAGAGCGGCGTTCGAGAACCCGGATGACCCGTTCGTCCAGAGCACCTGCGGCCAGCTCGCGGCCTGGTACGACAGCAACCCGAAGATGCCCGGCGTGACGCAAGTCACCGAGACGCTGATCGCCAGCATCCGCGGCGCGGTCGGCGAAACCCAGCCGTTCAAGGATGGCTACAAGGCCTTCCAGACGGCGATTGAGCAGGCGGCCAACACGGCGGAAGGCGGCCCCAACTCGGTACCCGCGACACCGCCGGCCAGTGAAAGCCCGGACGACTCCGTGACGGCCGTGCCGGAGAATTACACGCTCGACCAGGGCGCCGTGGCACTCTCGACGGACTACCCGGTGGACGACCTGTTCGCCACGACCGACTACTACCCCTTCGTGACCGACACGCTCTGGCCGACCTACCCGGCCGACTGGTACTGCTATGACTGGTACTGGCCTACCTGGTGCTCCCCGGATTGGTACAGCTACGACTGGTGCTGGCCGGGCCCGTTCTTCGGGAACGGGTTCTTCTTCAACTCGTTCTTCCCTGGGTTCTTCTTCGACAGGGACGACTTCCATCACCACTTCTTCCACGACCACTTCGGCCACGACGGCTTCTTCCACCACGACCTGCTCCACAACAACGTGTTTGGCAGGTCGCTGGCGATTGACCATGCGGGCCGGCCGACGCTGGCAAGCGCGGCCAACACCCGCATCGGCAGCCGTGGCGTGACTGCCTTCCATGATGGAACGCGGACCGGCGGCCTGACGGCCGGCGCCTGGCGCGGGGGCGAGGTCGGAAGGAAAATGACCGTGGCAAGGCCGTTCGGCTCCGCTTCTGGCAGCGACCGAATCCGCGGAGGCCTGGCTGCCGGCGGCTTGGGCGAAGGCAGGACTGGCAGGAACATGACTGTGGCAAGGTCGCCTGAGTTCTCGTCCGGCAACGCCCGAATTCGGGGCGGCGTCCTGTCCGGCCGGAACATGGCGGTCGCCCGCCCAGGCACATTCTCAGCCTTCCGTGGAGCTGGCGAACGAGGCGGCCACACGCCGCTCGTCGCGGCCACGCCTCGTGTCAGGTCGTTGGGCACGGGCGGGCGAGGCATCACGCCCGCGATCCCCGGCCGTTCATGGATCGGCGGCTTCAACCCGACCAAGGGCTCCAGGCCGATCCCGATCCGGCCGTCGCCTCCTGTTGGCGTCGGCTCGAGGGTGCAACTGAACACATCCGTGGCGATGCCGCATACGCTGGTCCCGCACACGGGCGGCTGGGCGATAGGCTCGTCCGGTTCGCGTGCGGCCGTGACGCCGTCGAGGTCGACGCCGCACTTCTCGGCGCCCGGCGGCCCACGATTCAGCGCGCCGAGAACGCCGCACTTCAGTGCGCCCAGCTTTTCCCGGCCGGCTGCCCCACGCTTCAGTTCTCCGCCGCGGTTCAGCGCCCCGCACTTCAGCGCGCCTCATTACAGTGCGCCGCATTACAGCGCTCCGCACTTCAGCGCGCCGCATTACAGTGCGCCGCACTTCAGCGGCGGCGGGGGCTTTCATGGCGGCGGAGGCTTCCATGGCGGCGGAGGCGGACATGGCGGACGCCGCTAATACAGCCAGGTGAGCTAAGCTAACAAGGCCCGCGGTTGAATGCCGCGGGCCTTGTGCATTCACACGATCAGGACGCGCTCCTGCGGGAGCGGATCCCTCGTCCCGCGGGGTACGCGCGTGACCAGCATGATGAACGCCAGCGGCCCGACGCGCCCCACGAACATGGCGACGCAAAGGATCAGCTTCCCGGAGTCCGGCAGGTTGGGCGTCATGCCGGTTGACAGGCCCACGTTGCCACAGGCGCTGCACGACTCGAACAGGATGTTGATGAAGCTCTCGCGCGGGTCCATCACGGCCGCCAGCGCCAGCGTGACGGCCAGCACAAAGGCGACGTACATGGCCGCGAATGCCATGGCCCGCCGGGCGATATCTCCCGGAATGTCGCGGTCGAAGGCGTCGGCCTCGTGCCGCCGCTTCAGCACCGCCCAGGCCGTCAGCAGGACCAGGGCGAACGTCACTGTCCTCATCCCGCCGCCGGCCGAGGAGGGGCTCGTGCCGACAAGCATCAGGAGGCACATCCAGAGCTTGCTCGCGTTCGACAGGCTGGCCGGGTCGATCGTGTTGAAGCCGCCGCTCCGGGCGGATACGGACTGGAATATCGCCTCTCGGATTCTTCCGCCCATGCCCATGGCGGACCAGTCATCCTCGGGGCGCTCGGCGGCGCCGAGGATGGGCGAGCCTTCAATCGAGCGGGCGCGAGGTCGCTCCACGATCAGCAGGCCGCACGCGCCGAATACTATCAGCGACACCGTCATGGTCAGAACAACCTTCGTGTGCAAGGTCAGGCCTGCACCTTCGGGGCCGGCCCGCCCGGCGCCGTTGGCGTCGGTAAGCCCCATCGCGGCCGCGGCCCGCCGCAGCAGGGACTTGACGTACGCTCCCACATCCCGCAGAACAGGAAAGCCCAACCCCCCAAGGACAATCAGCGGCGCCAGGACTCCGATCACCTGCCAGTGCTCGCGGAGAGGGGACTCCCAGCCTCTCTTGACCAGAGCGCCCTGCATCAGGTTGCTGTCGTAGAGCGAGAACCCGGCGTTAGAGAACGCGGACACGCTGTGAAAGACGCTGTACCACGCGGCATCGCCGGGTTCCGTGGACTCGATCGCGCCGGATGCGCCCATGGCAAGCGCGCGTCGTGGGTCTTCCTTTGGTTCGCCAGGGACGCATGGGTTCGACGCGAACATCGGGTACATCAGCACCGCGCCGGCCAGTTCGATGATGAACGTCGCGACCACGACGGATGCGATTATCCGGCCGACGGTTCCATTGCGGGACGGCGTCTTGCCCGGAGGCGCGGCGGAAGGGGCCGACGAGCCCTTGCCAATCCTAACGGCAAGCACAGCGCCGCAGATCATAACGGCCAGAGCCCCGATCTGGACCAGGCCCAGGATCACGCTCTGACCGAAGGCCGTGAAGTAGGAGCCGGTCGGATGCACCTTCAGGCTGGTGGCGCAGGCGGCGCTGGTGGCCGTGAAAAGCGAGTTGATGTAGTCGGCCTCCCCTTGGTGCCGCCCAGTCGCCGCCGGCAGCATCAGCGCCGCAGACCCTGCGGCGCACAGCAGGAGGAACCCGGCCGGCAGCATCCAAATCCCATGCCGGCCGCTCCCGGACAGGCGGATGATCCCCATGAAGGCCCTCTGTACCACGGCAATCAGCAGGTACGCCTGGGCGATGATGACGGGCGGATACGTCAGTCCCGGCTCGCCCAACTGCGCCGCCGCGGTGACGAGCGCGCCCACGCAGAGCACGGCCGCCAGCACAAAATCGAGGGTGTTCTCACGGATGTACGCGACGGCGGCGCCCGATGCCACCACGCGGGCCATGTACTCGGCCGCGAAGACCGCGGCGGCGGCGGCCTGGGCCAGATGAAGGCTGAACAGCTCCTCCGGCGTCTGGGCGATCCCGCCGTACTCAAGGACCAGCGTGGCCACGCCCGGCACGGCCGCCATGACCATGGCCACGTTGAAGGCCAGCCTCGCCGGCCGGCTCAAGGTATCGCCCGTCGTTGATGGAGGAACAGCCATTGTCCTTCCGGCTCCCCTGGCCTACTTGCTGTCCTTGTACACCTGCCTGGGGTCGAACAGCTTGGTCCCGATAATGTCCAACGCGCCATCCTTATTCAGGCGGCGGTAGAAGCACGAGAAATACCCGTCGTGGCAGGCCGCGCCGTGCTGTGTTACCTCGATGAGGACGGTGTCCATGTCGCAGTCAACGTACACGGCCTGGACCTCCTGCGTGTGGCCGGAGGACTCGCCTTTCATCCAGTACTTCTTCCGGCTGCGGGACCAGAAGTGCGTCTTGCCCGTCCGGATGGTCTCCAGCAGCGACGTCTGGTTCATGTAGGCCATCATCAGGACGGCCTTGGTCTTGGCGTCGAGGATGATCGCCGGTATCAGCCCGGCGTCGTCGTACTTGAGGCCCTTGATCGTATCTTCCAACTGGGACACTTAGTTTGCTCCTGCAAGTCCGTAACGCCTGTAGAGGACGCATACTATCGCGGCGGGGCGGGGGCGGTCAAATTGGTTTGATGGGCGGGGCCGCCAGTTTCGTATAATCAGGTCGCTTGCTATTGCAGGAGACCGGAGGAAGGGAGGACGGGAAGAGAAGCAAAGCAGCCCGGCCGGATGGTCGATAAAGCCAATGGCCGTCTGTCCATAGGGAGCGTGCTCCATGTGCGGAATCGTCGGCTACATCGGCAATAAGCGGGCCTGCGGAGTGCTCATCGAGGGCCTCAAGCGCCTGGAGTACCGCGGGTATGACTCCTCCGGCATCTGCGTCTTCCACGAGGGCTCGCTGCGCATCCACAAGAGCCCCGGCCGCATCAGCGCGATGGAGGCCCGCGCGATGGCGGATGAGCCGCTCAGGGCCGGCACGGTGGGCATCGCCCACACCCGCTGGGCCACCCACGGCGAGCCAACGGAGGCCAATGCGCACCCGCACCTGGACGCCAGCGGGCAGATCGCCGTCGTCCACAATGGAATCATAGAGAACTACGCCACTCTCAGGCAGTTCCTGGCCGGCAAGGGGCACGTCTTCGCCGGCCAGACCGATACCGAAGTCCTCGCCCATCTGATTGGTGAGTTCTACTGTGGCGGCACGGCAGGAACCAATGAGGGGAGGATGGAAGGAGGAGAGGAGGGGAGGAGTGATTCGGCGCAAGCGGCTGGTCTGTCATCCCTTCATGCCGTCATCCCTTCCTCCCGTCCCTGCAACGGCGGCACGGACTGGGATGGGCAAACGGTGGCAGGGCGGGAGGGCCTGCCGACGCTTGAGGAGGCCGTCCAGGCGGCTCTCCGCGAGGTCAGCGGAACCTACGGCATCGCCGTGATGTCCTCCGCGGAGCCGGACAAGATCGTGGCCGCGCGGAAGGGCAGCCCGCTGATCATCGGCGTGGGCGGCGGCGAATACGTCGTCGCCTCCGACGCATCGGCGATCATCGAGCACACCGCAAACGTCATCTATCTCAGCGACAACGAGATGGCGGTCATCACCCGCGACGGCATGCGGACGATGACCATCGACAACGTGCCCGTCACCAAGGAGATCCGGCAGATCGAGTGGTCGCTGGAGCAGATCGCGCTGGGCGGGTTCGACCACTTCATGCTCAAGGAGATATTCGAGCAGCCGGATGTGATCCGCACGTCGCTGTCCGGCCGGCTGGACCTGCGCGAGATGCAGGTGAAGCTTGGCGGACTTGCCGGCCTGACAAGGCAGCTTGTCAAGACCAGGCGCATCATCATCACGGGCTGCGGCACGGCCTGGCACGCCGGCTTGCTCGGCGAGTACCTCTTCGAGGACCTGGCCCGCATCCCCACCGAGGTGGAATACGCCAGCGAGTTCCGCTATCGCAACCCGGTCGTCGAGGATGGCACGGTGGTCATCGCCATCAGCCAGTCGGGCGAGACGGCCGACACGCTGGCCGCCCTCCGCGAGGCCAGGGAGAAGGGTGCGCTGGCGCTCGGCATCGTGAACGTCGTAGGCTCGACCATCGCCCGCGAGACGGATGGCGGAGTCTATCTGCACGCCGGGCCGGAGATCGGCGTGGCCTCGACCAAGGCCTTCACATGCCAGGTGACGGTCGAGGCGATGATGGCGCTGATGCTCGGGCGCCGGCGGTTCCTCTCGCAGCACGCGTTGGAGTTCTACATCAATGCCCTATCGGCCATGCCCGACAAGATCGCGAAGGTGCTTGAGCAGTCCGATAGTATCCGCGAGATCGCCGAGGAGCACGTCGAGCGCGACAACTGGCTGTTCCTGGGCCGCGGGTACAACTACCCGGTGGCGCTGGAAGGGGCGCTCAAGCTCAAGGAGATCAGCTACATCCACGCCGAGGGCCTGCCGGCCGCCGAGATGAAGCACGGCCCAATCGCGCTGATCCACGAGGGAATGCCCGTCGTGTTCATCGCCACGCGATGCTCGACCTACGACAAGGTCATATCCAACATCGAGGAGGTCCGCGCCCGCAAGGGCCGGATCATCGCCATCGCCACCGAGGGCGACAAGGATATCGCCCGCTACGCCGAGCACGTGATCTACGTGCCGGACTGCCCCGTGCCGCTCCAGCCGCTGCTGACGGTGGTGCCGCTTCAGTTGATCGCCTACCACGCGGCCGTCGCGCGCGGCTGCAACGTGGACAAGCCGCGGAACCTGGCAAAGAGCGTGACGGTCGAGTAGACCAGCGTACCGCAATAGCCAATATTCAATATTCAATTCTCAAGTCTCAAGTAAAGAGGCATCTCCCGCGAAAGACACTTGAGACTTGACCATTGAGTGTTGAATATTGATTATTGTCCTTGTTTTCTCCCGCCGTTTCCCCAACGCTATCCTGCCGAAAGGATGGCACCATCCATGCGCGAGATGCCGGCGAACCTTCTCAAGAACTCGTCATTCAAGGAAGGCGACGAATCGCCCAGCCATTGGGAGTGGGTGGTCCAAGCCGGACTGCCTGTGTGGTCCTTCGACTTCCAGACCCCGCGCGGCCAGGGCCGGTCCATCTGCATTCTTCAGGATGGGCAATCCTGGCACGGGGAGTTCAGGCAGAAGGTTCGGTGCAAGGGTGGACGGCGATATCGCCTTAGCGGATGGATCAAGGTCGCCAATGAAGGCACGGGGAGCCAGAGCGGGGCCAACCTCTGCATCCGCGCCTTCGCACGCGGCAGGCAGATCCACGACCTGTGGTTTCGCCCGTTCTTCGTCGGGCGGGAGGAGTGGCGACTATGGTCGATCCAGTATGTCGCGCCGTGCCAAAGCGATTCGCTGCTGGTCAGCTTCGACATGCGCCGCTCCGGGGGATGCGCCTGGTTCAGCGACCTTGAGTTGATCGAGGTGTCTGAGCCGGTCTTCGCGAACGCCGACCTGACGACCCCGGCCGCCGCGGCACAAGGTCCGGCCCTCATCAAACGCGCGGCCGTCGTGATTGCCGGCGACGGCCGCAGCAGGATTACGGACATGCTGGAGGGCCTTCTCGGCCGGGGCAACGTCACCCAGGTCGATCCACGCGGGAATCAGGTGTTCGAGGGCGACGCCCTGCTCGTCTGCCATCACGGCAAGAAGCCGGTGATCGGAGGCGGGGCCGTGCTCGGTCTTTGCGAGGACTCGCTCTGCGTCCTGACGCCGGAGTCGTTCGCCGCGGCGTTCGAGAAGCATGTGAAATGCCGCGTGGCACGGACCTCAGGCGCGCACCCGCCTGCAAGGATTGTCGCTGACAACTTCCTGACAACCGGCTTCGCCAAGGGCGACGTGATCCCCTGGTTCCGCCGGGCGGATGATGGCCGGCAGGAGCAACCCCAGGTTGCCGTCGCCAAGGAATATCTGAAGCGGCTGGACATGCAGGTGATCGCCACGGCCGACGGCGAGCGGGTCGGCTCGGACGGGCCGCCAGTCATACTTTGGAGGCCAGGCGAGCGCGGCGGCCTGCTGGTGATGGACATCGAGATGCTGAATGCCCGGCCGGACTTCATGGCATACGAGAACCTCGCCGCGACGATCCTGTGCAACGCATTTGGCCGGCCGCAGGCGTACTTCGGCCGGTTCGTATATCCAGGCTATCCGCGGTTCGATTTCGACGGTTTCCGCCGGCAGGTCCAGGCCGTGGCCGCGGCCCATCCATCCATCGAGCTGCGCGAGGAAGGACGCTCGCGGCTGGGCAGGCCGATATACTCCCTCGCCATCGGCCCAAAGCACGCGCCGACGGTCTACGTCGATTGCGGCATCCACAGCGACGAGTGGGCGCCGTGCTACGGTTCGCTGCTGTACCTGGATCGCCTCGCGGGCGAGTGCGAGGCCGGCCATCCGCTGGCCAACGCGCTAGTTGGCAAGCTGCGCCTCAAGGTGATCCCGCTCCTGTCGCCGGATGGCTGGGACGACCACGTACGGTTCATCCGCGACCACCTTGACCTCAACCGCAACTTCCCCGTGAACTGGGAGAGTTACACCGGCGGCAGCAAGGGCAGCGGCCCGCTTTCGGAGCCCGAGGCCCGGATAGTGGCGAACATTTTCAGGCGGGAGAATCTGGTCGCGGCCGTCAACTGGCACGAGACGACCGCTAACACCAACTGGGTCGGCCTGGCCCGGCTTGACGGGCGATACCGCAAATACGCGACGGCCGTGCCGGCCATCTTCGGCCAGCTAATCGACGGGTTTCCTAGAAGACACTTCGCCTGGCAGGCGGCCACTTGGACTCAGATCACCGATCCGCATAACTTCCACTGGCACAGCACGGACTCGTTTCCGTATATCCGCGATTACTCCCCGCAGAAGTGTCCCTACGAGTTGTTTTACGCCGACTCGCTGGGCATCGACGCACTGACCATCGAGCAGTACGGCAACAGCGACCTGGCCTGCTCGACCTCGCCTCAGCGGACGGACATGACGGGCATGATCTTCGAGATGCTCGTGGGCCTCCAGGTCGGGCTTGTCTGCCGCAACTACGGCTGGCAGACCACTCGCGTTACGATCCCGCTGATCGTAGACCGGTCGCGCGGCCAAGTGCGCGTGTATGCGGCCGATGGGACCGAGATCCAGCACCGGCCGTTGAAGGCCAGAGAGAGTGTCGCGATGATCGAAGCCGAGCTTCCGCCGGGCGCGGGCCTGGTTGTAGAGCTTGACCCGCCGCCGTGGAAGGCGCGGCGATGAAGGATCTAGCAGTCATACGGAGTCAAGACAATGGGTGAATCCGCGAAGATGAAGGTCGTCGGCATGACGACGGCTAAGACGTTTGCGCTCATGCACCCCGACAGACCGGTAGGCTGGCATTGCCTGGCGCCACGGCCGCTCTTGATTGGCCACGCAGAAGGTTTCGCCGGCGTGAAGGTGGAGTTCACGTCCCGCAAGGCACTTGGCGGCGTGATCGTGCAAGCGAAGATCACCAACAGCGGCCGGCGACCAGTGGGCCTTCGCGCCATCCGCTGGGCGACGGACCTGTCGCGCCCCGAGGCGAGCCCTGCGATGCGGTTTCCGAAGACGATGGCGCCCTGCTACTTCGCCACGGAGAACTACCGCGGCGACTACTTCGGCACCGGCACCACGCGCGGCGACCACTACTTCAAGCCCCTGCCTCACGAGATGGTGACGCTGGGATTCTCGGAGGACCTGGTCTTTCCGGGCCTTTTCATCGGAAGCGAGTCGGAGCAGGTCGGCATGTTCTGCGCGGCCGCCTCACGCGGGCGCATGGACCTGATGTTCCGCCTCTGGGGCGGCGACGGCCAGACGACGTGGAACTTCGAGATCGACGAGCATCCGCAGGGCCTGGACGCAATCGTGCTGCGCCAGGGCGAGTCGTTAACAGGCGAGCGGATATTCTTCGCCGTCGTCGATACCGGCGACCCGCAGCAGGCCACGGATGGATACTACAAGGTCCTGGAGCGCGGCGGCTACTTCGCCCGGCAGAAGCACAATCCGCTGCCGCGCCAGCGGATATGGGGGAGCTGGAACTTCGGCTACTTCGCCAACATCACCGAGGCCGACGTCCTGAAGCAACTGCCGGTCATCAGCCGGCGGTTCCCGATGGTGAAGTTCGTGCAGATCGACCACGGCTACGAGCGTGTGTACGCCTCCGGCCAGCGGGCGCAGATCGACCTCCTCTACAAGACCGACCGGCCGTACGACGCCGGCAAGTTTCCCGGCGGGCCCGCGGAACTGGTGCGGAAGATCAAGGCCGCCGGCCTACGCCCCGCGACGTGGCTTGGCCTGTGGGCGGCCGGCACGTCGCCGATGATCCAGGAGCACCCGGACTGGATCCTTCTCGATGAGACCGGCCATCCGCAGGTCTACTTCACGGGCCTGACGAACCCCGATATCGGCCCGCTGCCCGTCTATCCGCTGGACCCATCCGTGCCGGCCGTGCGAAAGTACATCGAGCACGTCTGCCGCACAGTCTTCGGCGACTGGGGCTTCGAGGGCGTGAAGCTGGACTTCTACAGCTTCGCCTTCTGCATCCGCCGGGCGCGGTTCCGCCACGGCAACCAGACGGCCGCACAGTACGAGCGATGGATGATGGACACATTCCGGCGCTGGATGCCGCGGGACGGTTTCCTCGGTCCGTGCAGTGTGGCGGGCACGGGGACGCCGCTCTTCGCGCCTGGGGCCGACTACTTCCGCTGCGCCGAGGACATCAGCGAGGGCCAGTGGGAGATCGCCAAGCGGATCGCCGCCTGGTGCGCAAACACGAACATGCTGCTCCAGCGCCGGCCGGTGCTGGTCAACGCCGACTCCATCGGCTGGGGCCCCAAGTTCAACCCGCGGGAGTGGGAGACCTTCCTCAACCTCGTCACGATCACGGGCGGGGCGCTGGAGATCGGCGGCGACCTGACGCAGCTTGATGATGCCAAGATCGATCGGCTCAACCTGGCGCTCAAGCTCTCCGATCCGCTTCGGCGGGTGCGATGCCTGGACGTTCCGCGAGGCAAGGTCGTCTGGCCGCCGTCTGTGTGGGTCTCGCTGGGCGACGGCGGAAACGATGACATCATGGCGGCGGTCTTCAATTGGACAGATGAGCCAGCGTCTATCGACGTGCGCACGTTGGGCGAGCTGTCGCCAGGATGGACCTCGCGGTTGCGGCCTTTGCTACCGGTGGAAGGGGCTGAGATAACGTCGGATACGATCTGTCTCCCGCCGCACGCGTCGGTCTACCTGCGCGACGGCGGGAGGCCCTAACTGCAATTCTTGCCGGCAGTGGCCAACGTGTGCCGCGCGCTTCGGGCTAGCAACGCGGACCGCGTGATGCGCATCTTCCTGGCGAGGGCGTCGAATTCCGCGAGCAAGCCCATTTCCATGCTCACGGAGATAACCTTGGCCCCCGGCCTCTTACCGGCCGGCCGCGCTTGGCCTTGGCGCGTTCCCATTGAGCCCGCTCCGCGGGAGTAAGTGGCCTGAACGTGTCTGTTATGAACGGCCTATCGAACTCCTTGACCGCCTCCTCCTTCTCGCGGTCGCTCAACTCCATCCACCTCTGATATGCGCTCTTCGTGGTCATCTTCTTGTCCATCCGAATTCCACGCTCGTCTTTTCTGATTTACTTATATGAGAAAATCAGGTCCGGTCAACTACCTCATCCAAGTTTCTGAAGCTCTGCGACGACGCAGGCGGTCAAATCGTGAACCGCTCCCCATGCTCGCAGATGCGGACCTTCATCTTCGGATACTTCACGCTGACATACGCCGCGAAGTCGCTGGGGGAGCCCAGGTTCATCTTGAACATGTCGTAGTGGGCGGGGATGACCAGCTTCGTGCCGACCGCGCCGGCCAGGTCCGCCGCCTCCTGGTAGGTCATGTTGCCGATGCAGTTGGCGGCGAGTCGAGTGGCGTCACGGCCGTTGATGGGCAGGATCATCGCGTCGAATCGCCAGCGGCGGAGCTTGGTCACCAGGCCCTCATAGATGCAGCAGTCGCCGGCGTGATAGATGGTCCGGCCGTTGGCCTTGATGATGTATCCCAGGTACGGATACCGGCCGGTGGCCTCGTCGCGGTCGAGGAACTCGTGGGCCGAGGCGACGGCGGTGATGCGGACTCCCCCTTGTGCGGGGGAGGGGGAATCCGGATTACGGGGATTCAAGGGATTTGAGGAATTATCGAATATCGAACAGGAAATATCGAATGACGAAGTATCCGAGCCCGGCCTCCTCGTTCGATATTCGATATTTCCTGTTCGATATTCGATATTCTCAACGGTCCACCCGTCGTCCATTCCGATGAACCGGCGGACGGGGATCCGCAGATCCTTCGCCAGTTGCGCCTTGAGCGGGTCCGGCAGGATGAACCTCGCCGCCGGGGACACCTTCGCCATCACCGGCCATGCGGGCCGGTCGATGTGGTCGCCGTGGTCATGCGTGCCGGCGATGATGGCGGCATTGGTGACATCGCCCGGCGCTAGCAGCGGCGGCACAAGCCTGCCCGGCATGTCCGTCAGGAAGGGGTCGAGATAGATCACCCCGGCGGGGGCCTTGATGATGAAGCTGTGCTGGCCGAGCCACCAGAGCGCCAGCCCGCTCCGGCCCAGTTTCGTCGAGTCGATGTCTGCGATGAGATCCTTGCCGGTCTTCATGCGGAATCCGGAAAACGGAATTCGGAAAACGGAACACGGAAAGTGGAATCCGTATTCCATACGCCGCTTTCCGGGTTCCGTGTTCCGGTTTCCTGTTGCCCTATATACAATCCCGCCATGCCCACAACAATGGCGGACCTCAAAGCAGTCGGCGGCCGGTGGTACACGGCCAGTTTCCACGCTCCCTCGCGCCAGGTCAGGATCGTCGCGAAGAAGCCCTTCTCCAAGTCCTTCTACATGTTCGTGCCGATCGTCTCCGCGTGCGACCAGCCGGGGAAACGCGACGTGCATGTCAGCCTGTCCGACTTCCAGGTCAAAAAGCGCGGGCAGACCACAGTGCTGACGTTTACCGAGAAGAGCGCGCTCTGGGACCGCAAGGAATACACCGTCGAGTTCGGCCCCCAGCGGATCAAGTACTGGTACAAGGTCTTCGGCAAGGGGCCGGTCGGTCGGGCCTACCTGTTCCGCTCGTGGATGAAGGACCCGATCACGGTCGAGGAGGAACTTGGCGTCGTGCCCGGCTACGACACGGTCTTCAGCCCGGCCGTCAACTTCGAGGGCAAGGTCTACCACTTCGCCGGCGACACGTCGATCATCACCTGCGGCAACGAGGACATGTACTGGGGCTCCGGCCTGGTGTGCGCCCCGTACTGCTTCGGCCTCAACGACCGGGGCGACAGGATGTGGGCATGGGCCGGTCTTGGCCTGCGGGCGGGGCAGTACACGTTCGAGGAGTTCACCTACAACTCCAACGAGACCAAGCGCATCTTCGGCGCCGGCGGCTTCGACTGCAACTACAACGGCAAGCTGACCATCGATGGCTCCTGGGAGTCTCCGCACATAATCCTCGGGGCGTCGGATGACCCGTACCGCGCGCAGGAAGACTACATCCGCGTCCTGGAGAAGGAGTACGGCCTGAAGCTCCAGCGCAAGCGGAAGATGCCGCTCTGGTGGAAGAGCCCCATCTTCTGCGGCTGGGGCGAGCAGATGAGCCTGGCCTTCCGCGACTCGGGCAACCTCGGCGCCGGCCCCGGCGCGAATACCTACTGCACCCAGGCGCTGCACGATGAATGGCTGGCGATCCTCCGCAAGCACGATATCAAGCCCGGCCAGATCATCATCGACGCCGGCTGGGAGAAGCCCGGCACCACCGGCGACATGTACGTCAGCGAGGAGCGCTGGCCGGACCTCCGCGGCTGGATCGAGGCCCGGCGCAAAGAGGGCATCCGCACCGTCCTGTGGATGTGCGCGTGGAACCGCGACGGCGTGCCGGATGATGAGTGCGTCAGGGACGCCGGCGGCAAGGCCGTCAACGTCGATCCCACCAACCCCGCCTACGAGAAGCGCCTCCGCGCCATGATCCGCCGCATGATCAGCGACGAGCCCGGCTGCTACGGCGGCGACGGCGTCAAGATCGACGGCGAGCTCATGTGCCCCCTCGGCCCCGGCCTGACGAACCACGAGAACGTCTGGGGCCTGGAGCTTCAGCGCCGCTACCTCGGGATCGTCCGCGACGAGGCCAAGAGGCACAAGCCCGACGCCCTCATCGGCACGTACATGGCCAACCCGTACATGGCCGACTTGAGCGACGTGGTCCGCACGGCCGACATGTTCGGCATCAAGGGCTCGCCCCGCGACGTGATGATCCACCGCGCCAAGCTCATCTCCATCGCCCAGCCGGGCTGCCCGATCGACACCGACCACGCCTTCTGGTACGACGTCACGGACAACTGGATCGACATCATGTCCGCCCAGCTCAAGGTCGGCATCCCGTGCCTGTACCACGCCGATTACGTCTGGCACAAGCGGCCGTTCACGTGGACGTATATGGAACGGATGACCGATGAGCAATACGCCGCCGTCAGCAAGGTCTTCAGGGCTTACTGGAAGAAGCTGCGGCGATAGCCGGCGGAGATCCAGGCCCTGCCAATCTCCTTGCGGATTTGATATAAGTAGATGGGTGGATATACCTTGATTGAGGCGGCGTGGGGGCGCCCAAACGAGGTCCAGAGGGACAGGACAATGCAAGGAAGAACGGCATCTTCGCGACTGTGTGCGGTGTGGGCGGTCGTCATCGGCGCGGCGGCGATTATCCCCGGCGGCGCGGCGACGGCCTTCGGTCAGGCCGCCACGCAGGGATCAGGCGACGATTACTACTACCTCCACAAGGGCGACGTCGTTCTCATGCTCGGCGACGCCCTCACCAGCGACAACTACTACTCCCAGATCTTCTACGACGACCTCCGCAAGCACTACCCGCAGATGGTCATCAAGGAGGGCCAGGCCAAGCCGGCCGAGAACTTCGAGGGACCGAGCGTGCGGTTCGTGGACGGCGGCGTGCGCGGCGACACGGCCGGCGACGCCCTCAAACGCGTTGAAGAGGCGATCAAGACGTCGGGCGCCAACGTCTGCGTCGTCTGCCTTGGCATCAACGACCGGCTCAAGGACCGCGCCAACTACGCCATCAACCTCCGCAAGATCGTCCAGAAGCTCAAGGCCGCCAAGGTGGCCGTCACCATCCTGACCGCCCCGTGCGTCTCGACGGCCGGACACCCGGAAGTGGGCAAGTACATCGAGGTCATGGCCGAATTCGCCGAAGCCGCCCGGAAGATCGCCGATGAGGAGGGCGTGGGCCTGGCCGACGCCTACGCCATCACGCGCGACTTCATGGAGAACAAGAAGCAGGACTTCAGCATCGGCGACGGCGTTCACCCCAACCGCGCCGGCCAGCGGATGATGTGCGACGCGCTGGAGGAGGCCTGGGGCTTGGGCAAGCCCCTTGGCGATGCGGGGACTCCGCGCCTCCGCCCCTGGCCGCCGAAGAAGGCGCCGGCAAGTCAGCCCACCGCCCAGCCGACGGGCGCTGCCGGGCCGGGCGTTACGCCAGCTCCGGGCGCGACGCCGACGCCCTCGGCCGACCTCTCCAAGCGCAAGGAAGAATGGGTCAACGTCACCACCAACGTCGGCGGCAACAAGTGGGGCATAGGCGGCGTGACCGTCCTCGCGGTCGTGCCGGGACGCGAGGAAGTCGTCGCCGGCGTCAGCGACGCGGGAATGTGGTACACGGGCGATGGCGGGGCCTCGTGGCGAAAACTCGCCAAGGGCGTGCTCAACACGCCGCGCCAGGTTCTCTTCGATCCCAAGGACACCAAGGCCTTTTGGGTGACGGCCGACAGCGGCGGCGGCGTCTTCAGGAGCCTGGACACGGGAAAGTCGTTCGAGCAGCTCGGCAAGCTGGCGAATGTCGCCGGCCTGAGCGTGGACTTCGGCGACCCGACCAGGAGCACGCTGCTGGCCGGCGCCAACGACAAGCCCCGCAGCCTGTACAAGTCCACCGACGGCGGCAGGACCTGGACTGACATCGGCCCAAACCTCCCTGAAAAGACGAACTTCACGACCGATCCCGTCATCCTCGATGAGAAGACCTACCTGGTCAACGCGGCCGGCCCGAAGCTGGAGCTGACCTTCGGCATCTTCCGCACGGATGACGCCGGCAAGACATGGAAGACGGTGGGCGACTACGCCCCGGTCGGCCAGCCGCTGCGGTCCGCCGACGGCTCGATGTACTGGGGGCAGATCTACGGCCAGGGCCTGCTCAAGAGCGCCGACGGCGGCAAGACTTGGACAGCCATGGCTGGTGAGGTGAAGAAGACGCCCATAGACGTGCCCGTCGGCCGCCTGGTCGGCGTCGAGGGCCAGCAACTCTACTGGTCGGGCGACGGCGCCAAGAGCTGGAAGCCGTGCGGGCCGAAGATCCCCGGCCCCGTAACGGGCATCGTCTACAACCAGATGCGCAACAGCATCTTCGCCTGGTTCTCCAGCGGCGACCAGAAGGTTGACAACGCCGTCTGGCGTCTGGACCTGCCGACGGACCTTGGCACGTTCTTCAAGTGAACCCCGCGGCGCGCCTTCGCGCGAGCCGGCGCAAGGTTGAATGGAGACGCACAACTCAATCAGGGGCAAGACGTTGCGGCGGTCGGCAGGCCGAGCCTCGACAATCCCATCTTCAGACACTATCCTTGATGGCGTTTCCTGCGCCGGCCGGCGGGAGAATTTTGCCCAACGGCCGAAAAACATCCTAACTGCGTGGTTCCACCGGTGTCCAAAAACATGGAAGGCGATGTCCGGCAAGGCCCATCCGCCAAGGGCCCGAAAGACGCCGGCCCTTATGACAAGGGGCCTCGCGCGGACGACGACCTGGTTCGTGCCGCCAGGAAGGGCGAACTGGCGGCGTTCGACCGGCTGGTCGAGCGTTACCAGCGGCAGGCGACGGCCGTAGCGTATCGCCTTCTGAACAACCTGGACGACGCCATGGAGATTGTGCAGGACGCATTCCTGAACGCCTACGGGAAGCTCGGATCGCTTTCCGACGAAGCGCGGTTCGGACCGTGGCTGCTGCGGATTGTCAGCAACCTGGCCCTCAACCGGCGTCGCTCGCGAATGCTCCGCCGCACCGCCTCGCTTGAGACCGTCGAGAGCGAGACGGAGGACCGCTCCGAGATCAGTATTCCGGACTCCTCGGCGGTCGATCCGCAGGCGGCCGCGTCGGCGAAGGACGTTGAACGCTTGATAGACCAGGCGATGGATGACTTGCCGGAGTTGCAGCGGCAGGCCCTGGTGCTCTTTTCCATCGAGAAGATGCCGCAAAAGGAGGTGGCGGACATCCTCGGGTGCAGCGTCGAGGCGGTGAAGTGGCACGTCTTCACCGCACGCAAGAAGCTCAAGGACAAGTTGAAGGACTACCTGTAGGGACGACAGGCGAGGGCAAGATTATGGACAAGCCACCTGACAACAAGGACCCACAGTTCGAGATCAGCCAGTACCTGGACGGCCAGCTCGAAGGGCGCCAGCTCGCGGACTTCGAGCGCCGCCTTGCCGAGGACCCCGCGCTGGCCTCCGAACTCGCGCGCTGGCGGGCGCTGGATGAGCGCCTGGCGGCCATGTCCGGCGCGGGCCTGGAGAACGTTGACTTTCAGACGCAGCGGGCGTCAATTATGTCCGCGCTGGAGCGCAAGGCCCTGCTGGCGGACCAGCGGCGGCGCGTGCTGGTCTTCCGCCCGGCGTTCTGGGGCGCGGTGGCGGCGGCCGCGGCCATCTTGCTCGCGGTATTCGTCGGCATGAAGGTCTGGCAGCCGAGCGCCGGACCTGGGCCCATCGTCGGCCCGGCGCCAACGCCGGAGGTTTCGACGCCGGTGGTGTTGAGCGTGATGCAGCCGGACTCCCCGCTAGCCCGCGGCGAGGAAGTCGTGCAGTTGGCGGCGCAGCGGACCGGCCCGGAGCTCAGCCCGGAAGTATTGCCGGCGCCGGGCCCGTTGCCGCTTAACACCGTCTACGTGTCCTGCTCGCCGCCGGTCGAGAATGAGCAGGAACAGGCTGACATGACTGTTTCGCCGTTCATGTTGTTCGAACTCTGATTCAACTACGCGGCCCATGGATCGAGGAGACGGATGATGAGACTACTGGTTCTTGCGAGCATTGCGGGCTTGGCGATGGCCGCGAGCCCGCTACAGGCGCAGGACGCCGTGCAGTTGCAGCGCGCGCTGGACAGGATGGTCGACGTTCAGATCAGCGACACGCCGATAGGGCAGGTCTTCGCCAAGCTGACCCAGCAGACCGGGGCGAAGTTCGACCTGCCGGAGGAGACGCTGGCCCTGCTGCCCTACGGCGACCAGACCCGCCTGACCATCACGCTGAAGAACGTCACGTTGCGCAAGGCGCTCTCGCCGATGCTTTCGCAACAGGCCCTGGCCTGGACCATCGATGGCGACATCGTGAGGATCATCCCCAAGGAGGGCCTTTTCCGTCTGGGCCGCCGGGCCAGCTACGACGAACTGAGGCAGCTTGGCGTCATGTACTCGACCGAACTCAAGCCAGTGGCCCAGGGCGGATCCGTCCTGGACCAGTTGCAGAAGGCCACCGCCAACAAGAAGCTGGCGCTGAAGTTCCCGCCGGAGATTGCCGAACAGGCCAGGCAGGCCCTGATCGAGAAGGCCGACGGCATCCTGCCGTGCAAGGCCTCGGCGTGGCTGGACGCCCTGTGCGCCCCCAAGCACCTGACCTGGTACCTCAGGGGCGACGACATAGTAGTCCTGGAGATGAAGGCCCAGGTCGAGCGCCAGCTTAGGAGGGTCGTCACGCTCAGGTACGAGAAGGCAAATCTGATGAACGTGCTGGTCGACCTGGCGAAGAAGGCGCGGGTCAAGCTCGTGATGGAGCCGGGCGTCATGGATACGCTGCCGCGCGAGACGCGCGAGAACTTCAACCTGGAGATGTGCGCCCCGGTCGAGCAGGCGCTCCAGGTGATACAGGGGGCGACGGGCCTGGTGTTCACCGCGACCAGCGAGGGCGTCAACGTCGCGGCCTCCTCGTCGGGCGGTTCCGAGCGCACGGCGACGACCGGGCCGGCCGCCAGGCCGCGCTTCCCGTTCATGCTCCGCACCACCATGCCGGGGCCGGGCGGGACCACCATCGAGGTCTACATCAGCCCCAGCGAGCTGCCGCCGGATGTGGTGGACTACATCCAGGCCCAGAAGGAAAAGCTCATCGAGCAGATCCGCGCTTCCATGCCGGCCACGGCCCCCGCGCCCAGGCCCTCGCCGGCCGCGAAGCCCTCGCCCGCCCCGACCACAAAGCCCGCCCCCGAACCGGAAATCGAGGGCGGAGGCGGATAGCCGACTACCGGCCACGCACCGCAAGTTCCTAGTGGACGGGCGCCTGCCTTGAACTGGCCTTGTAAACTGCGCCCGCGAACTCTAGTATTCACCCCTTATCGCCGCCCTTGGCGGCCGAATCCTGTTAGGAGAACGCGATGGCCCAGAACACCGGCAACCTTATGGACAAGCTCGTGGCCCTGTGCAAGCGGCGCGGGTTCATCTTCCAGTCATCAGAAATATACGGCGGCATCAACGGCTTCTGGGATTACGGCCCTCTGGGCGTGGAGCTAAAGCGCAACATCAAGGATGCGTGGTGGGAGGACATTGTCCGCAAGCGCGACGACATGGTTGGCCTGGACTGCTCCATCATCATGAACCCGAAGGTCTGGGAGGCGAGCGGACACGTCGGGGGTTTCGTTGACCCGATGGTCTCGTGCAAGACGGAAGGGTGCAAAGGCATCTTCCGTGCGGACAAGGTGTGGCAGGTGACAGTCAAAGAGTGGATCAACGACAAGGCGGACATTCTCGTCGACAAAGGCGTTCAAGCTGACAACGAGGAATCGGCGAAAAAGGAAGCCTTCGATGCTGCAAACAGCAAGACCCGAAGGCGTATTGAGCAGTTGAAAGGTCGCCCCGGCGCATTGGAAGAGGACATCTGGCGCGCCGATACAATGCCTCCCGGCATGTCCGCGCGCTGCCCTTCTTGTGGTGGGGAAATGACACCTGCACGCAAGTTCAACCTGATGTTCGAGAGTTGGACGGGCGCCATGCAGGATTCGTCCTCGAAGGTCTATCTGCGCCCCGAGACCGCCCAGGGCATCTTCGCCAACTACAAGAATGTCCTGGACACCGGCCGGCTGAAGGTCCCATTCGGCATCGCGCAGATCGGCAAGGCCTTCCGCAACGAGATCAACCCGCGCAACTTCACCTTCCGCTCCCGCGAGTTCGAGCAGATGGAGATCGAGTTCTTCTGCCACCCATCCGAGGCCGACAAGTGGTACGAATACTGGCGCAAGGAGCGCTATGACTGGTACATCCGCCACGGCCTCAAGTCCAGCAAGCTCCGCCTCCGCGACCACCAGAAGGACGAGCTGGCCCACTACGCCCGCGCGTGCGCGGATGTGGAGTACGAGTTTCCGTTCGGCATAAGCGAGCTGGAGGGCGTGGCCAACCGCACGGACTTCGACCTGACTCAGCACCAGAAGTTCAGCGGCCGTGACATGACGTACTTCAACGACGAGACCAAGGAGCGGTTCATCCCGTACGTCATCGAGCCTTCCGGCGGCGTGGACCGCGCGACGCTGGCGTTCCTCTGCGAGGCGTACACCGAGGACACCGCCCCGGATGAGAACGGCCAGCCGCAGGCCCGCACCTTGCTCAAGTTCCACCCGCGCCTTGCGCCGACCAAGCTGGCGGTCTTTCCGCTGGTCAAGAAGGACGGGATGCCGGAGATCGCCGAGCGCATCCACGCCGAGGCCAAGAAGGCGGGCCTGGCGAGCTTCTACGACGAGAAGGGCGCGGTCGGCCGCCGCTACCGCCGCCAGGACGAGGCCGGCACGCCGTTCTGCATCACCGTCGACGGCCAGACGCTCCAGGACCAGACCGTCACCGTCCGCGACCGCGACTCGCTCAAGCAGGAGCGCATCGCGGCGGACAAGGTCGTCCAGTACGTGAAGGAGCGGCTCGGCTGAGGTGAGACCTCAACGCAGAGACCGCAGGGGACGCAGAGAGAAGACAGGCATAGAGACCTGTCACGCACAGAGCTGTTGCCCGAAGACGCTGCCCCGCATAGTCTGGTCTCTGATCTTCTTCTCTCCGCGTCCCCTGCGCCCTCTGCGTTGAAAGCACATCCGGCGGGATTCTACGTCTCGGCCCCCGCGAAGCCCAGGTGCTCATCGAGCCACACATCCGTGTGCAGCACGCCTTTTCGCTGGCGGAGGGCGAGTCGCTCGGCCCGGCGCTGGGCGACATTGAACAGCCGCCTCGCCAGGTGCGAGTGAATCTCGTCCGACGGATGCCCGTAACGGCGGCGGAGCGTCGCGGTCAGGGCCGGCGCGTACCGGCGGACCAGTTCATCCTCCAGCGACACGATGGCCACCGCGCTGCCGGGGTCGCCCTGGCGGGCGGCACGGCCGAAAAGCTGCCTGTCCACTCGCCCGGCCTCGTGCCGTTCGGAGGCGATGACGTGCAGCCCGCCAAGCTCCGCGATGCCGCGCCCCAGTTTGATGTCCGTGCCGCGCCCGGCCATGTTCGTCGCCACGGTGATCCTGCCGGCCTGCCCGGCCCCGGCGACGATCTGCGCCTCCTCAGCGTGGCGGACCGCGTTGAGCACCTGGTGATCCAGGCCCTCTTCCAGCAGCAGGCCGCTGAGGTGCTCGCTCGCGCGGACGCTACGCGTGCCGACGAGCACGGGCCGGCCGGATTGGTGGACGGCCTGGATCTCATCGACGATCGCCCGCCACTTGGCCGTCTCGCTGACGTACACGCGGTCGCGCTGCACCTTGCGTATGCACGGCCGGTTGGTCGGAATGACCGCCACCGGCATGTGATATATCTGCCAGAACTCGCGCCACGCCTCGGCGGCCGTGCCAGTCATGCCGCACAGCCGCCTGTACAGCCGGAAGAACCGCTGGAAGCTGATCCGCGCCAGCGTGTCCTTGGGCGGGTTGACCTTCAGCCGCTCCTTGGCCTCGACCGCCTGGTGCAGGCCGTCGCGCCACTCGCGGTCGGGCATGAGCCTCCCGGTGAACTCATCGACGATGACGATCTTCGGCTGGCCCTCTTTCTCGCCGACGACGTACTGCTTGTCGCGGAGGTAGAACCAGCCGGCCGTGAGGGCCTGCGTCACCAGTTCCTCGCGGCGTCTGGCGCCGATCCAGATGCCGCCCAGCGGCTCGGCCGCGGCCTTGAGCCGGTCCTTGCCGCCCGAGGTCAGGTCGACCTCGCGATATCGTTGGTTGACCTTGAAGTCGCGCCCCTGCTCCAAGCCCTGCGCCAGCTCGACGGCCTGCTGGAATGCCAGCACCTGCTCGGGGTTCGGCGCATCACCTGAGATGATGAGCGGCGTGACGGCCTCGTCGATGAGCACCGAGTCCGCCTCGTCGACTATGGCGTAGTGCAGGCCGCGCTGGACGAGCCGGTCCGTTCCGCTGCCGACACCATCCGCGATCTTCGCCAGCAGGGCCGACGACAGGCCCTTGAGCCGCCCCAGCGCCAGGCGGTCGCGGAGAAAGTCGGCCGCCACTTCCTTGTTCGTGCAGTAGGTGATGTCGGCAAGATAGGCCGCCCGCCGATCCGGAGGCGTCATCTCCTGCTCGATGTACGCCGCCCTCAGCCCGCAGAACGAGTAAATCCTGCTCATCCACTCGGCGTCGCGCTTGGCCAAATAGTCGTTGACCGTGATTACGTGGCAGCCCTTGCCTCGCCAGCCCAGCAGCGTCGCCAGCAGGCTGGCGGTGAGGGTCTTGCCCTCGCCGGTGGCCATCTCGGCGACGCAGCCGGCCTCCATCGCCATCGCGCCGGCCAACTGCACCTGGAACGGCCGCTCGCCAAGCTGCCGCGAGGCGACCTCGCGCACGACTGCGAGCGCATGCTCAACGTCGGCCGCCCTTTGGCGCCCGCGGCGGAAGAGGTCGTGGAATTCCGCGGCCCGCTCCTTCAGGCGAGCATCGGTCAGTTCCCTGAACTCCTTCTCCAGCCTCACGACCCGCCCCGCCCGCGACAGGAACATCTGCCTCCGCGGCACGCAGCGGTTGACCGCGCCGACGGCCGCGTCCCAGGCGGCGTCCAGGCCGCGCGGCAGGGGCTGGCCCGCCGTCCGCTGGGCCAGCATCCGCCAGGTCGTGCTGGGCAGGGCCGACATCTAGCTCTGGAACCTCCGCTGTTTGAGCTGGAGCAGGGAATGCCACCACTGTAGCGCCAGCGGCCTGTCGGGCCGGCTGATCCGCACCACCACGCGCTGACCGAGCATCAGCTCGCCCTTGCGGTCCGGGATGATGCGGATCTCGTAGAACGGCTCGGCCGCTTTCAGGCCGTGCGGGTCGTCGGGCGCGGTCTCTATGTTCCCGCCTGCGGCGATCGACAGGGCGGGAGAGGGCAGGCGGTCGGTCGTCGCGGCGGGAATCTCGACGATTGTGCCTGTCATCGCGGCGTCGGACTTGCCCATCTCCGGCGGCCGGCCCCAGGCGCGAATCTCCACGCCCTGCCGGCGCACGCCCGTCAACGGGACATCCTGCGGCGAGACGGCCTTGATGACCAGATTGTCCAGGTCGGCAATCTCCCCGATGGGCTTGCCCTTTGCCACGAACGCGCCCTTGAACATCTCGACATCCGGGGAAATCCACGTGCCGGCGATGGGGGCCCTGACCGTCAGGTCGGCGAGCTGGGTATTCACCCACTTAAGGTGGAAATTCACCGCCGCGATCCTGCCCTCGATGTCCTGCACGTCCTTTGGCGAGGCCTTGCCCAGCGCCGCCTTTCGCTCGACTTCCAGGCAATTCGCCTGCGCCGTCAACTCAGCCTGCTTGAGCTCCAGCTCGCGGTTGCGGGCCCTGAGCAGCACGTCTCCCTTCTCGACCTTCGTTCCACTGGGCAGGATGCTGTCGGCCTCGATGAACCCAGACGACTGCATGTAGACCTCTGCCCGGTGGGCGGAGTCCACTATGCTGTCCAGCCGGCTGCGGTCCGCGAAGAGCGCCAGGCCGATCACGGCGAATATGGCGACGAACGTCCCGGCGGTCGATGCCATCGCCCTCCCGCGGACGCGCATCAGCTCGCCGCTGGTGAAGAGGTAATGGACGAACTTGCCCAGGGGCACGAGCACCCACGCTACCACCGCCGCCGCCGCGAGCACGACGCCCAAGACTAACAACTGATTCGCCACGAACAGCAGGATGACCACGCAGATGAACACGCGGTAGATCGTCGAGGCGACGCCGTAGAAGATCATCCAGACCTTCTCGCCGCCGGTGTGCGCCGGGTTCTGTATCTGCCGGACGCCCCAGACGTGCTTGCGGACCAGATAGTAGATGTACTGCTTTGAGCGCTGGGCGAGGTTGGGGATCTCCAGCAGGTCGCTGAGGGCGTAATAGCCGTCGTATCGCAGCAGCGGGTTGCCGTTGAAGAGGATGGTGGACACGCCGGCGATGAACATGATGTTGTAGGCGACCTTGTGGATAATCGCGCCCGGCGCGGTGTTGGCCCACACGACGGCCGCGATGGACGCGATGACCAGCTCCACCATGACCCCCGCCGCGGCCACGACGATCCGCCGCCACTTGCTCCGCAAGGCCCAGGAGCTCGACGCGTCGACGTAAGGGATGGGCGTGAAGATCAGGAACATGATGCCCATCGCGTGGACCTCGCCGCCGGTGCCCTCGGCCCGCCCGAACTTCTTGCAGGCGAAAGCGTGCGAGAACTCGTGGATGATCTTCACGCCCACGAAGCACAGGTACAGGATCCAGAGGTTGTTCTTGCTGAGGATTCCCTCGCCCGGCCCCATCAGCGAGCGGGCCGACTGCCAGAGCTCGCCGAAGTGGCCCATGGTGGCGTGAAGCCCCACGGCCAGGAACACGCACCAGATCAACAGGCCCGGCACGGTGAACATCCAGCCCAGCAGCCCCACCCAGCGATTGAGGAAATGGTCCGGGTCCAGCAGCGGGATGCGGATGAACAGCAGGTTCGCCAGGTATCCCCGGACCTCCCGCCCGACGCGCTTCTTGTACCGCTCGAAGAGGCCCTTGGCGTCTGGCGGCACTTCCGACAGCAGCAGGTTGGACACGTAAAGCTGCCCCAGGAGCTGAATGGTCTCCCCCTGCGTCGGCGCGCCGTCGCCAAGCTGCTCGTTGCAGATATTCCAGACCTCGGCGACGGTCCGCCGCCCGTCGAGCATGGCCACGAGGCGGTAGGCGTTGTCCGTCAGGCGGAAGAACTGGTTGTTGGAAGGATCCTGGACGACGTGCCATATCTGGCCGCGGAAGTACTGGCGCTGTACCTGGACGGCCGGCCTCAGGCGCGGCCGCATTTCCGCGACGCGATACCAGGACTCGCTGAATGTCGGGCGCTCAACAGGCATAATCCGATTCGCGAATCGCTGGCCGCGAATCGCGAATTACCCTCAAATCCAAAGCTTCATCCGCACCCAGTTGACCAGGCGCCGCGTCCAGAGCCAGCCGTAGTTCCGCTTGTCGATGTCGATCCTGGCAACGCCCTCGCTGCCGAGCATGGGGCGGTAGTCGCCGGACAGGTCCTTTGGGTCGAAGGCCACCCGGACCCTGAAGACGTTCTTCTGATTCACCAGCTCGGCCATCGGGTTGATCCGCTCGACGGTGAAGCGGAACCGCACGTCCGGCCGGGCGGCCGTCGCCAGCTCTCCCGTCACCTCCTCGCCGCGGTTGATCTTCGCTTGCACGTCGGCAATCTCATCCTCCGGGACGGATATCTCCGCGCGTATCGCTTCCAGCGGACAGACCTCGAAGAGCATGTCGCCCTGCTTGAATGGCGCGTTGATCTGCTTGGTCAGATCGTGGTTGTTCATGTTGACCACGACTCCGTCGATGGGGCTGGTGATAGTGGCCCGCCTGATCTCGTCCTTGAGTCTGTTGATGTTTGCCCGAACCGCCTGGGCCTGGGCCGTAGCGACCTGATATTCGGCGAGCTTGGCCTTGTCGCCGGCCGTCGCCTGGCTCAAGGCGGCCCTGGCCTGAATGTCGTAACTCTTGAACCTGGCTTCGGCCTCGGCGAGGTCCTTCTCGTAGTCTTCCGTCTTGAGCGTCGCAAGCACGGTCTTGTTGGCCTCCACCTTCGTGTTGTTGTCGATGACGTCCCTGTTCACCTCTTTCAGATAGCCGTCATAAGGCATCGGGATGATCTGCTTGCTCGTGGCCTCGATGACGCATGGGCCTTCCGCCTGGTAGTCGCCGCGGGCGAAGACCAGGAAGAGGATCGCGCCGAAGACGGCGATCGCGCCGACCTTGAGCCATGCGTGCTTTGGGCCGACGAACGTCGCCAGTGCCTTGCGGGTCGCGCCCGCCGCCCGCGCGCCGAACCACCTGTCGTGCTCGTGCAGGTTCGCCAGCCGCGCGGTGCAAAGGTCGCAGGTCAGGCGGACCGCCTCGATCTCATCGACGCCGAAAGGCTTGTCGGGCGGGCGCTCCAGCGTCAATGCGCCGATGACCTCGCCCCCGCGCCGCAGCGGCAGGCTCAGCACGCACGCCGGCCCCATCGCCCGGGACAACTCGCCGGCGGCCCTGCTGACGCACGTTGCGCCTTCCTCCGCCGGGAAGACCACCTCCACGTCCTGGTCGAGGCACTCCTCCATCGCCGCCTCGACAAGCTGCACCAGGCGCATCTTGCGGCTGAACTTCTCGGTATGGCTCAGCGCCTTGAGGTGAACGTAGCGGCCCTTGAGGAAGCCCAGGCCCACGCGGTCGCACTGCCACCGGGCGCAAAGCTCGTTGACCAGCGCCATCCCGACGCCCGTGAACCGCTCCGGCTCGTTGACGGCCGCCAGCACCTCCATCGCCGCCCGCAGCCGCTGAAGGTCGAACTGGCGATGCTGGAGAGTCAGCCGCATCTCGTAGAGGGCCAGGAGGCTGAGCGTCAGCTCCAGCCTCTGGCGGCTGGCCTGGAGAACCTCGCCGTCGGTGGTGTGTACGAGGAAGACGGCAAACCCGCGGATTCCCTGCCCGGCCTTGAGCGGCAGGAGCACGAGGAACTTGTCGGCCGGCGCGCCGTACAGCTCATCGGGCATGCGCAGGGGGCGGATCACCGTCGTGCCGGATGACGCCACCTGCTCCAGGGACTGCCCCGCAAGCACCAGCCAGGGCGGCGCGGGCGCGCCCTGCGGCAGGGAAGGATACGCGGCCAGGACCTCGGCGCGGCCCTCCTTGCCGACGCGGAAAAACGCGCCCGCCGACGCGCCGGATATAGCGCACTGCACGGCCAGCAGCCGCGCCAGGAACTGCTCCGGCGGCCCGTCGAACCGTACAAGCTCATCCACCACGTCCGCGATGGATGCCGCCTGCGGCTGCGACGCCTGCTGGGGCGCCTGCGTGCGATGTATGCTCATCAACTATGTTCCTATTGCGCCCCGGAGCGGGTTGCGGGCCGGCCTTCCGCCGCCGCCACCTTCGCCGCCGGCGGGAACGTTACCTTCACGTGCTCGCCCGCCGGGCGATGCGACGGGTTGGCTGCCTGGACGCGGACTGTCAGCGTCTCGCTGCCCGCATCGGCGACGGCCGCGACGAAGACGATCTCGCCGGCGACGGCCTTCGTCTCGCCGGGGAAGACTACGTCCGCCTTGCCGCCCGGCGCGATGCCCCAGCTCTTTATCGATGGCAGCGGCACCGCCACGTCAATCCACAGCGGGTCGATCCGCACAACTCGCATGACCTTTGTCGATCCGTCGGCTGATTCGCCCTCGTGGGCGAGTATCTTCTCGACCTTGCCGTCCACCGGACTGTGCAGCACCATCCGCTCCACGTGCGCCTTCTGCTCCTCGTACTTGAGCTTGTCCACTTTCGATTGAAGCTTCACCATTTCCAGCGAAAGCTCCGCCACGAGCGTGGCCAGCTTGGCCTGCTGAAGCTCCAGCTCGGTGGCGACCTTCTTGTCGAAGGCGGTCTGCATCTGCTTCTCTTCCACCTTCTTCTGGTCAAGCTGGGCCAGCCCGTGGCGCTCGCGGATCGTGTCCTCGGCCTGCGCCTTGAGCTGCTCCATCGCGATCTTCTCGGCCGTGTCGTCCTGCTGGGCCAGCACGTCGCCCTCGCGGACACGCTGGCCTTCCTGGACCAGCACCTTGGCGATGCGTCCCGGCTGGACGAATGAGAGCGTGACGTCCTTGCTGGGGGCGGTTATGGCCTCGATATAAGACGTGCCCGGCATCGCCAGCGGCGCAGCGCCGGCGCCATCCGCGCCGGGGCAGGTCGTCGAGGCCGGCAACCCCATCGCTGCCAGGCAAATGCAAGCCAGCAGGCCAAAGGACTTTGCATGGTTCAAGCGGTAGCCCTTTCAATGCCTAATAGACAGGGCCCCACGGCACGGCCCTGTGCGGACAGTGTCTTCACCTGAGCATTATCGACATTTGCCGCGCAGAAGTCAATTTGGGTTGGCCTGCGTTAGGCGTGACCTCGCGGAAGGCGGCAATAACGGGTAAGATTGCTCGTGTTGTTGCGGACAGAGGAGAATCCGAATGGCTGGAACAGTCCTTCCCCGGCGGCGATATGCGGACGGCGTGGAAGTATCGGTAATAGCGATGGGCGGCCTGGTCGTGGCCGAACTCGAGCAGGCACAGGCGGACCGGCTTGTGAGCCGGTCGATCGACGCGGGCGTCAACTACTTCGACGTGGCCCCGACATACGGCAACGCCGAGGACCGGCTCGCCCCGGCGATCCAACCGCACAGGGACCACATCTTCCTCGCGTGCAAGACCACGGAGCGCACGGCCGGCGGTGCGGCCGCGCAACTGGATGCCTCCCTCCGCAAGCTGCGGACAGACCATTTCGACCTCTACCAGTTCCACGGCATCGCCAGCGTCGAGGAGGCAAGGCAGGTCCTCGCGCCCGGCGGGGCGGGCGAGACGTTCGTGGAGGCCCGCCGGCAGGGCAAGGCGCGGTTCCTGGGAGTCTCGGCCCATTCAGTCGAGGCGGCGATGCTGATGATGGAGGCAATGCGCCTGGATTCACTGATGTTCCCGGTCAACTACGCCTGCTGGCTGGGCGGGTTCGGCCCGCAGGTCGTGGCGGCGGCCAAGGCCCGCGGCATGGCGTGCATCGCCCTGAAGGCGATGGCGGCCTGCCCGCGAGCCAAGGATGAGCCCCGCAAGTACCGCAAGTGCTGGTACACGCCAGTGGACCAGCCCCACCTGGCGGCCCTGGCGCTTAGGTTCACGCTTGCACAAGGCGTCGTGGCGGCGATTCCTCCGGGCAACGAGGGCCTTTACGAGATGGCCTTGGACGTTGCGGCCAAGACTGACCTGACACAGCCGCCAAGCGTGGAGGAGATGGCCGAACTCAGAGCGGCGGCCGCTGGCGCCAAGCCGCTGTTCTCGGGATGAGCCGATTCTGGGTTGATGGTCGCGGGCTCTACTTCGCCTCGACCTGCACTGCGGCAGGCATTGCTCCCATCACACGGCGGGGGCCTCTGGGCGCGGGGGTGGGCGTCGGCTTGGCATTGAGCTTCTCAAGAATCTCCTCCACCCGCTGGCGGACCTCGGCGTCGCGGTCGGTGAGCTTGCCCTGGAGGATGGGAATGACGCTTGGGCCGATCTTCAGTAGCTCATCCGTGGCCTTCTGGCGTTCCTTCCACGTCTCCGAGCCGAGTTGGTCGATCAGCGCCCCCACCTGCTTGAGGACATCATCCGGCGGCAGCGCGAATGGGGAGACAAGGCTGACGATCTGGCCGGTCGGGACCTTCACGACGGGGCCGGGGATCATCTCGAACGTCAGTTCCTGCTGCTCCATGTCGCCCTGGAGGCCCTTGGTGCCGTCCCACAACTCCAGGACGGCCCGGCCAGGGCTGGATGTGTTGAAGGTCAACTGCTTGATGTTCTGCGGCGTGACCTCGACCGGGCCGAAGTCGGTCTTGACGTTGAGCTTCTCATCCGCAAGCCGGCCGAGCAGTTCGTCGCCGTTGGACAAGGTCAGGCTGGTCTGCGGCGCGGGATCGGGCACGTCGCCCGAGAACTGGACCTCCGCGACCAGGTCGCGCGACAATTCCAGGCTCTGCCCCAGCTTGAGCTTCAGCCCAATCCGCGTCGGCTCAAGGAAGCCGCCAAGGCTCGACCCGTTCGTGAACTGGGCCCGGTGGATGGCGTTGCCTGTGTTGTCCATGGCGATGCGGGCTACGACCTTGGGGTCGAGCGGCACCTCGCCGTACCGGGTCCGCAGCATCATCGTCACTGCCGCCGGGTCGAACGCCAAACGGTCGCCGGTCCGCAGCATCGCCACCGCGCCGGTGGGCGGCAGGTCGTAGGGCTTCGCGTCGCTGATGCGATATGACCACTGGGAGATGCGGTCGAAGGGGATCTGTAGCGACCCGCCGGCCGTCAACTGAACTTCCAGCTTGTCCGCTGGCAGGTTGCCGCAGATGATCTGCCCATCCTTCAGCAGGAAACGGACCTTCTCGTCATCCTTGGCGACGGCCGCCATGCCCACCACATGGTCCGCCGGCAGCGTCATCGCGCCGAAGGACGCCTCGACCGCGAATGACTTGTTCAGCACCGTGCCGTAGATGGGGTCGCCGTTCACGAGCTGCACGCTGTCGTACTTGTCGCCGCGGTCCAAGTCGACATCCTCGAACCCGCCGGCGGACTTGAAGTTGACGATGAGCTTGCGCACGCTGCCGGGCAGATCGCGGAGGAGCTTGTTGGCCTGGAAAGACGCCATCAGCTTCTGCTGCTCTTCCACGGAGTTGTTCTGCGACTCGAAGTGGCAGATGATGGCCGCCCCGCGGGCAGGCAGCGTCAGCGTCCACCGCACGTAGATCTGGTTGCCCTGCACCTGGATCGTCGGCCGTGCCTTGGAGCGTTTGTCGCAGACGATGTGGCACAGGCTCGGCGGGTTGGGGTTGCCCCCGCTGGGCGATTCGGTGATGAACGCGAAGTCCTTCTCGCCGAACGTCCCCTGGCCGGAGCTGGTCGTGGTCTTGTTGATGTTCCAGTTGCAGTTGATGTGCGTCTGAATCTGGAGGGTCTGCTCCTGCGGGGAGTCGTTCTCGTATATGTCCAGCCAGCGGGCCAGCGCCCGGTCCTTGTAGACCTTGATGCGCCGGCTGACGCGGACTGACTGCCAGTTCCACGTGCCAAGCTCGATCTCGTCGCCGGCCTTGTTGACCACGCCGGTGTTGCCGCCGAAGCCGTTGCCGTTCATGGTCAGGTACAGGCCGCCGCTGTAGGCGTAGTTTGTGCCCTGGCCGACGGCGCCGGTGGTCTGGATGTCCCAGAGGTACTGGCCGCCATCGGTCATCCGGTGGTTCCAGTTCGTGATGCGCGTGCCGCTGTCGAGGAAGTGCAACCTCGCGGCCGCCTTGGCGCCGGCGGGGGGCTTGATGATGGGAGGGGCGGCTGTGGTGGGGCCGGCCACGCAGACCCAGACGGCGCAAATCAAGACGCCGGCCCAAAGGGCCGCCAGGCATCGGCTCGACAACGTGCGCAACGGCCCTGAGTTCATGGCGGTCTCCTCATCCGCAATCGCATTGCGTACACGCGGGGGCAAGCGCATGGCCGGAGCCGGGTGTTTCCCCGCATCCGCGCCATCGGCAGCGCGGCACAGGACTCATAGTACAACACCGGCCGCGCGTGTGCAACAGCCGCCTGCGGTTGTCCATCGCCCGGCGGATAGCCTATAATCCGACGCATGGGCCGGAGAATAGTTCACAGAGAAATGCCCGGCGCGATGGTCCTTGGCGGGACCATGCATGACACCAGGGCGATAACGGCGATGTCGTTTGGCCGGCCCGGCAAGGGGATCCTGTAATGGGGCTTCACGACCGCCGGTACTGGCGAGGCGACGACGGCCGCGATGGCTCGGGCGGCGGGACAACCGTCAGTCTCGGCCTGCCGCGGCCGGGACGGGCCGTAGGGGGACTGCTAATTGCCAACTTCATCGTGTTCCTTCTCCAGATGTTCATGGACAGGCCAAGCGCGGAGTTTCGGGCCGGGACGATGAGCGCGTGGTTTGGGGTCACGGTCGGCAGCTTCTACGAGGTCTGGCGATACCTGACGTTCCAGTTTCTCCATGCCGATCCGTGGCACATCGTGATGAACATGTTCGGCCTGTACATGCTCGGATGCCCCTTGGAAAGGCAGTGGGGGCCGCGCAGGTTCCTCACGTTCTACCTGGTGTGCGGGGCGGTTGCAGGCCTGGCGTACGTCGTCATAGGGGCCATCGGCGGCATTCCATCATGGGTTCCGATCATCGGTGCTTCCGGCGGCGTCTTCGCGACATTGTTGGCGTGCGCCGTCCTGTTCCCGGATTTCAAGATAGTGCTTGTGATCCTTCTGGTGCCGATTCGCGTGGCAGCCGTCGTGATCTTCGGCGGGATGCTCCTGCTCATGCTCTGGGTCTTCGCCCGTGGAGGCATTGAGCAGGGCTTGAGCGATGCGGCGCATCTTGGCGGCGCCGGGGCGGCGGCATGCTGGATATGGGTGCTGCCGAAGGTGAGTTCCATCGGCTCGGATTGGATGGCCAACCGCCGCCGCGGCGCGTGGGACAGGAAGATGAGGAAGCGCCAGGCGGATGAGGACAGGATCGACGCAATTCTGAAGAAGATCCGTGAGCACGGCCTGGACAGCCTTTCATCCTCCGAGAAGCGGGAGCTTCAGGAAGCCACGCGCCGCCAGCAGGAAGAAGACAGGCGTATCAGCCGAATGTAGTTCAGGGCCGCGACAAGACAGCCGAGACAAGGTACATGAAGTACATCTCCACAAGAGGCCGTTCCGAGCCAATCAAATTCCAGGACGCCGTGATGACGGGCCTGGCGGATGATGGGGGGCTGCTCATCCCGCAGTCAATCCCCGATGTTTCCCCACGTCTCGATGGCTGGCGCGCGTTATCCTATCCGGACTTGGCCTTGGAGGTGATGCGGCCTTTCATCGAGGATGTACCGGAGGCGGACCTCCGCGATCAGATCGTCCGCTCGTACTCAAAGTATGCATTCTCGCCGGATGTCGTCGTTACACGGGCGGTGGGGGACCTGCACATACTGGAGCTGTGGCACGGGCCGACGTTGGCGTTCAAGGATGTCGCCCTTCAGTTCCTTGGCAACCTGTTCGAGTACATCCTGTCCAGGCGCGGCGGGCGTCTCAACATCCTGGGCGCAACCAGCGGCGACACCGGCAGCGCGGCAATCTACGGCGTCCGCGGCCGCAAGGGCATCGACATCTTCATGATGCACCCGCACAAGCGCGTCTCGCCGATCCAGGAACGGCAGATGACGACCGTGCGGGATCGCAACGTCCACAACATCGCCATCCGCGGCAGCTTCGACGACTGCCAGCACATCATGAAGTCGCTGGCCGGTGATTTGGCGTTCAAGCGCCGCTACTCGATGGGCTCGGTCAACTCAGTCAACTGGGCGCGGGTGCTTGCGCAGATCGTCTACTACTTCAAGGCCGTGTTCGACGTGCAGAAGGCGACGGGCGCTGCGCGGGTGGCGGTCGCGGTGCCGACTGGCAATTTCGGCGACGTGCTGGCCGGCTGGTACGCGATGAAGATGGGCCTGCCCATGTCGCGGCTTATCCTGGCCACCAACGCCAACGACATCCTTTCGGTCTTCTTCAACACGGGGCTCTATCGCCGCGGCCGCGCGATACAGACGCTCTCTCCGTCGATGGACATCCAGGTCGCCAGCAACTTCGAGCGGTACCTGTTCTACCGCGTCGGACAGGACCACGCCGCCCTGCGCCATCTGATGGAAGGCTTCGCCAGGACGGGCGAGCTGCGCGTGGATGTGCGGCCGGGAAAGACGGTCGATCCCGCCTTTGCCGCCGGTGCAGCGTCGGAGGGCGAAGTCCTGGCGACAATCCGCGAGTATCACCAGCAATACGGTTATCTGCTTGATCCCCACACGGCCGTCGGCGTGGCGGTGGCGGGGAGGATGAAGACGGCCGGCGAACCAGTCGTGTGCCTGGCGACCGCGCATCCCGCGAAGTTCCCCAAGGCCATCCTGAAGGCCACGGGCAAGGACATTGCCCACCATCCATCCATCGACGCCATGCTCAAGCTCCCGCCCGCAGAGGTCCCGATCCTGCCCAATGACGCAGAGGCGGTCCGCAGGCTCATCATCGAGACGCTCAAGTGAGCATCCCGTCCTAACCTCGGCACTCCCGGCCTGTCTATCATGCGGTGACGCCTAGAATTAGCCAAGGGACGGCGGGCGAACTGGGACACGAAAGGAAACGCCGATGAGAACCGCAATGTTGATCGGAGTAGGTCTGCTGGGGATGGGGGCGTTCATACTCTGGGGTTGCGAGAAGAAAGTAGTGGTAGTCGAACGCCAGCGGCCTGCCCAAGTCATCTACGTGCGGGAGCCGCCGCCGCCGCTGATCATTGAGGAGCGCCCTCCGCGCCCATCTCGCACGGTTATCTGGATCGACGGCTACTGGGGCTGGGACAACGACCACCACAAGCACTACTGGGTCAAAGGCCATTGGCAGGAGCCGCCGCGCCGCGGGGCAGTCTGGGTCCAGCCCAAGTGGGAGCATGAGCGCGAAGGCTACCGGCTCCAGGAAGGGCACTGGAAATGACCGCGAACCGGGAAGCGCCGGTCGCGACTTGATTGTTAACGACGTGAAGCGGTGGCCTGACAGGCGGCCCTTGCTGTCTTGCGCGGACTCCCTGGCGGCATCGGGGTGCATTTCGGTTTCCGGGAAGTGGCGCGGGCCGGAGGCCAATGCCACAGGCGTTTCCCGGAAACTGAAATGCACCCGCGGCATCGGAGGGGCTTTCCAACGGCCCTGACGTGGGGTAGATTCCGTTCGGCATCGCCGGCCGCGGCTGCCCATCGTCAACCTCACGGAGACCAGAGCGTGTCCCTCAAATGCACCCCGGTGTCCTGGGACTCCCAGGAAACTCCCGCCGAACTGCGCTCACTGTTGCGGACCCTTGGCGATGAGTACCCCATCGTGGAAGGCAGGCGCCGCGGCGCGATCAGGCTCAAATTCTCGCCTGGCGCGGCCGCTGGCTGCGTCGAGGTGATGCGCGAGAAGAACGTCGCGACCATCTCCTACGACAAGCCGTTCCATGCCGCCCGCGGGGTCGGCTCGGTGCTGTCCGGCGTCGTGGAGCCGGGAAAGCCCCTGCGCGAGAGCGTCCCCTTTGAGACGTTCGGCATGATGCTCGACTGTAGCCGCAACGCCGTGATGAAGCCCGCCCGCGTCAAGCAGTGGCTCAATCGCCTGGCGCTCCTTGGCTACAACATGGCCATGCTCTACACCGAGGACACTTACGAGCTGGAGGGCGAGGAGTACTTCGGCTACCTCCGCGGCCGGTATACTAAGGCGGAACTCCAGGACATCGACCGCCACGCGGCGGCCGTGGGCATCGAGATGATCGCCTGCTTCCAGACGCTTGGCCACATGGAGCAGATCCTCCGCTGGCCGGCATACAAGGCGGTCACGGACACCAGTTCGGTCCTGCTGGCCGATGAGGAAGCGACCTACGCCCTCATCGAGAAGATGATCGCCTTCTGGTCGTCAACCTATCGCAGCCGGCGGGTGAACCTCTGCAACGATGAGGCGTTTGACCTGGGCCGGGGAAGGTTCCTGGACAAGTTCGGCTACCAGAAGCCCTTCGACATCTTCAACCGCCACCTTGCCCGCGTGGTCGAGCTGTGCAAGAAGCACGGCCTGCGGCCGATGATCTGGTCGGACATGTACTTCCGGATGTGCAGCCCGACCGGCGGCTACTACGACCCCGAGACGCACATTACCGACGAGGTCAAGGCGAACATTCCGCCCGAGGTCCAGCTTGCCTACTGGGACTACTACCACGACAACAAGGACTTCTACATCGACCGCATCGGCCGGCACCGCGAGATCGGCTTCGAGCCGATAGTGGCCAGCGCCGTATGGTGCTGGGGCCTGCTGTGGTACGACAAGGCCCGCACGGAGGCGTTCACACGGCCGTGCATCGCCGCCTGCCGCGAGGCGGGAGTCAAGGAATTCTTCTTCACGCTCTGGGGCGACGACGGATCGTATTGCGAGTTCGAATCGACCATGGCCGGGCTTGCGTTCGGGGCGGAGGCGGCGTATATGGGCGACGGCTTCGCGCCGGAGGTCCTGGCGCGGCGGTTCGAGGCGATCTGCGGCGCGCCCTACGAGATGGCGCGGACGGCCGGCGACCTGAACGATCACACCATCGAGATGCTCTGGGATGATCCGATCCTGGGCATCCTGTGGAAGGACCGCAAGTGCCGCGATGCGACCACGTGGGAGAAGGCCGTCGCGCGATATGAAGGCGTCATCGCGAACCTGGCGCCAGTGGCCAAGCGGACCACGCCGATCGACTTCGCCCACGCCGTCAACCTGGCGAGGTACCTTCTGGCGAAGGTGAAGCTGCGCTTCGCGCTTGAGAAGGCCTACGCCGCGCATGACCGCGACGGCCTGGCGGCCGTTCGCGCGGAAGTGCCGAAGGTCAACAGGCTGATCGACAACCTGCTGGCCTCATATCGGCGGCAGTGGTACGCACGGAACAAGCCGCACGGATTCGAGGTCATCCAGATTCGCCTTGCGGGCCTGAAGCAGAGGAACCTGGAGCTTTCGGAGCGCCTGACCGAATTGCTCGCGGGCAAGATCACCGAAATCCCGGAACTGCTCGAAGCGCCGACGAAGGAAGGATTCCCCTGGACCTACAAGCGGATCGCCAGCGGGTCGGTTTGCTTCTGAATCGCTTGACGCTTCCGGGGACTGTCCCGCCGTTTGGGACTGTCCCCAGTTGTCTTCGCGCCCTTGACGACGGGGAGATGACCGTCTAGGATATGTGTAGTTCAGGCTCCCGGCCGTCATCACTTCGTCCGGCCGGTGTGTTCACGGGCAGCGAGCAGAGGGAAGGATCATGCACACGAAAGGCGGGCCTGTCTTGCGCGGCGCGAGGATCGTGTCGGTATTCGTGCTGGCTGCCTCCGGTGCGGCCTGGGGTGCTCCCATCAAGCTCAACGGCCCTTCCACCCACGCCAGCGCGGTCGGGCGCTACATGCAGCTATCGCCGGATGGCCAGCACGTCGTCTTCACGGCCGACACCGACGCCGGCGACACCGCCGCGCTCTTCAGCGTTTCCATCTCCGGCGGCCCGGCCACGCAGCTCTGGGGATCGACGTACCTGGACGGCAACTACGACCCCAAGGGCTTCACGAGTCGAGGACATGGCCCGACCATAACGCCCGACAGCCAATATGTCGTGTTCACCTCGGAGCCCGGCCTGGGCCAGGTGAGCCTATGGCGCGCCCCCATCGGAGGCGGAGCAGCCCTGGACCTGGCCGACGTACAGACGGACAACGTCAAGGCCTTCGCCTACCTGCTGACCCCCGACGGCCAGAGCGTGGCCTACTTGCGTGTCGCGGGCACGGTGCAGTTCCTCAATGCCGTGCCCAGCGGCGGCGGATCGTCGCCAGTGCAACTCCTGAGCGATCCCCTTGAGAACTACGGAGTCATGCAGTACGCCCTGCGAATGTCCCCTGACATCGCCAGGATCGCCGTTACCTATAACGAAACGATCCGAACCATTCCCGTCGGAGGCGGCCTGCCCGTCACGCTAACCGGCAGCGTCCCGGAGAACTGGTATGTCAACCCGCCGAAGTTCACCCCTGACGGTTCACGGGTCATCTTCGACGCCAATTCGGGGTCTTCGGGCGGTTACACCTACTTCAGGACTTACAGCGTGCCAAGCTCGGGCGGGGCGTCAACAGTGCTCCTCCAAAGCATCGGTGGTCCCGGCCCCAAGACGACGGGCCTTTCCTCCGGGTCGTACGGCTTCATCGGAAGCAGCGCCATCCTATACGGGTTGCCGCGGACGAGCGGGACGGCCGGCACGTACGAATTCCAGAGTCTGCCGCTCGATGGCTCCGCCCCGAGCACACTGGGCATTGTTACCATTGACCAGACCCTTAGTTACGGTACAGGCGCAACCATGCACGGCATGGAAGGTTTCGTGATAATGGCCACAGGGACCTCCAACTCTGCGACCGATCTGCTCCATATGCCATTTTCCGGCCCCTCACCAACCTTGCTGGCGAACATAACGCCCGGACAACTGACGCCAAGCTTTACCGCGATTCGCGCAACACGGATCTCCAACGACGACAAGATGTGCGTCTACAGCTTCTTTGATTCAGCGGGCCAACTGGAGATTTGGAGCGTGCCCATCGCGGGCGGGACGCCAGTACAACTCAGCCAGCCGGCCCCGGCCGGGTCGTACATCTACACTTTCCAACTGACCCCGGATGGAAGCTATGTGATCTATACCACCTCCACTACCCCCAGGATTGGCGGCGGCGGGGGACAAGGGCTGTGGGCCGTTGACATACACGGCGGCCAGGTCTTCCCGTTGAGCGATCCGCTGGAGCCGGGAGACCGCATCCTCTGGGAGGGCACGATGGCCCCCGACGGCACGGACGTCTACTGGGTCGGCAACGACACGGATGGGTACGACCTCTACTCATCGGCCGTGCCGGAGCCTGGGACGATCGCGATTCTCGGCTGCTCGGCCGTCGCGATTCTGGCCCGTCGCCGCGCGCGCTGGACCGATCATCTCGCGTAGGCCTTGCGGCAGGTCATCTTGACGCGGGCGCGGCCAGTGGCGAAACTCCATTGGCAACCGGGGACAGTCCCGTCGTTTGGGACTGTCCCCATGAGGTGAGTCCAATGACGAGTATCGCCATCACAGGCGCGGCCGGGAGGATGGGCAGGCGGATCGCCGCCATCGCCGCCGAGAGCGGGCAGTTTGAGATCGTCGCGGCCCTGGAGGCCGAGGGCAACCCCGCCATCGGCAAGGATATCGGCGAGCTTGCGGGCGCGGGGCTGCTTGGCGTGAAGGTCGCCGCGACGCTGGGGCGGATGCCGGATGTGATGGTCGACTTCTCACTGCCGGAGGGCACCGCGCACTGGGTGGATGTCTGCCGCGAACACGCCGTGCCGATGGTGATTGGGACGACGGGACTGACGCCCACGCAGCAGGCGGCCGTCGCGGAGGCGGCCAAGCGGATCGCCATCGTTCAGGCGGCCAACTTCTCCGTCGGCATAAACGTGCTTCTCAAGATCGTCGGCCAGGTCGCCCGTACGCTCGGCGGCGACTACGACATCGAGATCACCGAGACGCACCACCGCTTCAAGAAGGATGCGCCATCGGGCACTGCCCTTGCTCTGGCCCGCGCGATCTGCGAGGCGCTCGGCAAGGATGCGGCCGAGACGCTCATCAACGGCCGTGGCGGCCAGTGTCCGCGACAGCCCGGCGAGATCGGCATGCACGCGCTCCGCGTCGGCGACACGGTGGGGGAGCACGCGGTCATCTACGGCAACCTGGGCGAGACAATCGCCATCAGCCACTCCGCCCACACGCGCGACACGTTCGTCCGCGGGGCGCTCCGCGCGGCGCAGTGGCTTGTGGGGCGGGGGGCGGGCCTCTATTCGATGGCGGATGTGCTGGGTCTGTAGGTCCGCGGACCGCGGGGGAACGGAACAACTTTCCGAATCAGTCGAACGCGCCGCTTGAGGCCAGCAGCGCGACCACCACGATGATCACTGCAATGGTTGTGGTCACCACGACGTAGGCGACGATCGCGCCGGAGTTGGACTGGCCGGTCTTGGAGTTGAAGGTCGGGCCGCAGGCGGCACAGCGGACATGGTGCAGCAGCTTCGGCCCCACCAGGCCGCCCCACCACGTGAAGCCGACTGGCTTGAAGTAGGGGCTTCTGCACCCGGGGCAGCATGCGCCCCCGGGCGGGCGCGGGACAATTGGCGGGCCGAGTTTCAGCGGGGGCGGCGCCGGCGGGAGCTCTATCGGTCTGCCATGCCGCGAGTATACCGAGGAAGGCACAACCCGAAAGGCAGAATGCAGAATGCAAAATGTAGAATTCAAGAGCGCATCCGCGTCCTTCTTCACTTCTTCATTCTGCCTTCTGCCTTCTGCATTTTGCCTTCTTGATCGCCTTGCAGGCATTATCTCGAGATTGGCCTTGACCTCGTCTCCGCCCAATCGTATAAACTCCCGTCCGATGCAGGTCCTGCCGGCCCGGTGCGGTGTCCCGGTGACCGGTTGAGTCGTAACCCCTTGATAGGCCTGTCGCGGCTGTGGAGCTGCTAACGCCCGCGGGCCTGGGAGCCTGGCATGATCGCAAAATTCGCGCGTATCCTCCGAAGCAAGCTCGACCCCGCCAGCTACAGCCTCCTGGCGGCGCTGCCAAGCGCGGCCCTTCACGAGTTCGTGGCCGACGCTGTGAAGCTCTGCAAGCCGGCATCGGTGAAGGTGTGCTCCGACTCCGCGGAGGACATCGCCTTCTGCCGCCGCCGCGCGGTGGAGCTTGGCGAGGAGACGCCGCTGGCGACCGAGGGCCACACATACCACTTCGACGGCATGAAGGACCAGGGCCGCGACAAGGAGGTCACTCGCTATCTCGTCCCGGCCGGCCAGTCGCTGTCCAAGAACCTGAACCAGGTCGAGCGCGAGGAGGGCCTGGCGGAGGTCCGCGGCTTTTTGGCCGGTTCGATGAAGGGCCGGCAGATGGTCGTGCGGTTCTTCTGCCTGGGGCCGGCCAACTCGCCCTTCGCCATCCCCTGCGTGCAAATCACCGACTCGATGTACGTCTGCCACAGCGAGGACATGCTCTACCGCCCGGGCTACGAGGAGTTCAAGCGCCAGGGCGCGAGAGTCGAGTTCTTCCGCTTCCTGCACTCATCGGGCAAGCTCACCGCGCAGATGACCAGCGCCGAGCCGGACAAGAAGCGCATCTACATCGACTACACGCGCGAGCAGATCTACAGCGTCAACACGCAGTACGCCGGAAACACGGTGGGCCTGAAGAAACTGGCCTTGCGCCTGGCGATCCGCAAGGCCGACCGCGAGGGCTGGCTGGCGGAGCACATGTTCGTCATGGGCGCCCACGGGCCGGGCGGACGCGTGACTTACTTCGCGGGCGCCTATCCCAGCGCCTGCGGCAAGACCTCGACGGCCATGATCCCCGGCGAGACGATCATCGGCGACGACCTGGCCTACTTCCGCGCCATCGACGGGCAGGCCCGCGCGGTCAACACCGAGGTCGGCATCTTCGGCATCATCCAGGACGTCAACGAGAAGGCCGACCCGGTCATCTGGAACGCTCTGACCACGCCTGGCGAGGTGATATTCACCAACGTGCTGGTCAAGGACGGCCGGCCGTACTGGCTGGGCATGGGAAGGGAGCTTCCGCACGAGGGCGTGAACTATAGCGGCCCCTGGCACATCGGCAAGATCGACGCGCAGGGCAGCGAGATCCCACCGGCCCACAAGAACGCCCGCTACACGATCTCGCTGCGTGCGCTTGCGAACCTCGACCCGGAGCTGGACAACCCGCGCGGCGTGCCCGTGGGCGGCATCATCTACGGCGGGCGCGACAGCGACACGGCCGTGCCGGTGCAGCAGAGCTTCGACTGGGTCCACGGCATCGTCGCCTACGGCGCGTCGCAGGAGTCGGAGACGACGGCCGCGACTATCGGCCAGGAAGGCGTCCGCGCGTTCAACCTGATGAGCAACCTGGACTTCCTGGCGATCCCGCTGGGCAAGTACATCCAGAACAACCTCGACTTCGGCCGGCGCGTCCAGCGCCCGCCGGCGATCTTCGCGACCAACTACTTCCAGCGCGGCAAGGACGGCAACTGGCTTACCGGGATGCGCGACAAGGCCGTCTGGGTGAAGTGGATGGAGCTTCGCGTCCACGGCGACGTCGAGGCGATCCGCACGCCCACCGGCTGGATTCCGAAGTACGAAGACCTGGCGCGCCTGTTCAAGCAGGTGCTCCAGAAGGACTACGCACGCGAGGACTACATCCGCCAGTTCACCATCCGCATACCGGAGAACCTGGCGAAGATCGAGCGCATCGAGAGGATTTACCGCAGCGACGTTCCGGACACGCCGGCCGTCGTCTTCGAGACGCTTGCCGCGCAGCGAGCGAGGCTTGAGGAACTGAAGGCCCGCAAGGGCGAGTACGTCAGCCCCGATGACATGGGCTAGTGAGCCCGAATTTGTCTCTATGGACAGCATAGGCGACCTTCAAGGCGCGAAAGTGGTGACTGTCCCGACTTTTAAAAAGTCGGGACAGTCACCACTTTTTGGCGTTCCGATGGTGTGTTCCGTTAGACGATACGTGGTTTCAGCGTTGGCGCTGCACAATCTTGTAGCCGTACGCCGTGAAGGTAGCGCGCGCAAGATGCCCGCGGCACGCTCTATTGTCCCTTGGCCGTCGCCTTGTCCAGGTTCTCCGTGAACGTCGGGAAGCAGTTGCTGTTCCCCAGGAACCAGTAGCTCACGCACCGCCCGTCGTGGACGCCCATGAAGACCGTGGCGACGGTGTTCCCCTGGGTGGAGTTGATTCGGTCGTATTCGACCTTACCGACGGTCTGCTTCATGTCCTTGCGGTCCTTCACGCCGCTCTTGTCCGCCCAGAAGTCCGATAACGCCTTCCTGAACTCCGCGTAGGCCTTGTCGTTCTTGTCCTTCGCCGGCTGGCCGAAGCTGACGCCGACGACGGCCGTGTACTTGTTCTCGAGCTTCATCTCCTTGATGACCTGGCAGACGCTCCTGAAGGGGTGGTCTTGCGGCAGATCCTTGGCCGATTGCCATGTTGTGACGGACCAATCGACGGTCAACGTCTTGTCGATGACGGCCAGGAGAGTTGGTGTTTCGACAGCCCCGCCGGTGGGGGACGGGCCTGCCCCGCCCTCGCGCTTGTGCGCAAGCCAGTAGTCGGCGTTGGTCCTTGCCGATTCGAGCGAGGTCTCGGTATCGGCGCTGCCGTCGATCCGGACGGTCACGATCTTCCCGCCGGCCGGCTTGGGGTCGTAGAGGATGATGCACGATGAAGGCATCGACTTCTGCGTGTATCCCGCGACGTAGACGATCGCGGATGACGGCGCATCCGGCGAGTGCAGGCACGACTCATCCGTCACCTGGCCGGCCTTCTTCAGCTCGTCGAGCGACGCGGGGTACTTGCCATCGTGCGACGTGGCGTAGGTCTTGAGGTCCTCGAAGACGGTCAGCAGGTTCTGCTCGGCCCGCTTGCGCGCGATGAAGTCCGCAGGGGCCTCGGAGATAGACATCTCGCTGACCGTCCCATCGGCGTGCAGGACGTGCCTGGAACTCCCGACCTCCTGCCCGCGGGGCGTGGGGTCGAACGCCAGCACGTTCTTCGCCCTCGACTTGACATTCTGGCCCGCGAGATAGCCGTAGGGCAGGCGCTCGCCCAGCGGGCTGCGGAGGGCGGAGTCATCCTTGGCCAAGCCGCCTCGCTGCAATTCATCGAGCGTCGCGGGGAACCGGCCGCCGTTGCCCTTGGCGTAGGTCTGGAGGCAGACGTAGAGATTCTTCAGACCCCAAGCAATCGTCTGCCGCTGGATCTCTTCCTGGAGGTAGCGGGCGCTGGTCGTGCCGACTTGGCCGTCAACGTGCAGGACGTAGCGGTAGTCCGGCGAGTTGGGATAGACCGTCGGGTCGTGGACGAGGATGTCCTTCGGCTCGCTGTCGGTCCTGCCGCCCGCGACCAGGACATAGAGCTGCCCCGGCTCGACACGGCTGCGTAGGTGCGATTCATCCTTGACCAGGCCGCTCTTTTTCAGCTCGTCCATGGAGGCGGGGAACCTGCCTCCGTTGGCCTGCGCGAAGGCCTTGAGGTAGGCGTAAAGCTCCTTGAGATTGGCCGTGGCGCCGTCGGAGCCGATCCGCCGCTGCGCCTGGGTCTGGAGGCGGCCGGACAGGTCCCTGTCCTCCAGGGGCAAGGTGTGCCCATCCTTGAAGGCAGCGAATTGGACGTTGCCGGCCGCCTTGTTCACGCCGTAGACCAGGACGTCGTCGCCGGGGTCGGAGGTGATGATGCCGCGGACGAAGGCGTAGTCGCTCGGCTGGCCCGCGAACTGGAGCGAGCCGGAGGGCTGGCCCTTGACCAGGTCGTCAAACGACGCCGGCACGCGGCCGGGATTGGCCTTCGCGAACTCGGCGATGGCCTTGGCGATGATGTCGAACGACTTGTCGGCCTCGATAAACCTGTCGACGTCGGCCGGCTCAAGCCTCTGGTTGATCGTCAGGGCGAAACGGCCGGGGCGGTTGATGCGCGTCAGCCGGTCCTCGTAGGTGATCGTGTACGGGTCCTTGCTCACGATGACGGTCTTGGCCGGCGGGCCGGTTGGCGTCGGCAGTACGGGCGGGGGCGTGACGTTCACGGCCGGCGGCGGGGTGACGCGGACAGGCCCAACATACACGGGCGGCGTCGGTGCGGCCCGGCCGAACGGGTTTCTCACGCCGGGCAGCGAGACCCACTCCGAGTCGCCCGGCTTGCTGGGCGTGCTGGGCGAGAACTCCCACCCGTATGCGATGCGGGCGGACATGGCGTTCAGCACCCGCGCCCGCGCCACGTAATTGAACCGCCCGTCTATCTGGCCGCCACGGCGAGCGGCCACGCCCGACCAGATGATCTCGCCGGCGATCGTGACAATCAGGCCGATGACCAGACAAACGATCGGGACGGCCACCTGGCGCCGCTCGGGAATCATCTTGAGCAGTTCCCCGTAGTGCCAGCCCAACAGGCCCGCGCACCGGAACATGATTGCGCCGATGACCATGATGATGGCCACTATCACGGCGATCATCAGTGCCCCGACGATCATCAGCAGCAGCCCCCCGCCGAGGCCGCTGGCGCCAACGGAGTGCAGGATGGTTAGCCCGATCACGACGGTCAGCACTATCGGGATCACGGAGACCACTATGTACAGCAGGACGACCATCCACAGGACGAACAGTTGCGCCGGACGGCGGGCGGCGGCTTTCAACGCCCAGCCCAGGTCGAACGCCCGGTGGTCGCCGGTGTAGCAAAGGCCCAGTATCCCGAGCGGCAGCAGGGGAATCGTGATGATCGGCGCGACGTACACCATCTGGAGGGCGAAGCCCTTCAGGCCCGTCAGCACCAGGCGTGCCAGGCCCGTCCGGCCCATCAGCGACGGCGTGTCGTCATTGCCCGTTGCGCTCCAATAGCCCAGGTCGATGAAGAAGGACAGGATGAACCCGGATGCCGCCATGTCGATGGCGGCCGCCAGCAGGAACGTCAGGCCGTAGCCGCCGGGCAGCGACGTGAATTCATCCATCGTCAGGGCGAACCGCCCGTGCGTCGCATACACGATGAGCGTGTAGGCCAGGAACAGCACGCCGCCGACGATCATCAGCAGGATGACCATGCCCAGCAGCGCGGGGAAGTTGCCGAAGGCGTAGACGACCGACTTGAAGCAGCCCCTGACGAACCTGCCGAACAGGACTGTCTCCGGGTTCAGCCCCGGCAGCACCCGGACCGGCGCGGGCGCCAGCGTCGGGCGGGGCCCCTCATCGACCGGCACGCCCTGGTCCAGGCCGGCCAGATCGATCTCGCCCTCGGGGCGAAGTTCCGGCCCGTCGGGCACCGACAGGAACGGCGCCGTCGCCACCGTGCCGCAAAGCCGACACTTGGTCTTCTTCCCCGCGGCGCTGTCCGCCACGCGCATCCTGTTCCTGCATCCCGGGCACGGGAACTGGATTGTCAAGCGTTCTCTCCTCCGGCTTGCCCGCCGGACCAGAAGCCCTGTTCCAACAATGGATCTGCCAACCCGAACTGCCGGGGGTGGGAGTCGAACCCACACTGGGGGTGAGCCCAACGGGATTTTGAATCCCGCGCGTCTGCCAATTCCGCCACTCCGGCGCGACGCTTCGATGCTACCATGACTGCTGAATTCCGGTCAATCCGCAAGTGACGGCCTGAGCGTCCGTCCCCGGGTCGATCAGGCCGCGGTTGACGTTGCCTATCAGGCTCATCCGGTCCCGCTGGCTGAAGACCCGGTGCGTCGGATGCACACGGCCGAAGGCCTCCATCGTCAGGTAGAAGACCAGCGCGAAGTGCGGCACGCGCCCGGGCGGCTGCTTGCCGTCAAGGGCCATCAGGAACTTCTGACGTGCGGTCACGCGCGCGACTATGGGGCCAAGGAAAGGAGAAGGCAATGGTTCCGGACCAATGCAAGAGGGCCGCCATCAACTGGCGGCCCTTCGCTAATCGGGGCGGAGGGATTTGAACCCTCGACCTCTTGACCCCCAGTCAAGCACGCTAAACCAAGCTGCGCCACGCCCCGAACTATTCGGTTTTCCCAATGGCCCGCCATTGTATGCGGGCTAGACGTAAGTATCCACGGATACCGCCTGAATGTCAATGACCTTCCTCTGCTGCACTGCGCCCTTGTAACAATCCCCCTCGGAAAGTAGATTGCCAGGAACTCTCGGTGATCGAGTGAATACGCATTTGAGACTGAGAAACAGGGCTTCTTGACGCATCCAGGCTCTTGCGAAAGAGGCAGAGGATACGCCATGGACATTCGGACGATAGCGTCACTCCTGGTGCTGATCGTCGCGCCTGCCGCCCTTGCCGCCGACGGCGCGGCCACGCGCCCGGCCGGCGACTGGCCCCACTGGCTGGGGCCCAACTACAACGCCACTTCCGACGAGACGGGCCTGCTCAAGGAGTGGCCTGAGGGCGGGCCGAAGGTCCTGTGGCGAGTCGCGGCGGAAGTCGGCTCGAACCATCCGGCCGTCGCCGGCGCGGATGTGGTCTTCGCCCAGTCCGACGCGGGGTTCACGTCGGAGTCGATCGTCTGCCTCGATCTGAACACCGGCAGGCAGAAGTGGAAGTACACCTATCCGACGGTCTACGACAACCAGCCCGTGAGCAACACGAACTTCGTGGGGTGGGGAAGGGTCGGCGTCCGGGCCACGCCGGCCGTCAGCGGCGAACACGTCTTTTCGCTGGGGACGATTGGGGACGCCGTCTGCATCGACAGGAAGACGGGCAAGAAGCTCTGGCATCTCGACCTGAAGGACAACAACAGTGTCTTCATCGACGAGGATGGCAAGAAGAAGAGGTTCGGCAGGATCGGGGAATGGAAGGGCTTCAACATGTCGCCGGTGGCCGCCAGCGGCAAGGCCATCTTCGCGCCCCACGTTGCCCCGTTGCTCCTGGCGCTGGACGCCAGGACAGGCAAGGAAGTCTGGCGGTACGACGAGGCCCCGGACAAGGGGACGCGCCCGTGGGGCGTAATGCAGATGTCCACGATGGTGTTCCAGGGCGAGGAGTGCATCCTCATTCACTACAACTTCGGCTGGAGGCTAGTCCGCATCTCCGACGGCAAGCTGATGTGGCGGCAGAAGGCCACGCGCCGCGGCGACCAGTACTCCAACGGCACCATCGTGCCCCTGACTGGCAACTACTTCTATGGCGCGGCCGCCAGCGTGCATCCCGGCGTGTACGAGTGCGACTTCGCCAAGGCCGATCCGCAGCCCAAGTTGCTCTGGGCGGACATCGAGGCCAACGACAATATCGTGCCGCCGGCTATCTGCAACGGCTACCTCTACGGTTTCGGCTTCGAGAAACGCAGCGACGCGTGGGGCCTGGGAGACAACCCGCACCAGACACTCTCCCTGCGATGCACGGACATGAAGACCGGCAAGATGAAGTGGAAGACCAAGCCTGACTTCACGCATGGCATGTCCATATCCGCCGCCGACGGGATGCTGTACGTCCACAGCTTTCAGAAGCTCACTCTCGTGAAGGCGGACCCGGCCGCGTACGTGGAGAAAGGGCGGATCGAGCGTTTGCACAACGTCCAATACGCTCGCGGGCATGAACAGGCCCTCGTGGACTGGAACATCCCGGTGATCGCCCACAGGAAGCTGATCGTCCGAACGCCCTCGGAAATCATCTGCTACGACATCGCCGATCCCAAGGCAACCCCGACCAAGTAGGCGTCGACGGCGGCACTGCGTCAAAGGGACTGCCGCCAATCGAGGCGCTCACCGCTTTGCCGCCCGGGTCTGGACTGCCCACGGCGGAAATGCTACGCTTCCAGCCTTTCAAGGAGACACTTCGATGACCAGACGGATGACGGTTGTAGGGACTGTGGCGGCGGTGGCTCTTGCGGTTCTGGCCGGAACGGCGACGACGGCCGCGGCGCAGGAGGCCAAGGACGTCAAGGAGGCCCCCAAGGCCAAGCCCCCGCAGCACTGGATGTGGCTGATGACCAATCTGCTGACCGATGAGGGATACAACAGCGCGGTCAAGCTGATGGAGCGCTCTGCCAAGATCGGCTTCACCGGCATCGCCGTCTACGACAGCAAGTTCGCCAAGGCCAAGCTCTACCCCGACTACGGCGCGCGCCTCCAGAAGTTCCGCAAGGCCTGCACCGACGCCAAGATGCAGCTCATCGTCGGCGTCGCGCCGATGGGCTACGCCGATGAGCTGCTGGCCAACGACCCCAACCTGGCCGAGGGGATGCCGGTGCGGGATGCCGTCTTCGCCGTCAAGGATGGCAAGCTCGTGCCGGATGATGAGGGCGTCAAGCTGGTCAACGGCGACTTCGCCGATGTCAAGGACGGCAAGGTCGTCGGCTGGGAGCTCGGCGATCTGATGAAGGTCGACGACGAGGTAAAGTACGAGGGCAAGCGATCCCTCCGCCTCGACGACGGCCCCGGCGCGGGCGGCCGGATCGTGCAGAAGGTCAATGTCAAACCGTGGCACTACTATCACGTCTCCGTGGCGATCAAGATGAAGGACTACGAGGGCAAGGACAACCGCATCCAGCCGTACGCCTTCGCCAAGGACCTCGTCCTCGCGTGGCAGCCGCCGCAGGTGAAGACCGACAAGGGCTTCCTGCCGCTGAACGTGGCCAAGACGTGCGATTGGACGCGGATACACACCACGTTCTGCTCACTGGACAACACCGAGATCAACCTGATGATCGGCCGTTGGGACGGCAAGAGCGGCAAGATATGGTACGCGGATGTGCAGCTTGAGCCGGGCGGGTTCGTCAACATCATCAGGCGCGAGAGCCTGCCGCTGAAGGTGACATCCGCAGTGCCGCCCAATGCGGATGTCGTGCCCACACAATATGTCGAGGGCAAGGACTTCAGCGAGGTCAGGGACCCCAAGCTCCTCAACGACCCGCGCCCGGGCTACTACACGATCTGGCACGATGTCCCCGCTGTGACCATCCCGGAAGGCAGCAAGCTCAAGAACGGCGACAAGGTGGCCGTCAGCTACAACTTCACGGTCTCCTGCGGCAAGGCGGGGCAAATGAACTGCTGCTTCAGCGAGCCGAAGGTATATGATCTGGTCAAGCAGCAGATCGAGTACATGAAGGCCAACGGCAACCCGGACATCTACTTCATGGCTCATGATGAGATTCGCCTGCTCGGCTGGGACGACTCGTGCGCGAGACGCAACATGACCTGCGGCCAGCTCCTGGCCGACAATGCGAAGAAGTGTACCGAGATCATCGAGAAGGTCGATCCGGGCAAGCCGATCTTCGTCTGGTCCGACATGTTCGACGAGTTCCACAACGCCCGCAAGACCAACGACGACGGCACGCCGTTCATCATGTATTTGGACAAGGGCGCCGGCCCGTTCTTCGGCTCGTGGGAGGGCCTGGGCAAGCAGGTGGGCCTTGTCAACTGGAACGGCGGCAGCGAGAGGTCTTACAAGAACTTCTCCAAGCTTGGCCACCAGCAGATCATCTCGTGCTCCAGCCCGGCCAAGATCACCGAGTGGCTCAAGATGGCCGGCAAGCTCGACGGCGTGGCCGGGGTGATGTACACGACCTGGACGGGCGATTACGGCCCCAACGTCGAGAAGTTCATCGAGGATGTCAAGGCGTGGGAGAAGGATTCGGGCGGGTTCAAGGAATGATTGCGGATTGTGCGAGGGCATGCCGGTGGTCGATGCGCCGTTCGTCGTCAAGGATGGCAAGCTCATCCCCGACGACCCGACGGCGCTGGTCAACGGCGACTTCTCGCAGGTGAAGGACGGCAAGCTCGTCGGCTGGGTGGTGGACATGCCCGGCAAGATCGGCAACCCCGACGGGGAGGTCAAGCACGAGGGCAAGCCCTCGCTCCGCCTGGAGGACCCCAAGACGCACGACCCGCAGTACGCACACTGCCGCGCATGGCAGAACGTCAAGGTCAAGCCGTTCCGATACTACCGCCTGTCGTGCTGGGTCAAGACCGACAAGTTCAGCGGCCTCGGCGACACGCGAATCATGGCTCTCGGCACGACCAAGGAACATGAAGGCCGCGTCCTCAACGTCGGCGAACTGGGCATCAAGGCGACGCAGGACTGGGCGTTCTACGAGAAGACATTCAACACGCAGGACTTCAACGAGGTCGCCATCTACGTCGGCTCCTGGGACGCCAAGGCCGGCAAGATCTGGTTCGCCGATGTGAAGATGGAGCCCGGCGGCCTTGTGGACCTGCTCCGCCGCGACGGCGCGCCATTCAAGGCCACCACCGCCGACGCCAAGACCGTCCTCGAAGAGGGCAAGGACCTGCCGGAGGTGAAGGACCCCGGCCTGGGCAAGTCGCCCTACAACGGCGGCTTCAACTGGCACAAGCAGCCGGAGATCAGAATCCCCGAAGGCAGCAGGCTCAAGGAAGGCGACAAGGCGCTCCTCAGCTACTGCCACACGATGCCCATGTACTACAACGACCAGGTTCCCATCTGCATGTCGGAGCCGAAGACCTACGAGCTCATCAAGTGGCACATCGAGGGCGTCGCCAGGAACCTCCAGCCGGACTTCTACTTCATGGAGCACGATGAAATCCGCATGGGCGGATGGGACGCCTCCTGCCAGAAGACCGGCAAGACGCCCGGCGGCATCCTGGCCGACAACATCAGGAAGTGCGCCGACATCATCCGGAAGGCCGACCCCGGCAAGGGCATGTTTGTGTGGTCGGACATGTTCGACCCGTTCCACAACGCGTGCAGGCAGGACTACTACCTCATGTGCAAGGGCAAGGACCCGTGGTACGGCTCGTGGGAGGGCCTGCCCAAGGAAGTAGGGCTTATCAACTGGAACGCGGGCAAGGCCGATTCGGTGAAGTTCTTCGCCAAGGACAAGGGCGGCCATCCTCAGATCATCTCGTGTCCCAACGGCGGCACGGCCGTCAACTGCCTCAAGGGCGCTCTGCCCGATGCGGCCGGCAGCATCGTCGGCGTGATCTACACGACCTGGAGCGGCGACTTTGGCCCCAACTTCGAGAAGCACCCCGCGGCCGTGCGGGCGTTTGAGAAGGAATACAACGCGGCGAAGTGACGTTCTTTCTGCTGAAGCATATTGCTTGAACGTCACTCCCCGGGCGATAGAATACCGCCTCGTGCCTTCTTCCCGCCGCGCCGGCCGTTCGGCGCCGGCAGGAGGGCTAAGGCGTAAGGCTCGCCGGGTCCGATAAGACAGTAACCAGTGCCCGGTGACCGAACTTGGCGGCAGGATGCCAAGGTGTGAGTACTGGTTACGGATCGCCGACTGCCGTCTACGAATCACTGATTACTGCCTACGAGTTGCCGCTTACTGATTACGAATTACTGCTTCGGCACTGAGAGAGGTGAGGTATGGACACCGAACCGGCGACGGAAGAAGACCTGGAGGAGGTCCCGGCGGGGCTTAGGTTCATCTTCGGCTTCGGGCGGATGGTTGGTTTCCTGCTGCTGGCCGTGCCGGCGCTGGTCACCATCGCGGCCATCACGCTCTTGCCCACGTACCAGAACATGATGGCCACGCTGCACGAGCGGGACGTTAAGCTGGCCAACGTCGGGACATACCAGGACTACGTCGCCGCCACCGAAAAGATGATCGGCCGCCTGCCGGAGGACGAGGACACGACGCGGCGGCTTGTGATGCTCCAGCAGCGCCTGCTGCCGCGGAACGAGGTGGTGATGATCGACCCATCCGAGAAGCCCGCGCCGCCGCCGGGCGTGATCGTCCCGGAGCGCCGGCCCAAGCCCGCGGCCCCGTCGAACATGCTCCTTTCCATGGCCGACAAGCTCAAGAATCCCGGCACGCGCAGGGGCTTGTTCCTCCTTGCGGCCGGCGCGATGCTCGCGGCAATGTTCCTGTTCGCTCCCGCGGACAGATATCGACAGGTGAAGGCGGACGAAACCAGGACATGATGGTGGGGGGGCCTCGCGCCTAAGCTCAGTCTGCGGTAGTTGAAAGCGGAATTGACATTGTCTGGGATTCATTGGCGGTGTGGGAGAGGACTTGGATGCCAGGGCAGCCATGTTCTGCGCCATGTTCGCCTGTGCATTCGCCGGGGTGCTTCTGGATATGTGGGGTTTCGTCCTGTTAGTCAGAACGGCAAGATCGTCAACCGGCACTCTCGACGTCAAATTGCTGAAATGTGTGCCAGCGGGCATGTTGCTTGGTATTACTCTGAGCGTCCTCTGCATTGAGGCCTACTACTCTCTAGGCATCGCCTACATCATTAGCGTCTATCCCGGGAAGTGAACGTCCCTCCCCTTCTTCGGAGAAGTCATCAGCCCAGCGATTTGGAATCCGCAATCCGAAATCCACAATCCGCAATGGATTCACTCCGGCCGTAGCTTCTTCACCCACGCGACATAGTCCTTCTCTATGTCCTCGATCTTCTTCCCCCCGAAGACGTGCTGGATGGCCTTGACGGCCGCGTCGTCGCCCTCGTGATTATCGCGGTAGTACGCGTAGAGCTTCTTGAGCAGGCCCTGCTTCTGGACGTACATGAAGAAGTAGCGGCTCTGGGCGTAGTTCAGACCGCGCTGGGGGCCGTAGAAGTCGTCCTTGGTCACCATCTCGCGCAGCGGGCGGAGCTTGCCCTCCTTGACGGCCGTCAGCAACTCCGGCAGCCGCCAGTTGATCGCACCGATGATGTCGTCGTCGCCGACCCGGCAGCCCTCGTGCAGGCTGCCCAGGCCCTCGTTGAACCACTGCGGCACATCGGGGAAGTCGTACACTATCAGCGCGTGCGTCAGCTCGTGGATGAGCGTGCCGCCGCCCGTGGCGATGTTCATCACCATCGTCCGCTTGTCGGGCTTGTAGTAGCCGAAGTGCGAGACATCCTCGTCGCCGAAGAGCTTCTTGGCCCAGCTACGATAGGTCTTGTCATCCGCGAACAGCAGCACCGTTATGACACGGTCGGGCTTCTTCTTGAAGTAGGCCGTCCACATGGCCTTCGCGGGCCTTGTGACGCACGCGGCCGCGTAGGACTTCAGTTCGGCCGTCGGCAGGTTGCCCGCGATGACGAACGGCGGCTCGACGTAGGTGTTGAACGTGTCGTCGAGCTTCTTCTTCAGGTCCCTGGCGGCCCTGTCGCACGCGCCCGTCAGCTCGTCGGATGGATACTTCTCCGGCCTGGCGGCCTGGCTTGCCGGAAGGGACGCCCGCTGGCCCGAAGCCGCCTGGCGATTCGGCGCTGCCGAGGTGCTTCCCGGCCCCGACAGGCCGGACTGGAAGTACACGAGGACGAGAAGGCCCGCGAGGACTGTCGCCGGGATGAGCCGTTTCATTGTCTGGTTCATGGCAAGAGTATAGACGCTGCGAATGTCCGCATGTTCCCCCAAATCAGCGGGGCACGCGGGCAAGAGTAACCGGTAATCCGTAAGCGGTAATCAGTGTGCGGGAAGGCCGCCGCAGTCCCGCCCGATCACTGATTACTGATTACTGATTACAGACTACCCATTGCCCTTTCAGTTCCCCGATTGCGGCGAGTGAACGATGGACCGCAGCTTCTTGAGCGCCCTTGCCTCAAGCTGCCTGACTCGCTCCTTGGACAGGCCCAGCCGCCTTCCCAACTCGTCGAACGTCCGCGGCTTGCCCTCGCTGTCCAGGCCGTAGTGGTCGATCAGGATGCTCCGCTCGCGCGGCGAGAGGCGCGCCAGCAGGGCGTCGATGCTCTCGCGAAGCTCCGGCAGGTTGATCTCGTTGGGGTCGTAGGCGCGGAGGCTGGAGGCGATGTCTAGCACCTCCTCGGCCCCGGTGGCGAAGCGGTCGATCTGGAACTGCTCGCGCGGCACCGACCGCGCGAAGTTGCGCATGATCGCCCACGAAGCGTACGTGCTGAACCGGAAGCCGCGCGAGTAGTCGAACTTCTCGACCGCCCGCATCAGCGAGACGTTGCCGTCGCTGATGAGCTCGAACAGGCTCTGCGCCGAGCCAAGGTGCTTCTTGGCGATGGACACCACCAGGCGCAGGTTGGCGCGGATGATGTTGTTCTTGATGACGTTGGCCGCCAGCAGCAGCGACTCGATCTGCTTGAGGTGGGCGGTGCGGACGTGGTTGACGTCGATCTGCCGGCGCAGCTTGTCCGCCTTGTGCTTGAGGTAGTTGTACCGGCGGAACAGGTCTCGCTCCTGCTGGGCGTTCATCAGCGGCACGTCGTAGAGGGTCGCGAAGTAGGGGCCCGCATCCGGCGGGGGCTTTCTGGCCGGGTCCTTGACCTCGACGGGCGGAGGCTGCGGCAGGGGGCCGCCGGGCATGATGACCTCGTCGGCGTTGGGCAGGTCGAACTGCGGGTTGTAGACGTACTCGATCGGCCGGCTGATGAGCTGCTTGGCCCGCGTCTCGTTGACGATGCGGTGGATGCTTCCGCGCGTGCGGTGGTACTTGGCGGCCAGCGCCGTGGCCGATACGCCGCTCAGGAAGCAGCGGTATATGACCTGCCTCTCCTTGTCGTCGATGGCGGCCGACAGGTAGGGGAATATGGCGTCGTCGGGATGTTCCTTGTCGTGCTTTCGGATAGTGTAGCGAATGGTCTCGACCGCCCTTCCCGTGCGGGCGGCCAGGCGGCGGGCGACATCCGCAAGCGTGCAGTGCGTGAACGAGGCCATCCTGCGGGCGCGGCGGATGATGTCGTTCCGCTCGGGCACGGTCATCTGCGTGAAGCGCACGGCGCGGAGGACCTGCCTTCGCCGGTTCTGCACGAACCATCGCAGGGAGCTTGCCAGGAACGCGACTCGGCGGCGCCCGTCGGCGAAGACCAGCCGCCGCGCGGGCAGTCCGCCGCGCTGCCAGCGCCGGATCGTCTTGCGGGAGACGTTGAACTTGCGGGCAAGCGCCGCCGTGTCGAAGGCCTCCTCGCTGTAGTCGCTGGCGTGCAGCGGGAAGCTGTCGCACAGGTCGAGCATGAGCTGGAGCAGGTCGGCCCGCAGCGTCTTGCCGGTCATGGTCGGGCCTGGCTGCGCGCCGGCGGGCGGATTGAAGGAAGTCAGGCGGAAGACGACGAAGTCGTACGGGTATTCGAGCGCGGGGTCGATGGACCTCAGCAGGGCCTCGGCGGCGTCGACGTATCCCTTGCGGAGCCTGAGCAGGCCCGCGGTAAGTTCGGCGGCCAGTCCCTCCATGGGCTTGTTGAGGTATTTCCGCATCGCGGCACTCCAGGTCATCCGCGCCGGGCACATCGACTACGGTTCCGCCTCAGGGCATTATGCGCCAAGGGCCGCGGGAATGCAAGCAATTGCGGGACATTGTGGATTGCGGATTGTTGATTGCGAATTGTGAATTCCCGTTTCGTGGGTCAGTCGCTGGTGCCCCGGCGAGGGAAATCCACCATTCACAATACGAAGCGGCCCCGCCGAACTCCGGCGGGGCCTGGTGTGCGGTCTACCCGGTCCATGCGCGAGTTCATCCCGGCATCGTGGCCGGCGCCGACTCCGCCGATGGCATGGAGGTCGGCGTCGGCGCGGGCTTCGATGTCGGGGTGACAGGCGGGAGCGGGGCGGTGACGGCCAGGCCCAACTGCGCCTGGAGCTTCGCCGCCTCGGCCAGGTACGGCGAGGCCGCCTTTCCGCTGACCGCGTCATTCAGCAAGGCCTTGGCCTTGTCCAGCGCGGCGTCCCGCTGGGCGCCGGCCGGAAGGTTCCAGTACTCGCCGGCGTAGGCGGCGGCCGCCTGCACCTGGTATGACCACTTCTGGTTCTGGGCCTTCGGCTCGCGGGGCAGGGCCGATATGACGGTCTCGTAGGCCCTGGCGGCCTCGGCGTATTTCTGCGCCGCGTCATTGCTCGCGGCAGCGGCGTCAGCGGCGGCCTTTCGCAGGTTGGCCAGCGACGGCGGCAACTCCAGCTTCATGGCCGTGTACAGGTCCGCCGCCTGCGTACCGGCCAGGGCGCAGCGGGCCTGAATGTCCGTCATGCTCGTCGCCGCCACGGCCCCGGACTTCAGCGCCGCGGCCCTCTCAAGCTGGGTCTCGCGCAGCGGGGAGTTGACGGCGGCCTTTGTGCAGGCGTCGGCGGCGGCGCCGTAGAGCGTGGCAGCCTCGGTCTTCAGCTTGGCGGCGTCGTCGAGGTCCTTGCCAAGGTCGCCGGCCGCCTTTTCGAGGGCCTGCTGGAGCCTGCCCCGCTCCTCGATCGCCTTGCTCCTGTCCGCGGTGGCCTGGCTGGCCGCGCTGGAGCGCGCGTTGATGATGTCCTGCGCTACCTTCTGCTGCTTGATGGCCTCGTCGAGCTTCGCGGTGACAAGCGCCAGGTTCGTGTTCTCCTGGGCGATGGCCAGCTCCAGCTTGGTGACATTGCCCGCCTCGGCGGCGGCCTGTTTTAGCAAGTCATTGGCCTGGTCGGTCTGCTCCAGCATGGCCGGTCCCGTCGCTGTCTCACGCTGAAGGCGGATGTTGTCCGCGTCGGCCCTGAGCTTCTGAATCTTCGCGATCAGCGCGTCGAGATCGCCCTTAAGCTTGGTCAATTGCGCCTCCGAGGCCTTCTTCTGGCCGTCGAGCGTGCCGGCGTCGGCCTTGGCCTTGGTGATCGTGGCCTGGAGCTCCTCGGCGCTCAGGCCGGCCAGGGCGTCGTAGGTCTGGATGAGGTCCGACTGCCGCTGCAAGGCGGCCAGCGTCTGCCAGACCTTGTCCAGGTCCGCCGCGGCCTTGGCGCGGGCGTTCCGCGACTGCGCCAGGCGGTAATCGCCCATGAGCGAGAGCACCTGCGCCATCATCGTCTGGCCGATGGCCTTCTCGTCGCCCGGGGCGTCGGCGCTCTCGTCGAGGACGGCCTTGATGCCCTTGACCTTCTTGCCTTCCACCATGCCGCCGTTGAGGGCCAGTTCGAGGTCATTCCAGGCGTTGGGGTTCAGCGTGCCCTCCGGCGGAATGGTCACGTTCTGCTGGGCCCACGTAAGGTCCGGCTTGCCGCCGGTCATGGGCGGGGCGGTCTTGACGGGCGGGAACTGCTTGTCCACCTCGTAGGGCACGGTGACCATCAGCGCGACGGCCGCGTCGCACAACCGCTTGGCCGTCGCCACCTCGTCGAGGATGTTCCTGGCGGACTGGCGAGGCTTGGAGTCGGAGCATCCGCCGAAGGCGGCCAGACCGAGCACGCATGCTCCCAGCAGACAGGCGAGAAGGCTCTTGCGCTCTAGCACGATGTCTCTCCAAATAGGTCCGCGCGGGCGGTCCCGGGCGCGCAGCGCCAAGGCCGCCCCGACGGCACGGGTCTTCTAACACGGTGAGGGGACGATTTCAAGGTTCAGTTGCGTCTTTTCCGCAATCCGGCGCGGCGGGTGGCGCCAATGCCGCGCTCGACAGGCGAGCCACGGCCGCCGCGGCCCTGACGGCCGTGCTGTAGTACGGCGTGTAGTCCGTCCGGCCGCGAAGGACCGGCGCGCAGATCATCAGGAGATTGCCGCTGGTCTGGGCGCTGGCCCCGTCGCCAACCACCGCCTCGCAGGCGTCCCAAAGCGCATCCGCGCACGCCTTCTCGCCGCCGCGCCACCACGGCCCGGCCCGAACCGCGCCCGCGGTCGCCTCCAGGGGCGCCAGGCCGCGGTCAAGGTCGTTCCACAGGGACGCCCGAGGCATTTCCGCCTCAGCCTCCACGACGATCGCCCAATACCGGCGGGTCACCCGGCCAGTACCGTGGCCGATCTCGTAGCGGAAATCGAACGACCGCACGCTCCATCCATCCACCCGCCCATAGGCCACGTTGGCGGCCTTGGGGCTGTGGCCGGCGCGAATAAGGGCGAACCGGCGGTAGCGGATGGGCACGTCGAACGGGTCGTCGGCCGAGAAACGCATCCCCATCCGGTTGGCCTTGCGGGCCAGCCATCGCCTCCGCCGGGCGTGGGAGGCCCCCATGACGGCGAACGATATCGTCGCGGCCAGCAACGCGCCGACCAGCAGGAGGTTTAGCAGGCTTGCCATTGGCGGCCCGGGCTACTTTGGCCTGGACGTCGGCTCCGGAGTCGGGAACGGCACCTCGACGATGAACTGTAGCTTCATCCCCGCGGGCGGCTGGTAGGTCAGCCGGTAGTCCGGGTGCGGCGGGGGCTTGAGCTCGGCTATCCAGTCCCTCCCCGCGCGGTAGACGGCGCTGTCGCGGCTGTCCACCAGTGGGTTGATCTTCGTGCTGTGCGAGAATTTCGCCTGATCGGGCGGCAGCAGGTACTGGAGCAGGAGCGAGTCATCGATACGGTCGCGGTTGATCATCCTGCCCGCCGCGTTCCTGTAGCCATCCAGCAGGACGAAGTTCGTGTAATCCACCTTCTCATTGGCGGCGGGGAGGTTGTAGAGCTTCAGGCCCCCGCGGACCTTGTCGCCGCCGTGGCAGTTGCTGGTGGCGCAGTTGGTCGCGACGAACGGCCAGACCTTGTTCCGGAAGTCGATCATGAACTTCGGGTCGGTCTTGATGATGATGTCGTCCTTCCAGCCCTGGTTCGCCTCGCGCTCCAGCTCATCGCGGATGTAGAGGGCCTGGTCTATGGCCGGCAGGGCCTTGAACTTGTCTCCCGCCTGGGGGACCTTGAAATCGTCGTTGCGGCCCTGCATGTACTTGACGAACCGGTCTATCAGGTTGCGCTTGAACTCCACGGCCACCCTGTCATCCTTGCGAAGCTCCTCAAGGCGGATGTGGTATATGTCCTGGTCGCTGACGAACATCTTGTTGTCGATCGCCACGACGGTGGCGGGCGTGCGCGTCGCCGGGCCGGTCGCGGGCTTGGTCCCAGGCGGGGGCGCCTTGCCGATGATCGCCTCGACCTGGCGGAGGAGAAGGCCCGCCTTCACGTTGTTCCTGTCGATCTCCAGGGCCTGGACCAGTTGCTCGCGCGCCTGCTCGAGCAGGCCGACCGAGTTGGCCCATTCGGCCAGCGCGACGTGGTCCTCGGCCTTCCTGGGGTCGATCCGCGACAGGCGGAGCTTGTACTCGGGCATGCGGTCGACCGGCGCGCCGATCTTGTCCACCTGGTCGGCGCCGACGGTGATGATCGAGCCGCCGGGGAGCCTGACCTGGTAGCCGTCGGCGGTCTTGGTCACATCGCCGGTGTACTCCGCGCCGTTCTTGAGCTTGACCGTCTGGACTTCCCCCAACCCGATCGATATCGCCAACAGACATGCGGCCGCCGCCACGGCAACCTTCTTGGCCATAAGCCACCTCGTTGAAACGCCAGGATCGCCCGCCGCGGCGGGCATTACTGCATTATCGGCCCGAACGGCCGGGAATTACACCCTCCCGTCCGCGGCGGGCGGTCTTCCACAGGCGGCGGTGGGATTCGGACCCACGAATAACGGATTTGCAATCCGTCCCCTTGATCCACTTGGGTACGCCGCCGGTATTCGTGCCCGCCATCGCGGGCGACATAAACTCTATCGGGTCGCGGGCGGCAGGTCAAGCCGGCACGGAACAGAATGCAAAATGTAAAATGCGAAATGCTCAAGGCAGAATGTAAGAGGAAAAGAGCCCACCCGCGCTTCTCCATTTCCACATTTTGCATTGAGCATTTTGCGTCTTACATTTTGTCGCGCCGCTACTTCGAGAGCTTGTCCGCCTCGAACTGGATGAGGTTGAACTTGCCAAGCAGGCCGCCCATGTCGCCGCCGGTGGCCTTGAGCTGGTTGATCCGGGTCGAGAGCGACTGCATGGCCTTCTTGACGTCGGGGACCGTGTCCTTGGCTTCCAGGCTGGTCTCGGCGTATTCCAGCTCGGACTGCCAGTAGAGCTTCTCGTTCTCGGGCGTGCTGCGGTCGATGCCGTTTATGAGCAGGCTGTAAAGCTCAAGGGCCTTGGGGTACTGCTTCAGGGCACGGTTGCAGCGCGCCAGGCCCCACAGGTTCTGCGGGTCGATCAAGAGGCCGCGCTTGACCCTCCTGGAAAGCGTGTTGTACCCGTTGGTGATCGCCTTCTTGAGCTGGGCGATCTTGTCCGGGCTGGCCTCCGCCTTGACCGCCGCCTGGTTGGCCTTGATCGTGTCGCAGGCGCCCATGTTTCGCGGGTCGATGCCGTACTCGGCCAGGTCCTTGCTCATGAACGCGACGGCCAGCCCGTCAAGCGTGGCCGCGTCGGATGCGTTCTGCACGGCCGTGACCTTGGCCTGGAACTTGGCGTCGACGTCCCTGGCCTGCTGATCGCGGCGGCCGTCGTCGAAGGCCTTGCACTCGGTGAACATCCTGAGCGCGTCGTTGAAGAGCTTCGTCGCCTCGGGCGCGCCGCCCTTGGCCTGCCGCGCGAAGCCCAGCTCCAGCGTGCCGTCGGCGTACAACTGCTTGAAGGGATACTGGCCCTCCTCGGCGTCCTTGGCGTGCTGGTCGAAGAGGATCTTGGCGAAGTTGTAGTACGCCTCGCGGTAGCGGCCCAGGTCCTCCGCCTTGGACGGGTCGTCGCGCAGGCCCTTGATCTTGGACTGGAGCTGGCTGATGACCAGCCGTATCAGCGCGGCGGCGTCCTGCGGGTACTTGACGCGGAACTCATCCACCATCTTTATGGCGTCGTTGGTGCGGTTCTCAAGGACCGCAATCTGTATGAGGGTCTTGGCGGCCTGGCGGACGGCGTCGGTGCCGTCCCAGTCCTTGGCGATGTTCTCGTAGGCCTTGACGCCCTCGGCCGGCATGCCCAGGAACTCGTAGTAGACCAGAGCGGCCAGGAGGGCGGCCCTTGATCCCCAATCGCGGAGCTGCTTGTACCGGGGCTCCCTGGCCTTGTCGTCCTTGAGGGGCGCGGCCTCCTTTGCGCAGTCAGCCGCGTAGTTCTGCAACACCTTGATGAGGTCGGTCGCCATGGTCTTGCGGGCCGTGGCGTCCTTGGTTACCGAAAGCAGGTCAACCGAGTTCTCGCACGCCCAGAACTGCGCCTCCATGTAGTCCGGCTGGTCCTTGCCGACGAGCCTGTAGTTGTCGATGGCCTTCTTGAGAAGCTCGGGCTTCTTGGCCTCCTCGGCGCCGTCGGCCAGCTTGTCGTACTGCCAGGCCAGGGAGAACCGCCATTCGGTCGCCTTTGGGTTGTTGGCGGCCGCGGGGTTCCGGAACAGGTACTCCAGCGCCTCGGCCAGCTCCTGGCGGTTCGCGGCGGGGACGGGCTCGCTTCGTTCGTTCTTGTCCTGGATGGTGTTGTTGGCAAGGATGGCCCAGTTGAGGATGTCGGGGAATGTCCTCGGGTCCGTTGGACGGCTGGTGGCTATGTCGCGGAAGCGTCTGGTGGCAATCCCTGTTTCGCCAAGCTTGGCCCTCAGGAACCCGTCCAGGCGGCGGATATCGTCAATGACCTGCATGGTGATGGGATCGGTGCGCGCCAGGGCCTTGCTCAACAGCGCCAGCGCCTTCTGTATGGCCTTCTCATACTCCGGCGCTCCCTCCTTGTACTTGCCGGCCTCCATCCTCGCGGCGGCCAGGAGCATCATCGAGTTGAGCTGGTCGCTCTTGGCCGGGTCGATGTCGCCGAACTTCTTGACGAGCATCTCGGCCAGGGCGTCGGCCTGCTCAGGGTGGTCGGCCATGAACTTCAGCAGGGGCTTCTGAGCCTCGCCGAGGTACTCATCGGCCTTCCTGGCGTCGGTCGCGCGGACCGCGGCCGCCCACTGGCTGTAGACGTAGTTCATGAGCATCGCGTACCGCACGTCGCGGGTGATCGCTCCCTCCGGCGTGATCTTCCCTCCCGGCCCGAGGATGTCGGTGGCCTTCTTGAGGAAGTCGTCGGCCGCGGCCTTGGCCTGCTCGAAGTCGCCTTTCTCGGTCAGGCACCGGACCTGCTCGAAGAGGGCGTGGAGGCGGCAGGGGACCTCCGCGTCGGTGGCCGAGTTGATGATCTTGAGGAAGTCCATGGCCCGCGCGTACTGCTTGAGTTCGCGCGACGCCCGCGCCGCGATCAGCGCCGACCAGTACTTCAGGCCGTTCTCGTTGTCCTCCTGGGCGGCGGTCTTCTCGACGGAGGTCACCGCCCGCGTCAGCGTCCTGGTGCGCTCGGCCGGATCGCGCAGCGCCATGCCGCGGTACAGGTCCACGTAGCCCATGCGGTAGGAGATGGTCAGCTCCATCTCCTCCAGCGCCGGGCCGACCGTGACCCGCGTGGCGGCGTCGTCGATGTCGGTTATCTTGTCGTTGATGGCCCTGTGCAGCAGTTGCAGGCTCTTGGAGGCCTCCTCTGTCATCTGGACGACGCGGGCCAGGTCCTCCTCGCCCGCCTGCATGTAGTCCATGCGGTCCACGAACGGCTGTATCCGCACGTTGCCCTGGAGGTCGGCCAGGCGCAGCTTGTATCGGAAGAGCTTCAGCGCCGCGCGGTTGGCCGCGGTCTTGTTGGCCGGGGCCGGCGCCTTGGAGGCCAGCTCGATCACCTTCTCGTACTGCTTGGTCGCCGTGGTAACGTCGGCGATGAACTTCTCCGGGTCCGACTGCTGGATTGCCTGGGCCTGGCAGACCATCGCCTCGCCGGCGGCGTAAGCGGAGTCGGGCGGGTCGCTCTCCTTGAGCTCCTCCGACAACTGCTGGAGCAGCGAAGCCATGCCCAGCGACGACAGCGCATCGGCCAGCTTGCTGTTGTCGAGCTGCTCGTAGGCGCTAAGCGGCTTGGCGGGCGCCTGCGCCTGGACGGCCAGGCTGACGCCGAGCACGAAGATCGTCGTGACGGCCATTGTGCGCGCCAGCATGATTACTGTCCTTTCACGGGAACATTGTTCGCTATTCATCTTCGACCTCATCCTCATCAGCAACACTCACGGCCTGTCGAACGCGATGCCCTCAAACCTGGCCCGCTTGGCCTGGTTGAACGCCTCGACGACGAAGGCCCATCGCACATCCTCGCTCGGCCGTATCCTCAACAGCACTTCGCTTCTGCCCAAGCGGCCCTTGGCCCGCTGGAGCCCTTCGTATAGCTCCTTCGCGCCGCTGAGGCCCTCGGTCGACCGCTGGAAGGTGTAGACCGCGCCATTCCGCAGGGCCCCGCCTGTCGGGCGGATGTTCAGCACCAGTTCAAGAGGCGGCGGCCGAATCGGCTCAGTAATAGGGGGCGGCTGCGACGGCGGCAGCATCCCGGCTATGTCGCCCTCCTCCTGCCTGAACCTTGTGCTCAGCAGGAAGAACAGAAGCAGCATGAACAGCACGTCAATCAACGGCACCACGTTCGGCGTGTACGCCACCGGCCTGCCGGGCTTCTTCGACACTGCCGGCCCGGCGGGCGCTGCCGGCGAACTTGTTGGCGATTGCTGAGTCATGGCAGGCTCCTTGTCTCGAAGAACCCACGCCCAGGCACGACGCCCACTTCACCGGCGACAAGAGGCAGCACCTACGCCCTGGGAATCCGCAATCCGCAATCCCTATCACGTCGGCGGTATGAAGCCTATGTTCTTGAACCTCGCGCGGACCGCCTGGTTGAACGCCTCGACGACGAACGCCCATCGGACCTCCCGCGTCGGCGAGATCAGCACCGGCGCCTCGTCGGCCTTCGCGCCGATGCCCGCCTTTATCCGCTGGAGCGCCAGGAACAGTTCATCGGCCGTGCGGATCTCCAGGTTGTTGTTCTTGAGCTCGTAGATGGCGGAGTCGCGCTTCTCGCCGCCCACCGGGCGGACCGTTATCTCGACCTGCTTGAGGTCCGCCGTTCCGGAGACCTCCTCGGTGCCGCCGGAGTACGGCAGCGACCCGGGGATGTCGCCCTCTTCCTGGCGGAACCGCGTGCTCAGCAGGAAGAACAGCAGCAGCATGAACAGCACGTCGATCAGCGGCACGACGTTGGGCGTGTAGCACGGCGGCGGCCGCTCCTTCTTGGGCTTCTTCGGCGGCAGGACGTCGGCCGGCTGCTTTCTCGTCATATCGGTCATTGGTTATCCCTTTGACTTCATCACCGTGATGTTCATCTTCGGGACCTTGGCCTCCGCGGCGGCCGCGAAGACGTTTATCACGTCCTCATACTTCACGCGCCAGTCGCTGCGGATCACCACGTAGAAGTCCTTCTCGCCGACGCCTTTGGCCAGCGCGGCCTTCTTCTCCCTGGTGATGCGCTGGACGAGGGTCTGCGTGTCCTTCAGGTCGATGCGCTCGTTGTTGATCTCGTAGCGGAGGGCCTCGCCCGCCTTGGTGGGGTCGAGGTACTCCTCGGCCGCGCGGTTCTTGTCGGGATGGACCTCGGCCGAGATCACGTTCACGATGACCTTGTTGAGGTCCTTCTCCTTGTCGGCGTCCTGCGCCTGGCTGCCGGTGGGCGTGGCCAGGTGGAGGATCGACAGGTTGGGGTTGGCGATCTGGCTGGTCAGGATGAAGAAGAGGATCATCAGGAACGCGCAGTCGACCAGCGGCACCACGTTGAACGACACGGCGCCGGCGGGCACGTTGGTCGTGAAGACCTTGCTCTTGGCCATAGTTCAGCTCCTTGTTCGGGCCGGTCAGCGGCGGCTATGCGCCCTTTGCCGGCCTGAAGTTGGCGATCATGGCCTGGGCGGCGCTGATGCCCTCGCTGCACAGGATGTCGATCCTGTTGCGGATCAGGCCGTACACCGTCAGCGACGGGATGGCCACGAAAAGGCCCACGAACGTGCAGACGAGCTTGATGCCCAAGGCCTCGGCCAGCATGCCGGGGTTGGGGATGCCGCCCATCTCGACGATCTTGAAGAAGGCCATGATCATGCCCCAGACCGTGCCGAACAGGCCCAGCATGGGCGCGATGTTGCCCAGCAGGTTCAGGTACTCCACGCTGCGGAGCAGGCGCGTCGTGCGGTCGTCGGCCGCGTCCTCCAGGGCCCGCTCCATCGCCGCGTAGCCGCGCGGGGCCTCCGAAAGCGCCGCGGAGATGATCCCGCCCAGGAAGCTCGGGTCGGTCGAGGTCAGCTCGATCGCCTCGCGGTACTGCCGGTTGTCGAAGTACGTCTGGACCTGCCCGCGCAGGATCGGCGGGAGGATCGTCTGCCGGCGGATCGTCAGGAACACCTGCACGACCAGCGCCACCATCACGATGCTCAGCGTCCAGAGCACCAGGCCGATCACTCCGCCGCCCGGCCAGAAGAGGATTTCGAAGTAAGTCTTGTTGCCGATCCCAAACAGAGCCAACGTCGACATTTCACGTCTCCTTGAACCTAAGTTCCTCGCCCGCCACGGCGGGCCGTTGTTCTATGTTGCGCCGGCCGAACACGCTCGGCCGCATGTCTTCTCTCTGCGTGCTCCGCGTTCTCTGCGTTGAGCAATGCCTCACTTCATCAGCGCTTCCTTGGCGATCTTGGCGTCATCGGCGGCCTGCGCGCCCTGGTAGCGCGACATGGCCGCGTCGAGCGCGTTCAGGGCGGCCGTCTTGTCGCCGGCGGCGGCCAGGACCTTGCCCGTCTCCACCAGGGCCGGCCCGGCCTCGTTCGAGTACGGGAAGAACGTCGCCACCCTCATCAGGTCCAGGCCCGCCTGGAGCAGCAGGGCCTTCTTGGCGGCCGCATCGGCGGTCTTCTCCGCCTGCATCTGCCGGGCCCGCCCGCGAAGCCACAGGGCCCTGGGCAGGTCCATGCTGTTGTACCTAACCAGCGTCGCGTCGACGTCCTTGATGACCTTGTCGAATTCACCCTGCTTCAGCGCGTTGTCGAGGGACGTCAACTGCCCGGTCATCGGCGGCGCCACCACCGGCGGGGGCGCCTTGGTCTGTGCGGGCGCAAGGGCTATCGCCGCGAGCAGCGACGCCGCCAGGATGATCGTGAATCTCTTCATGTTTCGTGTCCTCATGTCAATCCTGCGAACTGACCGCCTTGAAGGATGATTGCCCTTGTGGGGCGGTTACTCGCTGGACCTCACCTGCTTGAAGTGTCCGCGGTTGTCTTCCGCGATCTTCTGGAGCACCTTGACCGCGTCGGCGGACTTGTCGTCGTACAGGAACGTGCAGATAAGGACGTCTTTCTTCGCGTTCAACTGGGCGATCAGCTTGAGCACGGCGTCGTTGTCGGGGAACACGCCGTCTGTCAGCAGGTAGATGAGCTTGCCGGGGCGCTTGTCGGCCCTTTCGAGCACCTCGAAGGCCCGCGCGATGGCCGGCAGCGGGTTGGTCTGGCCCTCGGGGCGGATGCCCTGGAGGAACTCGGCGGCCGCGTTCTTGTAGTCGTCCGAGGCCGGGACAAGCTGCCGCGGCGGGTTCTCCTGCGGCGTGCCCGCGGCGAAGAAGATCACGTGGAAGTCCTGCACCTCCTTGAGGCGGGCGATGGAATTGAGCATCTCCTTGCGGACGTAATCGAACGTGTCGAGCATGGAGCCTGACCGGTCGATGACGAAGACCACGTGGTGGGCGTTGCCGCCCCTGCCGAAAAAGCCGGTCCTCGGTCCGCCCGGCCCGCCGCCCTTGAGGCCCAGGCCGGTGCCAGCGCCCGAACCGGTGCCGCCGCTGCCGCCGGGGCCGCCGACGCCCGCGACGGAGATGGGCGCCCTGCGGGCCGTCAGCCCGGTGTCGGCCACCGCCTCGCGCTTGGTGTACTCCTTGCGGTCGACCGTCGAAATCCTCTCCGAGGCGGAGTCGCTCTTGCCCTCGACTATGGACCCGCCGGGCGTGTCGCTCCAGGCCGCGTCCGGCACGATGACCTCCGCATCAAGTGGGGCGGCCGCGCCCTGCTGGACGAACATCGTGGCGAACGCGAGGATGAGCGCCAAGCCCAGGTGGAAGAACACGCTTATGATCCAGGGCATTATCAGGGCCATTACGCCGATGACGGCCGCGCTCTCGGCCTGGGGCTGCTCCGCGGGCATCGGGACGGCCGCCGGCGGCAGCACCGTGCCGGCGGGGGCCGAGGCGGTAGGCGCCACGTGCGGGTGAGGCAGCGCGGCCAGGCCGGCAGGCACCGCGGCCTTCTTGCCGCAGTGCGGGCACTTGACCGAACCGCCCGCCTCGCCCTCAACGCTCAGGAGCTTGCCGCAGTTCTCGCAACGGAAATCGATGGTCATCGGTGCAGCCTCCCATGTCGCTGCCTTCTTTGCCGCGGGCGCCATCCGCCCGCGGCGCTGATGTCTGGATGCAATGAGTCCGGCTATGGTAATGTCAATGCAGAGCTTCGCTTCGGCGTGGCGGGCCTTTGGCGGCTTGCGGCCACCGGAGGTGGGCCCGCTCGGGCAGGCGCTTCGTAGACCGCGCCTTCCCGGAGAGTCGGACGACGCGTACCTCGGCGAGGTTCCGAACTCCAACCTTGCCACGCGTATTGTATCGGTAACCTGGGACGCAGGACAAGAGAAAACTTCACATAATCTTAACAATTTTTGCTCAAGTCCGGCGGGCGTCATCCGGCGCCGATTCGGGCCTGTCGGGTGGTGTGTGCAAAGTCATGGCGTAGCCATATTTACGACTTCGTCGCCGGCGGCGCCGAGATCGGAACGGCGTGTGTTAATTTCATCCGCGGAACATCAAATTTCGCTGATTCTTGCCTCTGCCGGGTGGTAGGATGACACCCCGGCGTCGCTCCGGCTTCAGCGTGCAGCCGGGCGGCGGCGCCGTGCCGCGAGGGTGGCGGAATTGGCAGACGCGCCAGATTTAGGTTCTGGTCCCGAAAGGGTTGCGGGTTCGAGTCCCGCCCCTCGCACTTCTGCGTCGGGGACTGTCCCGCCGTCTGGGACTGTCCCCAGTTGCTCGAAACTGGACTCACCCAGCGCAAAGGGCAGCGCATGACCCAGCGCATCGCGATCAACCGCGCCCCGGTGCTGACGCTGTGGGCGGCCGTCGTCGCAGAGCGGCTCGGCTTCGACGCCGACGCCGCCCTGACGCTCGGCAAGTGCCTGGCCGGCCTGAACGCGCAGAGCAAGGGAAGGTCGCTGGGCATCTTTGGCAAGCCCAAGGTCGAACATAGCCCGCCCAAGAAGGCCGGACGCGGCGAGGACTTCCGGGTGGAGATCTGCGGGCGGCCGGTCCCCGCGAAGAACATCGCCGCCGGCGTCCGCGCGGTCGTCGAGGACAAGCCCATCGACCCATCGGCCGTGCAGAAGTACCTCCAGCAGAAGTTCGGCGAGGACCTCGCGGCCGTGCGCGACGCGATGAAGGCGCTGGCCGCATCGGTGACGGCAGACGACCTTCGCCAGCGGGCCTACGGCCTGTACGAGCAGTTCCGCCCGAAGATTCCGCCCGGCGCGCGGGGCTGGGGCGCCAAGGGCGACCTCGACCTGGACTTCATCCGCTCGCTGGCGGGGAGGAAATGAGCCGGCCTGCCGGGACCACATCATGCGCCTCCGCCGCGTAATCAAGTGGACGGTCCTCCTGCTGCTCGCGGCCGTCGGCATCACGGCCATCGTGCTCTACGGCTTTGCCTCCAGGCCGCCGGCGGCCTATCAGGTCACCGTCCTGACGCCAGACCAGAAGACGGATACGGCCGGCGACTTCTACCGCCGCATACAGGAGTTCGGCAACGCAATCGAGCGCAAGCACGACGGGCCGTTCGAATGGGTCATCACGCAGGATGAGTTCAACGACGCGCTGGCCGCGCTGGACGCCATCGTCGACAAGGCCGGACAAGGCAAGGGCGCCGAGGTCCGCAAGGCGATGGAGAAGGCGGGCGTCGCCGACCCGGCCGTCGCGATGGATAGCGGCGTACTCACGCTGATGATTCGCTCGACCAGGTACGACAAGGTTGTCTCCGCCGACATCGCGATGGCCGTCGCTGACGACAAGCTCCACGTGGACCTCGTTGGCTCGCGGGTGGGGCGGATGCCGTTTCCCGTGTCCTTCACAAAGGACCTTCTGGCCGCCCTGAGAGCTTCGGCGGCACGGCCCGCCGGCGACTCCAACTCGTCGCCCGCGCTGCCCAGGTTCGCCGGTGTGTCGCCCGAGGACATGTCGAGCGCGCTGACGGCCGTGCTGTCGGCCATCGACGGCCAGCCAATCGACCCGCAGTTCATCTGGCCGGTCAACCGCGTTCGCGTGCGAATCGAGGGCATCAGCATTGACAAGGAGAAGATGAAGCTCACGGTCCGCGCCACCAGGTAGCGTCACCTGAGCGAAGCGTCCGCGTCGCCAACAGGTTGGAGGTGAGAGGTTAGAGGTAAGACAAGCCCTCGATGATTGCCCGATCTCCGCGGCTCCTCTAACCTCTCACCTCTAACCTGGGCGCATTTCGGTTTCCGGGAAGTGGCGTGGGCCTCCGGCGTTTCCCGGAAACTGAAATGCACCCCTCTAACCTTCGGGGTTTGACTTGTGTCACTGGCGGGTTTAAGCTTCCCGCTCCGCCGTGAGGCGGCACGAAAGGAAACGATGGAGCCGATACGAGTCCTCAGTCCTGCGCAAATGGAGATAATCGACCAGGCCGCGCAGGAAATCCTGGAGCGGACCGGCATGGTTATCCGCAGCGCCGAGGCCAGGGGTCTGCTGCGGAAGGCCGGCTGTGCGGTCGATGATGCGGCGTGCCTGGTGAAGTTCCCGCGCAAGCTCACGCAGGCGGCCGTCGCCAGGATGAAGCGCGACCTGGCCGCGGGCGCCGGGCCGGAGCGGATGCCCGTGCGGTTCTCGCATGTGCGGTTCCGACGCACGCCGCACCAGGTCCACCAGGACTTCACCGTGTCGGCCGGCGGGTTCGTCCCGTTCATCTACGACCTCGACGGCGTTCGCCGCCCGGCCGGCCGCCACGACGTGCTCTGCTCGATCAACATGGTCAACCACCTCGGCCAGATCGACCTGACCGGCCTGCCCGTAAGCGACCAGACCGTCCCGGCCGACAGGCGGCCGATCATCATGGCCGCGACGCTCGCGAAGTACACCCGCAAGATCGGCGGCATCGAGACGTTCACGAAGGAGGATGTCCGCCTGATGCACGAGATGGCGCTCGTCGTCGCCGGCTCGGCCGATGAGTTCCGCCGCGGGCCGCGCCTCGTGGGCTACGCGGAGGTCCGCTCGCCGCTGTGCTTCGACGAGAACATGGCCGACATATTCATGGAGTATGTTCGCCTCGGCGTGCCGCAGACGGTCGACTGCATGCCCTGCGGCGGCACGACCGCGCCCGTCACGGCCGCCGGCGTGCTGGCCCTCGGCGCGGCCGAGACCATCGCCCCGATGGTGCTGGCCTACGCGATTCGCGAGGATGCCGTCGTCGGCATGGACATCACGCCCTCCTACGCCGACATGTCCAGCGGCCTGTACAAATACTCCGGCGCGGACCGGTGCAATCTGCTCATGGCCCGCGTGCAGTTGCTGAGCGAGTACTACGGCATGCCCTGCGGCGTCCACGGCGGCAAGACCGATAGCTGCTTCCTCAATGAGCAGGCGGGCGTCGAGAAGGCGTCGTCCATGCTCTGCGCCGTGCTGGCCGGCGCGGTGGGGATCGGCACGGTGGGGGCCGTCGAGAACGCGGTCACGTTCAGCCCCGTTCAGCTTGTCATCGACAACGAGATCGCCTCATACATCCGCCGCGCGGTGCGGAGCCCCATTGAGGTCAGCCCCGAGACGCTGGCGGTTGACCTGATCCACTCCGTCGGCCCCGGCGGCAACTTCCTCAACGAGATGCACACGGCCGAGCGCTTCCGTCACGAACTTCACCTGTCGCCACTGTTCCCGGCGCAGGCCTGGGACGCGGCCCGCGCCAACGCCGCCAACTTCGACACCGTCCCAAAGGCGACGGCCATCGCACGCGAACTGTGGCGCGAGCCCGAAGCGCCCGTGCTGAGCGATGACCAGATCCGGGAGATAGACAAGATCGTGGCGCGGGCCGCGAAGGATTGAGCAGGGATAACAGGGATGAAGAGGATGCAGACAGACTTGGCGAAAAGGAGAAGGCTGCTCTGCTCACTCCTTGGCGACCTGCCAGCGCGGGATGGGCGGATTTCGTGCAAGACCGTCTCGAGCGAGCGGCTGGAGCACTACATCCTTGAGAAGCTCCTGCTCGACCTGAACGGCGTCGAGGATGTACCCGCGTACTTCGTCCGTCCGCCGGAGGGCGACGGGCCGATGCCGGCCGTGCTCTTCAATCACAGCCACGGCGGCAACTACCAGCAGGGCAAGGAGGAGATGCTTCACAGCAGCGGCTGCCTCCAGACCCCGGCCTATGCGGTGGAACTCACTCGCCGCGGCTGGTGCGGGCTGTGCATCGACCACTGGTGCTTCGGCGAGCGGCGCGGCCGCACCGAGACGGAGACCTTCAAGGAGATGCTCTGGAAGGGCCAGGTCCTCTGGGGCATGATGGTCTTCGACAGCCTCCGCGCGATCGACTACCTCTCGTCGCGGAAGGATGTTGACTCATCGCGTCTCGCCACGCTGGGCCTGTCGATGGGCTCGACGATGGCCTGGTGGACGGCCGCGCTCGACGAGCGGATCAAGGTCTGCGTCGATATCTGCTGCCAGACCGACTTCCAGACGGCAATCGACGAGCGCCTGCTGGACGGACACGGCATCTACTACTTCGTGCCGAACTTGCTGAAGCATTTCTCGACCGCCGATATCAACTCTCTGATCGCCCCCCGGCCGCACCTGGCGCTGGCCGGCAACTACGACCGCCTGACCCCGCCCCGCGGCCTGGACCGCATCGACGCCCAACTTCGCAAGGCATACAAGGCGGCCGGCGCGCCCGAGGCCTGGAAGATGCTCCGCTACAACGTCGGCCACATGGAAACCGCCGCGATGCGAGCGGAGATCGTGGCGTTCCTGGAGGAGTGGCTGTGAAAGCAGAGAACTCCGCCCGCTGCCTGGTTCCGATAGGACGGATAGGACGTATAGGACGTATAGGACCGATAGGACCTTCAGGTTCCATACCGCCTATGCGTCCTATGCGTCATATCCGTCCCATCTGTCCTATTCGTCCTATTTGTCCTATGCCGTTCGCCAACCCTTCGCCCCCGGAGAAGACCGCATGAGGCTCCTTTACGTCGACATCGACACCCTCCGCCCCGATCACCTCGGCTGCTACGGCTATCGCCGCCGGACCTCGCCGAACATTGACGCGGTGGCGGCGAGCGGCGTCCGCTTCGACAAGTGCTACGTCAGCGACGCCCCGTGCCTGCCCAGCCGCGCCAGCATGTTCACGGGCCAGTTCGGCATCCACAACGGCATAGTCAACCACGGCGGCCTGGCCGCCGACCTGCGGTACATCGGCCGTCCGCGCGAGTTCCACAGCGACCAGCAGCGGACAATGTTCATCCCCGCCCTGGCCGCCAAGGGCCTCTACCCGGTGAGCTTCAGCTCCTTCGCGCCGCGCCACTCCGCGTGGTGGTTCTGCGCCGGCTGGCGCGAGTGGTTCAACCCCGGCAAGCGCGGCAACGAGATCGCCGACGAGGTCGCGCCGGCCGCCCTCGACTGGATCGCCCGCAACGCCAAGCGCGACGATTGGGTGCTGCACTTCCACATCTGGGACCCGCACGGCCTGTACCGCACGCCGCTCCAGTTCGGCAACCCGTTCGAGAATGAGCCCCTCGAAGGTTGGTACACGGAAGAGATCCGCCGGCGCCAGTGGGACAGCTTCGGCCCCGGCACGCCGCAGGAGCCGTGCGGCGGGTACGGCCGCATCAAGGAACAGCCGCGCCACCCGGCGCAGATCCGGTCCATGGCCGACTACAAGAAGCACATCGACGGCTACGACGTTGGCATCGCCTACGCCGATATGTGGACCGGCCGCATCCTCAACGCGCTGGCCGACCAGGGCGTGCTCGACGACACGCTGGTGATGATCACCTCCGATCACGGCGAGAATCAGGGCGAGCTTGGCGTCATCGGCGACCATGCGACGGCCGACCACATCACGTCGCGCGTGCCGATGATCCTCCGCGGGCCGGGCATTGGCGGGCCGCGCGTGGATGATGCCCTGCACAGCCAGACCGATATCGCCGCAACGCTCATCGAGCTCGCCGGCGGGGCGGTGCCGGCCGACTGGGACGGGCGGAGCTTCGCCCCCGCGCTGAGGGAGGGGCGCTCGGCCGGGCGCGACTACGTCGTCTTCAGCCAGTGTGCGTGGAGCTGCCAGCGGGCCGTGCGGTGGGGCGACAACGTCTTCATCCGCACCTTCCACACAGGCCTCAAGAGCTTCCAGACGGACCCAACGGCCAAGGCCGGCGATTGCTCGCGGATGCTCTTCAACGTCGCCGCCGACCCGCACGAGACCAACAACCTCGCCCCCACCCAGCCCGCGCTGGCCGATCATGGCCAGGCACTCATCGAGCAGTGGACCGCCGAGATGATGGCAACCAGCCCCTGTGCCGTGGATCCGCTCTGGATCGTCATGCGCGAGGGCGGCCCGTACCACACCCGCAGCAACCTGGAGTACTACTGCCAGCGCCTCCGCGCCACCGGGCGGGCGCATCACGCGGAGTTCCTGGAGAAGCATCCGACCGGCTTGAGGTAAGGACTGGCGCAGGGCCAAGGCTGATCCACGAGTCTCCATGTTCAGGAAACCCGTCGAAACCTAGGAAATTAGTGCCTGTCCCGAATTTTGGAAA
>JBHGBE010000069.1:0-24317 GCA_041946855.1 Phycisphaerae bacterium | reverse complement strand
AGAATATATTATGACGTTGTTTGCAATCTGTAGTTGCAGACGGGTGAAGTGTTACGATTATTGAATATTGCTTCTCGTCCACGTCACACCGCCGCGTCTGCACCAGATTCCAGAAATGCATCATACGCCCACTGGTCCCACTCCGGCCTGACGCCGATGCCCTTCAGGTCGCCGTAGTTGCGGGCGATGAAGCCGCCGTGCTGGCCGCCGAAGAGCCGGCACATCTTCCTGGCCGTCGAGACGATCAGCTCGCGGTCGCCTGTCGGCATGACACGCTGGATGTCGACCGGAGAGTCGAGGCAGACCTTCAGCCGCTGGAGCTTCTCGGCCAGGCGCTCAAGGCCGTAAATGCCCGGCTGGTCGAACTGGAGCACGTCGATGCCCGCCTCTGCAAGGTCGTCGATGATGTCCCAGTTGTAGCCGCACGAGTGCATGAAGACGCTCAACCCCAGTCCGTGCGCGGTCCTGCACAGCCGCGTGAAGATCGGCTTGTAGATTTCGCGCCACATCCGTGGGTGGATGAGCAGGCGGTCCTGGATGCCCCAGTCCTCACAGAAGAACAGGCCGTCGGCCCCGGCCACGGCGTACTGCCGCATGATGTCTTCAAGCAGGCGCGCCACACGCTCGTGTAGTTCGTCGATGTGCTCACGCTCCAGCAGCAGGTCCTGGAAGTAGATCTCCATCTTCCGCAGGTAGCGGCAGATTGCGAACGGGAAGCCCGGCAGCCCGCCGACGCGATAGTGCTCCTTGTCGGCGGCGAACGCGGCCTTCACCTTCTCGTATCGCGCCGGGTTAGCAAGGTCGGGAAGGCGGAAGTCCTTCAATTGCGCCCAGTCCTTGATGGCCGGCTCGTATATCTCGCCGCCAGCGCCCATGTCGGCAACGCGAAACCACACGTTGCCCCACTCATCGTCGTAGTACTCGAACCGGCCCTCGGTCCAGCGCTTCTGCACCCACGAGCCGGCGTCGTACTTGGCCCAATGCGTGTCGCAGAGCCGGCCGTCGCCGCCGAACTCCATGCCGATCCGTGGAGGGTCGCTGAATGACAGGTGGCTTTTGATGATGTCCCGGGGAGTCATGTTCTTCCTCTCAGCAATGATTTCGCCGCGAAGTCACGTTTATCGGTGAATCGGTTGATCGGTTAATCGGGAACGGCCAGGCACCACCATCTCCTCTTCCCGACTAACCGATTCACGGATCAACCGACTAACGTTCGTTCAGGCCGAGTGATTGGGGTTCCCGAACACCTCAAACGCCGGCGACGGCCGTGTCTCCCAGCCGTAGCTGGAGTAGTACGGCAACTGTCCGCCGGCCGCGATTCGCAGGTTCATTATCAGGCTGTAGCCGGTCGAGCGGTGGTGTATCCGCTCGCGGGACACGCCGTAGCTGCTTTGGCCGTAGAACCCGCCGTAGGCCCGCAGGTCCATCAGGCGGGTTTCCTGCTGCTCCATGCCGACGGCGGCCGACTTGATGATCCGCTTCTCGATCGAGCCGATGTCCTCGACCAGGTTCTCCTCGCGGCAGAGCTGGAGGTACTCCAGGTTGTTGATCGTGCAGACGAACGTGCCCGCGAAGCTGGGGTACGTGCCATCCTCATCCGCGATGGTCCACAAGCGCTTCATGTGGCCTGTCAGGGCGTCGAGCATCCGCTTCTCGCGCCAGTGCCGGTACGCCGCCAGGAGGGCGATGATGGCGAAGTCGTCGTTGCCGTAGCTGATCTCAACCTCGCCGTGGAAGCCCGGCACGATGGGCGCGCTGATCGCCTTCTCATAGTAACCCACCAGCGGGTCGATCATCTGGCGGAAGTAGTCCATCCACACCTTCTCTCCGGTGAGCTTGTAGAGCCAGTAGTAGCACAGGCCGCCGCCGGCCTGCCAGTCGCCGCGGACGTACTTAGTCTGGCCGCGGTCGCCGACGCCGGTGTCGAAGTCGTAGAAGCCGTAGGGCCAGCCGCTCTTGTCGCTGCCGTGGTCGTGGTACCACCTGGCGAACATGCGGGCGCGTTCCAGGTATTCCTCGCAGCCGGTCTCGCGATAGAGCGCGCAGAAGCCCATGCCGCCGGTGGCCGCATCGCGCGGGAACGACCAGTTGCTCTGCGGATTGTGCTCGCGGAAGCCGCCGTGGGCCTTGGCGTCGGATGGATTGACGATCTGGAGCGTCTTGAGGTACTCGCCCGCCCACACGGCCGAGCGGGCGTACTTGCCGCCGAACTTGCCGGCCCGTTCCAGGCCAAAGAGGCCCATGATCGCGACCGCCTGGCCCCATACGCCCATGCCGCGGCTCCACTGCCGGGCCACGAAGTACTCGTAGACATACCGGCCGAAGTCGGCCGACTCGTGTACGCCGCCCCACGGGTGCTCCTCGGTGTTCTGGTTGTTCGTGTACCACTCGGCGGCCAGCCGCGCCGACTCCATCAGGCGTTCGCGGAACTTGGGTGTAATCTTCATCCTTGTCTCCTATCATTGGAACCGCGGAAGGCAGGATTCTAATTAGATTCGAGGCGTGCGGAAAGCGGGCGCAGTGAGAAACTTCAGACCCGCGATTGCCAGTAGCCCGGGCGGCGGTGAAGATGCATCACGGCCACGATCCGGATTTCGGTTGCATCCTCCCTGTACAGAATTCCGTAGGGGAAGTTGTACACCAGCTTCCGTCTGACCTTGCCCCTGAGCACAGGGAAGGTTTCCGGGCCCTCCTGTATCCTCCGCACCGACTCCTCAACTTCCGACATGAAGACTGCACCGAGACCGGATGAGCGGGATTCGTAGAACAAGGCGGCTTCATTCAATTCCTGCTCAGCCGCCGGATGGTAGATCGCCGGTTTCATGCGATCCTGGCTCGGACATCCCGATGAACCGCCTCCGCAGGCCGCCCCTTGACTCGCCCGTTCTTAAGCTCGCGATATCGACGATCCGCTTCGTCAGCCCATAAATCATCTGCCTCGCGCCGCGACACTTCGTCCAGGCTGGCAATCAAGGTCCTGGCCAGGTCAGCGCGAGCCTTGGTAGGCAACTTTAGGGCTTCGTCTCTAATCTGCTTTGTCGTCATCCTCTTCTCCCTCTGCGAGATTGTACGCCAGTCCGAAGTAGAGGGTCAAGGTTGTGGGCAATTGCATACTCCCGCGTGGTAGTGGATAATCCGCCGCGAAGGGATTCCGCATGGCAACAGACTGGCTCGACCCCGCCGCATTCGGCGGCACACAGATAACTGAAATCTCGAACGATGAGCAGATTCAGGCCGCGCTGCTCGATCACAAGCGGATGCTCCTGTGCGTGCTCGACGCGATCCTCAGGCGATATGAGCGCTCGCCTGGCTATGGATTCATCGACACGAAGCTGAGCCTGGTGACCGGCCGTGACTTCCAGGATGACGATCCCATTCGTGGGCGCAAGGTCATCTACGGCTGGATCCAGGGCCGAGGGCTTGAGGCCCTGGCCGGCCACTGCAACTGGCTCGACCAGGACCGCCAGATCGACGACTCCCTGCGTTGGGACCTACAATTGCGCACGAAACGTGTGATCGCCGAGGTGCTCGACCACATGGAGCAGCTCCGCGCCGCAAACGGCGGAAGGCTCTCGTTCATGATGACGCCCGAGGGCCGGCCGCTGAAGGTTGGCCCCGACGGCCGGGGGATTCCACACGAGCTTCCACAGGGCCTGCCCACGAGCGTCTCAGACATGTTCTACTGCAAGGGCATGGCCGCCGCCGCACGCGTCCTGGGCGACACGGCCCGCCTCCAGGAGGCCTGCAACCTCTTCCACGAAATCTACAAGGATGTGCTCGCCGGCCGATACTACTCCGACCAGCAGCCGATGGACCCGCGAAACCCCGTGGCCCCGGTGCCCGGGCGCTTCGGCCACGGCAGCAGGATGATCGGCATCGGCGCGGCCGCATGCTTCCTGGAGTGTACCGGCGACCCGGCGTACACGGCCGTGGGTCTGGAGTTCATCGACTACGTCCTGTCGCGCCACGTCAACTCCCGCGGGCCAACCACCTACGGCGTGCCGTTCGACATGTGGGAGTTCAACGATGCACAGGGCCGGCCGTTCGTCGAGGATGGAATGCTCCGCTCCGACCCCGGCCATGCGACGGAATTCGTCGGCCTGGCGCTCAAGCTCATCGCGAAGTCCGAGGAGCTTTGCACCATTCCCGAGTCCGAATACCAGCGTATCGAGCGGTTCAAGCTCAACCTGCCGGAGGTGCTCAAGCGGAACTTCGCCAACGGCCTGTCGCCGCGAGGCCTTGGCGTTTGCAAGGCTTATGATCTGATCGGCCGCAAGCCCATCAACGACCAGATGCCCTGGTGGAACCTGCCCGAGACGCTTCGCGGCGCGGTGCTGGCCATGAAGATCGCGCGTACCGAGGAGCTTCAGATGGAGCTGGCCCAGATCGCGGCCGTGGCGTCCAACGCCTTCTTCCGGCACTTCGTCCGCAAGGAGCTGGGCCTGATGGCCGCCCAGACGCTCGACCCCGACGGCCAGGTGGTCGATGTCATCCCCGCCACGCCGGATGCCGACCCCGGATATCACACCGGCCTGAGCGTGATCGACGCGATCAAGGCGATGGAGGCCGGCCCAAATTAGGAATTTGGAATTAGGAATGCCGAATGAAGCCCAAATTAGGAATGCCAAACGCCGCCGGCCTCGAGCCACTTGAGCATTTGGCATTGGGCATTACTTCCTCATTCCCTACTTCCGCATTTGACATTGAGAGGAACTCATAGATGCCCAGGACTTCCATCGTTTCCCCTTACCGCACCGCCCCCGATTCCTTCTGGATGCGCGGGAACCTCCACACGCACACGAAGGGCTCCGACGGCGCTTCGCACCCGCAGGAGATGGTCCGCCACTACGCGTCGCTGGGCCATGACTTCCTGATGATCAGCGACCACGACGTGGCGACCGAGGTCAAGAGGCTGGACCCGTGCGGCATGGTGCTAATCCGCGGCAACGAGGTCTCCGGCGGCGGCCCGCATCTGCTCGACGTCGGCGCCCGCCGCCTGATCAACGCCCACACCGACGTCCAGGCCAACATCGACGAGATCAACCGCACCAGCGGATTCGCCGTCCTGTGCCACCCCAACTGGGAGGAGCACTTCAACCACTACCCCTACGAGGTGCTGCTGGCCCTGAAGGACTACGCCGGCATCGAGATCCTCAACGGCGTTGTCCACGACATGCCGGGCAATCACATCGCCACAGACAAGTGGGACCGCCTGCTGGCGGCCGGAAGGATGGTCTGGGGCTACGGCAACGACGACGCCCACCGCATCCCGCAGGCCGGTCGCGGCTGGAACGTCGTCCTGGTCCGCGAAAGGACGGCAAAGGCCGTCCTGGCGGCGCTGCGGACAGGCAGCTTCTACGTCTCCAGCGGCGTGGTGATCGACTCCATCACCACCGACGGCCCGAAACTCACCGTCCGCGCTCCGAACGCCGACCTCATCACCGTCTACGGCCACCTAGGCAGCCGCATCTTCCACGCAGACGGCCCGGAGATGACCTTCGACGCGTCCAACTACGCCGGGAGGCTGTTCCGCGTCGAGTGCTCCGGCCCGCGCGGCACGATGGCCTGGACGCAGCCGTTCATCATCCGCAACGGCCGATATGACGAACTTCAGGCCAAGCTGGCCAAGCTCGGCTCTCTTGCCAAGGCGAGGATTCGCGCCTACCGCGCGCCGCGCCCGCCCAACCTCACCGGCCGTATCAACGACCCGCTCTGGGCCAAGGCCCAGGTCTTCGACCGCTTCATCAAGATCAAGGATGGCACCAGGCCCGAGGTGCGGACGGAGCTTCGCGTCATCCTGGCCAAGGACACGCTCTTCTTCGCGGTCAAATGCGAGGAGCCGCTGCTGGAGAACATGAAACTCAACATCGACTCCGACGGCCAGGGCGGCCTGTGGACCGATGACTCCATCGAGTTCTTCCTCGACGTGGACGGCAAGGGCGGTAGCTACTACCATCTGATGATCAACGCCAACGGCTGCACGTACGCCGTCCGCCGCGGCCAAGGGCTGCCGGGCGAGCCGCCGCGGATCGAACGGCCGAAGGTCAAGGGCAAGGCCGGCCGATGGGAAAATAGGGACGCACCCTGTTTTTCCAGGGATGGCGGGACCGAGCAGGTGATCGCCAGGTCTGCAAACGTTGCTGATGCTGGAAAAATAGGGTGCGTCCCTATTTTCCGTCGCGGCTGGAGCGTGGAGTTCGCCATCGGCCTTGAGCAACTCGATGTGAAACCTCGCAAGGGCCAGCGGATGGGCTTTCACGTCTGCCGCAACCGCAACGCCGCGCCGGGATGCTTCGTCTGGTCGTGGGTCGCGGGGACGAACCACAACGTGGCGCAGTATGGATCGCTGATGCTGTGAGACTGAGCCAGTTGGGCTTGACACCTCACGGCCTGGTGGCATAATAGGACCGTCGTATATGTCGGCTTGGGAGCGCCGTAGGAAAAGGCTCTGGAGGTCAGTGGTATGCCCTGCTCGGTCTGCCGTCGCACCGCCGTTTTCGCAATCACCAGTGTGTTCCTGGGGAGTTGCGCCTATGCGGATGTGTTCAGCATGGGCACGACGCTCAAGAGCGTGGAGTTGGTGCCCGTGGGGAACGCTGGCAATCCTGGCGATACGCGGTGGCCGAACGGGCCGCACGGCGGTGTGCCGTACGACTTCAGCATTGGCAAGTACGAGATCACGGCTGGCCAGTATACCGAGTTCCTGAACGCCGTCGCCAAGACCGACACGTACGGCCTGTACAACACGCTGATGGCGTACGACGATATCATGTCGAAGTGGGCGTGCAACATCCGCCGCAGCGGCGCATCGGGCTCATACGTCTACACGGTTGCCTCCGACTGGGCAAACCGGCCCGTGAACTATGTTTCGTGGGGTGATGCAGCGCGGTTCTGCAACTTGCTCACGAATGGCCAGCCGACGGGCGCCCAAGGACTTTCGACGACCGAGGATGGCTCCTATTACTTGAACGGCGCCACGACCGCGGCAGCTCTGATGGCCGTCACGCGCAAGACACCCGCCCAGGGCGGCCTGTACTACATCCCGACTGAGAACGAGTGGTTCAAGGCCGCATACCACAAGAATGATGGAGTCACGGGGAACTACTGGACGTATCCCACCGTCTCCGACAGCCAGCCCAGCAACCTGCTGACCAGCCCCGATCCAGGCAACAACGTCAACTACTGGAACCCCTCACCGACCATCGGCTAGCCGTGCAACCGCACGGAGGTCGGCGAATTCGAGAACTCCGAAAGCCCATACGGCACGTTCGATCAGGGCGGCAACGTCGCCGAGTGGAACGAGTCATCGCCTTCATCTTCCGCCCGCGGCCGGCGCGGAGGGGACTGGGGCAGCGGCGACCCGGGATACGCGAGTCTGGACGGCAACGCATCGCCAACATTCGAGGCTGACTCCATTGGATTCAGGATCGCGATGGTCCCAGAACCTGGAACGGCAACGGTGATTCTAGTGAGCGTTATTGCTTCTCTCAACCGGCGTCGCGTCCAGGCTCGCTGTCCTGCAAGGCGGTCGGTCTTCTGACGGCGTCCTGAGAGACTCCCTGCTGGTCGGCATCTGCACGGCCGCCGGCTACTTCAACTACACGTAATCGCGGCCGCTCCCCCATCAGTACCTGCACGCGACGGCCGTGTAGCCGGCGGCGTGCTCCCAGACCTTCTTGCCGTCCTTGTCAACTTCGAAGACGCCGTTCTGGTCGGTTATGAGCGTGTTGCCGTTGGGCAGGCGCTGGGCGCACTTGGGCGAGGCCCAGCCCTTGGAGGACCAGACCTCCTTGCCGTCGCGCGTGAACTCCGCCACCCGGCCATCGCCCGTGATCGCCGCCAGCGTGTTGTCGTTGGCCAGGCGCTGCGCCCAGCGGACGACCTTCAGGTCCTCGATCTTCCAGACCTCGCTGCCGTTGGCGTCGATCTCGAAGACCTTGCCGGCCGTCTGTATCACGATCAGCGTGTTGCCGCTGTCAAGGCGGGTGGCGCAGGTGACGCCCTGATTGTAGACCACCTTCCACGCCACGCCGCCGTCGGGCCTGATCTCCAGCACCTTGCCGCCGCCGCAGCCGACGAGAGTGTTGCCGCTTGGCAGGCGCTGGACGCTCTGCGGTGCGGCGAGGCCCTCGTGCCGCCATATCTCCTTGCCGTCCGCGCCATACTCGATGACCGCGCCCGCCCCGGCGCACGTGATTAGCCGCCGCCCGTCGGGAAGGCCCTGGCAGCCCCACGGCCCGTCGAGGTCCTTCAGCTCGAACGTGACCTTGCCGGCCGCGTCAAGCTCGACGACCTTGTTGACGTCCCCCGGCAGGCAGATGAGCGTCCGGCCGAGGGGAACGACGGTCATACGGAGCGGCGCGATGAGTTTGGCGGTCTTACCCTCGGCATTGATCCATGCGAGCGCCGCATCGGCGGCCTTCTGACGTGATTCGGCCGGCTCATACGCGATGAAGCCGAACTTCCTGCCGGTCGCGGCCTCGAGCACAGCAATGCTCTCTGCCCGCACGTTCACGTTCGCCGACGACAGCAGCCGTCCCAGTGCAGGCAGACTCCGGTTGTCGGCAGCGTCGGCCAGCACGCGGGCCGCCGCCATCGCCACGGCGTCATCCGCATCGGCAAGCAGCGGCGCGACATCGTCGGCGGCCTTGCCGCCCAGGAGCTTGCCGAGTACGCCAACAGCGACTTTCCGCACGCCGGCCTCGTCGCTCTTGAGCGCTGCCCGCAGAACAGGCATGTCGTCATCGCCTGCGGCCGAGATGATCGCCTCGCGTGCGGCCGTGACCAGGTGGTCCTCAAACAGATTCGGCACGGCCTCCAGCATGACCTTCACCGCGCCGGGCGGCTTGAGGCGGCCGGCCGTCCTCAAAGCCGCGCCGATGGCCGGCGCGCCGCCGACGTTGTCGAGTATGTCCTTCGCCCGCCGCTTGACCTCCTCGTCGCCGCTATTGGCGGCTTCCTCCAGCGGCTTGACCGCGGCGACGGCAATCTGGCGCAGCTTCTCCGTGGCGGCCTCGCGGGTCTTCCAGTCGGCGTCGCCGAGTTGCTTGACCAGGTCGGCGGCCATCTTCGTCGTTTCGGGCGAGGACCTGAAGCGGCCGAGATACTCCATCACGCCTTGCGCATCGGGGCCGACGCCGGCCGCCTTCAGGATCGAGGCGTCCCTGTCATCGACGGCCGGGGCATCCGCGCCGCGCGTAGAAGAGCCATCTGCCGCCCACAACACGGCCGTCAGCACGCAGGCCGCCATCGTTGCCCCAACAGTCGCCGTTCTCATAGGAGGCCTCCATGAAGCGCGGCAAGCGCCACTTGCCCATGCCGCGAGTAACGCAATCACCTCACTACTGCTTGCGTTTCTGGGCGAAGAGCCATTGGAGAACCTTGTCGTCCATGTATGGCGCTCCAAGCGCGTGCGGCGCGCCGGGGACCTCCGTGTACTTCGGGTCGCCGCCTGCGTCCTTCAGCGCCCTGAACATGATACGCGACGCCTCGACCTTGACCGCCTCATCCTTCTCGCCGTGGAAGATCCAGATTGGCAGCATGGCGATCAGGGCGGCCCTGGTCTCGTCGCCGCCGCCGCAGACCGGCATTGCCGCCGCGAAGAAATCGGGCTTGCGCATGATGCACTCGTACGTGCCGAAGCCGCCCATCGACGAGCCGGTGATGTACACGCGGCCGGCGTCGATGGCCGGGAAGTCCTTGATCGTCGCAGCGAACGTCTCCAGCAGCAGCCGCGTCGTGTCGTTCGGCTTTTCGGCCATGCGATAGCAGCTTGTCGCGGTCAGCGCCGCACGCGAGTCGGGGTTGGACCGCATGTCGGCCCAGCCCGTCCCCCGCGGGCACTGCGGCGCGAGGATGAAGCACGGGTACTTCGCCCGCATGGCCTCGCTGTAGAAATCCCACACGCCGCTATAGAGCTGGCGATAGTTGTCGTCGCCGCCCTCGGCCGCCCCGTGCAGCCAGATCAAGAGCGGGTACTTCCTGTTCGGGTCGTAGTCCTTGGGCTTGGCCAGGCGGTAGTTGAGCGACTTGCCGTCGCCGTCCTTGTACACCCTCGCCTCGAAGTTGGCTATCCGCTTGACCGTCTCATCCGGAGGCGGGTCATCCTCCGGCCGGGCCTGGTCCAGCCTGTAAGCGAAGTCGCGCAGAGTGCTGTACGAGGGCAGCCTATCTCGCTTGGCCTTCGCGGCCGCCTCGCCGAGCTTCCGCTCGATCAGGCCGTACATCGCCTGGCCTTCCTTGGCCAAAGGCGTTATCCGCTCGGCGACCTTCTTGACGGCCGCGTCGTCGCGTGACGCCCCTGCGGTTCCCAGGTCCTCGATGGCCTTGTCGACCTCCGCCTGCACCTTGGGATCGGTCGCCCGCGCGACGCTGGGATCCGCCGGCGCCTCCGTCGTGCGCAGCGTCTCATCAATCAGCGCCTTGGACGAGAACGCCTCCGGCAATGCGTACCCGAACCGCGCGGCGCTCTGGAAGCTCCGCCCATCCAGGCGCGACCAGGTCCAGAGGATGTTGCCATCCTCGCCTCGCGCGGGGCGGCTGCGGCAGATGTTCAGACGCCAGAGCGTCTTGCCCTCCTTTGCCGCCGGGTCGAGCTTGATCTGGTCGAACGGCAACCTGATCTCGACCGACCACCCGTCCTTGTCCTTGCAGGCCGCGACCGCCACCCTCGGCGACCACTCCTCCTGGAGCGCCCGCTCCTGGAAGTAACGCGGATAGACGTGGTAGCGGCGGAAGGCCGTCGCCCCCGTGGCATCGACCTGGATGTGATAGTACGCCCGCTTGATCGTGTCCCGGAACGGCTCAAGGAATATCTCGACCTCGTCTCGTTCCCACAACTCGCCATTGAGCTTCAGCAGGTCGCCCCTTGGCTCGGCGGCGCGCACGCCGATGTAGAGTGACTTGTCCGAGCAGAAGAGCATCGCCTTAGTCTCGTGCCTGGGCGGCTTGCGCGTGCCGGGGTCAAGAAGCGTAACTGTCGCCGCGTCCTTCCACGGCCGTTCATCCATGTCGCCGGAGAACTTGGCGATATCTCCCAACTCGGGTATCCACAGCAGCGGCTGGCCGTGGTACTCGGCCGGGAGTATGCCCCGGTTGACCTTGGGATCAAGCGCCGGCGCGGAAGTGGATGCGGGCGTTGACCGGCCCTGTGCCCCGCAAACGGCGGCCGCGCAGCACAAGATCGCACCAGCCAGCAATTCGCGGACAAATCTACCTGTCGTCATGTGACCTTCCATTTCCTGCCAGGAACCGGATACTCGCGCCTTCGCGCATTGTCCCTGCCCGCAGGAGACACTTCAACAGCTTCTCGGCGCGGCGGCAACTGCCCGGCCCCACATACAGAAAGATCGTCCACGGGAACGGCGCGGGATTCCCGGATTCGCAAAAGCCGCCGTTCGTCGAAGCGCTCCGCCCCCATCAGATGTACAGGTACACATACGCGCCGAAGAGGACCGCGACCAGTCCAGCCCCCGCGGCGAGCGTCCAGAGCAGGTTCCGCTTCCGCGCCGCGATGGAGAAGGTAGCCACGATGACGGCCATCTGCGCCGCGAGCATGCCGTAGAAGAACCGCTGGCTGCGGGCCTGGTGCCGCTCGGACGAGAGGTTGCTGCGGCGGACCTGGAGCTCGATGAGGTTGGCGATGGCCTGGTTGAGCCTGGCCTCGGCGTCGTAGCGGGCCACGGAGAACCGCATGCGGGCGGCCGCGAATTCGCGGAGCAGCCATGGCGCAGGCGGAAGCGACTTGAGGCCGGCCTCGCGCGTCTCCTTGAGCAGCGTCGCGCCCCGCCCGAGCAGCGTCTCCACGCGGTCGATGCACTGCGCTATGGGACCATTGGCGCTATCCAGCATCGTTGGACGCGCCTTGGCCGCCCGCAGCGCCTCGGAGATAGCCTGGTCATTCAGCTTGCCGACGGCCGCCTTGATGTCATCCTCCGAGACGGACTCCTCCATCACCTTGACAGCGGCGGCCATCTCCGGCGGCAGCGGCGCCTGTGGGCCGATGTCCGGCGCCTGGGCCCGAAGCATCGCTCCAAGCGCGGCCGTGGTTTCGGGCGACTTGAGCGTGGCCTGGTGATCAGCCTGGACCTTCTCGGCCTCGGCGTTGCGCCGCGATGATCCCTTCAGGTAACGATTCAGGGCATCGGTCCCACCGGCGGGCGCGGCCTGTAGGGCCTTCTTGGCCTCCGCGTCAACCTGCTGGAGATACGGGACCAGTTGCCCGGCCGTCGCGGTCAGGGCCTCGACAGAGAGGGGCCCAAGGTCCCCGCTTGCCTCCAGCAGGTCCAGCGTGTTGCGCTGCGTGGCGCCGCGGAGCTTCTTCGCCTGGAAGTAGCTCCACTGGTCCCCCGCCTTGGACTGCAACTGTGCGGCCATCGCGCGGTCGTACTGGGCGCGCGTCATCTCGCTCGACGAAAGGCCGGCGAGCATCGTCGCCACGACGGCCATCACCACCGGCGTCGCCAACAGGATCCGCCCGAAGAGCGTCAGGGGCACATCACTCTTGAGTTGTTCCGGGACCTTGGCGTCGGCCATGGGATCATCCTTTCGTCTTGCCGGCGGCGAGGCCGGATGCTGGCCTGGCCTTGCGACCGCATCGGCCGCCGGCTTCGAGTCCGGCCGGCGCGTCTATCTCTTGTCCCCGCCGAGCAGCCCGTCAGCGGGCATCCTGATGTCCTTCGGTCCGGCCGGCAGTGTGGCGGGGATCAGATTGAGGATGTCCTTCGGGATGTTGCCCAGCGGCTTGGTAACGTCGCCGAGGCCCTTGGTGGTATCGGATGGCAACTGGCTGAACATCTTCTGCGCACCGGGGCCAAGGTTGCCGACCGTGGAGGCCAGGTCCTTGTTGAGGGAGCCCAGCAGGTCGCCTGGAATGAGACCCTTGCCCTGTTCCGTGACGGCCAGCAGCACGGCCGGAATGAGCCGCGAGATTATCTGGCTGACGGTTGCGCCGTTGTCGTCGCTGCTGACGTTGTCAAGCTCCAGCTTCTGGACCTTGATGGGCGGAATGTTGACCACGCCGCCCGGCGCCTGAACGTGCGCAACGATGTTGCTGATGATGATCTTGTCGATCTTGATCTTCTTCCCGCTGTCGCCGGCGGGTTTCTCGGCCTTGGATGCCTCCGCGGAAGGCTGCCCCGACCCGCCGAGGCCCTTGATGTGATCCAGTATCGCCGAGATGTTGTTCTTGACCCCGGCCGTATCGATGTTGATGTCCATCCCGTCGAGCACGAACTTGCGGACCTGGACCGTGCTGCCGAGGACGCTTGTCGGCGCGACCTCCAGCTCGAATCTGCCGGTCTTGATCGCGTGCGGGCTGGTGAAGCCCTGCGGATTGCCGATCTTCATGTTGTCCATCGAGAACGTGCCGCCCAGGAGGCTGAGCTTGACGCTCTGGACCTCGGTGGGCACGCCGGTGGCGTACGTGCCGCCCTTCTCGATGCCGGCCTTCGCGATGCTGTCGATGAAGATGAACACGCCCGCGACGACCAGGACGCTCAGCACGAGGACTAGAAGGATGATTCTGCGAAGCCACTTCATGTCAGTGCTCCTTGTGTAGGAGGAATGGACCTGCATGCACTTGTCTTGGCAGGCTCAGCGATCATGATGTGCAACGCGCCTCGAAAAGGCCGCTGACTTTCCGCCCGTATCTTACGTGTGCCGACACACACGGCAAGCCATTTCCGGTAAAATCCAATCATCTCATGGGGAGTGCGACCATGGCAGAGCCGGGCCAAGTGGACGCGTGGATTCGGCGGGCGCTGGTGATCGTCCTGTGCATCTCCCTCCTGTCGTCCAGTTGCGCCCTCGGGCGGCTGGGCGTGATGGCCGGGCGGACGGAGCAGCTCGTGGTGAAGATCACCTCCGAGATCACCGTCATCGAGGACCGCCTGGACCGGCTGGAGGCCAAGGCCCGGAGCTCGGCGGACAGCGAGCCGGTCAGGGACCTCAGGAAGGCCGTGGAGATCATCCGGGAGAAGATGAAGTAGCCCCGGCCTGAAATGCCTGAGCCGAATCACGGCTTGCCGTTTGGCGCTGTTGTGGTCGTTTCCCGCTCTAACTTCACAATGAAGACATCCTGTCGGAACCGCCCGGCGCGGTCCTTGCCCAGCGTGTCCTCCCAGTCGCTGGTGAACATGAAGAACCGACCGTCCTGGGAGACGTTGCCACGTGGCGTGTCCCAAAAGTTGTAGGGCTGCTCAGCGGCCATGTTCCCCCGGCTGGTCGGCATCGTCCGCTCGCCGCCCTCGCCGCGGGCGGGCATGTGGACCCAGGTCCGGTTGTGGGCAAACCTCCAGACCTTCTTGCTGCCATCGGTTGCCACGGCGATTATCTCGTCGCCCCAGACGCACTTCGGGTCGGGCATGTCCTTGATGTGGTAGGTGTCGATGAGGATGGGCGTCTGCTTGTCCGGGCGGGCGTTGTTCCACGACTCGTGGCTGTCGTACTGGAAGTAGGGCTCGCCGGCCGGGTGCTCCATCGTGGTCACGTAGGTCTTGATGCCCTCGGCGTCGAGCTTGCGGTACAGCCAGATGTGTTCGTCGTTGACCATGTCGCCGTAGCCCACCGCATGGTGCCCCATTGGCTTGACGTCGAATGGATAGACCGTGCCCTTCTGGACGTCCCACACCCAGGGCACATTTGCCCCGCGGCCAGGCGTAACGACGATGAACCGCCCGCTTCGGTCGATCTCGGATGCGTGCTGCGTGAAGTGCGGGGCGTTGGGGATTCCCTTGCCGTCGATGGTTCCCTTGTCGCTGTCCCACACGTGGTACTTGCCGGTCTTCATGTCGTACCAGAGGAGATACATGTCGCGGTTCTGGCCCGCGCCGCCGAAGGTGAGATTGAGACAATCGTTAGCGCTAACGCCGAACGCGCCGAGGTGCCCCCCCTGGACCGTCAGGCCGGTCACCTTCGTCACATCCAACACATCCTCCGTCTTCTTGGTTGCGAAGTTGAACTTGACGATGACCGCACGGCGGGCGTCCTTGCCGTAGCAGACATCCTTTTCGCGATACGAGAACGGCGTGTCGCCCGCCATGTTCGGGATTGTGTCAAGGCCCGCGATGCGGGATGCCTTCATCGTCGTCGGATCAAACTGGAACGGGATGGGACGGGTGGCGCCGGTCTGGACAACAAAGAGGGTTGAGTCGGTGTTCCAGGTGTTCTGGGCCGCGCCGGCCGGCGTGAGGATGGGGTCGCCGTTGAGGGTCTTGTCGTCGCTGACGCGGACCATCGGACAACCAAATGTAGGGTCCTTGAAGATGAAGCCCGCCGGGCCGAGTTTGGGAAGCTCGGGCTTGGGATAGTATTTCGTGTCCGAGATGGCGTTGTAGGTCAGCGGCGGCATCGCCGGGGCCGACGCCGGCTGCGTGGTCGGCGCATCGGCCATCGTGGCCGCGCCGAGACTGAGCACGGCCGTAAGCAGTCCGAAGAACCATGACGTGATTGCAGCGAGAGTTCGAATGGCAGTTCCTTTCCGCAAACCGGTTGCGACGGCGTCAACATTCCCTTCGCCTGTAGATTGTGCCCGCGGCGTCGCAGGTTTAGGCCGCGGACGAAGTGGCTCGCTACGCGCCGGCCTGGACGCCGTCGAGCACGGCCTTGATCATGGCCGCGCGTCGCTTGTGATAGTTGGGGCCTTCATCGTGGCGCGTGTGGGCGAGGACCATGTCGTAAGCCGGGTCGATCTTGAGGAAGCTGCCCGTAGCGCCTGAATGGCCGTAATGCGCGTCGCTCAGGCCGTCGCTGTCGAAAAGCTTCATGCCCACGCCCCAGCGGACGGTCTTGTCGGGCTCGAACCTGTCGCGGCCGGGGATGGGCATGAGTTGCGCGATGGCCCGCGGGCCGGTGAAACGCAGGCCGCCGTACGAGCCGCCGTTGAGCATCATCTGGCCTATGCGTGCCAGGTCCATCGCCGAGCCGAAGCTGCCGTAGGATGTGTGATTGCAGACAAAGCCACGGCAGCCCAGCGGATCGAGCAGGCATTGCCGGAACAGACGCGGGACCGACTGGCCGGAGATCATCTCCATGATCTTGCCGGCCAGGGCGTGGCCGACGCCCTGGTAGCGGTGCGTGGCGTGGACCTCAAGTGTCGGGTAGATGTCGGCGATGACCTCCTCAAGGTCATGGTATAGGTCGCCCCAGTGCCCTGTGAAGCCGGCCGTGTGGAGGAGCAGGTCGCGGATGGTCGGCACACACGGAACGGCCTCTTTCGAAAAACCCCGAAGCGGCTCGACGTAGCGGTCCACCGGATCGTCCATGCCGATCAGGCCCTGGTCGGCGAACTCGGCCAGCAGAATGGCGGTGAGGAACTTCGTCGTCGATGCCAGCGGTGCGGCCGTGGACGGTTCGAATGGCTTGCCCTTGTCCGGCCCGCCTGCCTGCACGCCCCATGCCTTGTCGATGACCAGTACGCCGCGACGCACGATGCACAGGCCGCAACCTATGCCCGTGTCCTCTGCCCATGACCGGCAGGCCTGGTCGATGGCAGCCAAGGCGTCGGCCTTCATGCCGGCACCGGCGAGCGTGCCTTCGCGGATGATCGGCGCCGCTGGGCCGGCGACGGGCCGTGGGCAGATGAACTGGCCCGGATACTTCTTGTCGTATCCGTAGAAACGGCGCTTGAAGCCGACCCACCACTGGCGGTCGAGGCAGACGAGCGTATCCGACGGCAGTTCGGCGCCCGACTGCATGACGGCCGTCAGGTCATACAGGCCCGCGGCAAGGACGGCGCTGTGGGCGTCGCCGGGGCGAACGGGCGACCACTTGTCCGCCTGGGGCGGGACAAGCTCCTGGCGGTGCTGCTCGATGATGGCCGGGGCGATGCCGCGGGCGGCCATCTCCGTGGGCCGCTCGATGACGGTCGCCCCATCCGCGGGGCCGCCCATCCGGCAGAGCGTCGCGAACCGCCGCGACACACGGCCGGAATGCTGAATCTCGATGACGGCCGCATATCGGCCTGGCCGGCTCGCACGCTCGACTTGCCGGCCGTCGGCGTCGTACCAGGCGACCGTCAGCGAATACGCGCCGACAAGGCTGCGGACCGCCTGCGGATCGTCGAAGTCGCAACCGGGAAACTTCTCGCCCTGGAAGCAGAACGGCTCGAACTTGATCTGGTGAGTAATGAACGATTCCAGCCGGGACTTGTCCTGGTGTGCTGCAAGGGACTTGTTGGCCATGAAATCTCCTTTTCGCGGGCAGCAAAGAGGCGAATGAAGAATGCAAAATGTAGAATGTAGAAGTCAAGCTGGCGTGAAGTGTTTTCACTTCGGAATTGTGCATTCAGCATTCTGCATTTTGCATTTGCCGCTCAATACCAGCGCCAGCCCATCTCCGAGATCGGCAGCTTGTCGATGGCGGACCTGTCGCACGGCACGGCCGCAAGCTTGCCATCCTCCGCGAGGATCTCCGTGTGGCCCATCCTGCGGGCCTCGGCGATGAGGCGCTGCCGCCACTGGGCGATGAGCTTCTCGTTTCCAGGCTTTGCCGCAAGGTTGACAAGCTCGGATGGATCGGCGGCAAGGTCGTACAGCTCCTCTGTCGCGCCCTGCTGCGCGTAGCAGTACTTCCACCGGCCGTCGGTGACCATCCCGGACTGCCAGTTGCGCGGACCGTAGTTGCTGTAGAAGACGTCCCGAACGTGGCCCGTCCCTTCGCGCACAGGCGCGGACTTGTCGCGCAGGACGGCCGAGAGGTCCGCGCCGTCGCCGGCCTTTGGCAGTGGGCATCCGGTAAGCGCGGCCAGTGTCGGCAGCACATCCTGGAGCCCGGCCAATTGCATCCGCCGCTGGCCCCCGGCCACGCCCGGCGCCTTGACGATGTACGGCACTCGCGCCGAACCCTCGAGGAAGTTGCCTTTGAACCACGTGCCGAAGTCGCCCATCATGTCGCCGTGGTCGGCCGTATAGACGATGACCGTGCTGTCCGCGACCCCGAGTTCCCGCAGCGCCGCCATCACGCGGCCGACCTGCGCGTCCTGGAAGCTGATGAGGCCGTAGTAGTATGCCTTGATCACCCGCCGCGCCTCCGGCGAGATGCTGTCCATCGCCCGCGAGATCCGCTGCTGCTGAAGAAGCGGGCTCCGGTCGGCGATCAACGACTCATCCCCCGCGGGCGGCGGGACATCCTTGGGCGAGTACATCGCATCCCACGGCCGCGGCGGGTCGTAAGGCGAGTGCGGCTTGGGGAAGCTGCACCAGACCAGGAACGGCCGGGCGCCCCGCGTCCGCAGATGGTCCTTGATCCGCGAGATCGTCCTGTCGGCCACCCAGTAGTCCGGGCATAGCTCCGGCGGCAGCGGCGAGGCACACGGGCGGATGTCGTTGTTGCCGATGCCGTGGGCGCGGCTGTAGCCCTTCCAGCCGGCGTCGGCCAGAAAGTCCATGTAGTCCTCGACGCCGCGGCGCTCGTTCTTCCGGTCGAACTGGTAGATGATCCTTCCGGACTCGTGCGAGTCCCACGTCTCGAAGCCGTGTACCACGCGCGGCTCTTCCGGCGGCGCGTAAGGGGCGTAGTGCAGCTTGCCGCAGGCGTACGCGCCGTATCCGAACGAGCGGAAGTGCTCGGCCAGCTTGACCTGCCCGGGCTTGATCGGGCCGCCGGTCCCTTGCCACATGCCGCAGGTGAGCGAATGGCAGCCACAGGTGATGCTGGCCCGCGCCGGGATGCTGACGGGGTTGGGCGAGTACGCCTTGTCGAACACGACGCCGCCGGCGGCCAGGGCGTCGAGGTTGGGCGTACGGCACACCGGGTTGCCGTAGCAGCCCAGTGCGTCGGGGCGGAGCTGGTCCGCGGTGATGAGGAGGATATTCGGCTTCTCCGCGCCGGTACTCATGTTTGGCTCCTTACTCTCGACACAATAATCAATATTCAACACTCAATTCTCAATGCTCAAGTGCGGGGCGCCGCGAGAGACATCCCAACTTGAGCATTGCTCATTGACTATTGAGTATTGAGTATTCCTTCTGATCTTGTGCCATTCACTCCTCAACCGGCCGCGCTCAGGATGCGGCCCTTGGCTGGAAGGCATTATCCCCGCAGCAGTCGGCGTCGATCCGCCTGTTCTGCCCCTCGCCGTAAACGGGCAGGCGCGAGCCGTCCATACGCGGCAGGACGTACTTCTCGAACCACCGCGCCAGGCGCATCCGCATTTCGCTGATGAGCCCCTGCTTCGACTTGTCATCGACCAGGTTCTTCCGCTCATCCGCATCGTGGACCATGTCGTACAGCTCGTGCGGGCCGTAGGGATGCCGGTGGACGTACTTCCATTCGGGCGTGCGGATCATGCGGACGGGGCCGTACTCGTCGTAGACCACGACCTCCTCCTTGGCCTGGTCCTTCTTGCACAACAGAGCGGGCATGAAGCTCTGCCCCGGCAACGTCTTGTCGGACGATGGCGGCATGCCAAGGTATTCCAGCAGCGTCGGCATGAAGTCGTACTGGCTGACCATCGCGCCGGTCACCTTCCCGGCCGGCAGGACGCCCGGATGGCTGAAGATCGCCGGCACCTTCACCGAGTTCTCGTACATGTTCAGCGGGAACGTGCCGTTGCCCTTGTGCCAGAATCCGTGGTGGCCGCAGGAGTAGCCGTTGTCGCTGGAGAAGATGACCAGCGTGTTCTCGCGCAGGCCAAGCGCAGCCAGGCGGTCGATGATCCGCCCGATGCCGATGTCCATCGCGGTGACGGCCGCGAAGTAGCCCTTGAGCGCCTCGCGGTCACCGAGGAACTTCCTGCTGCGCGGCAGCGCCCAGGGATGCGCCGGCTCCTGCGGACAGGACTTGAACGGGCAGGAATCGTACGACTCCACGATGTCCTTCGGGTGGCCCGTCCATGGCTGGTGCGGCGCGTTGTAGTTGACGCTCAGGTAGAACGGCCGTGACTTGTTGGCCTCGATGAAGCCGACGGCGTCATCCGTTAGCGCGTCGGTCAGGTACTTCTCGCAGGTGGACGTCTTGCCGTCGCGAATGACCGTCGCGTTCAGGTATTCGCTGGAGCCTTTGGGTATGGTGAACCAGTGCGCCAGGCCGTGCTGCGGCCGGAGGCTGTCGCCCAGGTGCCACTTGCCGCTGAGGCCGCAGGTGTAGCCTGCCTTGGCGAGTATGTCGGTGTAGCAAGTCTGGCCATCGAGGTAGCCCTGTGGGTTCGGGGGCATGTTGCCCTGGTAGATCCAATCGTGGACGCCGTGCTGGGAGGGGATGCGGCCGGTCATCAGGCTGGCCCGAGCCGGCGAGCAGACGGGCGACGTGCAGAAAAAGTTGGTGAACCGCACGCCGCCGGAGGCCAGGCGGTCGATGTTCGGCGTGCGGATCTCGTCAGTGCCGCAGCACCCGGCCGCCCAGGGGCCCTGGTCGTCGGAGAGGATGAAGACGACGTTGAACTTCCGCTTGTCGCTCATGGATGTTGCTCCCGTGGCCGATGTCGCACGCTCGCTTCTAACTGGCGCGCAACTGAGCGGCACCGTTGCCGCAAGCGCCGCCCCGGCCGCAAGGCCGCCGAGAAATCGACGGCGGCTAAGAACTTGTTGCCCTGTCTGATCCTTCATCGTTCCTCACCCAGCCGCACGAATCGAGGCCTCAACCATCCATGCGATGTGCTCCGGCGGCGTGCCCGGCACAGCGCCACCGCCGGGGCTGAGTATGTATCCACCCTCCCGGCCGACGACACGGATGTAAGAGAGGCACTCGCTGATGATCGCTTCCTTCGGGCCTGTGCCGATCAGCCGCGGCTCCGGCCCGCCGTGGAGAACCACACGCCCGGCCATCGCGTCGGCCAGCTTGTGCCGGTCCACCACCGACCCGAAGCCGTCATTGTGCGTGATCCGCAGGTCGTCGCGGAGGATTTCGAGCAGGTGGTCGTTCCGCCCGCACATGTGCAGCGCCCTCCTTGGCCCGGAGTACTTCTGCCACACCCGCAGGTAATACGGCACGACGAACCGGCGGAATTGGTCAGGGCTGAGCATCTCAGCGGTATCGGCGCCCATCCATGTAGTCGTCCGCCCCTTCGTGCCGGCCAGCTCATCGAAGAAGCGGATGCAGTTGATGTGGCTTTCGGTGACGACATCCATGAGCCCCTCAACGCGATCCGGGTCTTCCATAATCCACAGGAACAGGTTCTCGCCGGCCAGCGCGAACGCCGCTGGGATCGGCCCGCCCCCGTGGGCGAGCGTGACCTCGATCCGCAGAGGCTGGCCGTTGAGCCTGACGTCCAGGTTCTCGGCGGCCCGGCCCATCGCCCGCCACCAGTCGATGTACTTCGCGTGCAGCGCGCCATCCGGCGGCGGCAGCCCCTTCGCCAATAGGCGATCTATGTCCTCCAGCTCGCGGAGCGGGTGGACGCACTTGGGCGGGCCGTCCTCCTGCCAACGAATTTCCATCGGGAACTCCGTTCCGCGCAGCGTCCCCAGGTCCGGCCGGAACGAGAGACATTGCGTGGGAATCGGCTGGTCGTCGCGGAGGTTCTCGATCCGCCACTTGCGGTTGAGGACCTGCTCGCGGAGGTTGTCCTCGGGCGAGCGGATGTACTGGCCGAACGTCCGCCCGCGCGCGGCCAGGAGCATGTACTGGTTGTCGCCCGCCAGCACAGGCACGCGGTCCGGCCGGCCGAGGCTGTCGGCGGCGGTCATCCGGCGCTCCCTGGCGGGGTTTTCCGCCAGGACGGTTTCGGGAACGACGATGTCTATGCGCTCAGGTTTCCCGCAACCAGTTGGCATAGGTTCAGTCCAAATGCGGCATAGGACGAATAGGACGCATAGGACCTATAGGACGTATAGGAGCTACTCATCCCATTCGTCCTATGCGTCCCATCTGTCCTATAGCTGTATCGCCATCAGCTCCTCGCCGAAGATGATCCTGCCATTGAAGACTTCCGCCATCTGGGCGATCTCCTTCTGGCGGACCTGCTGGCCGCAGAGCCGCGGGCCGGTGTGCGTCATCACGAGCATCTTCGCGCCGGCGGCGACGGCCATCTTCGCGGCGTCGAGCGTGCCGGTCTGACCGGGGCCTTCACCGTTGGAGTCCATCGCCTCCTGCGTGTCCCACGTGTTGGCCACCAGCACGTCGCATCCGGCGGCAAGCTTTGCCAGCGGTTCGCACGGCTCGCCGTCGCCTGCGAAGACGACGCTGACGCCCTGGGCGTCCACGCGATATGCAAGCGAGTTCAACCACGGCTCCTGGTGGCGGGCGAATCCGGCCGTCACGCTCCACTTGTCGGTCTTCACCACCGGGCCGTGTCCGATCTCAGTGACCTGGTAGTTCGGCGCGGGGCGCGGGAGCGTCCCGCCGCGGTTCATGAAGACGTGCTGGCTGACCGGGTCGCTGACCCGAGCGGTCCAGTCCGACACGAACGCCCCCTGCGGGCCGATGAGCCGCTCCGTTATCTGCCTCGTCAGCGGTGGGCCGAATATCCGCAGCGGCTTCTCCTTGCCCACGCTCTGGTCCCACCGCACCAGGAGGAAACACGGGTAGTCCACGAAATGGTCGAAGTGGTGGTGCGTGATGAACAGATAGTTGATCTTTGTCGGCCACAGGCCTGCCTTGACCAGCTTGTGAGTGCTGGCCGGCCCGCAGTCGAACATCAGAAACTCGCCGTCGATCTCCAGTATGTGGCACGTGCCGTGCCGCTCTTTGGTGGGCGTCGGCGTGCCGCTGCCGATGAGGTGAAGTGTCGCCATGTCGATTCCTCCGTGCTCCTATGCCAGTCCAGTAGGATGCTTCTCCAGGAACTCAGCGTGATGTGCCCGGCCGGTCTCGCGCAGCCGCTTGCAGTAGAACGCCAGCTTGTTTCGGGCGTGATACGGCCCGCCCTCTCGCATCACCGTCCACAACGGATCGATGCCGGACGGCACTGTGGCCAGCATCGCCGTGGTCCACTGCTCCAGCAGCGCCTGCCCGTGATCGGCCAGTTCGGCTCTCGCGGCCGTCAAGTCGTTTGTCTCGTGCGGATCGGTCGCAACGTCGAACAGCATCCGCGCCGGCAGGTGCTTCAGGCCGGTATGGTACGTGCGGAGGAAGACGTTGTCGCCCCAACGCACGCCCCTCATACAGACGTGGGCGCACTGGCTGAAGACGACGTACGGCCGTCCCTCGCTCCGCCCCGCCCGCAGGCCGGGCAGGAAGCCCCGCCCGTCCCAATCGGCCGGCACCGGGATGCCCGCGAGCTCCAGCAGCGTCGCGGCAACGTCATTGGGATAGTGCAAGCCGTCGTCAACCCGCCCGCCCGGCAGGCCCGGCACTCGCAGGATCATCGGGACGCGGCAGGTGATGTGGTCGGCCGTGGCGTGATCGCTGATGACGCCAAGCTCGCCGAAGTTCTCGCCGTGGTCCGATGAAATCATGATGGCCGTGTCGTCGAGAATGCCGATGTCCGCCATCGCGCCAAACAGCCTGCCCGCCCACATATCCGCGTATGCGATGCCCATGTCGTAGCCGTCGACCGTCCGTTTGTAGTCGGCCATCGACGCGACCTGGGCCGGCTCAAGCCGGTTGCCCTTAAACTGGCCGTGGCCGCCGCCGGGCTCCTGCGGGCTGCCCTCGCCGAAGTCATTCCATTGCCGCTGGCGTAGATCCTCCGTGTACCATCCGTCGAGCGGCTCATCCTCGAACGGGTTGGCGAAATCCTCCGGCGTGCGGTACGGCGTGTGCGGGTCCCAGACGTGGACGTGGAGCATCCAGTTGTCGCGACGGCCGTTGGCTTTGAGCCACTGGATCGCGCCCGGCACGACCTCGTCGGCCCGCTCGTGGCCGTGCTTGCCGCAGTTGTGAATCTCGCGCCAGCCGGCGTAGAACCACCACGCGGAATGCCTGTGCGCGAACGTGCTGAAGGTACACGTCTGCCAACCTTTCAGGTCCAAGGCCGTGATCCACGGGGTCCGCTGCTCATCCGTTCGGAAGCCGCGCTCGGGGCCGATGAGCCGAAGGTCCGCGGCCGTGCCGCCGTGGCCGACGACGCCGCTGTGAATGCCGAACTGCCCGGTGAACAGGCTCGCCCGGCTGGGCAGACACGGCGCGTCGCTGGCGTAGCACTTGTCGAACCGCACGCCGCGCGCGGCGATGGCGTCGATGTTCGGCGAGGTCCGCCGGCGATAGCCGTAGCAGCCGAGGTGGTCCGGGCGGAGCGTGTCAATATCCAGGTACAGGATTCTCATGCGGCGGCTCCAGACGGAAGACGGAAATTCCGAAAACTGGCTTCAGGCGGACATTGTTCCCTGTGCGCGCCCGGCCGTCAACCATCCGCCGCCCGGCCGGCGGATTTGTGAAAAGTGGCTCTTCTTCACTCTTGCGGACGAATCGGCCGGCAATATGTTCCTTAGTCTTTATGC
>JBHGBE010000068.1:0-24632 GCA_041946855.1 Phycisphaerae bacterium | reverse complement strand
CCGGCACCGAGTGCCCGACGAGTACCTGACATGGGCGTGTACTTCTGGCAAGGCAAGGTGCTCTTCGTCGGCGGGCAGGTCGCCATGCACGAGCGGTGCTGCTGCGTGTCGTTCTCGCAGACCTGGACGTTCACCGACGTGGGCTTCATCGACGGCGGCCAGGACGGTGCGTACCGGGCGTATGACGACCCCGACGACGTGCCCGCCAGCCCATGGTCCATCCTGAACGGCGGGCTATCGCTGCGGCTGGACTGGGAAGACGACCAGAACTGCCGCAGCCACAACCCGTACACGCAGTCGGCAACGGCCACTGCCGAGATCATCGTGCCCCGGGCGATGGTCATGACGATCACCTGGTCGGGCATGGGCGAGACGCAGGACCCGTGGTACGAACTGATGAACCTGTCGGTTGACGGCAACCTGATCGGTTCCGCCCACGCCCCCGGTGGCGGCCAGGGGTGCGCCGGCATGGGGCCGGTCGTATCCGATCCGGCCCCGCCCCAGCAGGTGACGCTCCAGCCGGGCACGCACACGCTGTTCATCGACGCCACGACGAACGACCCGCTGTACCACTTCGGAGCCTGGTATCGGTTCGACCTGAGCTTCGCCGACGCGCCGTAACTGCGCCATATATAAGGATGCAGCCCATGCCGGAAACCGCAGCCCCTGGAACGCTGACGCCGACGATGAAGAAGCCCTGCCCGAACTGCCCGCCGCTGGTGGTGCCGCGCGGCGGCTACACGCCTGTCCGGCCAAGCTGCATCGAGTGCGTCGAGAAACACCTCGGGGCGGCCTACGTCCTGCTCGCCGAACTGAACGACATGCCCGAGGACCGCCGCGCCCAGCCCGCCAGCCTCTCCCGCCGCCTCCGCGCCATCGGCCACCTCTTCGAGGCCGAGGACGAGTCGCAGCAGTGGCCCGAGCTCCACGCCGCAATCCGCGAGGCCCGAAAGGCGTACCAGGCGAGCAACACGGTTCCAGACTGGGAGGCATTGGCGAGATTGGCCGCCAGCCCTGGTGCTACAGCGGTCGCGGGGGCGTAGAACGCGAAGAACGGCGATTTTGAGACTTTCGCTTGTAAACCCCTGTAAATGCGGGCTCCGGCGTTGTCTCACGGTCTCAGCCCCGTGAGACGGCTGAGACGCCACGGACATCGCCCACCGGCCAGTCAACGCCGCTCTACGATGCCTTCGCCGATCCCGCCCACGCCTGCCCCAAAGGGCAGATTCTGATGAACCCCTGTAGTCGCTGCTTCTTGGCTACCTTTCCCAGCGATGGCAGTACTTCCGACCGTAGTCGGAGATGGCCGTTATAGCCGCCGGACACCGCAGCGGCTGATGCTCGTCAGAAGCCTGGCGGAAGCAGCCCAAGCAGCCGCTTGATCGCCCAAGCCCGCTTGCGAATCGTGCTCATCGTCACGTCAAACGCCTTCTCCAAGTCGGCGTTCATCACGTCGGGCACCCCGCAACCTCTGCTGCAAACGGCGAACAGAATCCCAGCCGCCCAGCCCTCGTGCTTGCCGGGAAAGTCCTTCTGCCGCTTCATCACGGCCAGCAGCGCTGCGGCCGTCCGTTTCCGCAACTCGTCGTTGGGGTATTCCCTGAAGAACGCATCAAAGAGCCGGGCACAGGTCTCCTCGAACGGGTCGATTCTGGCGATCATGGCGGATACTCCTCACGAATAGTGTACAGCACCCCTGCCACGGCAGGGCGCGGAAAAGGCGCGACCACACCTGTCGCAGCCTCCTCGTACACTTCACAAGATGGCGTCCGATGAGATAACGCCGCGACGGCAAGCAGCTTGTCATTTGCCCTATCTTGCGGTAACGTAACGGCGACAACTGAATAGCCTTGCATTCGTTGCACGCGCTTCACCTGAAACCGGCAAAGTTGGGTGTGCGAAGACGTGCGCAGACGGATGCCTTGTGCCTGACGGCACAGGGCGTCGTTTGCGTGCTCTTCGCACGGGCCTTGCCGGGCCTCAGGTGAAGGCACCAGCGACGCCCCTCTTTTTAGGGGCGTAAGGATCAGCCTCATGGCGATACACCGACAGACATGGGCGCGTTCGGGAGCGGAACGCGTCTCTTGGACCGATCCGCTTGTCCTGGATGGCGAGCACCGGCAGCATCCGTTCGTCGCCATCCCGGGGCAGAACGGCGGCACCCCGATGGCCGCCTCCGTATTGAGGCCGAACAGAACACGAACTTTCCGGTTGACGGGCCGGATGGCTGCCCGTAAACTCCGTTGGCGCATGCAGGGTTGCACCATGCGGCTGCGTGACTTACGATATACCGCATACCTGTCCGGGTGGCGGCAATTCGTTTCTGCAAGTCCTCGGAATCGTGTCTTGGCGGGGCGTGAAAATGGCGACGGCTGATGATGTGGAGAAAAAGGCGATTGCCGCGTGCAACGCGGTGGTAGCGCACACCGATACGGTGCTGTGCCTGCCGACGGCAGACACGCGAGACACTCCCTCGCGCGTAGGCTCCTGCATCTTCACAAGTCTTGAGGGCGTAACAGTCGCGATTACCTGCGCCCATGTCGTGCGGGACACAAAGGCCGTCTGGTGCGGCCTGCCCAGAATCGACAAGCCCGTCATCCCATCTCAACCAGCCCCCCAACTGGCACCCGCCCCGATAATCGATGCCGACGACGTCCTCGACCTCGCGATACTTGACGCCAGGGGCGTGGACCTCGGCCTCTGTCGGAAGAAGCCGTATTCGCTGACGCTGAGCGACCCGATCACGCCGGATGCAATGAAACGCAACTTCGGCACGTTGTCGGTGATCTGCGGCACGTGGGGCGACAAGGTCGAAATCTACGCCGACTCCGCGACTCAGGGCCTCGTGGAAATCCCGCTCTACGCTGCCGCGGGACCCATTCACGACGTCCGCGCCGACCTGATAGTCGGCGACTACGCGGAGGTCAAAGTGCTGTCCAGCAACGCTGCTGCGTTCCCTCAGCTCGGGAACGTCCAACTGACTGGCGGCTCGCGGTGGCTGGGCGGCACCAGCGGATCGGGCCTCTGGGTGACGCGCGCCGGCGAGCACCTTCTGGCCGGTATCCTGCTCGGGCCACTTCCTGGCCAGGCCAATCAGCAACTGATTCGCTTCAGACCCATCTGGCAGCTTCGTGAATGGCTGAATTCGGTGACGACAGGATCTCAATGGAAAGAGAAGACACAATGACCGCATAAGCCTCTGTGCCAGCGAAGGGAAACGCGCAATGATTACAGCTGAATGCAATTCGTGCGGCACTCACTACAGGGTTCAGGATGAGATGGCCGGGACGCCTCCAGCGTCTTCCACCGTTCCCAGTCGTCGCGGGTCAATGGCACGTCCTGCGGGGTGGCCCGGATGAATCCCTCCGAGCGGGCGATGTTCAGGATGGCCGTGCGCCAGACGTCCACGGGTTCGTCGGGCGGCAGGGCCAGTCGGTACGCCATGGCGAAGACGTCTTCCTTGTTCAAGAAGGCGGTCCAAAGCGATGCCGTCGCGCCACCGGCGGGAGGATCGGGAGAATTGGGGGGTAGTTCGGCTATATGCTGCTTACCAGGCGTATGCGCAGCGCCTGCGCATGTATGTAGCTGTGGAAAATCCTCCCGATTCTCCCTCCCTTGCTGCAACCCATTGCTGTCAAAGGCTGTTGCGCTCGGGAGAATCGCGTTTTCGTTCTCCCGAACCCTCCCGATTCTCCCGGCCGACACGCGCATAGCGGCCGGCGAAGGCATGCATGTCGTGGTTGCCGTGCTCACTTGATCTCCTTCAGGAAGTACTTCACGTGGTTGCTGGGGCCGGAACGCCGGATGTACCAGGACGCCACCGGCATGTCGGTGTGGCGGCTGAGCAGGCGGCCGAAGGCGACGTTGATCGCCGCGTCGGTCTGCTTGGCGAACACGTGCCCGAAGATGTTGCAGCTCCGGGCCAGCTCACGCAGGTCCTTCGGCTCGACCTCCTGGCTGCCGTAGCCCTCGTGCCATGCCCTTACGAACGCCTCCATCTCCGAGCCGCCGGGGTTGGCGCGCTGCCGCCACTCGGCCTCGTTGGTGCGCCACTTCCGCAGGCCGTTGACCTGGAGGATGCCCCCGACGGTCTCCGACCAGGACTCGAAGCCGCCCAGCCGGTCGGCGTGGAGCGGGCGGTTGGCCGCCAGCCAGTTCTCCACCAGCCCCAGCAGGCATTCCAGGACGGTGCGGCGCTGCTGGCGGGCGTAGGCGCGGATATCGGGGTGCTGAAAGTCCGTGCGCGCCTCGGGGTTGGCCGAGGTCGGCTCGATCATGATGGGCACGATCCGCTTGGCGATCTCCCCGGACGTCTGCACGTTGTTGCCGGTGCCGATGATGGTGAGGTTGTTGGGCAGCGAGACGTTCCGCGAGAAGCCCAGCACCCGCCCCAGGAAGTTCTTTGTCGTCAGCAGGCTGGCCAGGGCGGGCGAGTCGATATACGGGGGCAGGTTGTCCAGGTGCATCAGCGTCTCGCCCTGGAGGAGCATGGCCAGGATGCGCTTCTCGCGCTCCTCCTCCCGCTCGGTGATCTGCATCGACGGCGTGTCCCGGCCGGTGATGATCAGCCCCATGACCTCGTTGACCAGCTTGCTCTTGCCCGTCCGCTCGATGGGCGCGTTCATCAGGTGCATGGGCCGGTTGCCGTCGATGGCCGGGGCGATGATGGGCGTCAGCAGCAGGCCGAAGAAGTTCTCCCGATCCGCCGGCGTCTTGAAGGGGAAGTCCACGACCAGGTCGTGCAGCACGTTGTGGATGACCTCGCAGTCGGTCTCCGGCACCAGGTCACGGAGATCTTCCGGCTCGTCGTAATACAGCCCGTCGCGCCACCCCGGCCCGATGCGCACGAAGTCGGGACCGTAGAACGGATACGCCACCATCAGATGCAGATCGCGGACCCCCGGGGCACTCTGCGCGTGGGCGACGACCAGGCCGGCGTTATCCTTGCTGCATGCCTGATAGAGCAGCACCTGCTCCTTGTCCTGGCGGGACGTGACCCACTTGCCGAGCTTGACCTTGCTGTCGACCAGGATGCGCATGCGGTCGACCGAGAACTCCGTCCACTTGCGCTTGCCGGCGGGGCCGATGATCTCGCCGGGGATGAAGTCGCGCCGGTAGATGGCGTCGGCAGGCAGGGCGTCGAGCACTTCCCCGGCGAAGTCGGCGTTGGACCGCTCGACGTAGTTGTCATCGTCGTCCTTGTGCGGGCCAGGAGTGAGGATGTACTCGCCCGCGAACGACCCGCCCTTGGCGGCGCTGTCGGGCAAGTCGAGATGCCGGGGCTGCGCCATGCCCGCCTGCAGGCCGGAGCGGATGGTGTTGCGCGTCCTCTCGGGGCCGTCGTCGGGGTCGTCCACCAGGCCGCACGCCCCAGCCGCAGCCATCAGGGCCTCCTCGACCTCCACGCGCTCCAGGTATCCGCCGCCGACCAACGTGCCCAGACTGAAGGCGGCCTTGTTCAGCGTCTCATTGCGGCTGCCGGCGGCGGCGGTGGAGACGGCGTGCAGCTCCATCTTCAGCGCCGTCTGGGCGTAGTGCTTGGCCTTGGCGGGGATGTCGCCGGCCTGGCGCGCCGTCGCGCCGTCGCCGTCCGCCGGGGCATCCTTGACGGGCGCTGCCTTCGGCTTGGCCTTCGCCCGCAGCCGCTCGATGATTTCGGCCGGCAGGACCGCGACCTCGACGTTCCACGGCTCGTGGCCCTCGGCCCAGGTGTAGAGCGCCCCCGTGTCGGGATGCACCGAGCCGGGGAACACAACCTGCCCGCCGTCGCCGCGCACGTCGATGTGCGGGCCCAGGCGTCCGCTGGAGTTGCCCAGGGGCGCGTCGCACAGGTAGTAAAGGTGATACGCCCCGGGCCTGCCGGTCAGCGCCGTCACCGTGCCGGGCAGGTCCAGTCCCGACACGTCCGCACCGGGGTCGATGTCAATCACCACCATGCCGCTGACGCGGCCGGTGCGCAGGCCGACGTTGCCCTGCGCGGCCCAGGCCAGTGCCTCCTCCAACGTCTCACGGGGGCGCTTCTGCCAGCCCTCCAGCGTCGGGCGCTTGCCCGCCAGGGGCGTGAAGGACCAGCCCATCCCGTGGCCGAGCCGCACATTGGCGGCCAGGGGGCTTTCAGTATTGGATGCCGAGGGCGGCGAGCCGTTGTCGGACGTCATCGGTGGACCTCGCGAGGATGTAGATGCCGTGGAACTTCTCGATCATGTTCTGGAAGGCGGCCTGCTCGGCCGTCTGGCGGCCGGTCGGCGACTTGACCTCGATCTCCAGCCGCCGGCCGTCGGTCAGGATGCCCGTCAGGTCGGCCTGCCCAGGCACGCCGAACCGGATGACACGCGTGCCAATGCGTGCCACGCCGACGTTTGCCCGCCACAGTCTCAAAGCCGGCAGCGTGCCGAACACGCGAAGGATGTCGTTCTGGAGGGCCTTCTCCGACGCCATCAATCGCCCTCCATTGCCCGGATGGCGTTGGCCTGGTAGCCGGAGACCTCGTCCGTCCGTGCCGACGAGGGGACGGCGACCTGGCCGTGCCGACCCGCGCACTGCTCGCAGTCCTGAATCGAAGGCGGCCAGGGCTTGGGGCTGACACGCATCGGCTCCCCGCACATCACGCAGTACCACCGGACGTACTTCGATCCGGCGATCGCGCTTCGGGCCGGCCCATACCTGGGCGTCAGCAGCCTGATTCGCTGGGCGACATGTGGTTTGACCTTCATCATCGCGAGCGCCTTCCCCAGTTACCTACCGGCGGGCACCGAAAACTGTCGGGTTGGGGCCTCCGAATCGGCGTCGCCGGCGGTTTCATGGGCGACCTCGTCGCGGACGGCCTGGACGAACCCCATCGGCCACTGACCGAAGACGTCGCGGAAGCGGTAGGAGGCCCAGCCGGGCTTGAAGCCCTTGGCGACGGCGACGCAGGTCAGGTGCTTGAAGTAGGCCCGCTTCTCGGCGTACCCGGCCGTGGCCGGGTCGATCAGCTCGCCGTCGGCGACCACCGGCTCGACGCCGAAGCGGTCCTTGAAGCGATAGAAGCTCCAGCCCGGCCTGTACCCGCCGGCCATCCGCTGGGCCTCGATCTGGACCCACATCTGGCGGCGGTACTCGAAGGATGTGTCATCGAACTCCGACAGCTCGCCCGGGCCGTGGATGGCGGGACGACGTCGCTCGGCACCACCGCCAGCCACCGGCACCCATCCGCACTCCGGGCAGCATGGCTCATCGGTCTCGAACAGCAGGCCGCAGTTGCCGCAGCGCCGCAGGCCCAGCGGCTCGTCGGACCCGACCTTCTCATCCGACAACGTGTAGTTCAGCCGACGCGTGACCAGGCCGTGGACGTGGTGATTGCCCGCGTGGTCCAGCACGATAGCGCCGTCCTTGCCGTCGCAGGCCCGCATGACGCGGCCGATCATCTGGAGATGCAGGTTCAGGCTGGCCGTCGGCCGGGCGATGACGGCGCACTCCAGCGCCGGCAGGTCCCAACCCTCCGTCAGCACCATGCAGTTGGCGACCACCAGCGTCTGGCCGGCGCGGAGGCGGTCCAGGATGTCGTCCCGCTCGGAGCGGGGCGTGCCGCCGTCCAGGTGCTCGGCCGGGACGCCCGCATCCTGGAACGCCTTGGTGATTGCCATCGAGTGGGCGATGTCCACGGCGAAGGCGACCGTCCGCCTGTCGGCGGCGCGCTTCTTCCACGTCTCGACGATGTCGGCGTTCAGTTCGGCCGTGTTCGACCGCTCGGCCAGCGCCCCCAGGCTGTAGTCGCCCGCCACGACGCGGACGCCGCGCAGGTCCGGGGCCTTGGACGCCCAGACCCGGGGCTTGTGCAGCACACCGTCGGCGCAAAGTTCGTCCGGCCAGGCGGCGACCACCAGTTCGCCGAACAGGTCGCCCAGCCCGCGGCCGTCCAGGCGAAACGGCGTAGCTGTGAGGCCCACGATGTGCGCGTCGGGGTACTCGGCCAGGACGTTCTGATAGCTGTCGGCGGCGGCGTGGTGACATTCATCGACGACGATCAGCCCGGCCGGGGGCTTCTCCCGGCGCACGAGCGTCTGGATGGACGCCACCTGGACCTGCGCGTCGGGATCGCCGTCGTAGCCCGACATGACGATGCCGGTCTTGAGCCCGTGGGCCTCCAGCCGCTCGGCCGCCTGGTCGATCAGCTCCTTGCGGTGGGCCATCCACAACGTGGGTACGCCCAGCCGCTCGACGATCTCGGTGGCCATGGTGGTTTTGCCGCTACCTGTGGGGCTGACCAGGATCGGCCGGCGGTCCAGCTTGGCCAGCACGTCGTCGACCGCCCGCTGCTGATAGGCGCGAAGTTCGAGGCGCTGCGCCGTGGCGGTGGTCATCGCTTCCTCCGGTAGATGCAGTCCCTGCATCGCTTGCCGTCCGTCCGCTCGCAGGCGTGGTTCCAGACGCGGTGGATGTGGTCGGCCATGCGGTTCTCGTGGCCGGGGAAGTTGCTGCTGTCGGTCGTCGCCTTGCCGGGCGACGGGTCCTGCTGACTGCGCAGAATGTCCTTGTCCGATGGGTGCATGAAGTTCTCCGCGCCCGCCTAACAAGCGGGGCTGCTAAAGGCAGGTGCCGGAGTCGAACCGGCGGCCGGGGGAATGAGCCCCGGCCACACCCGTCCCTGCCCGCGCCGCGGCGCTCGCGCCTGCTCGGCCGATCCCGGTACTTCGCGTGAAGGAGTGGCACGCCCGGCACGCCGCGACAGCCGCCCGTTCCGCGATGCCTCAGAACGGGATGATCTTTGCGGGGCCCTCGTCGCGCATGACGGCCCACTCGGCGGGGCTCAGTTGGTCGGGCTGCTTGCCGGGGAACAACTCCGCGAGGATGCGGAACCATTCCTGCTCGACCGCCTCCTGCGTCCACTTCTCACCGCTGCAGTGCTTGGTGAACTCCTCCCAGGCCCCGGCCATCGTGCATTCGGGGCTTGGCGCGGCGGCCGGTTCCGGCGCTGGGGGTTCCGCCGCCGGCGGTGGCGGCGCTGGGGGAGCCTTCGGCTTGGCCGGCGGGAGGTTCGGCGGTGCCGCGGGCTCGGCCGGCTTCTGCGCCGGCCCGGCCAGCGCCCGCAGCTTGGAGCCCAGGCGGTTGCGGATGGCGGTCTTGGCCGCGCCCTCGGCCTTGGTCACGCCGCCGGTGCCGGTGGAGCCGAAGGGGTTCAGGTACTGGACCTTCATGCGGCGCTTGCCGTTGTACTCCTCCATCGCCAACTTCAGTTGCACGGCGTGGCCGGAGAGGTCCGTCTCCTGGAGCCAGAACGGCTCGCGCCCGTCCCAGCCCAGCGCCGCCTTCAAGGCGTCGATGGTGATGGAGTTCAGGGAGCCGTCCTTCTTCTCGAGGTAGAAGTACCCCGTGATCTCGAAGTTATCGGCGGCGCAGTCGGCCCACTCGCCCGAGGACTGGAGTTCCTCGTACAGCTTGAACTTGATGATGCACGTCGCCAGCTTGTTGGGGCCGGTCTCGTCCACACCGATCTCGGCGGGGTATGCGTTGAAGAGTCCTTCTCGGTTGGGAATCACGGTGTCACTCCTTTCAGGCCCGGGGGCCGAAGAGCTTGGTCCAGAGGGTGGTGTCGAACTGCACCAGTTCGATCTGCTCGGTGAGGCTGCGGGACTTGGCCATGCAGAACGGCAGTTCCTGGGGGAAGATGGTCCGCGTGCCGCTGCCCCTGGCCTTGCCGTCCTTGGCGTCCACGTCGTAGCCGATGAAGAGAAGGTGATCGAGCCACTCGCGGAGACGCAGGCGGATGGAGGCCTTGCCGCTGGAGGGGTTCTGGAGGCGCGGCTCCCACCGCAGCCAGTCGTCGCCGCGGGGATTGGGCACCGACGCGGTGCAATCGTGCATGATCAGCACGACGTTCCGGCTGGCACGGACATGGGCGTCCAGGTCGCCCAGCAGCGTCAGGAACGTCTCATAGACGTGCTGGTAGCCCTTGCCGAATCCGTAGTCCTCGATCCGGCGGATGACGACGCCGTCCTTCTCATGCTTCACGTTCGCCAGCGTCCAGGCCAGGGCCAGTTCCTCGGCCTTGGTGGCGCTGTCGATCACCAGCGTCTTGATGTCGTCCCAGCCCCCCGAATGCAGGGCGTCGCGCATGTCCTGCCAGGAGGCGATGCCGCCGACCCGGCGGACGTCCAGCTTGCCCAGCGACGGCAGCAGGATGGGCAAGCTGTCGTCCAGGTCGAGAAAAGCGACGGGCCCCGGCGCGGTGGCCGCCAGCGTGGTCTTCCCGACCCCGCCTGGGCCGAAAAGGCCCAGGCGGTGACCCTGCGACTCGATCTTCGTGAAGCCGATCTTGCGGACGGGCGGGTTGAAGGTGGTCCTGGCGGTGGTCATGACTGCACCACCTTGTCCAGCCGGTGGACCAGGAACTTATTCTGCCCCAGTTCCTTGGACACGAAGGCCGTGAAGATGCTGGCGATGTCCTCGCCGACGGCAGTGGAGGTATCCACCGCGATGGTGAAGATCGCCTGGTCCACGGCGTAGTCCGCATCCATCCGAACGCGGCCCTCGCCGTGCAGCCCCTCGGCCGCCAGCGTCGCCAGCAGGAGGGTCTTTTCCGCCTCCTCCAGCGCCGCTCTGCTCAGAAACCTGTACCTGTAGCCTTGCACGATCATGAGTCTTTTCCTTTCAGAGCCGGGTTCGCTGGGCGGCTCCCGGATTACCTACCGGCGGGTGTCTGAAACTGTCGGGTTGGCGCGAGGCTTGGAGAGGTAAATGGTCAGCCCGGCCTTCTCGAAGTGGTCCTTGATCTGCTTCAGGGCCTCGTACACCGTCGAGTGGTGGACACCGATGGCCTTGGCGACCTCGCGGGGCGAGCCGAGGACGGCGTACTGCTCGAAGACCTCGCGGAGACGGGGCGAAAGGCGGTCGGCCGCGTCCGCCAGGTCGATGGCCAGGTCGTGTCGGTCGCCGCGCGACGCGCCGGGCCGGCCGACGTGCCGGGCGGCGTCGTCCTCCGTGATCATCTCGCCGCGAAGTTCCCAGCCGCCGGCAGCGTCTTGGACCCACTGGTCCAACGAGGCGTCCTCACGTCGGTAGTCACGGTTGCTGGCCTTGCGGGCGGCGACGATGTCGGCCACGGCGTGCTGGACCAGCGTGATCAGGAAGCCCATCTGCTGGGCCCGAGCCTCGGGCACGGTGGCCCGCTTACGCACGACCTGCAGCGCAATCTGCTGCTCGATCTCCTCCCGGTCGGACTCGGTGAACCGATAATGGCCCACGAGCCGCTGCGCCTTGCTGGTGATGAGGTCGGTGATTTCCTGCGGAAGCGGGGTGCTGCTGCTGATGCCCATCGCGTTCTCCTCGCGGCCGGAGGAGGCGGATGGGGATCACCGGCGAGGACGTAGGGACGGGACCGTTGCGGATTCGCCGGCTTCCGGCGACACCCACAACGCCCCGCTCTGCGGCCGGGTTTGTTGTGTCGTGTCCTTTGGATCAGGCCCTACGCCCGATGACCGGCGTGAGGGCGACCTTCCAGACGGTTGCGGACGGAAATGGCGGAACGGAGGAAAGCGGAATTGTTCCGCGACCTGCATCGGTGGCGAAGCGCATGAAAAAGGCGGGCTTGCGCCCGCCGAGGAAAATCATGCGGAATAAATCGCGGGGGGTTGACGCCCAGCAAGGGTGCGCGGCGTTACCGGCTCTGGCTGGTCAACGCTCTTTGCTTGCGCTGGCGGTCCTGCGCCTGGATGAATTGCCCCACGGTGATCATCTTCCCCTCGCAGAACTCTTTCCGGGTCAGCCCCGCCTTTCCCCGTTTCTGCGCCCACTCCTCCATCAGCTTCCGGTCCTGGGTGGTGCTGTACTGGCGGGGCGCGCCATGCGACCGGGGCGGAGGCTCGTACTTGAGTTTCATGTCCAGCAGGTGGTCCAACGCGATGCGCGAGGCCACGACTAGGTTCAGCCCAAGCCGGCCGAACCCTAGTTCGCGCCGGGCCCCGGCCGACCAGATAATGTCCCACAGCCGCGGATGCCGGAACTCGCCCTTGGTGAGACTGGCGTCGTCCTCGAAGCCGGTGATGACGTCATCAGGATGGTTGTTGGCCCCCAGAGGCATGACGAGCCTGTAATACGGTCGCAGGCTGCAGTCCCCGGTCTTCCGGCCGATGTCATAGATGATGTAGACCCACTCGCCCAGCGCCGACATCGGGTCGCGGCGGGAGTCGCGGTAGCGAGCCCTGCCGCCCGGAGATTTGGACAGGTAGCCGACTGCGGGAGCGGCCACCAGCTGCGCCAGTCTTCCAATCGCCTCCTGGTCTCCGTAGATAAAGGAATGGCCGATGCCATCGAGCTGAGCCCTGCCCCTGCCCGCCGGCTGGCGGCCGACATCAACCGCGGCGAACGGGAACCCCGGCGTGCGCCAGGGCTCCTCCACGATATGCGCATCCTGTCCGCCGCAGAGCAGCCGCCGCATGAAGCCCCGGAGCGCGAATTCCATCATCGGCCGTGCGAAGTCGAACCGCTCCAACGGATCCCGAGCTGTCCCTGCCGCCTGCCTGACGATCAGCTCGCCCCGTATGCCGGATTCGCAGTGTCGGACGTCCGCGCCCGAAAGTGTAAGTTGATTTGCCGCCTCACGTAATGATTCGATCTGCCGCCGAACGTTCATGTTCCGCCGTTCCTTCTTCTCGATGCCGGCGAGCACCATAGCACGTCCGGGCTGAGCAGTAAAGATAGAACATTGACTGGGGGTCAAAAAAATCATCTTCGCAAGCCGTTTTTTCTCTTGACCCCCCAGCGGCCGCTGCTACAATCGCCGACAGTCGTGCCTTACGCGAGGCACATTCCTACCGCGTCACGCCCCGAGGGGCGTCGCCCGGGCAGTTGACGGGCCTGAAAGGCAGCAGCAGCATCGCTGCCTAGGCAGTTTTCGGCGGACATGAGCGACCGGGTATCTGGACGGCGGCTCATGTGCTCCGATGCCCTCGATCCCGTGAGCTAGTACAGCTCGGGACGGAGTGCGACCGGTGTAGGTCGTTGCTTCGATGGCTCCCTTCACGCGGAAAGGAGGTGCCTATGGCTGTCGTTAAGGAGCGACTGGCCCAGGCGATATGCGAGCGCGTTGCCGCATTGGCTATCCTGGGCCAGGGAGCTACGAACAAGGAAGTGACGCAGCAGTTGTTAGCTCGCATGCGAGCGTTGCTGCGGAGGCGCCGGTGGCAGGACGCAGTTGAAATCGCCTACCACTTGATGATGGAGTACGGTGCCTCGAAGAAAGGTGCTCTGGATGCGGCAGAGAACTAAACAACTTCCAAAACTCCGCTAGCTAATCGGTGAAAACCGTGGATATAGGACGAAGCCTCAAATTTGTTCGAGTTGCTGCGGGCCTCAAACAGGGGGACATGGCCCAACGGTTGGAGATTTCGCAGAACTACTTGTCGTTGCTCGAGAACAATAAGGCCGAGCCGAGCCTGTCGCTGCTGAAGCGCATCTCCGTGACCTTCCATGTGCCGGTCAGCTTCCTTCTCCTGGAGGCATCCGAAGGGTTTGAGTCGGACAAGCCGGAAGTCCATGCCATCCTTAGAGAACTTCGAGACCTAGTGCATCAGCTCGAGAGGACGCGCATCCGAGAGTCCCAAGGACTGGCCAATGGAACAGCCGGGTGAAGCCAGCGAGACCCTCCGAATCAGGAGAATCAGCCACCTGGCGACCCAGCTCGGCATCTCCACCGACCACCTGGTGACGGTCGCCGAGCAAACGCGGTCCTACTACCGCGAGTTCGACAAGGTCGTCAAAGGCAAGCTGCGTCACCTGCTCATGGCGCTCGAACCGCTCGCAAGCCTGCAGCGGAAGATTCTTGACCGCATCCTGTGCAGGTTGAGCGTCTCCGAGCATGCGTTCGGCGCGATCAAGGGCCGCGGCATCAGGGACAACGCGGCCGAGCACGCGAAGGCCCAGTACATAGCGAAGCTGGACATCAAGGACTTCTATCCCAGCATCCGGCACGAGAAGGTGTACGGCTTCTTCGTCGGGCAGGAATGTTCCCCGGATGTCAGCAGAATTCTCACCCAGTTGACGACGTGGCGCTACGCCCTGCCCCTGGGGACGGCCACCAGCCCGTTTCTCGCCGACCAGATCGTCCACGCTGTCGATGGGCGGATCGCCGGAATCGCTCGCAAACATGGCCTGAAGTACACGCGATACGTGGATGACATCACCATTTCAGGCGACTTCGAGCTGGAGCGCATAGCTGACCTGATAATCAGGATCGTCAGCCAGGCCGGATTCCGCGTCAAGCGCAGCAAGCTGGAGATTTACAGGCCCGGGGACGCGAAGGAACGGATCGTCACCGGCGTGCGTGTCGACGGCGGCAAGCTCTCCGTGCCTCGGGCTTACGTGGACGAACTCCGGGACGATCTTGTGGAGGCATTGAAGCAAAGCCTCCGTAGCAGTCCCACGGGCGAATTCATGACGCGCCAGCACTACCTTGGCCGAATCGGGTACGTGCTGTGGCTTGACCCCCCGACCGGGAAGGATTTGCTGCGCATCTACCGCAAGGTCAGATGGCGGCATCTTGAATGGGCGGGAGCCTGTCCCGGACGGAGCAGCACCAGCCCGAGCGCCTTGCCGAAGGGCACCCCGTCTCCTGCTAACGAACGAAAGCACTAGCCAGCACCGAATCGTCGCTTTCATCTGTGGCACATCCCGCGCCGTCGCTCATCCCGACACTTTCGCAGCGCCGCCGGTAGGTAATGGGGGCGGAAGCATGCACCCGCCACCGGACGGCGTTCATGCACGAAAACGAGACGAAATCGCAGCCGGATTCCCCTTGGCTTGCCCGACCCGGACGGCCTCATGGTGCGGGACGGGCGGAGCGAGAGCATGTGCTGGACGCGTCCTTCCGGCCCAGCGCCGAACAACTGGCCAAGGCGCGGAAGTGGCTCGTCCGGGCCCTCGCCTGCCGTGCCGTCGAGCTACTCAAGGCGAAGGACCGACGGACATGAAACAAACGGCAGCCATCTACGCGAGGTACTCGTCGCACGCACAGGACGGCGGCACGTCCATCGACGTTCAGGTCGAGACGTGCCGCCGCGCCCTGTCCGGGCAGAACGTCCAGGAATACGTGGACCGCGCCCGCACCGGCAGGTCGATGGCCGGGCGCGAAGCACTGCTGCGGCTCCTGACCGACGCCGAGGCCGGGCAGTTCGCCCAACTCTACGTCTACAAGTACGACCGGCTGGGGCGCAACCTTGCCGAGACCAGCGCCATCATCGCCCAACTCGAGGACTGCGGCGTCGAGGTCGTCAGCGTCACCGAGGGCAAGGACCAGCTCGCCCGCGGCGTGCAGCTCGTCGTCGCTGAACACTACAGCCGGGCGCTAGCCGAGCGGACCCGCGACGGCCTCCTTCAGCGGTTCAAGGAGCATGCGTGGACCGGCGGGCCCGCGCCCTACGGCTACGAATCCGTGGATGACAATGGCACTAAGCGCCTGCGAATCAGCGAGACGGAGGCCGCCATCATCCGGGGCATCTTCGCCGACTACCTCGGCGGGAAAGGCTTCAAGGCCATCACGCAAGGCCTGCATCGCCGCGGCGTGCCAACCAGGCGCGGCGGGCCATGGGTGTTCTCGTCCGTCCGGGCCATCGTCAAGAACGACGTCTACACGGGGACGGTGCGGTACAACCGCCGCCAGTTCAAACTGAGCCGCAAGACCGGGCGGCGCGTGCCGCAGTGGCGGGACGACGCCGAAGTAGAATCGTTCCACGATGAGAACCTGCGCATCATCTCTGACCGCGACTGGGCCGAAGTCAAGCGGCGGCTGGAGGAACGCGCCCGTCCGGGCGGCAGGCCGCATTCGAGCGCCACCATCCGTCCCTTCACCGGCCTGCTCTTCTGTGAAAACGGCCACCGTTGCTACATCCGCCGCTCCAAGAACGCCAAGGGCGACTACTACTATTACGCCTGCGGCATCCGGCAGCGGGCCGTGCGGGACGCCTGCGACAACATGGCGGTCGTGCGGGAGGACAAGGGCTCCAGCTCCGCTCAGGAGTCCCTTGGCATGTTGGGCCTGACGATCAAGGACCTAAACGGCCTGTCGCCCGATGAGCAGTTCAAGCGGATTGCCGACCGGCTGAACCAGATCGAAGACCCCACGATCCGGGCTGCCATGGCGATGGAGATCTTCGGCAAGAACGGCACGGCCATGCTGCCGATGATCACTGCCGGGGCCGCCGGCATCGACGACCTATGCAAACGGGCCCGGGCGCTGGGACTGACCATCTCCACGGAGGATGCCGAGGCCGCGCACGGCTTCAACCGGGCCCTGGAAGTCCTGTGGAAGGTACTCAAGCAGAGCGTCTTCGTCATCGGCTCGGCGCTTGCGCCCACGCTCAAGGAACTGGCCGGCTGGATCACCGGCGTCGTCCGGGCATCGGCGTGGATCAAGCAGAACAAGGACCTGGTGCTGACGGTCTTCAAGGTCGCCGCGGCCGTCCTGGTCGGCGGGTTGGCGCTCGTGGGCCTGGGCTATGTTATCTCGGGCCTGGGGGCCGTATTCGGCACGCTGGCGACGATCATCTCTGGCGTCGGCACGGTCCTTGGCATCGTCGGCTCTATCATCGCTTGGCTACTCTCGCCCATCGGGATGGTCATCGCTGCAGTCGTTGCCCTGGGCGGGTACATCCTCTATGCGACTGGCATGGCCGGCAAGGCGCTTGGGTGGCTGGGCGAGCGGTGGAATGAACTCAAGGCCGATGCGATGGAGGCCTACCAGGGCATCGCCGATGCGCTCGCGGCCGGCGACATCGGCCTTGCCGCGAAGATCCTGTGGCTGACGCTCAAGATGGAGTGGCAGAAGGGCGTCAATTGGATTAGCTCTATCTGGAATGGGGCGCTGTTGTGGCTTCGCCAGCGGGCGACGGAGGCGTTCTACGGCCTCGTCATGGGCCTGGAGTACATCTGGCACGGCCTGGAGGTGGCGTGGATCGAGACCACGGCCTTCCTGTCGTCGGTGTGGACGAACTTCTGCGCTGGCATTCACCATGCCTGGCTGTGGGTAGCGAAGTCGCTGGAAGAGACCTGGAACAAGGTCAAGGGCGTCTTCGACAAGAGCTTCGACCCCGACGCCGCGAACAAGGCCGTCGAGGAGCAATACGGCAAGGCCCGCGACGCCATGTGGAACGAGGCCAAGAAGCAGCTTGGCGAGCGGGACGCCCAGCGGGCGCGGGAGCGCGATGAAGCGGCCAAAACGCACGAGGCAACGCTCAACGAGCTGGTCCAGCAGGGAGAGGCAAAGAAGAAGGAGTATCAGGACGAGTACGACCAGAAGATGAAGTCCAACCAGGACGAATTGGACAACGCCCGCAAGGAGTGGAAGGACGCCATCGACCAGGCCAAGCAGAAGCGCAAGGACAAGGACGCTAAAGGCCCGGACAAGATGGAAGGGCCGGAGGACCTGATGAAGAAGCTCCGGGGGCAGTTGGGCGGCCTTGACGACCTGGCCAAGCGGACTATCGGCGTCAAGGGGACCTTCAATGCGGCGGAGGCCCCCGGCCTGGGGGCCGGCGGCCCTTCAGACCGCATCGCCAACGCCACGGAAGAGACCGCGAAGAATACCCGCAAGCTCGTGGACAAGGCCGGCAACGGCCTTGCCTTCCAGTAGGTGAATCGTGACCGCCTCCCTCACAGAGCGAATCGACAGCCGCGTATGGAGCACCGGCGAGAGCGCCTCGGTCACGCTCCACTACGTCCTTGAGGGCGACAGCAACCTTCATGACGACATCACGGCGTACAACCTCGTCGCCGACTCGACGGCCCTCAGCTACGTGGGCCTGGTGCGGCAGTCCATCGAGATGGAACCGGACTGCATCGACACGGCCCGCACCTGGGGCCGGTGGAACGTCACCATCAAGTACGGCCAGCGGCAATCGCCCTCGGAGACGGGCGACCCATCCTTCTCTTTCGACACGGGCGGCGGGACGCAGCACATAACGCAGTCGATCTCGACGACGCAGAAGTACGCCCCGGCGGGCAAGACTGCCCCGGACTTCGGCGGCGCGATCGGAGTGACGCACGACAACGTCGAAGGCGTCGATATCACCATCCCCGTCTACACCTGGTCTGAGACGCACTACATCGACGACACCAGCGTGAACAAATCGGCGTACTACTCGCTGACCGGCAAGGTGAACAACGCCTCGTTCAAGGGCTGCGCCGCCGGCGAAGTTCTCTTCCTGGGGGCGTCGGGGTCGAAACGCGGCAGCGACAAGTGGGAGATCACCTTCAAGTTCGCCGCCAGCCCGAACCGCTCGGGCATCACCGTGGGCTCGATAACCGGCATCGCGAAGAAGGGCTGGGAGTACATGTGGGTCCGGTACGCCGACGCGGAGGACGCCGCGGCCAAGGCCGTCGTCAAGAAGCCCGTCGCGGTTTACATCGAGAAGGTGTACGACGAAGGCAACATGGCGCTGCTGGGGATAGGGACGTAGCCCATGGCCGACACGCTCGCAAAGGTCAAGCCCGGCGACCCACTGGCCATCCAAGCCGGAACGTTCAACACGTTCGTGGACGCGGCCAACGACTTCCTGCGCCGCCAGCATGGGCAGGCCCAGTCCGGGACGCCGGTGGCGCGGCAAGCCGGGATCATCCTGGTGAAGAACGGCAGCGGTGCGGACCGGGCGCGCTTCGACGTGCTGGGCGTCGATAGCCCGCTGTTCGATCCGGCCGACGACCTCGACGCCTTCAAGAACCAGGTCGCCCTAGTCGGCGTCACGCCCACGGAGGCCGACCACTTCGGCAAGGTCGTCATCCTCCTGGAGCCCGTCGTCGCTGGCGAGATCGGCCTCGCCGTCGCCGTTGGGGTCTGCCCGGTAATGCTGGACGTGACGGCCGAAAGCGACGGATACGCCGACGTGAACGACGGCGACTGCGGCAGCCTCAAGACCGGCACCAAGGGCTCGGCCACGATCCTGTGGAAGGTATCGGGGACGGGCTCACAATGGGGCGTCGTCAAGCTGGCCGGGCACGTCGCCGGCACGCACAACAACCCCAAGGTGCTCGGGGGCTCGGGCGACACGGCAGACACCGAGGAATGGGACGTTGACGACCAGGAGGCCGGGAACGACGGCGTGAAGTTCTCGGCGATGCGTCTGTATTGGTCGGGCACATCGGGCGATCCGGTGTATCAGTTCATCCGGACGCCCACCTACGACTCCATCGGCCGGCTCGTCCATGTCTCGGCCGAGGTCCGCTCGACGGCCTTCGGCACGGGCAACTGCGGAGGGGCGTAATGGACTCCGTCATGGCCAAGGACGGCGTAATCCTTGCCCGGCCAACCGGAGGCATCCTGGCCACCGACTGCGACGGCGGCCGCCGCTGCGCCTACACGTTCAAGGCCACGGTCAGCGGGACGTACCCGGGCCTCACCTGGACGGTCGCGCAGTACCAGGCAACGTGCGTGTCCGGCTGCCGCGACAGCGATTGGGCATGGGACGACGCCGCTCAAGGCTGGCTCAAGACGATCTGCGGCGCGACGTGCAGCGCGGATGGTGAATGCAGCGACTGGCCCACCGATCCTTTTCCACCCTCCTCAATCATCGAGTACCGCTGCTTCTGGGTCTACTCCCGCCTGTGGGATTGCCAGAACCACCAGTGGCTCGGAGACTGCTGGCTGGCCGATTGGGGCTGCTCGTCCAATCCGCCGCAAGGCGGGGATTTCCATAGCGGCGACCCGATCTGTTTGTCCACGCGGGTCACGGTCGACGGGCTTTGCGCCGTCGTGATAGCCGGCCATTCGTACGGCACCTATGAAACGTGCGCTCCGGACCCGCAATACTGCCCAGGCCCATGCCCATGCAACTGAGCCCCGAACACTGGCGGATCATCAAGGCTCACGACCAGCCGCTTCGCGACTTGCTTGTGGCGGCCGGCGTCGATGACGAGCACCTGAACCTCAGTGCCGATGGGTGGGCCTCCATCGTCGCCGCGATGGTCGCCGCGCCCCGGCCTATTCCTCAGGCGCTGGCATCGCCTCAGCCGGCCGTCTCGGCCCCTGTTGTCGCGGCGGAAGGCCAGCGCCGGTTGGCTGTGTGCATGGCGTGCCGCGAGTTCAACGGCAACCTCTGCGAGCTCGCCTTCCCGCAAGGCTGCTGCCCGTGTACGTGGGGCGGTTTTCTGGCGACGGGCAGCTGCCCGGCCGGAACGTGGTAGCCGGCCTCGGCCGACTTGCCCAGCGGGCGGCTTCGCGGTACTGTGGACGAGCACATTCTGCAAGACGTTAGACCGAGCCAGGAGTCAGCCATGGAGCCCCCGAAGGAAGAGCCCAGGATCACGTTCGTAGACAAGGCAGCCCTTAAGAAGAGCGTGATAGACATGCTGGCCAGACGGGCGGCGGAAATTCTCGCCCAGCAAGACACTCCGCCATCCTCGAGCGTCACAGAAGTGCCAGAAGGCTCCCAGGGAGTGGCTAACGCTCCCAATTCAGGCAGAACTTGCCGTGGTACTCGCGGATGAACCTGTCGTACTTCTCCGGCGACTCTTGCTTCATCGCCATGAGCTTCGCCAGATGCGCAGAGGCGCTGACCATCAGGGTTTTCATCTCTGCGTCGGTGATCCGGTTTTCTTCGTGGATTGCCTCAAACAGCGGGTCGTTGCGGAACGCATAGGCGCAGATCGCGTTGGCCTCGTCCCGAAGTGTGAACTCCCGGGGTGGTACGATGCCCTGGATTGATCGTGGCATGTCCAGCGCCAGAATCTGTCTGACCTGCTCGGCTCGCCAGCGAATCGTACCCATCGTCGTCCCGAACGCCTTCTCCAGGTCGGCGTTCAGCACACCTGGCACGCCGCAGCCGATGGTGCCGACGGCGTAGACGATCCCGCCGGCCCAGCCGCCCGGTTCGCCGGGGAAATCGCGTTGCCGCTTCAGTAGCAGCGCGAGGGCCACGCTCACCGCGTCCCGCAGCTCGTCGTTGGGGAACTTCTCGAAGAACTCGATGTAGAGCCTCGCGCAGGTCCCCTCGAACTGCCGGTCTTTCGGTTGCATGGCATCGCTCCTCGATGGCCAGTATACGGCCAATGGCGGCAGGGACAATTCCGAAAGATCCCACCAAGGCCGCGACGAGTGCTGCGACGGCAACCGACAGCTTCACGCCGCTCTCGACATCGGCCATTGAGGTGGCAGCCGTCGGTGGGAGCGGCCAACCAGCGACCGCTCCCACCGGTGCCGAGTCAGCTATCTGCCCCGCCGCCGCAGAAGCATCGTCAGCCCGCCGAGAGCCAACAGGGCCGTCGTCGCGGGCTCGGGTACAAGCGCGTAGACGCCGCCGGTCGTCTGGTCGAGCACGAAGTACCGATCCTGGTCGGCGAACCAAGGATCACCCCAGGCAAAGACGTTCTCGACATCCACGAGGGATGCGCCGCCGGGCAGGCCGGAGATGTTGAACTCGGCCACTTGATCCCCGATGTTGGAATGCGTACTCGCTGTCATGCTCGCAAGAGGCACGCCGTGGTCGCCGCCCTGTCGGTGGTAGCTGACATACCGCTGCACGACGGTCAGTACGTTGTCGTGGAGAACTACCGCGTTCCCGTCAATATAGCGGGAGGTGACGCTCTGGGCGGCAGAGATGCCATGGTCCTGGAGGTTGATGAGGTAGGGCGTTCCTAACTGTTCCCACGCCGCCAGCGTGTGGCCATCCGCGAGCAGTGCGACGTACTTGTCAGTGCTTGTCCAGTAGCTGCCGTTGCGGTTGAACTCGATGCGAATCGCGCTGAGGGGGGAGTTGACACCCAGGTCCTGCGACGGGCAGGCTGTCAACACTTCATGGTTCAGCGACGCGATGTGGACGGTGTCAACATACTTCGTGCCATTGAACGTAGGGGGCAGACTGGCGGTCGGGTTGCCGACGAGGCCCTGCGTGTGGTTCCCCGTTCCCGTGTTCATGATGTCGGCAAGACGCGGCGCGGTGAAACCCGAAGGCATGAATGTGAGCGGGGACAAATCGGGCATGTAGGACCCGATCTCTGTGCCGGTGGCCGAGAAGAAGCGGACCCGGCCGGTGTCGCCATAGAGCACCTCCCAAGTCTGGTTGTCCCAACAGTAGCTCAGCGCGACGGGCCTTTCCGCGGCGGGCACGGTGAACCGGAGGGAAGCGTAGAGAGTGTCAGCCAGCGAGGCAGAGCTGACAGTGAGCAACAGACCCAGTGCAACAACGATACGCGTCGTTCGCATGGCATGCTCCTTTTCTGGAGGTACATTGTCCGACAGCGAGATCCGGGCAACTCTCGTTGCCGGCGATTCTCTTATGTCGCCGATGGATTGCCCCCAGGCCGGAAGCGCGACAGCGAGCGGCGCGCGCACATCGCCGGCTGGAGAAACTACTGCACTAGCGGAACGCGTTGCCTCTGCAGGCGGCGGGAAACACTTCCCTAGTAGGTAAGACCCGTGCTTCTTGCGGCACCCGTACGGCTAACAAGTAGGAAGGATAAGATAATTGCAGTCTACCTGACGGCATCGGCGTGTCAAGTATTCTGTGGGCCTCTTGGTCAGTAATTCTGCTTCGTCGCCATGCCGCCGTAGGACAATCACCACAGGGAAGAAGCAATCCAGTCTTGTCGTGGAGGCTATTGTTGGCGTCATCCCCCGCGGCCGGCCGTGTGGCGGGCTGGCTGGCCGCCTTGGCAAGTTCGGCCCGCCAGAAGTTGCGAACGGCCTTGAGCGCTGCCTCGTCTTTGACGGCGTCGCCTCTGATCGGCGCCATACCTCGTTTCCGCCGGGCATCCACATCATCATCTCGGCCGGTTATCCATATCAAGGCCCAGTGCGCAACGCTCGCGAGGGTCTCGTTCACCGGATTCACGGCCAGCACCTGAAGGGCGTCCTTCCGCTCGAACATCGCCATCAAGGCCGGAATGGCCTTCGGGCTGCCGATCGCCGGCGGCATGCCCGCAGGCTGCGTCGCGGAAGATGCCTCTATGGCCGCCTCCAGTTGGCCGTCAAGGCCTGGGGCTGCTCTCCGCCATTCCATCCTGATGAGAATCGATTCGAATCTGTAACTGACCAGCGTATCGGCATCCTTGAATCCCCATTCATCACCGATCGACATGCTGCCGTGATCAAGCTCTAGCGCCAGCGAATACTCGCCCTCTGGCAGCCTGCCCCGCGACACGAACAGCCTAGAGAGCCGCCCGACTTTCCAGCGCGTTCCGCTCCGAGTGACGCTCACCTTGGACGGATGGTCTACCTCTCCCCAGACGGAGACATATGCCCATATCCCATCCTTTCTCAACTGCATGAGGAAGGAATCCGGCTCTCCCTTTACCGGCTGATCCGCCCGCTTGTGAACCCAGACGCCGACGAACCGATCTCTCTCCGCGGCCGGCTGCGTGGCCGGCCGGGTGGCCGGTGCGGTCGACGGTGCGGGGCGCGCTGGCTCGTGAATGGGCTTGAGCCCGAGAACCTTGATGATTCTGGCGTGTTCCGCGGAGACATCCGCTGACGGGTCTTTGATGCCTTCGACCACGGTCAGTTGGTCGGTGGCCCCGACAATGCGGCCGGCCTCGTAGATCCTTGCGAGATCGCTGGCCGCGAATTCCTTCCAGCTCATGGGGAAGACATCGTATGCAACCTTGACCTTGTCCGGCCCCGAGTAGATTCTGCCCCGAGGGATCATTCGCGTCTGGAGTAAGGCATTGTGGGGGCTCATCTCCCACTTACCGCCAACCTTCGCAGTCAGTGTTTCAACAAGCGCGTCGAGATCGACTGCGGGCCGGCTAGCTGGCCCTGAACTTGCCGAATGGACCGGCGGCATGCCGGTGCGGAGGGCATCGACGAAGGAGTTCACTTGCTCCTGGGTGAACTTGCCGGCGATCATGCCGGTCATGCCCAAAGCGGACTTGATGACCGGCGCGGAGACGACCTTGCCGTCGATCACGATGGCTAGGGCGCTATCGACGTTGGCCTTGGTCAGGGCCGAGAAGCGTTCGGCCCCGCGCTCGTCCAGTTCGAACCCGACGGCCGGCCATCCCCGGGGAAGGGGGTATCCCACTCTGGAGAGCCGTTTCCGCTCTTCGGGAGACTCATCTATCTCTTTCGTCTGATAGACCCTCGCCAGCCCCCAGGCATCCCTGCCTTCGCCATGCACCATCGTCTGGCCGGGCTTGTCAGACACCAGTACGTACTTCCGGCCGTTGTACTCGCCCGTCACCAACTGCGAGGCGTTCGCCAGTTCGCCCGATATCGGCAGCCAGGTGTATGCGGGGACTGGGCTCACTCCAGATTTCTCGCCGAGCCACCACTGGCCCACTCGGCCCTTCTTCAGCAGGTCCATGCAGGTCACGACCAATCGATCCGTCAACTCCGTCTTGATGCCCGCCCCGGGAGCATACGGCGCGATCCGGAAGTCCAGTTTGCTGCCGCGAACCTGCTTCGCGAGGTAGGACAACACGTCCTGTCCGACCTCTCGCCCCGCCTGCTGGAGTGCGCGAATCTCCTCCAGCGTCTGGTCGTGGAACCTGTGATTGTTGTTGGCGGCGGGAAGGGCCTCTCCCAAGGCCAGCAGCGTCCAGCCGGCGTCGTCCAGCTCATGCTCCGAGGATGAAAGAGCGATTTGTCTACCACTGGCGGTTTCTCGCAGGAAATCTAGGCCCTGAACAAGCGTGATTTTCGGAGGCGTAGCGCAAAAAGTACTCGAAATCCC
>JBHGBE010000067.1:0-25395 GCA_041946855.1 Phycisphaerae bacterium | reverse complement strand
TGTTCGTAGTCTCCTTCGATCTCCAATCCAAGATACCTATGACCAAAGAAGTCTAACACAGGGCCGATTCCCAAGAACTACGAGCTATACATCGTGAACGTCCAAGCGAGTATGTCCAACATCGGTCCATCCGGCAAATTCACGCTTAACCTCGGATTGTTCTTCCCGAAGGTTGCGGAACTGCTGGGCGATACAGCTTTAGCGGATCGTCCGCATGAATACGATTGCACCTGGCGCAAGCGCATCGGTGAGCTGATGTCGTGTGCCCAAGACCACTGGTGGAGATTGGATCCGGCGACTGACAGGATTCTCTTGGCACGTCAGGTCGGGGACGCATGGGAACAAAGCGGAAGACCTTGGATCGAAAGACTAGCATCGCCGGATGAAGCAAAGAAGGAGATCATCGAAGCCCGGCAATTCAGACTGGCCGCTGCGTTCGCACTCCTTGTCGGGCTAACCGATCAGGCCAGGGATCTGATTCAGCGCGAACTGGTCACCACGCGCAATCCACACTACCTGGCAACCGTGAGAGCATGGGCAGCCCAACATGGCCTAACGTGATGTCCAAGGCGTGGGCCTGATATCTGCACATGAATCCGCAATCCGCATTCCGCAATCCGCAATTCACAGTCAGGTGAGCGCCCTGACAATGGCGGCGCAGAACGCCGGCAGGTCGTCGGGCTTGCGGGCGGTGATGATGTTGCCGTCGACCACGCACTCCTGGTCAACCCAGTTGGCCCCCGCGTTGATCATGTCGTGCTTGATGGCCACGAAGCTCGTCGCCCGCTTGCCCTTCAGGGCGTCAGTGCAGCACAGCATCCATCCGCCGTGGCAGATGGCGGCCAGCACGATCTTCGCCGAAGCGCACTCGCGGATGAAGCGGATCATCGACTCATCGCGCCGCATGAAGTCCGGGCACCAGCCGCCCGGCACGACCACCGCGTCGAAGTCGCCGCCCTTGACTTCGCCGGCGGCCGCGTCGCTCGTGCATGGATAGCCCAGCTTGGAGGGGTAGACCTGGCCGGCCTTCGGCGCGACAAGCGTCACGGCCGCGCCCTCTTCCTTGAGGCGGTAGTACGGATACCAGACCTCAAGCTCCTGGTACTCCCGGTCGAGCATGATCGCGACATTGCGCCCGGTGAGCCTTCCCGTCTTGCCAGCGGATCTTACCATGATACACGCTCCTTTCCCGGAATCTTAGCCGCCCATGCACCCGGCCGGCAACGGAAAGCGGGCGGGGCAAGTGCAGCGTCAGGGGTGAGACCATTGGTCGTCCTTCAAGAAGACCGCCACAGAAGTCCAAAATTGGTGACTGCCTGCCTCGAAAACACTCCCACGCGGCGGTGTTGACCTGGGATAGTTTGACCTCATAGCCAAGTTTCCGGAGTCGTCGTACGTAGTAGGGTTTCAGCCGTTCGGGATGGAGACGATCGAAGTAGTTGCCGCCCAGCTCCCGGAACTCTACTTTGTCTGCCAGCATGTGGTGGGCGGCGGTGAGGATCGTGTGGGCGACGGCGATGACGGCGCGTTTCTTGCCCCGGCGTTTGGCGATCTGCCTGAACTGCGCCGACAGGTAGGTGTCCTTGGTGTGCGAGGCCGCCCACGACGCACGCGACAAGCAGCGCTTGAGCCAGCGGTTGGCCTTGGACGTTCGCCCGCTCTTGCGTTTGCCGGCGATTTGGTGGTTGGCGGCCGTCACCGCCCGCGCGGCCCTGGCCAAGGCGGATGCGGCGAAGTATCTGAAGGCGTATCAGGAGGGCGTCGAGCAGCTCCTAAATTCGCCCGTCGAGGGCTACGAGGGGGCGAAGGTCCCGTGGGAGCAGACCTTCCCCGAGCGGATGCAGATGCTCGGATGGTGCGCGAACGTACACTACGTGCCGTACATCGCGGGGCAGTTGCGGCCGATGCTGGCGCAGGGGATAAGCGAGTACGGCTTTGGCGAGATTGCGGCCGTGCTGTGCGATGTGGGGGCGGATGACCTCGGCGATGCGCTTGCGGGCCAACTGGATCGGCCCTGCCCGCTGGGAGTGAAGATCGCGCTGGCGGAGACGGCCGGGCGGATGAAGGTTCCCGGCCTTGACAAGGCCCTCGAACGTTGGGCGAAGTCGAAGGTCGAGCAGCTCTCATCGGCCGCCAAGGCGGCGCAGAAGAAGTTTGCGCAGAATAGGTCGGCCGCCTCGCGCCCTGCGGCCAGTTGAAAACGCCGGGAGCTTCGCGCCCCGCGGCCTGAGAGCGCTGCTTGCGCTGCTCGCGCTTTGGGCTGCTAATGCTGCGTCATCGCTGAATCCATGGGCCTTCTCCCTGCGACACATGGGAAATCGCGTCGGCAAGGCCGGAAAAGTAGTGCCTGTCCCTACTTTTAGAAAATAGGGACAGGCACTACTTTCCGGGCTTGGAGGTCCCGCAGACAGGTCACTTCCCTGGCGGCTTGCTCAATGCCGGCTTGCTCACGAAGACCAGCCGCGCGAGCATGGCGACGATGGCGAGGATGGGCCAGACGAGCGCGGCCCAGGCGGGAAGCGGCGGGATGGACCCGTCTGCGGCGGGGCGCGCACCGGCCGTCTCCCAGGCGAAGGTCGCCGGGGTGAGCAGCCAGAGCTGCTGCTGGAAGTTCTCGCTGAAGACGGTGAGGAACTCGCGGACGATGTAGCACGCAGCCGGCAGGCCCAGCGCGATGATCAGCATCAAGATGATCACGGCCGGGCGCGCGGCCGGCCGTGCCACCAGCACTCCCGCCGCCCAACCCACCGGCCACAAGAGCAGGATGCCGATGGCCGAGCGAACCACATCGCGGGCCGTCGCATCGCCCAGGTATGCGGCCGCGAGGTAGAAGGGGATCGTCGCGATCATGTAGAAGAGGGTCTCGGGCACCTGGAAGAAGGGACTAGGGGCTAGGGAATAGCGACTAGGGGCTTGGGAATAGGGACTAGCGACTAGCGAATAGCGACTAGGAGCATCGACGGTCTCGGCGCGCTGGCCGGTCTCTTTACTCCTAGTGGCTAGTCCCTCATCCCTAGTCCCTGCTCTGACGCTGCGACGAATCGCCACCACCGGCCAAACGAGGAGGATGAACGCGGCCTGGGCGACGGCGACCGTGCGGAGCGTCGGCAGCGGGCCGGTGTAGACCTCGCCGGCCGGCGGAAATATCCAGTCGGGCCAAAGCCCGCAGGCCAGGCCGGCGAGGAGAAACGCGAGATAGATGAGGAAGGGACGGGCGACCAAGGACGAGAGACCAGGGGCCATGATTGCGGATTGTAGATTGCCGACAGCGGATACTGAACAGGAGACCGGAAGAAATCACGAATATCGAACAGCAAGTATCGAATATCGAAGTGGTGGCCGTCTCTTTACTTCGTCATTCGTGATTGGCTGTTCCTTATTCGATATCTCCCTGTCAGTTCGGCCGGTAGCTCAGGTAGTCGTTGCGGAGGTCGATGTAGGCGGCCGTGCCGGCGAGTTGGCCGTTCTGGTCGGAGACGAAGGTGTCGAGGCGGCGCATCTTGACCTCGGTGGGCACTTCGCAGTCGCCGCCGGAATCGGGCAGGCGGCCGAACTTGATGATCGTCTCCGGGCCGTTGCCGACCTTCGCCCGCAGGCAGATGTGCGACTGGCCGGGGTTGTTCCGCCCGCGGAAGTTGCGCATGTCCACGGCCTGGATCTGGCCTGCGTACTCATCCTTGCGGGTGCAGATGATGCCGATCATCTTCAGGCCCTCGAACAGGTCGGGGCTGTCCCACTTCTTGCCGACGGCCGGCGGCGGCGCGGCGACGCCCTCGATCATGATGTAGTGGATGCCCCAGACCTTCCAGCCGGCCGGGATGTCCGAGCGGCGCATGAAGAAGACCTGGTGAGCGGGCTTGTCCTTCGTGGCGGGCACGTTGACGAAGCACCTCGCCACCTGGTCGGCCGGCAGGCGAATGCCCTCGGCGTCGACGTATTCGGCGGGGCCGCCCGACTGCGGCACGGCCATCGCAACGGGCATGCGGTAGTCGGCCTTGACCTCGATCACCACCGTGCGCGGATCGCCGCCGATCCGCCTGGAGGCGGAGTGGACCTTCTTTATCCAGGGATTGGCCTGGGCAAGCTCGAACACACGCTGCGGCAGGTCGGGGTCGGTGGGGCTCATGTCGCGCGGCACGAGCGACTGCGGAATCTGGTGCGCCAGCGGCCAGGCCAGCCACGGCGGCGTGTCGGCGAGCGTCACGCGCACGGCCGTCGGCACGGGGCCGGTCCGGTCGGCCATGACCTTGTGCTCCATGTTCCGCATGATGTACGCCACGCCGCCGGCGACGATGAGCGCGATGATGATGAAGAAGTAGCCCTTCACGATCGCGCCGCGGCGCTGCTCGCCCATGCCCTCCCACCAGCGAGAGATGAACGAGGGCTTGCGCTCTTTCTTGGCCTTCTCACCTGCCATGTTCCGTGCTCCAAAGAAAGGACCAGGGGTTAGGGACTGGCGACCAGGGGCGAGCCGACCCCAGCCGGCGCCGGGGATCGCAAGGCACCTAGTCGCTAGTCGCTTGTCCCTAGCCCCTTTTCATAGCCATGTCCACGATGCGTCCGACCAGTTGAGGGAAGCTGATCCCGACCTGCCGGGCGGCCATCGGCAGGAGCGAATGGCCGGTGAAGCCGGGGATCGTGTTGACTTCGAGGAGGTAAGGCGTCATCGCCGCGTCGAGCATGAAGTCAACCCGCGACATGTCGCGGCAGCCCAGGCAGCGGTGGGCGGCCAGCGCGGCCTCCTGCATCGCCCGCGCCGCCCCTTCCGGCAGGCCGTGGTCGAAGACGTACCGCGTGCCGCAGTCGGTGTACTTGGCGCGGTAGTCGTAGAACTTCCGCTTGGGGATGATCTCCAGGACGGGCAGGACATCGTCGCCGAGGATGCCGACGGTGAACTCGCGGCCCTGGATGAACCGTTCGACCATCGCGCGGCCGTACCGGACGAGCACATCCGCGGCGGCCCTGTCGCGCCCGGATGCGCGGCGGGCTATGGTGACATCGACGCTGGAGCCGCCGTCGACGGGCTTGACCACCACGGGCAACGGGATCGACCGCCGCAGGGCTTCGTTCTGCTGATCGGTGTGGGATGAGTCGATGACGGCCCACTCCGGCGTGATGATGCCGGCGCGCCGGAAGGCCTCCTTGGAGGCGGCCTTGTCGATGGCAAGCTCGCTGGCCCGCGGCGGCGAACCGGTGTAGCGCAGGCCGCGCCGCTCGCAGAGCGTCTGCACCTCGCCGCTCTCGCCGAACGAGCCGTGCAGGGCGATGAAGACCACGTCGATTCCCTTGCGGTCGAGGGCGGATGTGTCGGCAGGCGAAATGTCCGCGCGGGTGATACGGTGGCCCAGGCCCGCCAGCGCATCGGCGATGGCCGCGCCGCTGACCAGGGACACCTCCCGCTCGGCTGATGGTCCGCCCATCAGGACGGTGATGTCCAGCACGGCCGGCGCCGCCGCCGGAAGCGCGTGCGTAGATGACGACGATGAAGCTGATAAATCCTCTGCGCGGGCCGCGGGGCGCCTCAACGGGCGCTTGGCCGTGGACTTGACTTCGCCTTCCCTGGCGAGAACTTGGGTATCCATTACCAGACCTCTATCTCCAGCTCCAGGAAGACGCCGCTCTTCCTGTAGACGGAGTCGCGAATGACGTTGATGAGCTTGAGCACGTCGCTGGCGGTGGCGCCCTTGTCGGCGAGGATGAAGTTGGCGTGCTTCTCAGAGACGTGCGCGCCGCCGATCCTGCGGCCCTTGAGCCCGGCGCGGTCGACCAGCGCGCCGGCCGACATGCCGCGCGGGTTCTTGAAGACGCACCCGGCGCTGCCGTAGCCCAGCGGCTGTGCGTTCTTCTTGGCGATCCAGATCTGCTTGACCAGCTTGAGTATCCTGTGCGGATCGTCCTCGGCCAGCCGCAGGTCGGCCGAGAGAATGAACTTGGACGTGATGTTGGTGGAGCGGTAGGCGAACGCCAGGTCGGCGCGGTGCCGCGTGAAGACCTCGCCCGCCTCGGTCATCACGGTGACCGACTCGACGACGTTGCCGATGTCGCCGAAGTTGCCGCCTGCGTTCATGCGGATGCACCCACCCACCGTGCCCGGCACGCCTGTCATGCACTCGATGCCGGAGAGGCCCTCCCGCACGCACCGCAGGACGAGCTTGCCCATGTCCGCGCCGGCGCCGGCCTTCGCCACGCCCTCGGAGAGCGTCACTTCCTTGAAGTCGCCCTGCGCGATATGGATGACCGCGCCCTTGACTCCGGCGTCGTCCACCAGCAGGTTGCCGCCGCCGCCCAGGACGAACATCGGCACCTCGTTCTCGCGGCAGCGCTTGACGACCTCCTGGAGCTCGGCCAAGCCGGCGGGCTCGATGAAGTACGTAGCCGGCCCGCCGATGCGGAACCAGGTGTGCGCCGACATCGGCTCGTCGGTCTTAACTATCCGCTCTAATCCAGCGAACAATGTCATCCGCGACTTCCCAGATATTGCCCGCGCCCATGGTGACGACCAGGTCGCCGGGCCTGAGTTCGTTCTTGAGATGCGCCGTGATGTCCTCGAATGTCTTCAGATACGTCGCCGACCCGCCGTGCAGGCGGATCTGCGCGACCAGGTCCTCCGCCGAAATATAGTCCTTCTCGCGGACGGAGTCGCGCACGAAGTAGATGTCCGGCACGATGACGTCGTTGGCCGCGCCGAAGCAGCGGGCGAAGTCCTTCAGCAGGAAGCGCGTCCGGCTGTGCTGGTGGGGCTGGAAGACGCACAGCAGCCTGGACGGCTGGAAGTAGTCGCGAATCGCCCGCAGCGTCGCCTGGATCTCGGTGGGATGGTGGGCGTAGTCGTCGACCACCGTGATGCCGTTGAGCTGCGCCTTGATCATCATCCGCCGCTGAGCGCCCTCGAACCGGCCGATGCTCTCGGCGATCTTCTCCGGGCTGACGCCGGCGTGGTGCAGCAGGCCCGTGGCGGCAAGCGAATTGTATGCGTTGTGCAGGCCGGCCAGCTTCAGCGACAGGCGGCAGAACCGCTTGCCGCTGTACTCGACATCGAGCCTGTACCGGCCGCGGTCCTCGCTGAGGTTCACGCCCCGCCAGGTGCAGCCCTCGGACAGGCCGAACGTCTGCACCTCGGCCGCGATGCCGCCGGCTTCCTTCGCGCCCACGGCGGAACCGGTGTGCCGGTCGTCGCCGTTGGCGATCACGACGCCCTCCGGCCGGACCTGCGAGGCAAACGCGCGGAACGCCTCGATGATCGCGTCGATGTCCGCGTAGCAGTCCAGGTGGTCCTCATCCACATTCAGGATGGCCGCGTAGGTCGGGTAGTAGTTCAGGAAGCTGCGGTCGAACTCGCACGCCTCCAGGACGAAGTGCTTGCCGGCGCCAGCGCCGCTGGGCCCGCCAAGCTGGTCGACCGTGGCCCCGACGATGAAGCTCGGGTCCATGCCGGAGGCGGCCAGCGCGAAGGCCACCATGCCGGTCGTCGTGCTTTTGCCGTGGGTGCCGCTGACGGCCACGCCCACCCGCTCCTTCATCAGCCGCCCGAGCATCTGGCTGTACTTGATGACCTCCAGCCCGCGCTGCCTGGCGCCCAGCAGCTCCGGGTTCTGTTCGTTGATGGCGGCGGAGTACACGACCAGGTCGCACTCTTTGGGCAGGTTGTCCGCGTTCTGCCCGACGCGGACGGCCGCGCCGGACTTGGCGAGGCGGTCCAGGGCCGCGCTGGGCGCCTGGTCGCTGCCACTGACCTTGGCGCCGCTGTCCATGAGCATCTTGGCCAGTGCGCGCATGCCGCACCCGCCTATGCCGATCAGGTGTGTTCGCTTGCCGAGAAACTGGCTCGTGGCCGTGGCGGGGACAACGATGGTCTTCTTCGCGGTTTCCGTACCTTGAATCATGCTCCACTCTCCGAGGCGATTGGGGCAGACGCCGCGCCCTGGGCGCACCATCCGACCGGCCGATAGAGTCCCTTCATTGGTCTTATCGCCTCAGTTGGACGATTTTCTTCAGAAAAACCCCCAATGCAAGACCAAACCTGGAAATGCACAGAATGTCGCCCATCATTCGCCGCCGGCCGCGCAGGCACCAATGCACAGTCTAGAACTTGGATCGATAGGTCGTGTTCCTGATGCACTCCGTCGCCCCGTAAAGTTGGAAAGTCGGGACAGGCACTACTTCTCGTGTCCGCAGGTCGTGAGGCAACGCTTTGCCAGGCGCCGTCCGGACTGATGTGCGGCTGGCAGAACCCCAAGTCACCGCCCGCGTCTTGGGCCACGGAGCCGCCAGATCCACCTTGGGGGCTGACCGGAGGGCTCGCCGACGCCGGGCGAATCCGCGGCCGTCGGGGGCCTGATCGAAACGAGCCAGTTGCCCCTGTCGTCCGACACTGTCCGCACCAGTGTCTCCGCGCCGGCCGGGATTGCGCCCACCGTCTTCAACAGGCCCGCGAAGTCCCTGCCCTTGGGGTTCAGGTAGAACCTGGCCGTGCTGCTCCGCTCGGAGTCGCCGCCGCCCTCCTTGACCTCGACGCCGGTCAGGTCATCCATGCCCACCTTGCCCTTGACGACCTTGACGAACTCAACCTTGCGGTAGGGTTCGAGATACCTCGCGCTCCTTATGATCAGCCGGCCGCCGGCGGCCTCCGTCATCAGCTCCACCAGGTCGCCATCCTTGAGGGCGTTTATCGTCTTCATGATGGCCTCATCCGGGACGGGCGAGCCATCGGCTCCCTTCTTGTTGGGGACCACCATCGTAAACGGCTGGAGGAACCTGGTGACGCTCACCGTGACATTGGTCACGGCCTCCGTCTTGACCTCTCCCTTCTTGCTGAACACGAAAACGTTGGGCTCATCCTCGCCCCACTTGAAGTCGTACTTCTTCATGCTCATAAGCGTGCAAGGGACGGCGGTGGAACAGACGATCTCCAGCAGGTCCCCCGGCTCGGCGTCCTTGAGCATCTCCATGTCGATCTTGCCGCGGGCGAATTTCTCGGGGACAAGGATATCGAAGGGACTGCCGCCCTCCACCTTTGCGACGGCGACGGCCGACCAGGGCTTTCCGCCGGAGAAGCCGAACTTGACCGTGCCGAACTTGAATACGCCGTGGTACGTGCCGTCGCCCGAGGGCGATTTCGCGGGCTGTGTGGCGGGCGCGGCCGCCAGGCACGCAGCAAACGCGGCAATGGCGGACACCGCGACGATCATCCGAAAAGCCTTGGCCATGGCAGTGCTCCTCTCAGCTTTCACGCAACAACGGGCCGCAACCGGGCCTGCCGGCAGAGATGCACACCGGCAATCAAGAGTTGTTGAACGTTGGCGGGGCGCTGTTTAGAGGAAAACCGGGGCAATCGGCGAAGCGGCTTCGTCGGGAAGCGCTAGCGGCTCATGTCCCTGAGCAGATGATCGACCGCCTGCTGCCTGGGCGGCGGATTGAGGTCGGCGCCCCAGGCCGCCTGGATTGAGCATCGCAGGCAATAGACCAGCGTGAAAAGGATGGCCAGGACCACCACAGCGACCATGATCTTCGGCCCTCGCATCGGGCGTCCCTCCTGCGGCCTGGACGGGCGGACAACCGCGGCGCACCGCGATCGGGCCTCAACTCACCGCCGGGCGGCGTAGCGAAGGGAAGATAGGATTCGTTCGGCCGGGAGGCCAAGATGGGAACGTCCTAGCCCAACTTTCGCACTTGGGCACATGAACCGCACGTAAGTGCTTGGGGCTCCGTGCAACGAAGGCAAAGGTCTTCACTACGCCATGGATGGCTCCTGCCCTGGTTCCGGGCGGCTGTGCATGTTGTAGTGGCCCAGCGGCTTGTGCATGAGCGAATCGGCCTCTGCAACTCTCTTCGGTGACGGCGATTACCGGGACACGCCGCGGGCGCGGGATATGATCACTCTGGTACGCCGGATGGTCAAGACCTTCGGTAATCCCAGATCCAGCGTAGACGTTGACCCGCGCACGCGCAGGTGCCGCCCTTACTTGAAACTGCTGTCATGGTCAGATGTAGGTAACCGGCAAGCCGCGGGCCGGCCTCCGAGAACACGCGATGGCCAATCCCTTGGGCCGCTACAAGTCTGCCAAAATGGCGGAAAAAGGCCGTCAAGGCCAGTTGGGAGCTGGCAAAGGTGTCTTGCTACAACTAATGTACTTGTCGCTGGTTACCGTCACGATAGGCCATTTGACCCGTCTTGGCACAGTGGTTGCTGCGCGCTACGTGGCGATTGTCCCTTTTTGGGTCTGACAGCCAAAGAGCTAGAAAGGAGACGAAGACCATGCTCGACATCGTTAGGCGAAGGAAAGGTGAAGCCCCCACCAGCCCAATCGTTCGTCTTCAGGACGAGATGAACGATCTCTTTGGGCGCTTCCTAAACTTCGATTGGCCCTGGGAGGGCGCGCGGCCCACCGGCTGGTGGCCCAATCTCGACGTGGCGGACAAGGATGATGCCGTCGTCGTCAAGGTCGATGTGCCAGGCATGAAGGCCCAGGACATTGACATCTCGGTTCAGGGCAACACGCTGACCATCATGGGCGAGCGCAAGGATGTCCGGGAACAGAAGGACGGCGACAACTACTATCACTGCGAACGCCGCAGCGGTTCGTTTCGGCGGGACATCACGCTTCCGGCCACCGTGGAGGCGGACAAGATCGAGGCGCAGTACCGCGATGGCGTCCTGACCGTCACGATGCCCAAGACGGAGCAGGCCAAGCCCAAGCGCATTACCGTCAAGGCGTAGTCCCTCGAGTCCACGGTTGTGGCGACGCCGGCGGTGGGCGCTCCGCGCGGGTCTGGTCGTAAGGCTATCTGGCTCTTGGGCTGTTCAGAACCCTCCCCCTGGATTCACGGCAGACCGCCCCGCGCGGTTACGCTCCGCCGGTGTCTCCCCACTCCCCCTTGACCGCGGCGCGCAGAGACGGAGGTGATGTGCATGGGCACAGTGACAGGCGCGCTATATGTGTCCATCTATTTAGTCCTTTGCGGCATGGCCCTGGCGGTGAGTCTCGGCGCTCAGACGCTGGCATGGGTTCTTTGGGGACTGGCTGTCACGATCCTGGCCGTGTTGTGCATCTGCGGCTATCGGCTGGATGTTTTGGCGGGCGAATCCGAGCCGGCGGGCAGTCTCAGGCCTCGCCACGAGACCACGTTTGCCGACAAGAAGGGCCACAATGACTTGGTCCGTCGTGCAGCATGACTGGCTTTAAATGGAAGGAGCTGGCAATGTTCTACAAGGTGCCAAGGAAGAAAGCGATCCGGTTCCGCTATGTGCCTCACGGCAAGGCCGAGAAGGTCGAAGTCGCCGGCGACTTCAACGATTGGCGTCCGGTGAGGATGCGGAAGCAGTGGGATGGGGCCTATGCGGCTGAAGCTCCGGTGAACAACGGCGTATGCCAATACAAATTCATTGTGGATGGCATGTGGATAACGGACCCGGACCACAGCGAATGGGCTCCGAACCCGTTCGGCACCATGAACTCCGTCGCCCGCACGGATACATAGCGGAGGCGTTGTGTCATGGTGTACGTGAAAGGGTGCTATGCCACATTCCGCTTCTACAGGCCGCGGGCCCGCGAGGTCTATCTTGCCGGTACATTCAACAACTGGCGGCCGGACGAGCTTCGCATGACTCCCACGGGCGATGGATGGTGGCGAGCAGGCCTGCTGCTGCCGCCCGGCGACCACAGGTTCCGTTACATTGCCGATGGCCAGTGGTTCACGGACTACGCGGCCTTTGGCATCGAGTACGGCCCGCTTGGGCCCGACAGCGCGTTGCACATACCACAGCAGCCCGGTCCCTTTCAGCGTGCTGCTGTGCGGCCTCAGGCCGCCGCGTGAAAGCGAGAGAGCCTCGTGGCGGACTGAGCCGAGTATACAACCACACAGGCTCTCCACGATGGAGGTGCGTGCTGAATGAGTAAGAGATTGATGGTTGTGGGTCTACTGGTGGTATTGGGGCTGGTTGCGGCAAGCACGACGATCTGGGGACCGGCGGCGATGGAACGTGCGGCCTACGCGATTGCCGCCGGGCAGAATCAGGCGGAACGCGAGAGCCTGGCCGAACTGAGCAAGCACGACCAGATGTCAGGCTTGTTCCGGTCGGTGGCCAAGGCCGTCAAGCCATCTGTGGTGGTCGTGCAGGTCAAGCAGAGAGTGGCCGTCCAATCGCTCCCCTGGCCCGACATGGACGATTTCTTCCAAAAGTTCTTCGGCGACGGCCTTCCCGGCCAGTGGCAGTTCCGTCGCGAGTTCCGCTGGCCAAATCCCAAGCAGGAAGAAAAGCCTCGCTTCTACCAGCATGGCCTGGGCAGCGGCGTGGTCGTGGACGCCGAAAAGGGCCATGTCCTGACCAACTGGCACGTTGTCCGCGACGCCGACAACGTGCAGGTTGTCCTTGCCGATGGCCGCAAACTCGACGCCGAATGGGTCAGGACCGACAAGCAGACCGACTTGGCGGTCATCAAGGTCAAGCCGGATCGGCTGATCTCAGCCCCACTGGGCGATAGCGACCAGGTCGACGTCGGCGATTGGGTGCTGGCCGTGGGCGCGCCCGAGGGGCTGCCCCAGACAGTGACCGCTGGCATCATCTCCGCCAAGGGCCGCACCACGGGCGGCGACGGCTATGAGAATTTCCTCCAGACCGATGCCGCCATCAACCATGGCAACAGCGGCGGTCCCCTGGTGAACATGCGTGGCGAGGTGATCGGCATCAACACAGCCATCGTCTCGCGGACCGGCGTGAACGAGGGGATCGGCCTTGCCGTGCCGTCGAACATGGCCAAGGGCGTGATGGCCCAACTGATCGATGGCGGCAAAGTGGTTCGCGGCTATCTGGGCGTGAACATACAGAACGTGGATGAGGACCTCGCCAAGAGCTTCGGTCTGCCGGACACGCAGGGCGCGCTGGTGGGTGGGCTCAGAGACGATAGCCCCGCACAGAAGGCAGGGCTCAAGTCCGGCGACTTCATCGTGGCGGTGGACGGCAAGGCTGTCAAGGATGTCAACGACCTGCGCCACCGTGTCGCCGAGATCAAGCCTGACACTACGGTGAAGATCGACTACTACCGCGACGGCAAGAAGTATTCCGCCAGCGTGAAGGTCGGCCAGCAGCCCGCCGACATGGCGAGCGAGCCCGGCGATTCCGGCGCACGAGAGCCCTCAGACGCGGTGGGCCGGTTTGGCCTGAGAGTGGCGGATGCGAACGCCGAACTTGCCGACCGCTTCGGCCTCAAGAAGAGCGTCAAAGGGGCGGTAATCCTGGAAGTGGACGAGAACTCACCAGCTTCTGACCAAGGCTTACGCCCCGGCGACGTGATCACGGAAGTGCAGACCACCAAGATCGCAACGGCCGAAGACCTGGCCAAGGCCCTTTCCGCCAAGGAGGCCCAGGCAGGTGTCCGGCTGCGGGTCGAGGACAAGGCGGGCAACGCCCGGTTCGTATTCATCAGCCCGCGCAAGTAGTTGTCCGGGGTCGTCCCGGGCGGCCCTGGTGTTGATAGATGGCCCGTGCCCGTCTGGTGCCGGACGGGCGCGGGCCTGCGGCGTTGTATTGCCGCCGGGCCGCGTTTCGCGGGCAGGAGGTAGAGAACATGATTGAGCAGATCGTTTTCGGCAGATGTGGCGCTGGCCTGAAGGACAGGGTCCGCGCGTATTGGGCAAAGAAGCGGTGGCGGGTATCGCGGTTGCTGACAGGATATCGGCACGACCAGTGCGAGCTGCAACTGACGGTCGGGCGGGATGCGGGCCTGTTCAGATCCCGGAGCGTGCTGAAGTTGCCAACCGACACGCTGGTGGCCGAAGGGCTGGCCGAGACGTGGCGAGAAGCTATGGACCAGATGGCCGACCGCCTGACGGCGGAGCTGCGGCGACACAGGGAACGCATGCGCCACGACGACGCTTACAAGAGGAAGAATCGGCGGACGGACGCAGTGACGCGTTGGCGGCCGCAGTTGGGGCTGCCGAGCACATCAGTGGCGCAAACCATGGCGAGATCGAGTCCGTAGGAGTCTTCGTGAAGACGTTGAGAGGCATTCCGGTGTCCCCCGGCTATGCCGAGGGCACGGCTTACGTTTACAGGCAGGACGCCGATGTAGCCGTTCCGCGCTATCAGATTGGCGGTGAGCAGGTTGAATCGGAGCGACGGCGGTTCCACCAGGCGATGGAACGCTGCGCCGAGGAACTGAGGGCTCTCCGGGACAGGGTCGTCTCGGAACTGGGGCGAGCCGAGGCCGGGATCTTTGACGCGCACTTGGCCATGCTTGACGACAGGGCATTCCGCGCGAACGTCGGATCTCGCATCGAAAGGGACTTGGTCAACGTGGAACAGGCCGTCGATGCCGAGTTCTCGGACCTGGCAAGGATCCTGGAAGAGATCGAGAACGAGTACGTTCGTGAGCGTGCCCAGGACATGCGAGACGTCAAGCGGAGAGTCCTCAGGCACTTGGGGCACGGGCCGGCGGAATCCCTTGCCGAACTCCCGCCCGGATGCGTGTTGGTGACAACGGGCCTGCTGCCGTCCGATACGCTCCACCTTGACCGCTCGCATGTGGCGGCGATTCTCATGGAGCACGGGGGCATCACAGGGCATGCGGCCATTCTGGCCCGCTCGCTTGGAATTCCGGCTGTCACGGGGCTGGCCGGCGCGACTTCTGATATCCCCGACGGAGCGCACGTCCTTGTCGATGGGCTAAGCGGCGAAGTCGTGGTTACCCCTCTTGCGGAACAACAGCGCCTGTTCGAGTCTTCGCGGGAAGGCTATGAGCATGGCATGGCCGAAGCCGCCGCCCGCCAGGGGCCTTGTGTTACTAGCGACGGGATTGCGGTTGCCCTCTATGCCAATATCGGCCGGCCCGAAGAGGCCGATGCCGCCTCGGTGAAGAGGCTGGATGGAGTCGGGCTGTTCCGAACGGAGTACCTGTTCCTCGGCCATCCTCAGGCCCCTTCAGAGCAGGAGCAGACCGACGCCTACCGGCGTGTGGCAGAGGCCATCGCGCCCAGGCCCGTCGTGATCAGGACGCTCGACCTCGGCGGCGACAAGAGACCCATGTTTCTGCGGCACCTGTTCGAGGCCAATCCGAACCTTGGCCTGCGTGGACTGCGTTTCTCGCTCTGGCAGAACGACTTGCTCGCCACGCAACTACGTGCGGTAGCCGCGGCGGCCAGGAGTGGGAACGTCCGCGTGCTCTTCCCGATGGTCCTGGGCGAAGAGGATTTCCTGGAGGCGGCCGAGCGGTTCCGCGCTATCTGTCGCGAGTCCGGGGTAGAAAGCACGCCGCCCATCGGCGCGATGATCGAGACGCCATCGGCGTTCCTGATGCTGGAGCGGATCGCCCGCCACGCGGACTTCCTCAGCGTGGGCACCAACGACCTGATCCAGTTCATGTTGGCTGCCGACCGCAACACGGCCAGGTGCGTGGACGATGAAGTCACGCTGCACCCGGCCGTTGTTCTGGCCCTCAGGCAGATCGCCGAGACGGCTGGCAGGATTGGGCGGGAAGCATGCGTGTGCGGCGAGATGGCCGGCGATCCTGCCATCTCATGCCTGCTGGTCGGCCTGGGATTCCGCTCCCTGAGCGCCAGCCCGATCCGGGCCGGCAAGGTGAGGGCGGCGATTCAAAGCGCCAGTCTAGGCGAATTGACGACGATGGCGGAACGAGCGCTGGCGTGCCGCAACTCCGCAGAAGTGCGGGAAGAAGTCCAATCACGACTTCAAGCTGGGGCTGTCTGGCAGGAAGTCCGGCCCATGCATTAGAATATAGCGACCGAAGGAACTGGATGATGAACCGAATACCAGTTGACGATGATGACCATGGCACTTGCGGAATATAGCCTGTTTGCTGTGACTTCGTTGTTCGTGATCGTGGACCCGATCGCCGCAGTACCGGCGTTTCTGGCGATGACGCCCCATGACATCCCTGCCGCTCGAGTGCGTATGGCCAGATTGGCGTGCAGCACTGCCGCCGTGGTGCTGCTGATCTTCGCGCTGGCGGGCCGCTGGATCTTCAAGATGCTGGGCATTAGTTTGCCGGCATTCCAGATTGCCGGCAGCGCGGTGCTGTTTGTGATCGCATTGGATATGCTGCAGGCGCGACGATCCAAAGTGCGGGAGACCCCCGAGGAAATGGCCGCAGGCGAGGCCAAGGACGACATTGCAATTACACCCTTGGGTGTGCCGATGCTGGCCGGGCCTGGCGCGATCAGCACGGCTTTGATTCTGTACAGTCAGGCCGCTGATCTTGCGCAGCGCGCGGCATTGTGCGCGAGCATCCTCGTGGTGTGCGGGGCCAGTTACGTGATTCTGTGGTTGTCGGCGCGGGGCGCGACGCGGCTCAGTCCGTTGGCGATGAAGATCACCGCGCGCTTGATGGGCTTGCTGTTGGCGGCGGTGGCCGTGCAGTTCAGCATCAACGCGCTCCGCACCCTCGGTGTGATCGGCGAAGGTGGCCCATGAAGCAATTGAACGGCCAAGGCGTCCGAGTACATCGGCTTCGTCACTAGCGCCGCGACCCGGATGGGCAGGCTTCTCGACGACCTGCTTGCCTACACGAGAGTGTCCAGCCCTCGCATGACATTGTCCCAGGTAGATTGCGAGAAGGTACTCGACGGCGTGCTGGCGAACCTGAAGGCGACTATCGAGGAGACCCGCGCGGTGGTCTCTCACGACGCGATGCCGACGGTGCTGTACAACGAGGCGCACCTGATGCAGCTTCTCCAAAACCTAATCGGCAACGCGGTCAAGTACCACGGCAAGGAACCACCGAAGATTCACGTGGGGGCCAATCGCATCGGCGAGGAGCGGGTCTTTTCCGTCAAAGGCGGCGGCGTCATCGGCGGAGAAGGACGGCGGGGCCATCAGCACCAGGCACAGGGGGGAGTCGGAACCATCATGGCTTCCTCCAGTGCGCCGCCGCCCGTATGCGGCTTGTCCTTCCACTTGGCCACGCTGTCGGCAATCTTGCTCATCGCCGCCAGGCGCTCGCGTTCCTTTCCAGTCAGGCCGCGATCGCGGTGTTCCCGCACTGAGCGGCGAAGGATACATGTACAATCCGTTGCAGACGGGTGAAGTGTTACATCTCATCGAATCCCGCCAGCCATGTCCTCTTCACAGTATTGAGACTTCTTTGTTCTGTTTGGCCGACGCGTACAGCCCGTTGATGATCTTCTGGACGTTGATGACCTCTGTGCCGGGGACGTAGACCGGCTTGTTGTCGATGATGGCCTTGCAGAAGGAGTAGACCTCCTTCTCGTGGTTGGTCGTGGCCGAGTCGGGCCGGCCGTGAAGGTCGACCGTCGAGATGTGGTTGGGCGTGCAGTCCATGATGTGCCCGGCCACCTCAAGCTGCACCGACAGCGGCGAGAGGCCCGCGCCGCCCTTGTCGCCGACGACGTGGACGCCCTCGTGCGGCTTGTCGAGGTTGACGCAGAAGCCGCACTCGATGCTCATCGTCGCGCCGCCCTTGAACCTCACAAGGCCCGACGCGAAGTCCTCGACGGTGTACGTCTTCCAGTCCCACGGGCCGAAGCAACCGACGTGGCCCGGCGTGTTACCGATGGTGCGGTACGTCGCGCCCGAGACGGCCACGGGCGTCGGCTTGCCCATGAGCCACCAGCACAGGTCGATGAGGTGTACGCCGATGTCGATCACGCCGCCGCCGCCCTGCTTGTCGAGCTGGCCGAAGACGCCCCAGCTCGGAACGCCGCGCCGCCGGATGGCCTGGCAACGGCCGTAGTAGATGTTGCCCAGCACCCCCTCGGCCTGGAGCTTGTGGACGTAATTGGCGTCGCTGCGGAAACGCTGCATGAGGCCGATCTGGAGCTTGCGGCGGGCCTTCGCGGCCGCGTCGTTCATCCGTTTGCACTCCTGTGGCGACATGGCCATGGGCTTTTCGCACAGGACGTGCTTGCCGGCCTTCAGGCCGTCCACCGTCATCACGCAATGCAATGCGTTGGGCGTGCAGACGCTGACCGCGTCGAGCTCCTTCATCGCCAGCAGCTTGCGATAGTCCTTGAAACAGCGTTCCTTGGGGACCTTGTAGTCGTCGCTGCGTTTCTTGAGCACGTCGGGCTTGATGTCGCAGATGGCGTACACTTCCGCCAGGCCGCTCTTGACGTAGCCGCTGTTATGAACGGCCGATATGCCGCCGACTCCGATGATGCCGACCTTCAACTGCTTGCTGGCCATGTAGCGATTCTCCTTGGTTGAGCGTTCCCGCGCGGCAAGGGGGCCGGGGGACGCTGAGGGGATACGTGTAAGGGCGACAAACCTGCGTGTCAAGACCTGGTGGTGAAGAACTCGTGCCCGTTGCGGCTCCGGGACGCGATAGCCAGTGGCCGGCCGGGCATTCCGCCACGTGCGTGCGGATGGTAGGTCCACCCGCCCCCGCCCTGTTCCCCCGCAAAGCCATTCCGCCACGTGCGTGCGGATGGTAGAATGCAGTCGGCTCGATTGGAGGAGCGACGGTGCTGACCGGCCTTCACTTTCTGGTGACGTACGCGTGCAACTTCGAGTGCGATCACTGCTTTCTTCACTGCGGGCCGCGGGCGAAGGGCACGTTCACGTCGCAGCAACTTGCGGATGTGCTGGGGCAGGCCGTTGGCGCGGGCACAATCAAGGGCGTGTCGTTCGAGGGCGGCGAGCCGATGCTCTACTACCCGCTGGTGCTGGACGCGGTCGGGCGCGCGGGGCGGCTGGGGCTCAAGACAGACATCGTTACCAACGCCTACTGGGCCACGTCGCAGGCCGACGCCGAGATCTGGCTCGGTCCGCTCGCGGCGGCGGGCCTGGCGACGCTGACCATCAGCGACGACTGCCTCCACTACGGCGAGCGCCACGGGGAGCACGCATCGCGGGTGGAGGCGGCCGGCAAGACGCTGGGCGTCGCCGTCTCTGTCATACGCAGGCAGCGGCCGGGCGTTGCGCCGGCGGCCGACGGCTCATCCGCAAGCCTCGCCGCCGGCGGGGTCAAGTTCCGCGGTCGTGCGGCCGACAAACTCACCGAGGGCCTGCCGCGCCGGAAGTGGGAGGACCTGAATCGCTGTCCGCACGAGGACCTGCGGAACCCCGGCCGGGTCCATGTCGATTGCCACGGCAACCTACAGCTTTGCCAGGGACTGTGCATGGGCAACTGCTTCGCCGCGCCGCTGGCGCAGGTCATCCGGGAATACGACGCGGATGCCCACCCGATTGCCGGGCCTCTGGCGCGGGGCGGGCCGGCCGAGCTGGCGCGTGCGCACGGCCTGCCGCACGAGGAGGCCTACGTCGATGAGTGCCACCTGTGCTACCGCCTCCGGCAGGCTCTCTCAGACCGATTCGCCCAGTACCTCGCCCCTCGGCAGGCGTACGGCCGGGAGTGATTCCGCACTCGCGGCTTCGGAGCAGGTATGAGAACCTGATTGAATGTGGCACGGGCCCCTGGCCCGCGCGTTCCGCGGGCGTCTTGCCCGCGGAGATGCGGGAATGCGAGGGCAGGTCCGAAGGACCCCTTCGGGGATGCCCTCGACGCGCGGGTGGGACGCCCACGCCACGCTCTCATATACGCCTTCAGGCCGGGTTGGGAACGAAGGTCCCGCCGCGGCAGCGCTTCAGATAGTTGAGCCCGTGGACCTGGCCGGTCATTTCGAGTTCGCGGTTGTAGACCGGGTCGTGCCAGCCCTCGATGTCGATGGAGCCCTCGAACCCGCCCTGGCGGAGGATGCTGATCACGTCCGTCCAGTTCACGTCGCCGAAGCCCGGCGTGCGGTGGTAGACCCACGGCACGTTGCCGAAGACGCCGTGCTCGCGGATTACGTCCCACAGCACCGTGGCGTCCTTGCCGTGGAGGATGAAGACCTTCTTGACCCACTTGCGTAGCTGCGGCAGGGGGTCGATGAGCTGGCACTGCTGGTGCGCCGGCTCCCACTGGAGGCCGACGTTCTTGGAGTCGATGGCCGCGAACATCAGCTCCCACGCGTCGGGGTTGTGGGCGATGTTCCAGCCGCCCGTCCGCCACGTGCCGCCCATGGGGCAGTTCTCGAAGGCCAGGCGCACGCCCTTGTCCGCGGCGCGCTTCGCGAGCGGGCCGAAGACCTTGGCGTAGCGGTCGATCGACTCATGGAGCGGCTTGTCGATGACACGGCCGGTAAAGCCCGTCACGATGTCGCAGCCGAAGAGGTGCGCCGCGTCGATAAGCCGCTTGAAGCCCTCCCGCGCGGCGGCCGCCTTGTCATCCGTGTGCAGCGGGTTTCCGAAGCAGCTAACGGAGCTGACCACCGCGCCCGAGCCGGCCAGTGCCTCCCTGACCTCGGCGGCCGTCGCCTTCAGGTCGGTCCTGGCCAGGTCCTCCGGCGCGTACGAGATCGAGAACGACTCGAACCCATGCTGGAGAATCTGCCGGATGTAGTTGGCCGGGTCCTTACGGCCGGGAACGAGGGTCCCAATGCGAATCTTCTCTGCGAACATTGTTTCTCCTTCTCTGTTGTCATGTCACGTCTTGGTTGATTGCGGATTGCGTAATGCGGATTGCGGATTCTCTGACGCCACGCATGTCGCCTCATTCCAGCAGGAGCCGGGAACCTTCGTCTTTCGGAAATCCGCATTCCGCAATCCGCAATCATGCTCGTACGGGCACACGTCGCTCCTTGCGGCTGGACTCGATTGCCGCCAGCACCATCGCCAGCGACTTGATGTTGTCGTGGCACTCGGTTTGTGGCTTGGCGCCTGTGCGGATGAACGCGAGCATTTCCCGCAGCGCGCCGTGCATGCCCGTGAATTCCATCTTCGGCTCCGGCACGGTTATGTCAGCCAGCGGCCGGTTGAAGCCGGCGTCGCCCGCGACGACCTGGCCGCGCGGCGGCTGGTCCTTTTCCATGATGATCGTGCCGCGCTGGCCGATGATCCGCCAGTCGCCGTTCCAGCTCGTGTGGAAGCCTTCGGCGCACCACGAGCCGCGATAGGTGAAGACCACGCCGCCGGTCATCTCGAAGATGCAGCTAGCGGCCGCGTCGCCCTTGTACCAAGAGCCGGCCGGATTGAACTCCCTTGCGTACACCGCCACGGGGTCGGCCGCGCTGAGCATCCGCGCAAGGTCGAAGTGGTGAATGGCCATGTCCAGCACGAGCGGGCTTGGCATTTCATCGCGGAAGCCGCCGAAGTGGCAGCCCATGAAGAAGTCGCAGTTCAGGGCGGTCAGTGCGCCGATCTTGCCGGCGGCGATCAGGTCGCGAGTGGCCTGGTGCATCGCGTTCCACCGCCGCGACTGGCTGACCATGTACAGCTTGCCGCACTTATCGGCCGTCGCGACCATCCGGCGGGCCTGGGACATCGTGGCGGCCATGGGCTTCTCGCCGATGACGTGGCAGCCCATCTTCAGCGCCGTGCAGGTGACGCCGCAGTGCGCCTCCGGCACGGTCAGGTCGATGACGAAGTCCGGCTTGTACCTGCGGACCATATTGCGCATCGACGTGGCAGCCTCGGCGTCGAGCTTGAACTCGGCGATGCGCTTCCGCGCCCGCTCGATGTCCAGGTCGACGACGGCCGGCACCTGCACCCCCTCGGCCGCCAGCGCCGGAAACCACGCGCCCGATATCGACCCCGCGCCGACGACCACCGCACGCTCAGCAGCCATCCACACAGCTCCTTACAATGATGAAACTCGCACCAGAGTAGTGTCTCTGAGACGGAATGCAACACCCGACCGGCCGAGCTCGCCAAGCCTGTCCGCGCATGAACCATCCGAACATCAGTCGGCCCTCCTGTCAGCGTAAGAAGTCGAGCCATCCAGGATTCTGATGCTTCCGATGCCGCATTTCATAATGAGCTTGCGGAGGTGCGGCGAGTACATGATCCGCGACTTTAGCGACTTGGCGCGGATGTTCCAGCGGAGCGACGAGCAGTTGGCCCGGTATCCGCGCAGGAACTGATCGCGGAATTCCGATGCGGCGGGCATGGCGCGGCGCGATGCGGCTCTCAGCGCCTCGGCGGCCGCGATCGCGCTGCGGAATGCGTAACTGAAGCCCTCGGCCGATGATGGGCTGATCCAGCCGGCCGCCTCGCCTATCAAGGCCACCCCGGGCGGGGATGGATTGTCTCCGGCTGCGCCCGCCATGCTGACAACCGGAAATATCTCGCCGGCGCCGCGCGGGCGAAGGAGTGCGGCGCCGCATCGTTTGACAGGCCGCGACAGGTCGAAACCCATGTCCGAGAGCTTCCGCTTGAACTGGTCAAACCTGCGCAGCGCCGCCGGTCCCGGCTCGACCGCCACGCCCGCCAGCAGGCACCCATCCTTGGGGATCGTCCAGCCGTAGAAGTCGGTGATGGTGCTGTCGAACACGGCCGTGAAGTAAGGCAGGGGCGACTCCGCGCGAAACCATTCCTGAATGGCGATGTAGCTGCGGCACTCGCGCCGGCCGGCGTCATCGCCGCGCGCGAGTTTGCGGACACGCGAATCGGCCCCGTCGGCCCCGATGAGCACCCGCGCCTGCGCGACGCACTCTCTGCCGTTGCGAGTGAACCTGATCGTGAACGCGTCGCCGCCGTCACCGGCCTCGCCGCGGCCCGGCTCGTATGTGAATCCACGCAGCAGACAGCCATCGCGCACATCGACGCCCCCCGGCACGAGCGACACGAGCCACCGATCGAACGCCTCGCGGTCGATGTTGATGTAGTGCCGCTGGTAGAAGCGCTCCAGGCCGCTGTCGAGGTCAATCGACCGCACCGCAAATAGCTGCGGTCCGGCCAGCACCGAATCCGGCAGCCCCAGCCCCATCTCCGCCAGCACCCGCTGCGCATCAGGCGCGACCAGCCCGCCGCAACACTTCTCAAGTGACCCAGGGCCTGATGCGCCCGGCGCGCTGAGCCGCCGCCTGTCTATCAAGATGAGCCTGAACCTGTTCCCGACGAGCCGCGCCAGCGTCGCGCCCGCGGGGCCCGCCCCGACTATCGCGAGATCGAACATGCTCGCGGCGATTGTACCTGCGCCGTATCCTGCCGCAACGGAGATGCGCCCAACGTGGCGTGGGCCTCCGGCCCGCGCGTCTGGCTGGCATCCTGCCCGCCTTTGGCTGTTCGCACAACTGGACCCTCGCTCCGCATCGGCGGTAGCCGCCATGGCGGGCGAGACACCCGCTAGACGCACGAGCGGGACGCCCATGCGATACGCTACCGCCCATACTTGCCGATCAGTTCGCCCTGGGCGAGGATGTGTCCGTCCATCGCCTTCAGGAGGGCCTTCTTGTCGGCCCCGGCCGACAGCTTCAGCGGGGCGTCGAGGGCGTAGAGCCTGAAGATGTAGCGGTGGGGCTTGCCCGGCGGGGGCTCGGGGCCTTCGTAGCCGTTGTTGCCCCAGGAATTCCGGCCCTCGAGCATTCCGGATGGGCTCGTGCCCTTGCGGTACGCGGATTGGCCCGCCTTCAGCTCGACCGCAGTCGCGGGAATGCCGAACAGCAGCCAGTGGTCCCACGTGCCCACCGGCGCATCCGGGTCGTCCATGATGAGGGCAAGCTCCTTCGTCCCCGCCGGCACGCCCGACCAGGCAAGCGCCGGCGAGATATTCTGGCCGTCGGCCGTGTACTCCTTGGGGATAGTTGCTCCGTTGGCGAAGGCTGAGCTGGTAAGCGAAATCTTCACGGACGCCGCGGGCGAGGAATCCGCCGCCCGATTGCACCCGACCAGGCCCAGCATCGCTATCGCCGCTATGACAATGACTGGCGTGCCTATCACGTTCCAAGCCAAGCCGATCATTTTCGCCTGCCTCTTAGGCCGAAAGGCCCGTATATTTTGCCCCGCCCCACATTCGTATTCTACGCTACCTCTGCGGAAGGGCAACGGGACACAAAGATTTGGTTGCCGCGGGCGTAGTCCGTATAATCGGTGTTGAAGAGAGTGTGGCTCTCAGAGTTGTCACTCCGCAGTGACCTCCCGCAGGCATGCCCCGTGAAGGGCCGTCCGAGCCGTTAAACGGGCGGAGGCAGTTGTGGTTGTGGCCCTGGAGGATTCTCATGGCAAGCCGGATGGACAGCCCCCAAGAAGGATGGTTCTTCCTGGGCGACCTTAGGGCCCTGGGAAACGCGGACCGCCTGCACGAGCAGGCCATGAAGGAGATCATCCGCCAGATGGCGGATGACAAATCGCACAGGACGCGCGTGTTCTGCTACCTGCGTGGGGCGTGCGGGGGAAGGCCCGTCGCCTTCGCCTGGTGAGGATTTTCGCTCAGGAGTTCATCGACGTTGCTCAAGGCCGCCCCCCGCTCGGCCGATGATAGCTGTGTCGTGGGGGGGAGTGAACGAATTGCGGCCCCTGGGAGGGAGGGGCCTTCTTTATGCGCGGACGCAGCGCCATCGGCCGCCTCATTCCTTCGTCATTCCTGATTCGGCATTGGGAAGCCGGGCCACTCGGCCATCTCCCGCGCGATCCTGGCCCGCATGAACCACACGAGCAAGAAGATGGGATAGGCCAGGGCGACGGGGATGGCGATGGCGCCGGACACCACGCCGATCTTTCCCGCGGGGGGCATGCTGGCGAAGTTCAGGCTGAATAACATCACCACGCTCGCCACCGCCCCGGCCACGCCCAGCCAGCCGTAGACCAGGTGCAGGGATCGCGCGCCCGGCCGGCGCTTGGCCAGGAGTATCCCCGCGATCAACAGCAGCAGGGCCTGGCCGATGCCTATCACGCTCGTGATCGTGCCGGCGTCCAGGAACCACTGGGGGAATACGTCTCTCTGTGATTTCTGTATCGCGCCGAAGTTGTTGAAGACCAGCGTCAGGGGCGTACACACCAGCCCCATCGAGGCCAGGACGATGGATATCACGCCGATGACGACCGGCCAGGACGGTTTCCGCGGGGCCATGTAGGGATAATAGCCCGGCGGCGGCGACGGGTAGGGCTCCCGCGGCGGCTGCATCAACGGCCGGAACTGCTGCTGGGGCGGTTCGCCAGGGGCGGACGGCTCCGACGGCGGAGTTGCGGTCATGGGCTTGCTCTCCTTGAGCGTCGGGGGCAAGCCTACGTCCCGCCGTCCGGCCGTGTCAAGCCGGGAGCTTCGCCGCATTCGCACTGCGGATTGCAGGCTGGCGGGATTATAATGAGCCGCCGGCCGGGCGCTGCCGGCAGATATATGCCAGAGCTGAAGGTAATCTCGAAGATGAAGCCCGAGGGCGACCAGCCGGCCGCCATCGAGCGGCTGGCCGCCAACTTCCGCGCGGGGCAGAAGTACAACGTCCTCCTGGGCGTGACGGGCAGCGGCAAGACCTTCACGATGGCGCACGTCATCGCGAAGGTCCGGAAGCCCACGCTCATCATCAGCCACAACAAGACGCTGGCCGCGCAGCTCTACGAGGAGATGAAGGACCTCTTCCCCGAGAACGCCGTAGAGTACTTCGTCAGCTACTACGACTACTACCAGCCCGAGGCGTACATCCCGCAGCGCGACATCTACATCGAGA
>JBHGBE010000066.1:0-25504 GCA_041946855.1 Phycisphaerae bacterium | reverse complement strand
GCCAATCGTACCGACAGGAGGCGCGAAGATGAAGATAGAACGGATCGATCTCTACCAGGTCGCCATGCCGCTGGTGTACCCGTTCCGCACGGCGTTCGGCAACGCGGAAACCATCGAGTCGCTGCTGGTGCGGATGGCGGGCGAGGGCGTCGAGGGCTGGGGCGAGTCGTCGCCGTGGAGCCCGCCGTCGTACTCGCCGGAGTTCACCGGCGGGGCGTTCATGCTCATCCGCGAGTGGCTCGCGCCGGCCCTCGTCGGCAAGGACATCGCCACGGGCGACCAGCTCCAGGAGGCCCTGGCGTTCGTGAAGGGCAACCAGTTCGCAAAGGCGGCGCTCGACCTGGCGTGGTGGGACATGCACGCGCGGTCGCAGGGCCGGCCGCTCTGGCAGGTCATCGGCGGCGGCGGCCCGGAGGTCACCGTCGGCGCGGACTTCGGCATTATGGAGACCATCCCGGCGCTCCTGGCCGAGATCGGCAAGGCCCTCGACGCGGGCTTCGAGCGCGTGAAGCTCAAGTACCGCCCCGGCTGGGATCTGGACATGGTCCGCTCCGTCCGCGGGCAGTTCCCTAAGGCCACGTTCCACGTCGATTGCAACAGCGCCTATCGCCTCGACGACCTGCCGATGCTCAAGCAGCTCGACGAGTTCGGCCTGGCGATGATCGAGCAGCCGCTGTCGCACGATGACCTGGTGGACCACGCGGAGCTTCGCAAGCAGGTCCGCACGCCGATCTGCCTGGATGAGTCGGTCAACTCCCCGGCCAACTGCGCCAAGGCAATCCGCATCGGCGCGTGCGACTGGGTGAACATCAAGCACGGCCGTGTGGGCGGCCTGACCAACGCGCTGGCGGTCCTGGCGACGTGCAAGGCCGCCGGCGTGCCCAACTGGATCGGCGGGATGCTGGAGTCGGCCATCGGGCAGGCGTTCTCGGTGGCGCTGGCGACGCTGGACAACGTCAAGTACCCCTCCGACGTCTTTCCCACCGACCGCTTCTACAAGGAAGACCTGGGCGATCCGCCGCTGGTGCTCTCCGGCCCGTCCAAGGCCCGCGCGATCGACGCCCCCGGCATCGGCGTCAAGCCAAGCCCGAGGAAGCTCAAGGAGTTCACAGTCAGGAAGGCGACGATCAGGGCGAAGTGAAGAAATCACGAATATCGAACAGGCAATATCAAATATCGAACTGAGGAGAAAGCCGGCGAATTCGTCTTCACTTCGTTATTCGATATTTCCTGTTCGATATTCGTGATTTCCTTGAGGCAGCCTACTTCCTCGTATCCTTCCGCACCCGCTCGCGGACCTCGCCCCACCACGGCAGTTGGGAGAAGTCGAACTGGTTGTCCTCGGCCGGGAAGGTTGGGTCGATGACCTCGTGCGGGAAGGTCATGCCGGCCGTCGTGCCCTGGTCGCCCTCCTTGCCCTGGTTTTCCAGCACCCTCTGCGCCGACCAGCGCGAGCGGATCGTCGCCAGGAGCGACGCCGCGATGTCGCGGCAGGATGGGTCGGCCGCGCGGTCGCGCAGTTCGCCGGGATCCTCGCGCAGGTTGAACAGCAGATACGTGTCGAACTCCCAGTAGTACATCAGCTTCCAGTCGCCGCGGCGGATCATGCACGACGGTTTGTCGCCGTGGGCGCCGTGGTAGTCGCAGAGGATTTCGTTCGGCCAGTCGGCCGGCGATGGCGCGTTGCCACTCGGCACGCCGCCGCGCTCAGCCGATGGCTCAGTATGTGGCGTGGGCCTCTGGCCCGCGCGTCTCGCGGCCGTCCCGGCCGCGGGTTCCGCAGGCGAGACGCCTGCGGGACGCACGGGCGAGACGCCCATGCCACAGTCATGCATGGCGGGCGACGGTGCGCCACCGACCGAAGCATCCCCGGCAAGGAACCGCGCCAGGCTCCGCCCCGCGACGGATTTCATCGGCGGGCAGCCCATCATCTCCAGCACAGTCGGCCCCACGTCGATCAGGCTGACGACCGCCTCCACCGTCCGCCCGGCCGCGATCGCCTGGCCGTTGAAGATCAGCGGCACGCGGGCCGAGCCCTCGAAATAGCAGCTCTTCCACCACATGCCATGCTCGCCGCACATGTCGCCGTGGTCGCTGGTGTAGATGACGACCGTCCGGTCGCCGCCCGGCGCGGACCGCGCCGCCTCGACCAGGCGGGCGATGTTCTGGTCCATCTCGCTGACCAGGCCGTAGTACGCGGCCGTCGCCCGCCGGGCCTGGGCGGGGGTGATCTTGTCGGCCCCGCGGCGCTCGCGCCATTTGCGGATCGCGATGTTCTGCCGGGCGAACTCCTCAGGTGTTTCGGGCGGCGGCTCGGCGATGCGGTCCATGTAGTAGTCGAACCACCGCCGCGAGCATATCAGCGGGTTGTGCGGCAGCGTGTATCCGACGACCAGGCACAACGGCCGCCGGCCTCCACGGCCGCCACCGCCGCTCGATTCGCCGCCGCGCTTGCGGATGAACTCGATTGCCTTGGCCGTCACCGCCTCGTCGTACGCCTCGAAGCCCGTGCGGCCGTAGCCCGCAACCTCGACGGCGTACCGCGTCTGCCCGTTCGTGCGGTTGTAGCCGGCGCCGCAGATCTCGCGTGACAGCGCGTGGCCGCTGTCGCCGTAGAGCCGGCGCTCGAAGCCGTGGAACTGGTCGCGCCCGTAGAAGTGCATCCGCCCGCACAGCACGGGCTCGCAGCCGCCGTCCGCCAGCGCGTGGGCGAACGTCGGGATGTCGGACCGCAGCGTCGAGTCGTTGTCCCAGACATCCACGTCGGCGGGATACCGCGCCGTCATGAACGCCATCCGCGACGGCACGCAGAGCGGGCAGGGGCAATACGCGGCCGTGAACTGCGTCCCGCCGCGGGCCAGGGCGTCGATAGCGGGGGTCCGCGCGACGGCGTTGCCCGAGCAGCCCATCACGTGGGCGTTGTGCTGGTCGGACATGATCAGGACGATGTCGGCGGGGCGATTGGCCTTGGGCATCAGGGCATTTTACTCATTCCGCGCCGGCAGGCACAACTTCAGGCCGCCGTGGAGCAGCTTCATCTGAGGTCCTCCAACGTGCGAAAATTGGTGACTGTCCCGAATTTTAAATTCGGGACAGTCACCAATTTCCGGCATTGCCTGATGGAGTCCCCTGGAGATCGAACCATGGATTCATCACTGACGATGCACTGGTCGGCGGCACGCGCCGCTACTCCTGCGGGTCGCGCAGGCGCACGGCCGTCAGCAGCAGGATGTACAGGTCGAAGGCCAGCGACCATCGGGTGATGTAGTCCAGGTCGTACTGGATGCGCTTGCGGAGCTGTTCGAATATCCGCTCATCCGTGCCGGCGGGGACGGCCGAGGCGGACGCGTCAGGGGCCGGCGTCTGCGATGCCGGCGGCTCGGGGGCCTTCGTCTGCGCCGGCATGGCCGCTTCCGTCCGCGCCGGGCGGGACGCCTCCGCCTGCGCCGGCCGGCCGCGCCTTGGCCGCGCGCTCATGCCGCGGTAGCCGTTGACCTGGGCCCAGCCGGTGATGCCCGCCTTGACGTGCTGGCGGAGCATGTACCGCGGCACCTGGCGGCTGAACCGCGCGATGAGTTCCGGCCTCTCCGGGCGCGGCCCAACCAGCGACATGTCGCCGCGAAGCACGTTGAAGAGCTGCGGCAGCTCGTCGAGGCTGAAGCGGCGGAGCCACCGCCCCACGCGGGTCACGCGCGGGTCGCGCGGCGAGGTCCAGACCGCCCCGTTCTGCCGCTCGGCGTCGGCCACCATCGAGCGGAACTTGATCATCGAGAACTCGCGCCCGCCCAGGCTGGTCCTCCGCTGGCGGTAGAAGACCGGGCCGCGGCTGGTGAGCTTGATCAGCAGCGCGATGGGCAGCATGAGCCACGACAGCACCGCCAGCAGCACGAGGGAGATGACGATGTCCAGGATGCGCTTCGCCACGGCGTTCCAGCCGGTCTGCGGGCTGTGGGTGAGGTTCATCACCGGCAGCGGGCCGATCTGCTGGACCTGGCGGCCCAGGAACTGCCAGCCGAGCAAATCCGGCACGACGTTGACGTCGACCAGCGATGCCGAGAGGCGGTCGAGCACGTCGCCGAGCTGGGCGGATTGGTCCTGCGGCAGGGCCACCATCACCGAATCGACCTGCTCGGCCGCGATGATGTCATCGACCTTCTCGATGGGGCCACGGACCGGCAAGTCCATGAGCGTGCCGCCTGCGCGGGCGTCGTCCACGAAGTACTTCACCTCCAGCCCGGTCCACGGCGCGGCGCGGATGGCCTGGACGAGCTTCTGCCCCAGCCTCCCGGCCCCCACCACCGCCACGGCCCGCAGGTTCCGCCCGCGCCGCCTCAGCGAGCGCATCAGGCCCCTGGCCGTCAGGCGGTACGCGATCAGCATCGTCGGCCAGACGACCAGGAACATCCCCTGGAGCTTTCGCGAGACGGGGGCGCTGTACAGGAAGGTGCTTATCGTGACCTCCAGGACCCAGACGATCGCGCACGCCCGGATGATGTCGTACACCTCCACCAGCATCGACTGCATCCTGCGCGGCAGGTACATCCCCAGACGGCTGAAGACCAGCAGCGTCAAGAGGAGCGTCACGACCATCACGTCGATGGCGTAGTCCATCGCCGGCGGCTGCTCCTCCTTGTACCCGAACCATCCCGCGTGGAAGCGGATGAACAGGCACGCCAGCCACGCGCCGGCCGTGACCGCGAGGTCCAGCACGCCCATCACCAGCACGACGACATGGCTGTGCTCCTTGACCATCGACAGGAGACTACGCGAAGACGCCCGCGTAATAAAGCCTTTTGGCGAGGATCGGGCGCGTATCGGAAAGGGGAACGCGGATTACACGGATTTAAGGGATTATGCGGTTGGCCCTGAGTCGTGTCTGGCCAGTTCTTCCGGAATGAGCTTGCGCGCATGTTCCACGCAGGATGCGCGTTTCGCCGTGGGTGTCGCGCCCGATGTCGCTCCGGACCAGGCCCGGTTTCAGGTCCGCGCGTCAGAACCAGGTTTTCCGCTCTACCTGAAATCCCTTCAATCCGTGAAATCCGTGTTCCATGTCCTCGTCCGCGCCAGGACCTCGGCTCGCCCAAAACTTTTTGCCCAGGCCCTTGAACTCGCCCGTGGCGTCGGACATAATAAGGGTTTGCCAACCTTTAACAAGTGAAGAGGGCCATTGAATGGGCAAGATGCTCGATGCTCTGCTTCGTCTACAGGCGGTGGAGCGTGACCTGACGGCCGTCAGGCGCCGCCTTCAGACCAGAAAGAACGCCGTCGCCATACAGCAGCGCAAGATCGACCAGTTGCGCGCCGAATACGCCGCCATCCACGACAAGGCCGTCTCCCGCCGAAAAGAAGCCGACCGCCGCGAGCTGGACCTGAAGCAGAAGGAGGCCAAGGTCTCCAGCCTCCGCACCGCCCTCAACACCGCCAAGACGAACAAGGAGTACGCCGCCATCCTCACCGAGCTCAACACGCACAAGGCCGACAACGCCAAGCTCGAGGAGGAGATACTCAAGATCATGCAGGAGGTGGACTCTATCAAGGCCGACGCCGACAAGGTCAACGCCCAGATCGAGGCCGAGTCCAAGAGATTGCAGGAGACGCAGCGGACCAGCGAGGAGGAGATCAACCGCCTGACCGAGCTGACGGACAAGCTGACGGCGCAGCGGGCGGATGCTGCCGCCGAGGTGCCGCCGGAGGCCCTGGCGGCGTTCAACCGCATCTCGGAGAGCTACGAGGGCGAGGCGATGGCCGTCGTGGAGGTCCACGGCAAGCGCCCGCCTTATGATTACGTCTGCGGGGGCTGCTACATGTCGCTCAACGCCGAGCACGCGAACGTCCTGCGGACGCGCGACGAGATCCGCACATGCGACAACTGCCGCAGGATACTCTACATCCAGCCGCAGGCGGACAAGGCGAAAGTCGAGTAGGAAGCGGCGTACTTCGTCGCTTCGTTACCGCGTTACTTCGTTACCTCGTTGATTCGTTACGTCGTTGCACAGGTACCTCACCAGCTTGGTATCCATGCCGACGAACTGCCACACAGGTGAACCAAGGGGGATGAACCGCCAAGAGCCGCCGAGGTAACGGTAACGAGGGCACGAAGCAACGAGGCAACGAATCAACGAGTTAACGTATTCACGCCGTCTTCGTCGAGGGCACCGCTTCGAGCACCTTGCGAATGATCTGGTCCGGCTCCACGCCGTCGGCCTGCCCCTCGAAGGAGAGGATCAGCCTGTGTCTCAGCGCCGGCAGCGCGGCCGCGCGTATGTCGGCGAACGCGACGTTGGCCCTTCCGCCGCGGATGGCCGCGACCTTGGCCGCCAGCAGCATCGCCTGCGCGCCGCGCGGGGAGCTGCCGTAGCGGACGTACTTCTTCACTTCAGGCGGGGCCGTCGAGGCGCTCGGGTGCGTGGCCAGGACCAGATTGGCGATGTACTCCTTGACGTGCGTGGCGGCGTTGACCTGCCTCGCGGCGGCCTTCATCTCCTCGATCCGCGCGGCGGAGGCGACCTTGGCGGGCTTCGGCGCGGCCGTGCCGGTCGTGCGGTCCATTATCGTGACCAGATGGTCCTGCGTCGGCGAACCGACGTTGATCTTGAAGAGGAACCGGTCGAGCTGCGCCTCCGGCAGCGGGTACGTGCCTTCCATCTCCAGCGGGTTCTGCGTGGCCAGCACGAAGAACGGGCCGTCCAGCGCGTAGGTCGTGCGGGCGACGGAGACGGTCTGCTCCTGCATCGCCTCAAGGACGGCCGACTGGGTCTTGGGCGTGGCGCGGTTGATCTCGTCGGCCAGGATGAGGTTGGCGAAGATCGGCCCGCGCTGGAACTCGAACGCGCGGCCGCCGCGATCATCGGCGACGACGATGTTGGTGCCGGTGATGTCGGCGGGCATCAGGTCGGGCGTGAACTGGATTCGGCTGAATGTCAGGTCAAGCGTCTGGCCCAGCGTGCGGACCAGCAGCGTTTTGCCCAGGCCCGGCACGCCCTCCAGCAGCGCGTGCCCGCCGCCCAGCAGGCACGCGAGCGTCTGGTTGACGACCTCCTCCATGCCGACGATGACGGTCGAGACCTGCTCGACGATGCGGGCGTAATCGGACCGGAAGGACTCGATGACTTTGCCGAAATCGGCGGACGTGTTCTCTGGCTGTGATTGGGTCATGTTGCGATTGTGGCCGCCGGCCTGCCTGAACCTACAGCGAGGCAGTCCGACTACCTTCAGAACCGCCGCGCACAGGTCAATATGCTCAGATTCCTATCAGCGGCCGCCGTTCGACGCAAGCTAATTCCGGATCAATGGAAGTCGGAATGCAAAGGCGCCTCTGCTGCGGCAAGGCGCGATTGTGGACTGATGGGATGGGCCCCTCCGGTGTTATCCGGGCGCGGGTCCGGCCGCCGGCGCTGATGCCACGGCCATCGCCGGGATCGCGGCCGCCGCGGGAAACGCCATCGCCGTTCTCATGATGCGCCCCTTCGCGATGATGGCCTATCCAAGGCAATCTGCAATCATTTGTGCGCCGGCGTCTGAAGGTCGAGCTTGATGAACTTGCCCATTCGTCGCCAGCGGTCGTAGCGGTGCTTCAGGAGCGTGTCGAGGCTGACGCGGGCAAGTTCGCGGAGCGTGCGGGCGATGTGGCGCTCGAGGTTGTTGGCGGCCTCGGCCGTGTTGCGGTGCGCGCCGCCAAGCGGCTCGGGGATGATGTCGTCGATAAGGTCCAGTGCCTTTAGGTTGCGGGCGGTGAGCTTCATGGCCTCGGCCGCCTCGGGGGCCTTCTCGCCGGTCCGCCACAGGATCGATGCGCAGCCCTCCGGCGTGATGACGCTGTAGTACGAGTACTCCATCATGCCGATGCGGTCGCCCACCCCGATGCCGAGCGCCCCGCCGCTGCCGCCCTCGCCGACGACCACGCACACGATGGGCGTCCGCAGGCGCATCATCTCCATGAGGTTGGTGGCGATGGCCTCGGCCACGCCGCGCTCCTCCGAGCCGATGCCCGGATATGCGCCCGTCGTGTCGATGAGCGTCACCACCGGCAGGTGGAACTTCTCGGCCAGCCGCATCGCCCGCAGCGCCTTGCGGTAGCCTTCCGGGTGGCACATGCCGAAGTTGCAGGCGAGCTTCTCCTTCGTGTCGCGGCCCTTGTGCTGGGCGACGACCATGCACTTGGCCCCGCCGATGGACCCCAGGCCGCACTTGACGGCCTTGTCATCCGCGAATCGCCGGTCGCCGTGCAGCTCGACGAAGTTCTTGACGATGGCCGCGATGTAGTCGCCCGCCAGGGGCCTGGCCGGGTGGCGGGCCACCTGCACAGTCTCCCATGCGGTCAGGTCGGCGTAGGTCTTCTTCAGCAGCGAGATGTACTGCGCCCGGATGTTGCGGATCTCGGCGGAGTAGTCGCGCCCGCTGGAGGCCTGCGACGCCTCCAGCTCGGCAATCTGCCTCTCCATGCGGATCAGGGGCTTCTCGAACGGAAGCTGGAAGCCGCCTTCGCCGTTGGCGCCGTTTTTCGCCATAGAGTTCCGCTCAACCAAAAAGGACGCTCTGGGCGCCCTTGCTTTCCGTCCTACGTTGGCCGGAGTCTAGCCGATGGGCGCGGGGTTTTCAAGCTTCTTCGGGCAAGCCGGGCTGCGCAATGACTAATGCCAAATGTCTAATGTCTAATGGCCGCCCACGCCCGGCTTTAGACATTAGACATTGGGCATTAGACATTGCTCCTTGCCGAGTCCCGGCACGCGCCTTATCTTCACGTCATGGCCCTTCCTCGCATACGGCAAGTCACGGTGATAGGCGTCGGCCTGCTTGGCGGGTCGGTGGCGCTGGCGGCCAAACGTGTGTTCGGCGCGAAGGTCGTCGGCGTCGGGCGGCGGCAGGCGAGCCTGGATGCCGCGCTTGCTGTGGGGGCGATTGACAAGGCATACTTGGCGGCGGAGAAAGCAGGAGGGAGTAGGGAGTGGAGAGTGGGGAGTAGAGGCCGGACCGTACACCGCGCCTCTGACACGCCCTACACCCCACTCCCTACACCCCACTTTGATTTGCAGGCGGCCGTCGCGGACAGCGACCTCATCATCCTCGCCACGCCGGTTGGGGCGTTCGAGGACTACCTCCGCGCGATCGCGCCGGCGCTGAAGAAGGGCGCGGTCGTCACCGACGTCGGCTCGACCAAGGCGCTGGTCGTGCGGTCGGGCGAGGCGATACTCGGGCGGGGCGGGCCGTTCATCGGCAGCCACCCGATGGCCGGCAGCGAGGCCAAGGGCGTCCAGTTCGCCCGCGCGGACCTGCTGGAAGGGGCCACGTGCGTCATCACGCCGACGAAATACACGCCGCCGCGCCTGACGCGGTTTATCGAGGCATTCTGGCGGGCGCTTGGCATGAAGGTCGTCCGCATGTCGCCCGCGGCGCACGACAAGTCCGTCGCGGCCGTCTCCCACCTGCCGCACGCGCTGGCGGGCCTGCTGATGCTGCTGCCGCGGGATGGCGACCTGAAGGTGGCCGCCACGGGCTTCCGCGACATGACGCGCCTGGCCTCCGGCGACGTGGAGATGTGGCGCGACATCATCCTGACCAACCGGCGGGCGATACTGAACGCCATCGACGGCTTCGACGAGTCGCTCGTCCACCTGCGCGACGTAATCGCAACGGGCGACGGCCGGGGCATCGAGAACTTCCTGAAGGCTGCGAAGAAGAGACGCGGCGGACTCTTTGGATGACAACTGCTCAGCGGCGCTCAACCTGTACCCGTTCGCTGTCGCCCCATTCGACGGCAACCTTGTCCGAAAACACTCCCAGGAACCATCCGCCTGCCCTGACGTAGGCTTGGCGCTGTGCGCCGTGGCCGTCGCGCAGGACGACGTGGAAGACCTCCATGCCCTTGCCTGTCCTCCAGAAGAATGGCCCACGGCGGAAGAACCTCCGCTGGATTGCGAGGATCGTGAAGCCGTTTGCGGCCGCCCATCGCTCGACCAATTCCCTGGAGCGGCCAAACTGCCAGAGCATGAGGCAGAAGCCAAGAACAAGCACCCCGACGAGTGCCAGGAAGACCAGAAGTGGCTCCATGTCTGGTTCTCGCTGTTCCTAAGTCTGTGCCAGCCGTGCCCGCGCATCGCCCGCCGTCAGGCCGGCGATGCGGAACTCCTTGCGGGGGTTCGTCTGGCCAGAGATGAGTTCGACGCTCCGGCGGTCAACGCCGAGCGCCGCGGCCAGGATCTTCGCGACGGCCGCGTTCGCCTTGCCCCGCTCGGCCGGGGCTGATGTGGCGATCTTCAGGCAGTCGCCCAGCACGCCCACGACCTTGTCGCGGGATGAGCCGGGAACGACCTTGACGGCGATAACCGCCCCGCCCGCCACGTCACGAACCGCGATGTTCTGTTGGCCGTCCATCGCGCACCAGAGAATGTGAAATGCAGAATGCAGAATGACGAATGTAGAAGTGGTCCGCGCCGTGAACTTCTACATTTAACATTCTGCATTTTGCATTCATCATTTGCCTCTTCTGAGCATTCCGGCTTTCTTCGCGTACTCGAATATCCCGCCGGCCGTGATGATCTCGGCCACGTCGCCAAGCGGGGTGAGCTGGAAACTCTCGCCCGTGCGGAGGTTCTTGAGCGTGCCGCCGGCCGTGTCAAGCTCGACCTGGTCGCCGGTGGCGAACCTGTCCACCAGCCGCACGGGCGTCTGGAGCGGCATGAGATACGCGCCGTTGATGCTGTTGCGGTAGAAGATGCGGGCGTAGCTCTCGGCGACGACGGCCTTCACGCCCGCCTGGCTGATGGCCAGCGGGGCGTGCTCGCGCGAACTGCCGCAGCCGAAGTTCCGCCCGCCGACGATCAGCGCGAACTCGCTGGTGAACTTGCCCTCGGCCACGAACGGCACTCCGCCCTTGGGCAGCCCGCTGCCGGCCGGCGGCACGCCGCTCAGCGCGAAACGGCCGAAGTACTTCCGCTCGGCCGGGTCGGCCGGGTTATACGTCAGGTACTGCGCGGGGATGATCTGGTCGGTGTCGATGTTGTCGCCCACGACGAACGCCGCGCCGCGGATGGTGGCTCGCCTGGAACCGGTGCTTTTCGCCTTCTTAGCCATCTTCACTTCCTTTGATTGAGTGGCGGATTATACCGTCGGCTCGCCCTTCGCAACAGAGGGCCAGACGGGGCGAGGGGAGGACAGGAAGACTGGAGGACAGGAAACTGGAGGACTGATCTCCTCCCCTCCTCCCCTCTTCCCTTCCTCCCCTCTTCCCGTCCTGCCCTCGGTCCGCCCCTTCAGACGCACTCCGCTCACACGTGGGTGAACCTCGGCCGCAGGCTCGTATCGTCGCCGGTCCGCCTGTGGCGTGGCGGGGCGAAGCTCGACCGCACCAGGCGCGAGAGTTTGACCTGCACGTACATCCCCGCGGCCGCCAGGAGGACCGACGCGCCGGCCAGCGCCGCGACGAGCCAGTCGTGGCTCACCTTGGCCGGCGCATCGGCGGGCACGGCCATCGTCGCCGGCCAGATCGCCCAGCCCAGCGCGAAGATCGCGCCGAAACCTCCGCTCAGGCCCATCAGTATGATGATCACCTGCCGCAGGTAGACAAACGCCAGCACGCCGACTAACAGGCCAAGCAGTATCGCCGCGGCCCACGCCCCGCCGGATTGGCCGAACTGGGCGACGATGACGAAGACCGTCTCGGCCAATGCGCCCAGCGCGAAGATGACGCGGTACAGGAACCACGCCAGCATCGCCAGCAGTATGGCCCCCGCGCAGCCCAGGACGACGAAGTCGGCCGCCGTCGGCTCGCCGCGCAACTGCACGGCCGCAACCGCGCCAAGTGCGTATCCGCCGATGGCGCCCAGCACCGCCAGCAGCGCCCTGAACAGCACGTAGCCCAGGAAGCACTGCGCCAGGCCGAGGATGACCGTCACGACGATGCACAGGGCCATCGCCCCGTGACCGGCGGTCTGGGCGAACTGTTGGGCGAACAGATCGTTCATGGAGCACACATGATCTTAGGCGAGGCCACCCATGTCAACCGAGAGCGGCGCTGATCGGACCGGGCGATACACCAAAATGGCCGGCATCCGAATGTCGAATGGGGAATGATCAAGTGACGAAGGAATGCAAGATGACAAATGTCCAAATGCCTTTGCGGACGCCTGGCGCCTCATGTCATTGAGGCGTCTCCGCGAACCGTGCCTGTCTATGGCGGGCGGACCTCCTTTAGTCATTTGGCATTTTGCATTTGTCATTCCTTCGACATTCCCAATTCCTAATTTGGCATTGTCTCCCGCCCCGCTTCGGAAGTGGTGAGCCCTCCGAAATCCGCCCTCCTCCGACTGGCAGCCCTCTGGCCCATCCGTTACATTCCTGCCGATGGGACGGGAAACCGACAAGTCGCCCTGGTCGCTGCCCTACAGCACGCCGACGCCGGGGGACGGGGGCACCCTCGACGGCCTTGCCATGGTCGCGCGGATCGGGTGCTACCTTGTGCTGGCTGCGGCGATCATCGTGCCGTCCATTCAGTTCCAGGCGCAGACGGCTTCCGCGGACGCGCGCGGCAAGCCCAGCAAGGGCGCCATCGGCCGGTGGCGTCTTGCCGGCAGGGAGTTCTGGGAGGGTCGCAACATATACAGGGCAATCCCGACAGGCCCACAGGAAAATGCGGGCAAGGTCTACCTTCACCCCAACATGCCCTTCACGATCATGCTGCTGTCGCCGTTTTCGTACATGCCGGCCGGCGTGACGGCCGCCGTCTTCAGCCTGCTGAAGGCGGGCGTGCTGATCGCCGCCGGCCTGATGCTGACCGCCACCGCCAACCATCAGGGCAGGAGGATGCCCGACTGGGTCGTCGGCCTGGCGCTGCTCTGGGCGATCATGCTGATCGTCGCCGACATCCAGCACGGCAACACCAACGGCTTCGTGCTTGGCGCCCTGGCGCTGCACCTGTGGCTGTACCGCAAGGGCCGCGACCTGGCCTCCGGCTGTGCGCTGGCGCTGGCGGTCTGCCTGAAGATGACGCCGGCGATCTTCCTGCTCTACTGGCTCTACCAGCGAAACTGGCGATTGCTGGGCGCGGCGGCCGTCGCGCTGGCATTGGCGATGACCGTGATACCGGCCGGCGGGTGCATCGCGATGAGGGGCTTCGACATCTCCGCGGGCATCGACCACTGGCGGATGCTGACCGCGACCTGGTGGGAGAACCTGATTGCGCCGGGACTGCTCAAGGCCGCGCCCTATCCGATCCACATCAATCAGTCGCTGCCGGGCGTGCTGTCGCGGTACTTCCTCGACGGGCAGTACGGCGACGCCTTCTGGAACCCCGATGACTTCACCTACGCCGGCCACGTCGCGATGGGGGCCGTTGACCCGACCCAGAAGCCCGGCTGGATCACGATAGCCCCGCTGCCGATTGACACTGTGAAGTGGATCACCCGTCTGCTCCAGTTGGTCATCGTGGCCGTCATGGCCTGGGCCATCGGCTGGCGGAAGCTGGCCCGCGACGACGGGCGGCGGATGCTGCACTACGGGCTGGTGGCCGTCGGCATGTTGCTGCTCAACCAGCGGACGTGGGACCAGCACGCCGGCGTGATGCTGATACTGACCATCGGCCTGTGGCACGCGATAGCGTTCGGGCGGATGTCGGCGGCCGCCCGCAAGTGGGCGCTGGGGCTGGCGGTCGCGGCCGGGCCGCTGATCTGGTTGGGGGGAAGCGCGCTCTTCATCGGCCTCGCGCGGTTGTCCGGCGAGTCTGACAAGACAGGCGAGAGATGGTTTGACTGGGCAAAGGCGTGGGGGCCGACCTTCTGGTATTTTGTGCTGATGCTCGCGGCGACGGTCGTCGCGGCCGTCGCCATGCGAAATTGCGACGAGCCTTACGCCACGCGGCGGCAGACGCTTTCGGCGGGTTGAAAGGGACTGAATATGGGCGACAACGGGATGATAGGCGTGTTCATCGTCGGGCTGGTTGTGGTGCTGATCGTCGCGTACGTGGTCGGCACGTACAACGTGCTGGTGCGGCTGGGGCAGCACTGCCGCGAGTCGTGGTCGGGCATCGACACGGAGCTGAAGCGCCGCTACGACCTCATCCCCAACCTGGTGGAGACGGTCCGCGGCTATGCGAAGCACGAGCGCGAGGTGCTGGCGATGGTGACGGAGGCCCGCAACCGCGCGGTGGCCTCGACCGGCTCGCCGCTCTCGCAGGCAAGGGACGAGAACGTGCTTGTGGCGGCGCTGAGGCAGTTGTTCGCCGTGTCGGAGCGGTATCCGGACCTGAAGGCCAGCGCGAACTTCCTGGCCCTCCAGCGCGAGCTCGCCAACACCGAGGACCGCATCCAGGCCGCCCGCCGCTTCTACAACGCCAACGTCCGCGACCTGAACACCCGCGTCGGCGTCTTCCCGTCCAACATCATCGCGGCGATGTTCGGCTTCCGGGCCGCGGAGTTCTTCGAGATCGAGGATGCCGGCATCCGCCAGCCGGTTCCTGTCAGCCTGGGGCCTCAGGGCCCGGTATCGCGGCTGTGATGCCGATGAAACCGGCCAAAGAGGGCAAGAGGTAAGGACGGGAGGATGGGAGGAAGGGAGGGCGGGCGAAAGGAGGTGATTTTGCGGGGAAGGCGGACAATCTGCGATTTACAATCCGCAATCCACAATCTACAATTCCTCGGCGTTGCACTTGGCCCAGGCCGTGTTAAGGACAAACCTATGCGGACAAGAGGAATTGCGCGTTGGAGCGTTCTGTGCGTGGCGGGCGTGATCGCGACGGCCGCGCGGGCCGCCGAGCCGCCCCCGCTTGATATCCCCGAATCGGCCCTGAACGCCACGCTCACGGGCAACAACCTGAAGATCGTCGAGGACTTCACCGGCTACTGGGCGGGAGCGATGCTGGCCGCCAAGGCCGACGACGCCGTGCTGGCCGCCAAGGCCAAGCTCGTCACCAGCTACAGCAAGTACGACAGCACATTCTTCAAGAGCGCCTACGCGCTGTCCGCGGCCAAGGCGCTCCAGCCGGTCCTTGACGCCAAGGGGCCGCTCAAGGGCGTGCTACAGGTCAACGCCGGGCAGGCCATCGCGGCCATGCCGCAGCTGTCAGTTCTGCCGCTGCTGGAGAAGATGGCCGTCAATCCCGAAGCGGTCGTCCGGTACTACGCCTGGCGGACGTGCAAGGGGCTCCTGCCTCAACTGGCCTCCGGGCCGAAGGATGAGGCCAAGAAGCTCTTCGCGCTGGTCGGCGACCGGATGGGAAAGGAAAAGTCCGGCGAGGTGCTCGGCATGATGTTCCAGTTGCTGAACCTCGCGCCCCTGGACATGTCCTCCGCCAGCGACGACTTCAGGGCCCTTGCCGCCTCGGAGCCGGAGGCGATCGTCGCGAAGAACTGGCCCGCTCTCTGCCGCGCGGTGGTGGCCGGCGACGAGCAGGCGGCCGCCGGGGCCCACGACGGCGTCCACGCGCTTGTCTGGCTCTCGTCGCAGGCCGGCGCCGACAAGGCCCGTGTCAAGGCGGACCTCCAGGAAGTGGTCGACATGATGTGGTGCGCCGCGCTGGCCTATGACCGGGCGCTGGCGGCCGGCAAGGGCGCCGAGGGCACGGCCAAGGCCGAGGCCGACGCCCGAGCCGAGGCAATGGCTCAGTTGCTCATGGATTGCGAGACCGACCTCAACGCGGCCACCGGAAAGAAGAACGCCTTCGTCCAGGCCGCGCTGTCCAAGCCCAACGCCAGGGACCGCGGCGCGGATGTCCAGTTGGCGGTCGTCTCGTGGGTCGAGAACCTCAAGGACGCCGGCGTCGTCCAGCCGGCGTACTCGGCGCCGCCGGCGCCGGCCAGCGCGCCGTCGGGCGGACCGGGATAGCATGGCCAAGGGCCTTCTCAAGAGGTTCCGGCGGGGCCTGAAGAACGCATTCAGCCTCCAGAGCCCCTACGGCCCGCTGACGGATGAGGACCGCAAGCTGCTGGCCCGCCTGGGCGAGGCCGTCGCATCGCGCGGCATGGCGACGCCGGCCGTCCTGTTTCTGGGCTCCATCCGCCCGCTTAACTCGCTGGGGAGCCAGGCAATGGTGTTCCTGCGGCCGTTCATCGGCTCGCTGTTCAAGCAGGCGGATTACGACCGGCTGATGGAAATCCTCGACCGGCGCGAAGGCATTGCGGCCCTCATGGACGCGGTCGAGGCGGCAGAGGCGACTCGGAAGGACTTGACGAAGTGAACCCGGACGACCTGCGCGTGATCGTGGCGACCGACTGCGGCAGCACCACCACCAAGGCCATCCTCATCGAGCGCACGCCGGAGGGCTATCGCCAGACGTTCCGCGGCGAGGCGCCCACAACGGTTGAGTCTCCCTACGAGGACGTCACGCGCGGCGTGCTGAACTCCTTCACGGAGCTTGAGGAGCTCTCCGGCCGGAAAATCCTCGACGGCGAGAGGATCATCATTCCCTCCAACGGCAATGTGGGCGTGGACATCTACGTCTCGACCAGCTCCGCCGGCGGCGGCCTACAGATGATGGTCGGCGGCGTGGTGAAGTCCATGACGGCCGAGTCCGCCCAGCGGGCGGCGCTGGGCGCCGGCGCGATCGTCATGGACGTCATCGCCAGCAACGACCAGCGCCCGCCGCACGTGAAGATCCAGCGGATACGCACGCTGCGGCCGGACATGATACTGCTGTCCGGCGGGACCGACGGCGGGACCGTCCGCCACGTGGTGGAGCTTGCCGAGTTTATCGCGGCGGCCAACCCGCGCCCGCGGCTGGGCTCGTCGTACAAGCTGCCCATCGTCTACGCGGGCAACCGCGACGCCCGCGAGGCTGTCCAGGCCGCCCTTGGCCGGAAGGCCGAGCTGCACATCACCGAGAACCTCCGGCCGGTGCTTGAGCGCGAGAACCTCGGCCCGGCGCGGCAGGAGATTCACGAGCTGTTCCTCAAGCACGTGATGGCGCAGGCGCCGGGATATCCCAAGCTGATGACGTGGGTCGGCGCGCCGATCATGCCGACGCCGGCGGCCGTCGGCGACATCATCCAGCGCGTCGCGCGGACGCGGAACCTCAACATCGTCGGCGTGGACATCGGCGGCGCGACGACGGATGTGTTCTCCGACTTCGCCCCGCCCCCGCCCGCCGGATCGCAGGCCGCCGCCCCCGCCGGCGAGCGGATATTCAACCGCACCGTCAGCGCCAACCTGGGCATGAGCTACAGCATCTCGAATGTGCTGGCCGAGACGGGCCTGGCGAACATACTCCGCTGGGTCCCGTTCGACATGGATGAGTCGGACCTGCGCAACCGCATCAAGAACAAGATGATCCGCCCGACGACGGTGCCGTGCCTGCTGGAGGACCTGAAGATCGAGCAGGCCATCGCCCGCGAGGCGCTGAGGCTGGCCTTCATCCAGCACAAGGCGCTGGCCGTCGGCCTCAAGGGCGTGCAGCGCGGCAGGACGATCTCCGAATCGCTCGACGAGGGGACATCCGGCGAGAGCATCATCAGCATGAAGGACCTGGACCTGCTGATCGGCTCCGGCGGAGTCCTGTCGCACGCGCCGCGCCGGTCGCAGGCGATGATGATGCTCATCGACGCCTTCGCCCCCGAAGGCATAACTCGCCTGGCGGTCGACAGCATCTTCATGATGCCGCACCTGGGCGTCCTGGCGCAGGTCCACGAGCGGGCGGCCGAGGAGGTCTTCGAGCGCGACTGCCTGATCCACCTCGGCACGTGCGTCTCGCCGCTGAACAAGGTCAAGAGCGGCGCCAGGTGCTTCGACTACGAGATGACCTGCGGCGGCAAGACCCGCCGCGGCACTGTGCCATCCGGCGCGATCGTGCTCGAGCCGCTGGGCGTCGGCGAGACGGCCGAACTGATCGCCCAGCCGGCGCCGTCGATCGACCTGGGCGCCGGGCGAGGCAAGGCCCTCCGCGCGACGATCCACGGCGGCGTCGTGGGCGTGGCCTTCGACGGCCGTGGAAGGCCGTTCGAGATACCCCAGGCCAACCGCAGCGAGGTCGTGGCCATGTGGGCAAAGGCGTTTGACGCTTATCCGAATTAGGCGCGCATCAAGCTTTGCGCGAAGAAGTCAAAATGCAGAATGCGGAATTCAGAATGAAGAAGTCAGAAGCATCTGGCGTGGCTTCCTCACTCTTGCCTTCTGCATTTTGCATTCCGCATTCTGCCTTCGTCTTTGGCCACGGGCAAGACGCCCGTGCCGCTTGGAGATGACGCGAATGGCAGTAGGTCATGCATACGCTCCCAGCCTTTCGGTGACGCCGCGGGCCACCTTGCGCAAGGAGCGGCGTCTGCCCATCGCTGGGCAGGTGCTGGCCGCCCTCGGCGCGGCCGTGAGGGCCGAGGACGTCGTCGCCCACGCGGAGCTGCCCGGCGACGTCTCGACGGTGAACGTCGTGAACCAGCTCGGAGTCTCGCCGGCCGAACTGCCCCGCTACATGCTCAAGCAGCAGGGCGCGAAGGTCCAGAAGGACGAGATAATCGCGGCGACAAAGCCGTTCATCAAGTTCTTCCGCAGCATCGCCCGCTCGCCGGCCGATGGCACCATCGAGACCGTCTCGCACGTGACCGGGCAGGTGATCATCCGCTCGGCCCCCAGGCCGGTGGACGTCCGCGCGTACGTCGACGGCACGGTCGTCGAGGTCTGGCAGGGCGAGGGCGTCTGCGTCGAGACCACCGGGGCGTTCGTGCAGGGCATCCTCGGCATAGGCGGCGAGGTGGCGGGCGAGATCGCCATGGTCGGCGACGGCCCGGCGGCCATCATCGGCCCCAACGACATCACGGCCCAACTGCGCGGCAAGATCGTCGTCGCAGGCGCGCTGGTCACGCGCGAGGTGTTCGACAAGGCCACGCAGGTTGGAGTCGCGGCGCTCGTCTGCGGGGGCTTCCACGACGCCGACCTGCGGGCGCTGTTGGGCTATGACCTGGGCGTGGCGATCACCGGCCATGAGGACATCCACCCGACGCTCATCATCACCGAGGGCTTCGGCACCATCGCGATGGCCCGCGGCACGCGCGAGCTTCTGGCGTCGCACGCCGGCCGCCGCGCCAGCGCGAACGGCGCCACCCAGATTCGCGCCGGCGTGCTGCGGCCGGAGATCATCATCCCCCTGGCGGCCGGCGCAGGGCAGGCCGCGCGGGCGGACGCCCCGGCGAGTTCCGGGTTGACAGTCGGTTGCGCCGTCCGTATCATCCGCGAGCCTGGTTTCGGGCGTCTGGGCAAGGTCAAGTCCCTGCCGCCGGAGGCCAGGCGAGTCGAATCGGAAGCCAAGGTCCGCGTCGTGGAACTCCAGTTCGCCGAGGGCGAGACGATGATCGTCCCCCGGACCAACGTCGAGGTGATCGGATCGTGAAGGCCCCTAGAGGCCCGGCCTCCCCCGCGAGGCGCACGCTGGCGGCATTGCTGACGGCTGCGCTGGGTGTTGCCCTCCTTGCGGGGCCGACCTCCGCTCAGGACAGGCCCCCGGCCGAGGCGTTCCCGGCCACGGCCGCCGCGGCCTCGACTTCCACCGCCCCGTCAACGGCCTCCGCCAGCGCGCCTGCCTCCAGGCCGGAACTGGCCGCAGATGAACTGCCGAACCCAGACAGCGTCAAGGCGTTCGACCGGCCGAGCGACGATGGCAGCGCCATCCTGGTCACGTGGAGCAAGCCCGCCAAGGAGGCCGCGGGCCTCGTCTACGTCGTTGAGATGGCCGCCTCGCCGGATGATTTCGCCCGTGGCCAGTACGAAGCCCGGGTCGTTGAGCCGGGGCGAAGATCGCTGGCCGCCGCCGAGCCGGGGTACTTCGGGTTCAGCGAAGCGAACAAGCGCATCTACTTCGCCGACATCTCCCCGGCCGCGCTGCTCAACAAGCCGCCCCTGAAGCCCGCGCAGCTTGAGGAGTACGCCGCCCAGAAGGTCATAACGCCAAACGACCTGGCCCGAGCGATGCCGGTCTTGTACGACCTTGGCTACCTGGCGCAAGAGCCGCCGCCTGCTCCGCTGCCGGAGCCCTGGCATCGGCCCGCGACAAGCGCCCCGGCCACGCAGAGCCAGCCGGCCCCCGCCGGCAGCCAGCCCGCCACGGCCTCCGCGCCGGCCTCCACAGAGGAGGCCGTCAAGACGCCCACCCCAGAGGATGAACGGACGTGGTTCGATCATCTGTGCGAGTATCTCAGCGACCGCAAGTGGCTCATCGACTACGCCCGGAAGGACCCATCCGTGCTCGGCGGCAAGGACCTCGCTCGCGCCCTGGCAGCCCTGGAGGTCGGGTTCAGGCAGCCCGACGCCCAGGACGCCCAGGAGGAGATCAAGTGGCTTAGCCGCCTGATGGAGTACCTTCGCAATCGCGAGCTCCTCACGGCCGCCGCCGCGCCGGACAGGAAGGTGATCTCACGGGAGACGCTGGCCAGCGCGCTGGCGGCGCTGGAGACGGAGTACCTCAAGCAGGCGTCCCCCCGCGAACAGGCCGGGCAGGGCTGGCTCCATCGCCTGTTGACCTTCGTCAAGAGCCAGGATGAATACTGGCAGGCGGACCGGAAGGCCCAGATCGACCGCCGGAAGTGGTATTTCCGCCTGGCGGTCCTTTACGGCGGGCGAAAGACGTATATCGAGCGGGACGGCGTTCCAGTGGTCGTCTCCGCCAGCGCAAAGGCCAACTGGTTCAAGTGGGGCAAGCTCAACAACCTGATACTCTCACTGGCGTTCTGCGGCGCCGTCTTCGCGTTCATCCAGGTCGCCAAGCGCAGGCCAAACCTGTTCATACGCAAGATCGCCGGACTGGACGCGGTGGACGAGGCCATCGGCAGGGCCACCGAGATGGACCGTCCGGTCTTCTTCGTCCACGGCCTGGCGGGCGTGGGAGACCTGCCGACCATCGCCTCGATCAACGTGCTTGCCCGCGTCGCGCGCCGCGCCGCCGAGCACGACACCCGCCTGCGCGTGCTGAACAACGACCCGTTGGTGACGGCCGTCAGCCAGGAGGTCGTTCAGCAGGCGTACACCGAGGCCGGCAGGCCCGACGCGTACAACGCCGACGACGTCTCCCTGGTCGCCAGCGACCAGTTCAGCTACGTGGCGGCAGTCTCGGGCAACATGGTCCGCGACCAGCCGGGCGCGATCTTCCTGCTTGGGTACTTCTACGCCGAGTCGCTGCTGTTGTCCGAGACGGGCGCATCGACCGGCGCGATCCAGGTGGCCGGAACGGACGCTTACACGCAGCTCCCGTTCTTCATCACCACCTGCGACTACACGCTGATAGGCGAGGAGCTTTACGCCGCCTCCGCGTACCTTTCGCGCGAGCCGCGGCTGCTGGGCAGCCTGCGCGGGCAGGACATCGGCAAGGCGTTCCTGATGATCGCGATAGTGCTGCTGTCATTGGTCCTCACGATCGCCCTTGTCTTTGGCGAGCGATTGGAGTGGGTCAGGAGCCTGTTCACCGCCGTGGGCGGATAGGGACGGGACCGCGATATGTTTCTGAAGAAAGCGACGCTTCCGCTCATAATGGTCTTCGCGATAGGCGTGCTGGCCTTCGCCCAGGTCCTGGTGCCCGCCCCCCTGTCCGGGAAATTCCTGGAAGAGATGACGATGTGGTTCCGGGTCATCGGCGGGTTCGCCCTGTTCATCGGCGCCTACAGCCTCCTGCACATGCACGTCACCCGCATCCGCCGGCAGGTCGCGGGATGGGGATACAGCGTGTTTGTGTTCATAGGGGCGGCCGGGATGATCTTCCTTGGCCTGTGGAACAACGGGCTCGGCCCGCTGGCGGACACCGAGGGGCAGAACACCTGGTTCGACTGGGCGTACACCTACGTCCAGATCCCCTGCTCGGCGACCATATTCTCGATACTGGCGTTCTTCATGGCCTCGGCCGCGTTCCGCACGTTCCGCGCCAGGAACCTCGCGGCGGCGCTGCTGCTCATCGCGGCCGTCTTCGTCATGTTCGGCCAGGTCCCCATAAGCGACTATGTCTCCCAGAAGCTGTTCGGAATCCCCAAGGTCTTCTCCAGCGTGTCCAGCACGATCATGAACTACCCAAACCTGGCCGCCAAGCGGGGCATCATGCTCGGCATTGCCCTGGGCGGCCTGTCCCAGTCGCTGCGGATACTGCTGGGCATCGAGCGGTCATACCTCGGAGCGGGCGACTGATGGACGCCGCCAGGCCGAACATGCGAAGCCTCAACCTCGCCCGGCGGCTGATCTACGTCCTGATGGCCGCCGTCGTGGTGACCCCGTTCGTCCTGCGCTATTTCATCGCCATCCCGCTGCCCATCATCCCGTCCAATGAGGCCCGGCGGGTCTACGACAAGGTCAACAGCATCAAACCCGGCGGGCACGTCCTGCTGGCGTTCGATTTCGAGCCGTCCTCCGAGGCCGAGCTGCGCCCGATGGCCCGGGCGCTGATGCTGCACTGCTTCAGGAACGGCCTGGTCCCGGTCGTCATGACGCACTGGCCCGGCGGGCTGAACATGGACAAGGACATCTGCGAGCGCGCCGCCGCGGAGGCCCAGAAGCTGTACGGCCGGCAGTTCATCTCCGGGCGCGATTGGGTGCTGCTGGGCTTCCGCCCCGGCGGGTCCAACCTCGTTCTGCACATGGGCGTGAACCTCAAGGGCGATTTCCCCACGGACGTCTACGGGCAGTCGACGGCCTCGATGCCCGCCCTGGCCGGCGTCACCTCGCTCAAGGACATGAACGTGGTCGTGGACCTGGCGGCAGGCTCCACGGTGGAGATGTGGATAGTCTATGGCTCGGACCGGCTGGGCTTCCCCCTGGCGGCCGGCACGACGGCCGTCATGGCCCCGGACCTGATCCCATTCGTCAACTCCGGACAGCTCGTCGGATACCTGGGCGGCCTCCGCGGCGCCGCCGATTACGAGACGCTTGTCAACGCGCCAGGACTTGCCACCAGCGGCATGTTGGCGCAGTCGGCGGTACACGTGATGATGGCCTTGCTCATCATCGGGGCCAACGTCGTGATGTTCATGGCCCTTCGCTCGCGCAAGGGGAGGGACTGATCGCATGGCCGAACCGCCGGAGATGCCGGGCGCCAGCAGGAAGCAGCAGGCCGTCGAGATGAGCGTCCTGGCGCTGCTGGCCGTCATCTTCCTGACGGCCAGCCTTGTCCGCCAGTTTCTCTTCAGGGGCCCCGATGGGCAACTTCACTTCGGCTCGGAGGACCTGTTCAAGTCGATCGGCCTGATCCTGGCCGCCGGCCTGACGCTGGTGATGTACAGCTTCCTCTACCGCGACAACGCCCTGTTCAAGGTGGCCGAGAACCTCTACGTCGGCGTCACGCTGGGCTATGGCGCCATCCTGACATGGCGGCAGGCCCTCCGCCCGGACGTCTATGACCCGCTGTTCGCCTCGCCGACCTGGGAGGCGTTCTGGCTGGCCGTGCTGCACAGGGCGGCGCCGATTGTCCTGGGGATATTGCTGGTGACGAGGCTCTCGCGGAAGTACGGGTGGCTCAGCCGCTACGCCTACGCGATCATGATCGGCTGGGGCAGCGGCATCGGCATTCCGCTGACGACGCACACGTACATCCTTCAGCAGCTCAGCGCGGCCGTCAAGCCGTTCCAGGACTCCGCCTCCTCCGAGGCGGCGAAGGCCTCGATGCTCTCCTGGCAATGGCTGGGCGGCGCGGCGCTGCCCGTCATCGGCACGGTGCTCGTGATGGTCGGCACGGTCGCGGTGCTGTGGTACTTCTTCTTCTCCGTCGCCCACAAGCGGGTGGGCGGGGCGTTTTCCAGGCTGGGCATCTGGTTCCTGATGGTCTCCTTCGGGGCGTCCTTCGGCTACACGGTGATGGGCCGCGTGTCGCTGCTCATCGGCCGCGTGCAGTTCCTCCTCTTCGACTGGCTCAACCTGCCCAAGTGAGAAGGGGACATTCTGCTTTCTCCCTCTCGTCGCGCGCCCGTTGTCCGCGCCTGGGCATTCGCGGCCGGCGCGGCCTCCATCCGCGCCGGAAAAAGTTGAATGTCCCCTTTTCACGCGGTTACGATAATGGTTTGCCTTCCGCATTGGCGGCAGGCCAGGAGAGCAAGGCAGACCGATGAGTATGCACGTGGCGATAATGGGCGCGACCGGAGCGGTCGGCGCCGAGTTCATCAGGGTGCTTGAGCAGCGGAACTTTCCCCTGCGGAGCCTGAAGCTGCTGGCGTCGGCCCGCTCGGCCGGCAGGAAACTCAAGTTTCGCGGCGAGGAATTGCCCGTCGAGGAGCTCACCGACAAGAGCTTCAAGGGCGTCGAGCTTGTCCTCGGCTCGGCCGGCGGCGCGATCGCCCGGCAGTACAACCCCATCGCGGCGGCGGCCGGCGCGGTGGTGATCTGCAACACATCCGCCTTTCGCATGGACCCGGATGTGCCGCTGGTGGTGCCGGAGGTCAACCCCCAGGACATCAAGAAGGCCCCCAAGGGCATCATCGCCAACCCAAACTGCTCGACGATCATCATGAACGTCCCGGTCTGGCCGCTGCACCAGGCCAACCCGGTCAAGCGCATCGTGGTCTCGACCTACCAGGCCGTCAGCGGCGCCGGCGCCAAGGCGATGGCGGAGCTGGAGCAGCAGGCCCGCGACTGGTCCGCCGGGCGGGCCGTCGGCAAGAGCGTCTTTCCACACCAGGCGCTCTTCAACGTGTTCTGCCACAACTCGAAAGTGGCCGCCAACGGCTACAACGAGGAAGAGAACAAGATGGTCCACGAGACCCGCAAGATCTTCCACGCGCCGGACATCCGCGTGACGGCCACGTGCGTCCGCGTGCCGGTGCTGCGGGCCCACAGCGAGGCCATCAACCTCCAGTTCTCACGGCCGATGAACGTCGAGCGCGTCCGCGAGATACTCGCCAAGGCCCCCGGCGTCCGCGTGGTGGACGACCGCGAGCGGAACGTCTTCCCCATGCCGCTAGACGCCTCCGGCGAGGATGACGTGCTTGCCGGCCACATCCGCCAGGATGAATCCCTCGAGGGCGGCGTGGGGATCGACCTGTTCGTCTCGGGCGACCAGATCCGCAAGGGCGCGGCGCTCAACGCGGTGCAGATAGCCGAGCTGCTTTAACGGCGTGAACTCGTTGATTCGTTAATCCGTTGATTCGTGAATCGGTTAATCGGGAACGGATCATGGCGAACTTCAAGCGCGGGAGGACCAGGCGCAACGTGCGATGCACTCTCTGCACGCCGAACCGTTGGCGGGGCAATCATCAAGGCCGTCTCAAGGCCAAAGATGAGGCTGCGGGCCGTGCAGCGAAGAAGGAAATCGAAGGCTGGCAGGCGCTCTCATAGGGTTAAGGCCGTCGCCGGCACTCCGTTGGCAACCAGTTCACCCTTGATGGCTGTGAGCATTGCCTCGGCGCATATCAAGGCCGCCGCGGCGTCGTTCTTGTTTGCCTAGGGCAATGCGCTGGGATACCGCGCCTCGACCGCCCACTGCGAGAGCCTGGATAGTCCTCCGACAGACGCCTTGGCTCGCCAGGTGCTTGGCAGCAAGTTCAGAAGTGTTTCCAGGTCGTGGGTTCTTGGAGCCTATCCGAATAACCCGGAACAGCGATACGTAATGACTGCACAGACCAGATGAAGC
>JBHGBE010000065.1:0-26419 GCA_041946855.1 Phycisphaerae bacterium | reverse complement strand
GCCCAATCTTCGGCGGCGGAGCAATTGCTATCCAGATGTGCTTGGCCGGACGGTTACGTCTCGGCCGCGATTGTAGGAGTTGGCGCTAGGCCCGGAGGCCCGGCCGGCACCACCTGCGCCATGAGCGATGCGCCGATCGCCGCCAGCAGCATCGCCGCCCAGAGGAGCATCGTTGTCTTCATGATGATTCTCCTGTTGTGGTCTGCATCCCGCCCAATCGCGCCTTACACTTATCCCTCATCTAAGGATACTGTCTTGCCTGCAGGCTTGATAGCCGAGAGGCGGCGTGGCTATGCCGGTCAAGGGCCAGTGAGATGCTTCTTCTTGTACTCGGCGACGAACTCGGCGGAAGGCTCCTCGTCAGCGTAGTACTCGACGCTCTTCACAAGGTGCAGCCACATCTTCGCTGTCAGCGAATGCCTGAACCAGTAGTCTTGCGGATCCATCTGGCGCAGAAGCCTCGCGTCATTCCCTTGGAGCCAAGCATTCTGAACGGCCAATGCCTTTGGAAACTCGGCTGGCTGAATCTCCAGCAGACGATTGTCCGGGCCGCTGCGATAATAGCGGAACCGCACGTGAGACATGTCCCCGCGGTCGAGGACGGCCATGTACAACGTCTCTCCCTGTGAAGCGAAGGCAAATGGGCGTTCATCCCCGCCCTCCCAGGTGAATTGCTTCCCACTTACCGTCACTTGGAGCCGGTATCGCTCATCCCCGCCGCCTATTCCGCCGGCATGGCCGAAGCTCCAAAAGACTCTCTTGGAGTGTTCAACATGCACCTGCGCCGTCGTCGAATCCCCGAGCTGGACGGTCTCAGTCCATCGGGTATGCTCTCTTCGGAGGAACGCCCACCAGGAAATCAGCCCAGACAGCAAGACAACGACCACCACGAAGATAGAGGCAATCTTCAGGCCATTGCGTCTCATGGCGTCAGGTTCTTGCCCGCACGGCTTCCGCCGCGCGGAGCCTGAGGAGTTCTCGTGTCCGGCGCATGGCGGCCTGGACGGTAACTTCGCCGGCCACCAGCGGATGGACGGCCGCGAAGAGTTCGGCCGGGGCATCGGGCGTCGCCTGGCCCGGCACGCATAAGACAGGCACGCCGGCCGCCGCGGCGATGCGTGAAACGCCGACGGCCGTCTTGCCGAAGGAGCTGGATCTGTCGAGGCGTCCCTCGCCCGTGATGCACAGGTCCGCGCCCTTGAGGCGGCGGGCCAGCCCGACGGCCTGGGCGATCATCGGCAGGCCGGGCTCAAGCCTGGCCCCGGCGAACGCGACGAGGCCCGCCCCAAGTCCGCCGGCCGCGCCCGCGCCGGGGAGTTGCTCCACGTCGACCTTCATCACACGGCGGATCACCTCGGCGAAGTGCCGCAGGTTCGCGTCGAGCTGGGCGACGACCTCGGGCGTAGCGCCCTTCTGCGGGCCGTAGACGGCCGCCGCGCCGGCAGGGCCGGTCAGCGGGTTGGTCACGTCGCACGCCACGCGGATTGTCGCTCCCGCCACGCGCTCGTCGCGGCCGGAGATGTCGATGCCCTCGACGTCCGCCAGCCCGCCGCCGGCCAGGCCGCAGATGCACGGCCGGCCCGAACCGTCGGTGAACACCACGCCAAGGGCTTGCGCGCAGCCCGCGCCGCCGTCGTTTGTGGCCGAGCCGCCGATGCCGATGATGATCTTGCGGGCGCCGGCCTCCAGCGCCGCCAGGATCAACTGGCCGGTGCCGAAGGTCGTGGTCCGCAGCGGGTCGCGCCGCTCGGCCGGCACGAGCGGCAGGCCCGAGGCGGAGGCCATCTCGATGACGGCCGTCGCGCCTTCGCCGCCCGCGTGGAATTCCTCGGCCGGCAGGCCAGCTTGGGCCGACAGGCCCACCTCGCCCGGAAGCCCCGCGCCCATAGGCACGCCGAGCATCCCGAAGTGCGCCCGCACCGGCTCGCCCAGCGGGCCGAAGACATCGGCCGTCATCAGCCGCCCGCCGGTCGCGGCGACCATCGCGGCCACCGTGCCGCCCCCGCCATCCGCCATCGGGCAAAGGTCGATCTGGGCATCCGGCCGCGCCTCCAGCACACCTTCGGCCAGGGCCGCCGCCACGTCACCGGCAGCGAGCGTCTCCTTGAACGTGTCGGGAGCGATGACCACCTTCATGGCTTATCCCGGAGATGGAGAGCGGGACTAGGGACTAGCGACGAGCGACTAGAATCAAGGCAGCAGGCAACGGGCAACTGGGAACCGGCAGGAAGCAGAACGGGCATTCCCCTGCGATCAGTTGCCTGTTGCCAGTTGCCTGTTGCCGCCTCCTTCAATCTGCAATCTACAATCTGCAATCTGCAATCCTCTTCCCTCAAGCGCGAACTCCGCCGGGCGTCCTTACGGCGGGCGCGGTGGTTGGCGCGGCCCGCGCGGTGATCCCCGCCCACGCCCTGACGTTCCTGCGGACGATGCCGATGCGGATCTGCTGGCCTGCTTTCACCTCCTCGAGCAGCATCCCAAGTTCGTCCAGGTCGCCCACGAAGTACCTGTCAACCTGGAACAGCACATCCTTGACCTGCACGCCGAGCTTGTCGGCCGGCCCGCCCCCGTCGATGCTGACGACGACCAGCCCGCGGTCAACCGTCAGCCGCATGTCCTTGGCCAGCTCCGGCGTGACCGGCCGCAGCACCATGCCGAACAGCCGCTCGGCCAGAAGCTTGCCGTCCGGCCGGGGCTTTCCGGCCAGTGTGACCTGGACGGTGATCTCCTTCCCATCGCGGATGGCCTTGAGCGCGACCTTCTCGCCGGCCTTGGCCGTAAGCATGATGCACGAGTAGTCGGGGATCTGCTTGACCGCCCGGCCGTTCACCGCGACGACGCGGTCGCCCTCGCGCAACTGCCCGTCGGCCGGCGTGCCCTTGCGCACGACCGAGACGACAAGCTCGTCGCCGCCGGCGCCGTGCTTCTGCACGACGGCCGCGCCGAAGATCACGCGGTTGATCCGTTCGAAGTCCAGCAGGTTGCCCAGCTCATCCGCCAGCGCATCGACGGGGATGGCGAAACCGATGTTCTGGGCGTCGGCGCGGATGGCCGTGTTGATGCCGATAAGCTCGCCCTTGATATTGAGCAGTGGCCCGCCGCTGTTGCCCGGATTGATCGGAGCGTCGGTTTGTATCAGTCCGCCGTACTTCACGCCGCCGGAGAACTCCAGCGTGCGGTCGGTGGCGCTGATGACGCCGGTTGTGACGGAGCTGGCGTAGCCCATCGGGTTGCCGATGGCGATGACCGACTCGCCGACCATCAGGTCGTCGCTGCGGCCAAGCGGCAGGTAGGCCATCGGCACGCCGCCGGGCGGCTCAACCTTCAGCACAGCAAGGTCGCGGTCGGGATCGGCCACGATGATCTTCGCCGGATACGACTTCTTGTCGGCCAGCGTAACGGTGATCTTCTCCGCCTTGCGGACCACGTGGGCGTTGGTGGCGATGTAGCCCTCGGGGTGTATCACCACGCCGCTGCCCAGCGACTGCACTGGCACGCGCCTCGTCAGCGGGCTGGGAAATATCTCCTCGAACGGGTCGTCGCCGAACAGGCCCACCGCCGCGACCTTCTCCGCCGAGATGCTCACGACGGCCGGGCGGGCCTTACGATACGCCAGCACGACGGGCGTCACGCGCTGGGGATCGACGGCCGGCTGGGTCGATGGAAACACGGGCGGCGCAGCGCTTGCGATGAGCGACGCCGTCACCAACACGGCCGGGCCGAGCAGCTTGCGGCCTGCCGATCGTAGATTGCGGACTGCCGACTTCATTGTCACGCCTCACAACTCCAATGCCACCAAACGTTTCTCCGTGTACGTGCTTCCCACGTTGATTACGTTCAGGTGGCCGATCTTCCTGTCATCGGGCCAGTGCGAATGCCCGCAATATACGTGAGTCACCTTCGGACAGGCAAGCAGCACCTCGCCCAGTGCGCCCGAGCCCATGTAGGCGGCGGCGAACGCGAAGCGGTCCGGCCGGTCCTTGGGAACCATCTCGCCGAAGGGCAGGTGATGGATGAATGCGACGATGCGGTCCACCTTCGGGGCAAGCTCCGCTAACTGTGCCGCCAGGCGCGCGGAAAGGCGCTGGACGAAATCGTGGTCGCTCATCCCAAGGTCCACGTGTACGCCGTCCATCCAGCGCGAGCCCATCTCCATGTGCCGCGGCGAGAGCCGCTCGCGATGGGCCTCCACGAGGTGGCGATGCTCCGACAGGTACGCGGCGGCCCCCGGCGCAACCTTGGCCCGGTAGAACGCCTCCGGGACCTCCAGCCGTTCATCCTTGAACGAGTAGTCGTACCAGCCGATGGAGCCGACAAGCCCGACCGTGGCACGGGCGTCTCGCCCGTGCGTGGCATGGGCGTCCCGCCCGTGCGTCTTGCGGGCGTCTCGCCCGATTGCCGTTGCGGTGTCCGGCGAAGGCAAGATGCCTTCGCGACGCGCGGGTGGGACGCCCATGCCACATCCCGAGCCCACGCCACATGCGCCGCGCAGGATCGCCGGCTGATAATCCAGCACGTCAAAACCGCATTCTCTCGCCGTTTGGGGGATTATCCGCTCGTATCGGTCCAGCGAGTCGTCGCCCGCTCGCCGCCAGAGGCAGTGGTTTCCAGGCACGAGCAACTTCCTGCCCGCAAAGCCCGCGAAGAGGCCCAGGCAGTCGCGCAGCGGCCCAAGCTCCGCGCCGGCCGTGTCGCCCACCAGCACCAGCGCATCGCCGCCCGCGGCGCACGCCCGCGAGGCCACTTCCCGCGCGCTTGGGCGGCTGCGGGCGATGTCGTAGTGGAGGTCGGCTGTAACCAGGATTCGCATACGCCGATGCGATTATAGCATTTTGTGCAATTGACATTCGCGCCGGAGGCATTATGATACGGCGTTACACGGCCGAGGAGCTGGGAGGCGGCTGGCGCGGACAAGAGCGGATCGCTCCGATCATTTCGTGGAGATCCGCCGCATCCGACCCGCCTCGCAGGTGTGATTCGTATTTCAGGTCGGCGCGTGCGTCATGTTCTCGGGACTGTAGATGAACGCGACAGACCGCGAAAGGTTCGGCGTAGAAGAGCTGGCCGTCTGCCTTAGCCACTACGACCTTGGCATCATAAGCGGCATCCACGAATTCGCCCGCGGCAGCCGCCGAGCCCCGAAGGTCATCATCGACTCGCAGAAGGGCAAGTTCCTGTTCAAGCGGCGCGTCCGCGGCCGTGACGACCTGACCAAGGTCGCCTTCACCCACCAGATACAGCTATCGCTGGCCGGGCAGAGCTTCCCGCTGCCGCACCTGCTGGGCACGCGGGATGACAACAACTCGATGCTCGTGCTGGGCGGGAGCATCTACGAGATGTTCGAGTACATCGCCGGCGGCGGGTACGACGCCTCGCTGGACTCGACGTTCGACTCCGGCCGCATCCTGGGCCTCTACCACAAGCTCCTCCGCGACTTCCGCAGCGATTACTCGCCGCCCACCGGCAGCTACCACAACGCCAAGGCCATCCACCAGGCCATCCGCAACACGATCTCCAGCCTGCCAATCGAGTCCCGCCCGCCGGCCGACGTGCTCACGACAACCGTTCAGTCGGTCGAGCAGGCCTACAAGCTCTGCGCCGACCAGACCAACGCGCTGGGGCTGGAAAAGTGGGGCTCGCAGATCGTCCACGGCGACTGGCACCCCGGCAACATGCTCTTCCGCGACAAGCGCGTCGTGGCCGTCATCGACTACGACGCGGCCCGCCTCCAGCAGCGGGTGATAGACCTTGCCAACGGCGCGCTCCAGTTTTCGATCCTGGGCGGAGGCGAGGACGCCTCCACCTGGCCCGACTACCTCGACGAGAGCCGATTCAAGCGGTTCATGCGCGGCTACGACTCCGTCAACGTCGTCTCCAAGGCCGAGCTGAAGGCCGTGCCGTATCTGATGTGCGAGGCGATGATCGCCGAGGCCGTCCTGCCCATCGCGGCCACCGGCTCCTTCGGCCGCTTCCAGGGCTTCTCCTTCCTCCAGATGATCGACCGCAAGGTCAAGTGGATCCTGGGGCACATGAGAGAACTGACGGACGTGCTGGAAGACTGAATAAGAGGGACAGACTACTAAATTCCTGCACGATTCCGCCAGGATCGTAATGTCCGCCGCGTCATTCGGTTGCACCAAGGCCAGACACCCGGAGGAATTCAGTGGTCTGTCCCTTTTGTTCCTTGTTCACCGGTCTTCCGGAACTGCCGCTTCCCACTTCTGTCTGCCTCCGGCGACGCGCACCGTCTTTGTCGCCCGCCGGTCGCCGTAGCCTGTGCAGAAGTCCAGGTCCGCCCCGTCCTGCCGCCATGCCACGCGAAAGTCGGAGGATGACACGCTGTCATAGGTCCATTGCACGCGCTCGCCGGGCAGTTCCCTGTGCGGCCAACTCCCCCTGAACAGTCCGGCCTCATATTCATATCGTCCAGACCACCGCGAAATGTAACCGTTGGCATAGAAGACCGCACAGCGGTACTTCCCATCCGGCGAATCGAAGACGGCGATGGCTGAGGAGGTCGGGCATAACCACCGCCAGCCCAGGCAGGCCAGAATGAGGACCAGCACTGCATTGGTGCCAATGCGGGTAAGTCTGGCCATCTGTGACGTGTTCGCATTCATCTTTCGCGCCCACATCCGGCGATGAGCCCACTCGCTAACGCGAGCACTACGAGCCGGAACAACCATTTCCTCTTGCGAGAGGTCATCGCCAATCCCCGCACAGCTCACACTGGCCGATTGGCAGCGAGCCAAAGGCGAGCGCGTGTCGTGAACTGAGCGCGGTCGCGCGGCCAAACGTTCGCCCGCGGCGAACGCAAGATCTCGCCTGCGGGTCGCGGCTAGACAATGGCGAGTGAGTTCGATCTCATCCCGGCGCCGGGGTCGGGGCGGCCGGTGGCGTCACGAAGGGATTGAGCTGTCCGCCGGCGCCCGGTGCGGCGTGCTGGGTCTCGGCGGCCGGCTGGGTCGTGGCGTTGGGGCCTTTGTCGCCGTAGAGCACCAGGTTCCGCATGATCCTGAAGCACATTCCAGGGTCGGTGCTGGCGTTGCCGACATCGTAGCCCTCAAGCCCGTAGCAGGAATAGCCCAGGAGGCCGGCCGTCAGGTCCTCTGCGCTGAAGAAGACCGCCGAGCGGTCCACGCCCTTGGTGTTGACCGTGATCGTGCGGATGTTCGGATCGGTCCCGAGCCGGCTGCGGGCCGCGCGGCGGTACTTGAACTTGTCTATCTCCATGCCCTTGAGCTGGAACGGGGCGGACGACTTGGCCAGGCGGCCCAGCGCGTCGGCCCCGTACATCTCGGCCAGCATCGCCTGCGCGCCCTGGGCGAACTTCTTGGAGCCGCCGGCCGCGTCGATGATGAGCGTGCCGCCCTTGTCGATGAAGTCCTTCAGCGCGGCCCTGTCGGAAGCGCTGAGGGCCGGGTCGGCCGTGCCCGTCATCAGGGCGACCTTGACGCCGGCCTTGGCCAGGTTGGCCACCGGCATCGGGCCGTCGACCTCCAGCTTGACCTTGCAGAAGTTGTTCATGAGCAGCTTGAAGCGGTCGAAGGCCATCGGCTCGGGGTCGGGGTTGCCGCCGTGGTCGAGGCGGGCGACCTTGACGGTCAGGACGCCGGCGGTCGGCGAGGGGTCCGGCCATAGCGTCGTGCCGCGCGGGCGCAGGCCCTCGCCCCAGTCGCTGACGTACATGACGACGTTGCGCCCGGCGTCGAACGCCCATACCTCGGTCGCCCACAACTGCTGCTGCCAGCTCTTGGACAAGTCATTATCAGTGTGAATGAGCATCGCCCTGACGCCGTTGGACAGGATATTGAACTTGGGCTTGTCCTTCAGCGTGGTGAAGCAGGTGTAGAGGGGATGGCCGTCGGGGGCGGGGCCGAACTCGTACTTGGGGAACATCGCGTTGCAGAGGTTCTTGATGCCCTTTGTAAACTCCGCGCCGCCGCACTCGGTGACGCAGAAGACCGTGCCGCCCTGGAGGATGAACTGCTTGATCTTCTGGACTTCCTCGGGGGTGAACTTGGGGTCCTTCGAGCCGGCCATGTAGAGGATTGGGGCGTCGTGCCAGTCCTCGACCGGGACCTTGGGGTTGATGATCTGCCAGCTTGTGAGCTTGCCGTCGAACTGGTTCTCCGTCAGCCAGCGGGTCAGCATGGCCAGGTCGCGGGGGCGGTTCATCCAGTCGCCGGAGGTCTGGAGCTTGTTGAAGAGCACGGGCGAGCGCCCGCGCACCAGGAACAGCATGTGAAAGGCGGTATCGACCACGCTGCCCCATCCGCCGTCGGCGCCTTGGCTGTTGAGCGCGCCTTGCGCGCCGAGCCTGTACCAGTCGTTGTTGCCGAAGTACTTGTAGCCGCTGGCCAGGCCGACGCGCTCGATGCCGTAGAGGTAGTACCCTCCGCCGGCCCAGCTCCCGCCGCTGCTGGCGATGTTGTCCTCGAAGTTCCTGTCGAACCACTCGAGCCCCTTCTTGATCGGCTCGAACTCCTTCTGCGTGTTGCACTCCAGGAAGCCCTTGGTGAACAGGTTGTCGAAGCACACGAACATGCTGGCCACGCCGGCGGCCGTCATCGTCCCGCGGCTGTTCATCTCACGTCCGCTGTAGCCCCAGCCGCCGTCCTGCTGCTGCGTGTCCAGCCAGTGCCTCATGGCCTTGAACCAGTACTCCTTTGGCACCTCCATGTTGGCCATGGCGGCGGCCCACACGGCCAGCAGGCCGTATTGCGTGTTGGAGTTGTCGTAGCCGGTGGAGGGTTTCTTGATGTCCTGCGGGCGGACCACGTCGTAAGAGTAGCCGCCCTCGTTGGAGTAGTCCCACATGAGCTTGGCGGCCTTGTAGAGGTCGTCGTAGTACTTGCCCTTTTCCGCCTTGCCGCCGCCCTTGCCGGTCTTGGTCTGCCGGTTGGCCGTCACCAGGAGGTTGCAGATGATGCCGAACTCGTAGGTCTTGGCCGTGTGCTGGCCCCTGGGGCGCTTGTCGGGCGGGGCGTCGGAGACCTTGACGTCCTCGGCCATCTTGGTCCTGAGAAACTCGATGGCCTTGGCGATCTTCTCGTTCTGCACCGTCTCGCCGGCCTCAAGCAGGGCGTAGACCGCCAGCGCGGTGGGGCCGAGCTGATACCGGTCGGCCTCGCCCCCGTAGGGGCCCCAGTTGCCGTCGGCGTTCATGTGGCTCCAGAGATACTGCTTGCCCTTCTCTATCGCCTCGTCGATGGTCACGTCGCTGAAGGCGGGCTTTGTCCGCCCCTGCGCCAGGACCGTCCCCGCCAGCAAAGATAGAACCGCCCCCGCCAGGATTGCCCTCTGCATGATGCGCTCCGTGGTGGTAATGCCTGTATGCATGAGACCATTGCGGCGCCGGATGACGGATGGATGACGCCGCAATGCCCTTATACCACCCTGAGCCGGATGAAGCAAGGCCAAGATATCACGTTGGTGAGCGGAACTGAGGAAGGGAGGAAGAGAGGACGGGAGGACAAGAGGACTCCTCCCCTCTCCCCGTCCTCCAGTCCTCCCGTGTTCCTCTTTCGCACGCGACTACCGGGCCGGGTCTGGTCCCCGCCGTCGAAGCAGTTGGTGGTACAATTCCAGCGCCGCCGGGAACGGCCCCAGCGCCCGCTCGAAGATCCCCAGCGTGTAGGCGATGGTCATGCCGTAGTTGGCGATAGGCACGCCCGCCTGCCGGCAGCGGAGGATACGGGTGAGCATCGCCCGCCGGTTCCACATGCACGCGCCGCAGTGGACCACAAGCTTGTATGGCGAGAGGTCCTGGGGAAAGTCGTGGCCCTGAACGCTGTTGAACTCCAGCTTGCCGCCGACATACTGCTGGAGCCAGCGCGGGATCTTGACGCGGCCGATGTCGTCGCCGATCGGGTGGTGCGAGCACGCCTCGGCGATCAGCACGCGGTCGCCGCCGCGGAGAGACTCGATGGCCATCGCCCCGCGGACGAACTCGCCCAGGTCGCCCTTGTAGCGGGCGAAAAGGATGGAGAAGCTCGTGAGCGGGATACTCACGGGTGTGTCCCCGGCCACCTTCAGAAAGCCCTGCGAGTCCGTCACCACCAGCGCCGGCGGGCGGTTCAGGCGGTCCAAGGCGTCGCGCAGCTCACGCTCCTTGACGACCATGCAGTAGGCATCCACGTCCAGCACATCCCGTATCGCCTGTACCTGCGGCAATATGAGCCGGCCCTTCGGCGCCTCCAGGTCGATGGGCACCACAAGCATCACAAGCTCGCCGGCCGGCACCAGGTCGCCCAGGATCGACGGGGCGTTGATGAAGTCCTCCGGCGCAGCGCGGATCAGGGCCTCGCGGAGGTCGAGGATGCCGTCACCACGGTCCAAACCGGGCGCGTATGATTGTGGATTGTGGATTGCGAATTGCGAATTGGCGATGGTGAGGACGAACGGGACCTTCTTCGCCTTCAGCCTCTCCGTCAGTTCCGCCGCCGGCCGGGCCAGGTCGCTCTTGTTGAACGCGACGATCGCCGGCGCCTTGCGCGAGGCCAACTCCGCGAGGATTCCCTCTTCGTATTCGCCCCAGTCGCCGCCTGCCACGACCAGCACGCCCACATCGGTCCGGTCGAAGACCTGCTTCGTCCGCTCGACCCGCATCCGCCCCAGCGCGCCGACGTCGTCGATGCCGGCCGTGTCGATGAACAGCACCGGCCCGATGGGAAGCAGCTCCATCGGCTTTTCAACAGGGTCGGTCGTCGTGCCGGCCACGTCGGAGACGATGGAGACGTTCTGCCGCGTCATCGCGTTCAGCAGCGACGACTTGCCGACGTTTCGCCGGCCAAAGATGCCTATGTGCAGGCGCGACCCTTTGGGCGTGTTTCTCATGGCCCCGCTATTCTACTCAAAAGGCCCGCTCGTAGTGACGCCGTAAGGCGTTCCCCTCATGCCCTCACGGGCACACTACAAGCCGCACGGCCGAGGAAAGCCGAGGTCAAGCAGAGCCACGTTGTTGAGCGCGGGCCAGCAGTTCGCGTGCGTGGGCGATGGTCGCGGCCGTGACGCCCTTGCCGGCCATCATGTCGGCAAGCTCGCGGACCTTGTCCTCGCCGTCGAGGATGCGGACCTTCGCGACGGTCTGGCGGTTGGCGGCCGGGCCGACGACCTCCTTGGAGATCTGGATGTGATAGTCGGCGCACGCGGCAATCTGCGAGAGGTGGGTGATGCACAGGATCTGGTGGGCGGCGGGGGACTGTCCCGCAGTCTGGGACTGTCCCCGGCCTTGCGTCGGGGAAACTGGGGACAGTCCCAAACGGCGGGACTGTCCCCGAGCGCCGTGGGCCAGGGCCCGCATCTTGCGGCCGATGGTCGCGCCGAGTCGGTCGCCGATGTTCGCGTCGATCTCGTCGAACACCAGCACAGAGACGCGGTCCTTGTCGGCGAGGATCGTCTTGAGGGCCAGCATGATCCGCGAGACCTCGCCGCCGCTGGCGATCCTGCGGAGCGGCAGTCGTTCCTGTCCGGGGTTGGTGCGAACGAGAAACTCGATCTCGTCCAGGCCCGTTGAATCGACCTGCGGGTCATCCGCCTTCCGCGTGGTGATCTGGACGTCGAACGTCGCCTCGTGCATCTCAAGCTCGCGGAACTGGGCCTCGACGAGCGTCTTGAGCCGCCCGGCCGCCTTGCGGCGCAGGACGGTCAGGCGCTCGCCGCACCTGGCGAGGTCGCGCTGGGCCTGCTCGATCTGGAGTCCCAGGCCGCCAAGGGCCTGCGCATCTGACTCAAGCTGCTCGACTCTGCGTCCGATCTCGGCGCGGTGGGCGAGCACGGCCTCGACGCCGTCGGCGCCAGGCGCGGCCGAGCGGGCATACTTGTGGATCAGCTTGTTGAGCACGTCCAGCCTCGCCTCGACCTGCCCCAGCTCGTCGGGATCGATATCGAGCGAATCCTGATACCGCGCAAGCGACCGCGCCACATCCGCAAGCGAGCCCTCCGTCTGTTGTACTTGGGCAACCATCTCGTTCAGCGATGCATCCACCTTCGCAAGCTCGCCAAGCGTGCGGACCAGCTTGCCCAGGCGGTCGGCGATGGAGTCCTCCCCCTCCGACAGGGCGTGCAGCGCCTCGGCCGAGCGGCCCTTGAGATGCGCCAGGTTCTTCAGGACGCTGTGCCTGTTTGCGGCCTGCGCGAACTCGCCGCTCTTGGGGCCCGCGGAGTCGATCTCCTCGATCTGGAAGCGATAGAGGTCGAGCAGTTCGGCCCGCCGCGCCTCTGATCCCGCAAGCTCGCGGAGGCGCTCGCGGCTTTCCCTCAGCCGGCCGAACGTCTCGGTGAACTGCCGGCGGGCGTCCAGTGCATCGGCGAAGTCGTCGAGAATGGACAACTGGTTTGCCGGCTTGAGGAGGAACTGCTGGTCGTGCTGGCCGTGGATGTCAACCAAGAGCTGCCCGGCCTGGCGGAGCATCCCGGCCGTGACGGGCGAGCCGTTGACCGACACGCTGGACCGCCCCGATGCGAGCACGCGCCGCGTGATGAGGACGCTCTCGCCGGCGCGGATTTCCTGGTCGAGGATCTTCCCAAGCGCCTCGGCCGTGTCCTTGCCGGCGACCTCGAATACGCCGCTGACCCTCGCCTCTGCGCTGGATGGGCGGATGAACATGGCCGCGTCGTCCCCTCCGCCGCGCAGGCCAAGAAGAAGCTCCAACGCGCCGAGGATCAGGCTCTTGCCCGCCCCTGTCTGGCCGGTGAAGACGTTGAGGCCCGGCGCAAGCTCGATGTCCACCTTCTCGATTATCGCCAGGTTGGCAATGTGAAGTTCTCGAAGCACAGGGCTCCTTCCCTGACATCAAGCAGGTCCATCACCGGTCCCAGGCTAGCCGCGTTTTGCGGCCGAGGCCGTGCGGCAATCGCGCTGCCGACGCCTGCCGCCCATGCGCCTCCAGTTATCTTTCGCACGCCCGCCAGCACGTCAAGGACCCCATCGTCGAATGCTCCGCGCACGTCGTAAGACCGGGCGGGCTGATCGGCCTCGCCTGCCGTCGCCGGTTGGCTGACCGCGATCGCCGGACCGGCTGCCACCGGGCCGCCAAGGGTCTGGCCAAAATAGTTGAACCACACGATATAGTCCGACATGTCAACAAGGCCGTCGCCGGTGAAGTCGCCCTGCACCCACTTCATGCCGGTATTGCCGAAGTTGGCGAACCAGATGACGTAGTCCGCCATGTCCACCAGGCCGTTTGCGTCGGCGTCGCCTGGCAGGCCCATCGCGGTCAGGTCAAGCCCAGTCAGGTTGCTGACCGGCGTGCCAATGCCGGTCACCAGGTCGTAGCCCGTCACGGCCTGGTAGGCGCCGTTGGAGCCGCCAACGACGTCCCGCGTGGCCGCCGACGGCAGCGAGTAGATGGCCGGCAGCGTCTGGCTGGGGCCGTCGAGCACCGCCTGCCCAGCCACGACGCGGCCCTGGTTGGCTATCGCTATCAGTCCCGCCCACATCGGCGCCGACAGGCTCGTTCCGCCGACCTGCACCCACGGCGCGTTCTTGAAGTCATAGGAGTCATAGACGGCCACGCCCGTGTTCGGGTCGCCGTCGAGCGCCACGTCCGGCACAGTTCTGCGCGTGCTGCTCTGCGTCACGACGCCGTTCTGGTACGCCGGCTGGCTGGTATAGCTGCTTATGCCGCCGCTGCTGTAGGACCATCCGGTCTCGGAGATGTAGTTGCCGATCGCGTCGGTAACCAGGCGCGTGCCCCCGACCGCCACGACGTTGACCGACACAGCGGGATACTCGATGTCCCCGCCGCCGGTGTCGCCGCTGGAGGCCACGAAAGTGACCCCGGCGTGGCCCGACGGGGTCGTGAAGTGATAGTCGTAGCTAGACGAGGAGTATGAGGACTCGGTCGCGCCGAAGCTCATGGAAATGACCGAAACGCCCGGCCAGTTCCGCGCCGTATCGACGGCCGTGAACAGGTCGCTCAGGTAGGCCGACTTGGCCTCCACCAGCAGTATGCTCGCGCCGGGGGCTATCGCGTGCGCCCACTCGACGTCCAGCGATGTCTCGATCGCCCAGGAGTTTCCCCGGCCAGGCGCGTTCTTGGGCAGCGTGGAGCCGCCGTTCTGGTTGACGATGGTAAAGCTCGGCGGGGCCGGCAGGCCGAACGCCGCGTCAAACGCCGCCAGGTCGGAGACGATAGTCGGCGCGTTGTAGGCGTCGATGATGGCGATTGTCTGCCCGGTCCCGTCGCCGGCTATCGAGCCGAAGAAGACCTGGTCGAAACCATAGGCGCGGCGGATGATCGAAGGAGTCAGCCCGACGGGACTTGTCGAAGAGGCGGGCGCCGCATTGCCCGCGGGATATGCCAGGATGAAATTCGGCGCCGCGATCTCCGCTGTCGACAGGAGCAGCCGAGGCTCGAGCGCCTCAAGGCAGGGAGGCGACCATGCACAGGCGGCCAACTCGCAGGCGGACTTGTCCTCAATCCGCGCAGAGCGCGCGGCGCAGAAGGCGAGCGCGGCGCGCGGATACGCCTCGGCGGAACCCAGAGCGACGGTTCGGCGTGTCAACGGCGACTCCTTTGCTTCTGCTCGGAATGCGGACCTGCTTGCCGAGGGTTATTATACCGCGCCCGGCCCGAACCGTGGAGGGAGTTTTTCGGGAGGAACGGCCCCGCGGCGGCGCCGCTCCTTCGGCCGGTTTGATGGCGCGGTCCTCAATCCGCCGGCACGCAGCGGCCCCTGGCCCAGGCGCGAAGCTCCTCGACCTTCTCGGCCATCACGACCGAAAGCGGGCGGGTTGCGCGAAGCTCCTTGAGGATGTCGTCGGCCGTGATGTCGCGCTTGGCGGCGAAGGCGGCGTACATGGCCGCCACCACAGCCTGCTCGATTTCCGAGCCGCTGAAGCCGGCGGACGCGGCCGCAAGCGCGTCCAGGTCGAACCTGCCGGGGTCGCGCTTGCGCCTGGCCAGGTGCAGTGAGAAGATCATTTTGCGCGCGCCGGCGTCGGGCAGGTCGACGAAGAATATCTCGTCGAACCGGCCCTTTCGCATGAGTTCCGGCGGCAGCGCGGTCACGTCGTTGGCGGTGGCCACGATGAAGACGGGGTCGGGCCGGTCCTGCATCCACGTCAGGAGCATGCCGAACATCCGCTGCGAGAGCCCGCCGTCGGACTTGGCCCCCTCTGCGCCCGTGCCGGCGGAGGCGAAGGCCTTCTCGACCTCGTCGATCCACAGCACGCACGGGGCCATCGCGGCGGCCACCTTGAAGGCCGTCCGCAAGTGCCTCTCCGTCTCGCCGACGTACTTGTCGTACAGCGCGCCCACGTCCATGCGCAGCAGAGGCATTCGCCAGAACGCGGCCACATAGCGAGCCATGAGACTCTTGCCGCAGCCTTGCACGCCAAGCATGAGGATGCCTCGCGGCGATTCCAGGCCGAAATCGCGCGCCTGCGCCGTCCACGCGCCGGCCCGCCGCGAGAGCCACCGCCGCAGGTTGTCCATGCCGCCGACCTCCGGGGCGGACTCCGGCGGCGGTATGTAGTCCAGCACGCCGGTCTGCCGCAGCCACTGGCGCTTAGCCTCGATCGCGCGGGCAATGTCCGCCGCGCTGATCTTGCCCGCGCCCAGCACCGCGTCGGCCACCACCTGCGATATCTCCTGCCGCGTCAGCCCGCGGAGGTTGGAAAGGAACTTGGCCATGTCGTCGCGGTTCATCTCGACGACCAGCTCTCCGTAGCGCGTGAGCTGCTTGGCGGTCTGCTTGACCACGTCGAGGATCTCGTGCTCATCCGGCAGGGCAAGGTCGTATGGCACGGCCACCAGCTGGAGCGACGCGGGCAGCTCCCCGCCCGCGTCGATGAGGAAGAGCGTTCGCGTGTCGCGGCAGTCGGTCTGGGCCGCATCGCGGAAGAGCCGCTCGACCGCCGGGTCAGTGCAGAAGCGGATGGAGTCCTTGAGCACGTAGACGTTCGGCTCGGGATTGTCGCGGATGTACCGCAGCGCGCCGGCCAGCGGCTGCGTGCCGCCCATGGCGGAGCCGGAGGCGGGCACGATGCGGCGCAGGCCGTCGCTGACAGTCCACTCCATGACCACGCGGCCCATCTCGCGCCCGGCCTCGCTGATCGCGTGCGACGCGAACTCCTCCTCGAGCGTCTGGATCGTGACGATCACATGGCGCGTGCGGATGAGCAGCTTGAGGTCTTCCTGGAGGTCCGCCATGAGCGACGATGCTATCCGTCCGCAGCAACCGGAGCAACAGAGATGCCTGCCTTTGCCAGCCACTGCCGGTATTGCTCCAAGTCGAACGGCGGGGCACCGGCCAGGTAGTGGTTCCTGTGTGCCGGGCCGGGCCCTTGGGCGGGCCGCCATTCGATCATGAGGAACGCCTGTTTCGAGCCGACGCCCGGGAGGTCGGCCAGGGCCGTGGCGCTGTTGGCCTGCGCGATTGCCTGGCCGGATGCGACGACCGCGCCGGAGTCGATGTCCCGCACCTCGTAGTTCACCGGAACGTCGGCAAGCGTGTCGTTGGCCGCCACGAGCGTTGATCGCCCGTCATCCTCATCGCGCACCATCAGGCAGAGCTGCTCCTGCGAAGTCTTGATGAAGTTGTACGCGAGCTTCTTCGTGAAGTAGTAATCGACCACCGCATCCGAGAACTGCGGCCAGCCGTCCATCAGGTTCCACCAGATGATGCCGGTCCGCCGCCACTTGGCCGCGCGGAAGCGCTCGATGAACGTCTTGAATGCCTCGGCCTGGGTGGCCTGGCTGGCGAAGGCGAAGTCCTCAAGCGTCTCCGGAACGGTCCCGAAAAGCTCGCGAATCTGCCGGGCCATCAGCTCCACCCGGACATCCGGCGGGTCGAAGAACGTCAGCGTCGGGTTGGTCGAGTGCAGGATCCACTCCGGGTTACCGGTTCGCGGCCACAGGCGCTCGGGCGAGATGAACTTGCGGATAGAATCCACCGACGGGCATCCCTGGTAGCCGATCTCGCTGGCAAAGTGACACAGCGCGTCCCGGTAGTATTGGCTCTTGTAGTAGTCGCGCGGGCCCCAGAGGTGGTTCTCAGGCAGGAACTTCTCGCCGGCCCTGAACGCGGAGGCGTCAATGTGTGGCGAGCTTGGCAGGTACGGCCGTGAAGGATCCTCCAGCCGCAGCACATCCGGCAGCATTTGGCGGGTGAGCACGTTGCGGTTGGGGTCGCCCTGGCCGAACCATGAATAGGCCGAGTCGCACTCGTTGTCGCCCGCCCAGAGGACCAGGCTCGCGTGCTGGCGGAGGCGGCGGACGGCCTTGCCGGCCTCATCGGCCAGGCGGCGGCGGAAGCCCTCATCCTGCGGGTAGACCGCGCAGGCCATCGCGAAGTCCTGCCAGACCATAATCCCCTTGCGGTCGCACAAGTCGAAGAACTCGTCGCTCTCGTAGACGTTGCCGCCCCAGCACCGCAGGATGTTGCAGTTGGCCCCGGCCGCCAGGTCGATGATCGCCGGGATGCGGGCCGCATCACGCGAGTGGAACGCATCGCCCGGCACCCAGTTGGGGCCCTTGCAGAAGATGCGATGCCCGTTGACCTTTAAGCAGAACTCGCCACTGCCCTTCTCGTCTGTGGTGCTTGTCCGCACCAACTCCACGCGTCGGATGCCGTGTGTGAAGGGCATCGAGTCCAGTTCCCGCCCGCCCTTGAGCAGCGTTACGGTCACGTCGTAGAGGTCGGGCCGGCCGTACCCAGCAGGCCACCACAGGCGCGGGCCATGAACCGTGAAGAATGCCTGGCCGGCGCAGAACTGCATCGCGTAGCGATGGCTGAAGGTCGAATCGCCGCATCGGCCCTCGACGGCCAACTCATACCCGTTGGCCGTCAAGTCTGCGGCGCGGGCCAGGTAAGTCTTGTACGTCAAGCGGAGCTTGGTCGACTGGAGGTCATCCGCGAGTTCGAACGTTTCCAGGTAGACTTGTTCGATCCGCTCGGCGGGTCGATACCGCAGCTTCACCGGCCGCCACAGCCCCGCCGACACCACCCGAGGCATGATGTCCCATCCGTAGCTATGAGGGGCCTTGCGAATGTAGAGCGATTCGTAGTTGATCGACATGCCGGTCGTGCCGGGCGGATATGGGAACTTCGCAGCCTCCGCGACGGCCGGACGAATGTGGACCAGCAGTTCATTGTCGCCCCGCAGGAACTCATCGACCGCGAACACGTGCTCGACGAGCATGTTGTCGACCGACCCCAGAAGCCGGCCGTTGAGGTAGATGTCCGCCAGGCAGTCCACACCCTCGAAGACAAGCTCGGCCGTCTGCCCCGGCCGCCGCGCCGCGTCGAATCGCCGGCCGTACCACACGTGGCAGTCCTCGTACTTGCGAAGCTCGAGCGCGTTCAGGCCGAAGAACGGCTCGGGGATCAATCCGCTGGCCTGGAGGTCCAGCTCAAAGTTTCCCGGCACCGTACATGGGCGGACCTGCATTCCTGTTTGCGCCACCTGATCCATCGAATTGAGGCCCGCGAACTCGCGTCCCTCCCCAGCGTGGCGGAACGCGAAGAGCCACCGCCCTCCGAGGTCCACATGCGGCTGGTGCTTGAGGAAGTCCACCGTATCTCCGCCAACGGGCTACTTCGCGCCTTCGATCTTCACCAGGACAAAGTCGCCATCCTTGAGGAGGCCGACGCCCGGCGCGTACCACTTCTTCTCCGTGCCCTTCTCAAGGCCGGAGGTCTCGGATGTTACCAGCACGTTCTTGAACTTGCCGGCCGGCGTGTCCAGCTTATCGGTAACGCTGATGATCTCCGCGCGGTCCATCGCGACCTTGGGCGCAAGCTCGCTGTGGAACTTGTCGCCGACCTTGGGAGAGCCGGGCATCATCAGGCCGAACTTCGCCCCGTCCACGCCGGACAGCCACGAGCCGCCGTGGCCGGTGACCTTGCCATCCACGTAATCGTCGACGTCCTCGCCGAAGTAGTAGAGGTCGCCGGTCTTGGGGGCGATGGCGAAGTAGTTGCGGGAGACCTCGGCCAGCTTACCGCCCTTGGTCTCGCGCTCCTCGACGATACGGGTCTTCACGCCGTCCACCAGTTTCGTCTCGGCCAGCACGGTGATCGTCAGCGTATCCTTGCCGCCCTGGAGTGTCAGCTTGTAGCCGGGCTGAAGGATGAAGTATGGGTTGACGCCCGAATCCTTCAGGTTTGCCTTGTCCACGGCGAACGAGTCCTTCCAGCCGGTCGCCTGCGGCCATTCCGGCGCGCAGCCGCACGCCATCATGCAGAAGGCAACAATGAGCGCCAGGCGAGGGAACATCGCGTTCTGCCTGTTCATGGTTTCTCCTTCGGAAGCAGTCGCTATAATACCGCCCGGTTCAGGGAGCGACAACCGATGCCAAGGATACATCCGACAGCAATTGTGAACGAAGCCGCCACGCTCGCCGACGACGTCGAGGTCGGCCCTTACGCGATCATCGAGGCGGACGTGTCAATCGGCCCCGGCACGCGGATAGGGGAGCACGCGGTCATTCGCCGCTACACGACGCTAGGCGCAGGCAACGTGATCGACGCCCACGTGACACTTGGCGGCTTGCCACAGGACTACAAGTTCGTCCCATTGGCAAAGACATACCTCCGCATCGGCGACGGCAACACCTTCCGCGAGGGCGTGACGATCTCACGCGCCACCGGCGAGGGCAACGCCACGGTCGTGGGCAACAGGACCTACTGGATGACAGCCTCGCACGCCGGGCACAACGCCGTCATCGAGGATGAGTGCGTCCTGGTCAACGGCGCGGCGATGGCGGGACACACCGTCCTGGGGCGCGGGGCGATCCTCTCGGCTCACGTCGTCATCCACCAGTTCTGCTGGGTGGGCGAACGGGTCATGACGCAGGGGTTGTCCGGGGCGAGCATGCACATCCCGCCGTATTCGCTCACGGGCTTTGGCATAAACAACCTGATCGGACTGAATGTTGTGGGCATGCGCCGCGCGACCGATCTCACTAACGAGGATCGGCGGCAGATCAAGGAGGCGTTCCGCCTGCTGTACCGAAGCGGCCTTACGCCCGCCAAGGCGCTGGAGAAGATGGACGCCTGCGAGGACTGGGGCGCACCGGCCGGGAGATACCGCGACTTTGTCCGCCGAGTACTGACGGCGACGAAACCCTACGACCGGGGCGTCTGCCACTTGCGGCGGCATCAGGAAGACTCCGACGAATCAGAGTGGGCGGTCAAAACTCCACCCCAAACGACGTGAACCTGCCGGTGTGCGGGCCTCTGGACTGCCTCTGGCTGGTGATGTACCGGCGCATCCGCCCGGCGAGGTCCGAGATGAACGCCTCGACCTGCGCCGACTCGCCCTCGACCAGGCACTCGACCGAGCCGTCGGGCATGTTGCGGACGTAGCCGGTCACGTCGTAGCCGCCTGCCGTGCGGCATGCGGTGTAGCGAAACCCTACCCCCTGTACGTTGCCGTGGAAAACCACTATCCTCTGTTCCATCGCCATGACGGGCCTGAAGCTATTGTAGACTGCAAATTGCGGATTGCAGATTGAAAAGCCAAACCGGTGGCCGCGTTCAATTCCGCAATCTGCAATCTGGAATCCGGATGATCCGCAAAGCTCTTATACCGATCGCCGGGCTGGGAACGCGGATGGGCGTGCTGGCCCGCGCGGTGCCCAAGGCCATGTTCCCGCTTGTCGGGGCGGACGGGCGCATCCGCCCGGTGGTGCAGTGCATCATCGACGAAGCAATGTCGGCCGGCGTCGAGCAGGTCGGCCTGATCGTCTCGCCGGCGCAGGTCGAACTGCTGCGAACGTACTTCGACGCACTTGCAGCCGAAGACAGTGGGCGGGTGCGGCGGGCGGCCGAGTTCATCGTCCAGCCGTCGCCGGAGGGGTTCGGCGAGGCGGTCGCGCGTGGAGCGAAGTTCGCCGGCGACGAACCGTTCATGCTCCTCCTGGGCGATCACGTCTACAAGGCCGCGCACGACGCCAAACCATGCGCCGCACAGGTGGCGGATGCATTCGCCTGGCAGGGCGGTGCGGCCATGATAGGGATGCAGACCGTCGGACCGGAGGAACTGCCCAAGGTCGGCACGGCCGGCGGCGAGCCGATTGGCCCCGAAACCGCATGCGTTGGGAATGAATCCCGCATCTACGTATGCCGCCGGTTCATCGAGAAGCCCAGCATCGAGACCGCCCGCCACGAGCTTCGCACGCCCGGTTTGGGGGAGGATCAATACCTTGCCCACTGCGGCATCTACGTCTTGACTTCCGAAATCTTCGACTGCCTGCGAGAGCTATCCGCCAGGCCCCGCCCCGCCGGCAAGGAGATACAGCTCGCCGACGCCCAGTCGATGCTCCTGGCCCGCCATCCGAACAACTACTACCTTTACCGCATCGACGGCCGGGCGTATGACACGGGCACGCCGGGAGGGTACCTGGCCACACAGAAGGCAATCGCCGGCGACCCCTAAGAGGCCGGGCGATAGAGAGGACGCCAATGCAGACGAACACGCCGTTCATTCGCATTCGCGAAGTGATGATGGGCGACTCATCCACCGTGCCGATGGAGCAGGACCTCTCGCCCATGGGCGACCGGACCCGCAGCGTCACGCCGGAGATATTCGCCCGCTATTCCATCGAAAACTGGGGCCTGCCCAGGCTCAAGCGCTACTGCGATATGCTCAAGGCGTTCGGCTACAACTCCATCCAGCTCTGCGACACGTGGGAGAACTACCTCGACGCCGGCTGGGGCTTTCACCCCGACGGCCGCTGGCCCAAGGCCTACGAGGACGGCCACATCGCCGAGGCACGCGATTGGCCCGCGAAGGTGGACGCCCTTGCCGACTACGCGCGGTCCATCGGCCTGCGCACGACGATCTTCGTCTGGGGCAACACGCCCTTCGACTATCGCACCGGCAAGATCTACTGGACGGCGTGCCCCAACGACGCAACCGAGCGCGAGATACTGGAGCAGCATTGGGAGCACCAGGCCCGCCACGCGGAGCACTTCGACCACTTCGTCACACACTGGGGCGACCCCGGCGGGTGCAGCCGTAACGGCTGCGACATCACGACCGCCCAGCGGATTCATGTCGACCTGCTGGGGCGTTTCCGCAGGCTCAATCCGCGGATCCAGTCATCGTTCTCGCTCTGGATGCTCGCGGACCCGCGGTTCGGCAAATGGCCCGGGTACAAGGGCGTCCGGACCGTAGCAGCCGGGGGGATCCTGCCGGATGACGTGATGCTCTCCGTCCACGCCGAGCACCGCGTCTTCAACGAGAAGGAGGTCCGAGAGATCGTCGCCCACGGCCGGCGGGCCGGCGTGTGGACCTGGTACCTGGTCAACAATGAGATCATCCCATCCATGTACGGCCGTACGCGGGCGCTCAAGGAATTCTTCGACGCCCTGCCGGCCGATGCGACCGACTTGATCGCCTGGCAGAGCATCGACAACAACAACCACATACTGAACCTGGACTCGCTCTACATCTGCGCCAAGCAGATGCTCGACCGCACGGCCGATCCCGTCGCGGCTCAGAGGGAATTCCTGTCCGGCGCGCTAGGCGATGCCAGCGCCGCCGATGCCCAGTTCGTGCTCCAGGCCATCGAGACACTCCGGCCGATGTGGGGATACAAGTACGGGGACGAGGCGCTGGATGTGGGTCTTGCCCGCCAGGCCGAGGCTGTCGCCCGCAGTATCAGTGCGACGGACGATTTTGTGCCCGCGTTCCCTATGCCTCTCACGCCCGCCGAGTACTCACAGGAGCTTGTCGCGCAGGCCGAGGCCCTGCGCGAGTTCGCGGAGTTCTCCGTGGCCGCGGCCGAGGTGGAGAAGATGGTCAAGGCGGGCGCGCCGGCGACCGTGGTTGATGCGGCACTGAACTCCCTGCCGGCCGTCAAGAAGCCCACACGCTGGATGACGAACCTGGAATGGTGCCGCCGCCTGGCACGTATCGCGGCCCTGCGCGAGGGCTGGCGTCAAGGCCCCAAGACCTTCCACGCGGCCGGGCAGCAATAACACTGCGCCTCTCCGGGCGATCTATTGTCCCGGCCACCTCTTGTCGGCCTCGATGCGGATCAGGTGTACGCCCTTGACGGCCGTCTTGCGGATGCCGCCTTTTTCCAGTCGAAAGCCCGTCAGGTAAAGGGTCGTGCCAATGGAAGTGCTCATCTCGAACTGGCCGGCCTCCCATTCGGTCAAGGCCTGCTTCCAGTCGGCCGAAGCGCCCTTCAACTGAAGCTCAACGTGGTTGACCCCCGGCCTAAGGAGCATCTCCTTAAGCCACAGCCCGTTCTTGTTCTTCACGCCGGGCCCGCGGAGCGAGAACATCAGGTCGTTCATGTCCTTCTGCGGATTGTAGACGTCGAACGTGAGGTAGTCGTAGCCATCCCATGCCCCCGCCTCGGGGGCGATTCCCTTGGCGCCGACTTTGAACATGTCATCCCGTATTTCAATCTTCAGCGCGGCCGCGCCGCCGGCGATATCGGGCTCTTTCACGATCTCCGCCCGGCAGCCGCTGCGATATGGCCCGCTCTTTTCCTCGCTGGACTTGCCGGCTGTCAGCTTCTCAACGGCCGCGAGGATCATCTTCTGCGGCGCGTCGGAAACCTTTCGCTCGCCGCCAGCCGCTCCCATAGCCGGGATCCGGCCGCCGATAACAATCCTCGAATCCGTGTCGATGAAGCCGAGGATTTGGAGCAGGAGAACTCCATCCTTGACCGATGCACCGAAATCCTTCCCCGCCTCCAGCTTCATCCCATCGACGAAGATCGCATCCGGCGCCGCGCCCTTCCAGTCCTTCACCTTGAACGCCGGGTCCATCCGCGGCACGGATGAGCCGTGGATCGTGAAATCCACGCCCTTCCCTTCGGCCATCAGGACGTAGCATCCCTCGCGCTCGTTGAACCCGTCCTTGTCATAGTCGCCCTCATCCGAGTCCACTAGCTTGCCGGCCGTGACGGCCAGCTTGTCGGGCGAGCGATAGTCGTTGATGTACGGGGCCGCGTGCTTAGGGCCGTTCATGTCATCCGCCAGCCGAATCAGGAAACGGAATGATGTCCGCGTGCCGGCCGGGATCGGGTTTTCCGGCAGCAGCTTCGTCATGTCCACGGCCGTGAAGAACTGAAACAGGCGGCTCTCGTTGGATCCCCAGAGGTTCCCCACGTTGTACTCCCCCTCGTGGAAGGCCAGGAGCACGTCCGTAAAGTAGTCCGGCCCGTTCGACCATTGGAGGACGGAGGGAACCGGCTTTGCCCCGGTGCGCCTCTGCGATTCAGTGTCCCCGGCCACCGCGTGGACCTGGTCCAGCCCTTGCGGGCCCCAGTATCCGGTCGTTATCAGCCCTGCCGCCAGGTAGTGCAGAGAGACCGGCTCATCCCCGACGATCAGGGCGGATTCACCGTTGATGTTGCCGTCGGGGTACATGGTGAAGACCTGCTCGAATCGGGCGCCCTTGAGCCTGGCGTTGCGTCCCCATGCGGCCGGAACGCCGCTGAGCCTCACCGCCACTCGCGTCGAGCCCGATTCAAGCAATTCCACCTTGTCGACCGGGTTGAAGTAGTACTGGTCGGACATGGTCTTGGGCGGCTCTGTCGGGCTGACGCTCGCCCACAGCAGCCCGTGGCCGTTATACGCGGAACTGAGGTTGTAGTCGGGGGCGCTCCTGAGATCGTATATCCTCGCCCCCAAGCCCCTCTCCTTGTTGATCAGCACCTTCAGGGCGCCGGGGATCGTCACCGTGACTCCGGCCTTGTCCTCCACGGCCGTGATCGTCTGCGCAGGGCAGAACGAGTCAAGTGACATCGTCGCCAGGAGCACGACGGCCATCGTCGTTCGCAAGTTCATAGTTGGGTTCCTCTGTGCCGGCCCACGAGCCACCGAGAGTCTACCCACACTGACGCGTTCCCGCATCGCTTTGTTAAGATGAGCAACCTGGAGATCGCCACTATGACCAAACGTACCAGCCGGCCGAACATAGTTCTTTGCGTTTGCGACCAGCTCCGGCCGCACGAGGTGGGCTGCTACGGCCACCCGCTGGTGCGCACGCCGAATCTCGACCGCCTGGCGCGGGAGGGCGTGCGCTTCGCCAACGCGGTGACGAACGTCCCGGTCTGCATGGCGGCCCGGTCGGTGCTCCTGTCCGGGCAGCACAACCGCACATGCACGGGCGGAGTCCTGAACGTCGTCTACCCCGGGCGGCCCGGCGATTTCAACCTGCCGGAATACCCCGAGCGCGGACGGCCGCACCTCAAGGACCCGGCCCTCCCCGAAATCCTGCGGGGGGCGGGCTATCGAACGGACGTCATCGGCAAGTGGCACATCCACTCCTGGCCGGATGAGGTCGGCTTTGACCACTACCTGATCCCACGCGTGCATCATTGCCACAGCGGGCAGAGCTTCACCCAGGACGGTGGCGAGGAGTTCGTGCCGCCGGGGTACAGCGTGGACTTCGAGGCCGGGCGCGTAGAGCAATATCTGGAGGAGCAGGCCGCCCGCCGCGGCGGGCCGTTCTTCCTCTACTACGCCATTTCGCCGCCGCATTGCCCCGTCGCCGATGCGCCTGAGAAGTATCTGAGGATGTACGACCCGGCATCGGTGCCGCTTCGGCCCAACGCAGACCCGACGAGGCCCTTTACGCACGAGGACTACTGGTTCAGGGTCTATCGCTGGGACTTTCGCTACTACAATCTCAAGCTTCCGTACACCGAGCGCCTGCCGGAGGGCTACGGCCTGCGCGAACTGATCGCGGAGTACCTGGGCGCGACGACGTGGATGGATGCGGCCGTCGGGAGGATGCTCGCCGCCCTCGACCGGACCGGCCTGGCCGGCAACACCTTGGTCGTGTTCACATCTGACCACGGCGACAGCCTTGGCAGCCTCGGGCTGGTGCAGAAAGGCACCCCCAACGAGGAGTCCATACGCGTGCCGTTGCTCTGGCGATGGCCGGGCCACGTTCCGGCGGGGCGCGTCGAGGGCCGGGGCGTGCCGAGCCTGGTCGATATCGCGCCGACGCTGCTTCGCGCCGCGGGCCTGGAGCCGCCCGGCCATATCCAGGGATGCGACCTCGGCCCCGTGCTCGCCGGCCGCCCCGGCGCGCGGGCGCCGGCGGAGGCGTTCGTGGAATACGACGACTGGCTTGGGCTCCGCACGCCGGACTGCACACTGACGCTGGGAAAGAAAGACGGCCGGCTGTCATCGACTCCCACACACTACTGGAACCTGAGGGAGGACCCATACCAGATGCGCAACCTGGCAGCCGAAGCCGCCTCGCGCGGCCGGACCAGAGAACTCATCGAGAAGCTCGCGGCGTGGGACAGACGCACGCCTTGGATGAAGACGGCGTGACGAACCGCTTGAAGCTCGCGTCGGGGGGCTTGACTGCATGAGCACCTGCAACTTCCGTCTTGACCCCCTTTGTCGTGGCAAGCGCCAGCGCGGCACCTAGGCCCAAAACAAGCGTATGTCCGCCGGCCCGATGCAGGAGCGAAGGCGTCTCGGT
>JBHGBE010000064.1:0-26515 GCA_041946855.1 Phycisphaerae bacterium | reverse complement strand
GGTCTTGGACCCTTCTTTCACGTCCTGTTTCGCGAACGGGGCGTTCATCCGTCGCCCGCGCCGCGGATGGCACTGGTCCCATTCGCGCCGGGGCGTCGGGCGGGCCGGCACGACGCCACGCAGAAATTGTACAATACCCTCTCGATCTTGTACGCGCCCCCCCGATCTTGTCCCTGGTTGTGCCTTCTTGTCCGCTTTTGTCCGCTGCTATCCGCTGCCATGCGGGCCGAAAGCGCGCAAGAGCTTGGCGGACAATGTGATGAACGTTTCGGCGTGCGAGAGCAATCGCTCGCCTGCGGCGTGGTTGCTTCGCCGCGCTTCGCAGACCACGGCACCGGCTCGCCTGCGGCCCGCGGCTAGATAAACGATCTCCTCATGCCCCACTCCCCACGCCTCACTCCCCACGCCCTTACTGTCATCACCCCCAACTTTCCCATTTCCGCCCCGCCTCCATCAGGTACAATCGAGCCATCGTCAAAGGAGAAAGCTACATGGCGTCGCCCCTGTTACCGACGTTCGACCTATGCGGCCGCAAGGTCACCAGGCTCATCTGCGGCGGCAACCCGTTCAGCGGAATCTCGCACCTGTCGGCCGAGATGGACCGCGACATGCTGGAGTACTACATCATGCCCAACCTCCAGCGGGCGCTGGCCGAGTGCCAGGCCAACGGGCTCAACACCTTCCAGTCGCGCGGCGACAGGCACCAGACGCGGATGTACATGGAGCACAAGCTCGGCGGCGGCACGATGCAGTGGATCGCCCAGACCGCCAGCGAGTTCGCGGACATCCGCGCGAACATCAGCGAGATCCGCCGCTTCGGCCCCATCGCCATCTACCACCACGGCACGCACACGGACAACCGCTGGCACCTGGGCAAGATCGATGAGGTGGCCGATATCGTCAAGTTCATCAAGGACCAGGGCCTGCCGGCCGGCATCGGGTCGCATATACCGGCGGTAATCGAGTACGCCGAGGAGCACGGGTGGGAGACCGACTTCTACATGGGCTGCATGTACAACCTGGCGCGGCAGTACAAGTCGGCGCCGGCCGTCGACCAGAACGCCTACGCCAGCGACAAGTTCCCCAAGGACGACCCGCCGACGATGTGCAAGGTGCTGCGGGCGGTGGCCAAGCCGTGCATCGCGTTCAAGATCATGGCGGCCAGCCGCAACTGCTCGACGCCGGATGCCACGCGGGCGGCGTTCAAGTTCGCCTTCGACAACATCAAGCCAAACGACGGCGTGGACGTGGGGATGTTTCAGAAACACCGCAACCAGGTCAAGGAGAACGCGGGGTACGTCAGGGAGATACTTGGAGCATGAGCCATGAAGAAGGAAACCAGGAAACCAGTCCTGTGCGTGCGAAATCGTGGCCCCTCGGCAGATCTTATATTTCGCAAGGTCTATAGGAGGCTGCCGGACCACAAAGCTGAACGGCGCGGGATGATCCGCATCGTCGACGAATCCGGGGAGGATTACCTGTATCCGCGAGAGTGGTTCCGGCCGTTCCGGTTCATCTCCTGGCGGCACGCCTTGCGCGGAGCGTGAGCGACTGGCAATTAGGGCGAGGAAGTCGGGCAAACAACTGCGGCTACTTCTGCCTGTAGACGATCCGGCCCTTGGTCAGGTCGTAGGGGCTTAGCTGCACCAGGACCCTGTCGCCGGGGGTGATGCGGATGTAGTTGCGGCGCATCTTTCCCGAGATGTGGCCGATGATCTCGTGCTTGTTGGCGCCCATCATGATCTCAAGGCGGAACATCGCGTTTGGCAGCGATGCCTTGACGGTGGCTTCAACTTCAATCGTGTCGTCGCTCTTTGCCATTGAGTTCCCTGGCGGCCGCCGGTGGCGGATGGCCGCGTCAGGCTGCGTAGTGTAACGGCCGCCCCAAGGCCCGTCAACGTCCTGCCTTCGCAAATCTTTCGCGCCGCATCTTGCCGCATCTTGCGTTGACAGGCGGGCCGCCGGAGCGAATGATAGCCGCAAGTCAGGAGACGGCACATGGCCGGCGCAATCGACGAGAAGCTCGTGAGGCACATCGGCAAGCTCAGCCGCATTGAGTTGAGCGACGAGCAGGTGCGGATGTTTGCGGGCCAGCTCGCGGGCATACTGGCCTACGTCGACAAGCTCCAGGAGCTTGACACCACGGGCGTCGAGCCGATGGCGCACGCGGTGGAGCTTTCCAACGTGCTGGCGGAGGATTCGCCGGGCGCGTCGCTTTCGCCTGAGCAGGCCCTGGCCAACGCGCCGCAGAGGGATGGCAACTTCTTCAAGGTGCCAAAGGTGATCGACGACTCGTGATGCGCTATGCTAGTCGGCGGATTGGGAAAGGATGAGTCATGAGCAAGGAACGCAGCCCGTTCTCGCCGGGCGAACCGGTGCAGACGGAATTCTTCGTCGGGCGCGACGATCAGGTCAAGCTGGTCAACCGGGCCCTGATGCAGGCCGCCAACAGGAAGCCGCAGTACGTGTTCATCACGGGCGAGAGGGGCATCGGCAAGAGCAGCCTGGCCGCGCTGGCGAAGGAGCTTGCGGAGAAGGAATACGGCATGGTGGGCGCGCATGCTTCCCTGGGCGGCGCCGATTCGCTGGGGGAGGCCTGCCGCCGGCTCTACCAGGCCCTTGTGACCCAGCTACCGGACAAGGGCTTGTATGAGAAGGCCAAGGAGGTCTTCTCCAAGTTCATAGACAAGATCGATCTGTTCGGGCTTGGGGTCGAATTCAGGAGAGACGACGCCTCCCGGAAGGCGATGGCCGAGAGTTTCATCCCGATGCTTTTTCGGGCAAACCAGGCGTTTCAGGAAGCCGGGAAGAAGGGGATGCTGCTGATCGCGGATGACCTGAACGGGGTCGTGCGCGATCCTCAATTCGCCCACTTCCTCAAGAGCACGGTCGATCAGATCGCCGTGGGTCCTCAGCGCGACTTCCCATGGGTCCTCATGCTCGTCGGCGTGGAGGAAAGGATGGAGGACATGAGGGCCCAGCAGCCTTCGGTGGTCCGGATATTCCAGTACATCGACTTGCCTCCCCTGGAGAAGAGGCTTGCCAGAGACTTCTTCGCCAAGACATTCCAGTCCGTCAATCACACCTGTGATGACGAGGCGATGGAGTTGATGGCCTCGGCGGCGGGCGGGTTCCCGGTCGTCTGGCACGAAATCGGCGACGCCGTCTTCTGGAAAGATGACGACATGCGGATATCAGTCGCCGACGCCCAGGCCGGGATCCAGGTTGCCGCTGAAGCGGTCGGGCGGAAGTACCTCCGGCCGTTCTACGAGGAACTGAAGAACCCGGCATATCCGAGGATCCTGGACTACATCGCGACGCTACAGGACGCTCGCGTGAGCCGTTCCGACGCTCTTGGCAATCTGCCGCAGGACGACGAGAAGTACTTCGACTACTTCGTTCAGAAGATGAAGAAGATGCGGGTGCTCAGGCAACTGGCGGCGGGCGAGTATCAATTCACCAGCCCGCTCTATTGGATGTACATCGTTCTACAGGCCAGCGCGTCACGAGATGAAGAATGAACATCCCTGACCTATCCGCCGTCGAGCTTCGCGACGCCATCGCCGCAGGCAAAGTCTCGGCCATCGAGGCGGCGCGGGCGCACCTGGCGGTAATCGAGCGGCTGGAGCCGAAGATCGCGGCGTTCAACGAGGTGCTGGCCGAGCACGCGCTCGCGAAGGCCGGCGAGATCGACAAGCGGCGTGCGGCCGGCGAGGACATCGGCCCGCTGGGCGGCGTGCCGGTGGCCGTGAAGGACAACCTCTGCACCACCTACGGGCGGACGACCTGCTCGTCGAAGATACTGGCGAACTTCCAGGCCCCGTACACCGCGACGGCCGTCGAGAGGCTCCAGGCCGCCGGCGCGGTCGTCATCGGCAAGACCAACCTCGACGAGTTCGCGATGGGCAGCTCGACGGAGAACTCGGGTTTTCGCCCGTCCCGCAACCCGTGGGACACGACGCGCGTGCCGGGCGGCTCGTCGGGCGGATCGGCGGCGGCCGTGTCCGCGCGGATGTGCGCCGCGGCGCTGGGCAGCGACACCGGCGGCTCCATCCGCCAGCCGGCGGCCCTGTGCGGCGTGGTGGGACTCAAGACCACATACGGCCGTGTGAGCCGCTACGGCCTTGTGGCCTACGGCTCCAGCCTCGACCAGATAGGGCCGCTGTGCCGCGATGTCGCCGACTGCGCACTGCTGATGCGGACAATCGCCGGCCACGACTCGCGCGACTCCACCTCCGTCAACCGCCCCGTGCCCGATTACCTGGCGGACATCGACAAGCCCCTGGAGAACCTGCGTATCGGCCTGCCCAAGGAGTTCCTCAGCGAGGCGCTGGATTCGGAGATCCACGCGGCCATCGACAAGGCGGTCGCGGTCTACAAGTCGCTCGGCGCGAGCGTGGTGGACGTCTCGCTGCCGCACAGCCGGATCGACATCGCCGCCGACGGCACGCTGAGCTCCTACGCCGTCGCGTGCTACTACGTCGTGGCGACGGCCGAGGCGTCCAGCAACCTCGCCCGCTACGATGGCGTCCACTACGGCCATCGCACGGCGGCGGCCGTCGATGACATCATCGAACTCTACTCAAAGACGCGGGCCGAGGGCTTCGGCGAGGAGGTCAAGCGGCGGATCATGCTGGGCACCTACGCCCTGTCCAGCGGGTACTACGACGCCTACTACCTCAAGGCCCTGAAGGTGCGGCGGCTGATCAAGAACGACTTCGACGCCGTTTTCGGTTGCCTGGGCGTCTCCGACGCCCAGGGCATTGCCGGCAGGCGGGGCGTCTCCGACGCCCCGCCGTGCGACGTGCTGCTGTGCCCCACCTCGCCGACGACGGCCTTCAAGTTCGGCGAGAAGACCGCCGACCCGCTGACGATGTACCTGGCCGACATCTACACGATCAGCGCGAACCTCGCCGGCGTGCCGGGCATCTCGATACCTGCCGGCCTCTCCAAAGCCGGCCTGCCCATCGGCATGCAGCTCATAGGTCCCGTCTTCAGCGAGGACACGCTCCTCCGCGCCGCGAGGATGTACGAGAAGGCGACGGGGACGATGCGGCTGAGACCAGGATTGAGCTTGCCATAGCCCGCAACTGGCGGACAATAGACAAGGTATCCACCCGCGGCCACCGCCATTGGTTCGACGCTCTTACGGTCCAAGTCCGACAGTAAGCCACGGCAGTAAACCCTGAAGTGCTCAACCGTCCGGCTCTCGCCGAAACACCGCCTGAAACAACCCAGGAACTCCGTCAATGCCGGGGCCAACCCGGTCACCTGTCCGGGCGTCATGCGCGACCTCCATGTCGTCTGGAGGTCTCATCGGCAATCGCGGCCTGTAATCTTGAGCGTCAGTTGCGCTGTACTGCTAAGAGACCCCTTAGCGAATCTGGCGGCTCTGGAGCCGAGGCTCTCATCCTCCATCGAATCTGGCGTATGGCGCTGAACAAGGAATCCTTTATTCGGGGGCGGGCTATCGCCCCTCGGTAGTTCTCTTTTCGCGAAAACTGGGTGTACCTCAAACGGAGTCCCATGCCGGTGGACCTAAACGCCAACTCAAGTCTCGCTTCCGGCGACAGGCTTGATGCAGTCTGGGCTTTCATGGGCAGGGCTGTTGACGACGCTGCTGACGGGATGAACTCCCATTTTCTCCGCCGGAAAAGGTTTCAGCAACGGCAACAGGCGTTCAGCGTCCTGCACCTGCGGATCGAGCCAGAGGTCGTAGTCCTTCGGGTCGAGGATGACGGGCATCCTGTCATGGAACGCCGAGATGATCTCGTTTGCCGTCGTCGTGATGATCGTGCAGGACTCGATTACCTTGCCCTCGGGCGGCTGCCAGCGATCTCACAGGCCCGCGAACCCCAAGGGCTTGGCGTCCTTGCCGACGATGTAGTACGGCTGCTTCGTCCTCTCGCGCTTCGTGCACTCGTAGAAGCCGTCTGCCATGATCAGGCAGCGACGCTCCCGCAGGGCGGCACGGAAGGTCGGCTTATCAGCGACGGTCTCGGCTCGGGCGTTGATCATGCGGTAGCCGATGCTCATGTCTTTCGCCCAGGACGGGATCAAACCCCATCGCATCAGCCTGAGCTGTCGGTCGCCAGTCAGGACGAGGACGGTCGCCACGGGCTGGGTTGGGGCGATGTTGTACCGAGGGGACAGGTCGGGCGTCTGCGCCAGTTTGAAGAACCTGGCCAGGTCGGCGGCCGGCGTCTTCAGTGTGAACCTTCCACACATGAGCAGCTCCTTGGCGACGGTCAATGATAGCCATTACGGAGGAGACATGCCGAACGCCCACGTTGCCCCAGGACAACTCGGGCCGCAAGATCGACCGTGAGGGCGGCCCGTCTGTCGATCTCCGCTGGCAAAGGCACCGGGCCAGCCGGTGGGCAGCGTGGCGTTCGTAATGGACGTTCTGACGCTTGCGCCAAGAGGTCAACATGAAGTGACAGACCCTTGCAAGCGGGGCAGGACGCGGGACAATGGCGGCATACTTCGAGGCTACGCATCTCAAGGAGAACCGCATGAAGAACGTGGAAATGAAGGTCGAGGGCAGCATCCTGACTATCAAGGTAGACCTGACCAAGGAGTACGGGCCGTCCTCGTCGGGTAAGACGATCATCATTGCCTCGACCGAGGGCAACGTCTCGATTCCCGAGCGGGACGAGAAGGTCGGCCTGAACGTCTACCGCAAGAAGCCATGAGGCCAGCAGCATGGGCTTGACGATCCACTACAGCTTCAAGGCAGGGCAAGTCTCGACCGGCGAGGCCAGGGCGCTCGTCCGCAAGCTTCGTTCCGCCGCCCTCGACCTGCCCTTCGACGAGGTGGGCGAGATCGTGGACCGGCTGGAAGGATCCAGTTCCCCGGCGGAAGAGGAAGTAGACCCAAGTCGGCGAGGCCTGCCCATCACGGGCTCAATGCCGCTCATTTTCACCGTCGATGGTCAGCCGCGACCTCCTCGCCGTCGTGTGATCCGTTGACGGTGACGGCATCCGAGCCGGGTCACCAGGGCGGTCGAGCCGCCCAGGCCCACCGAGGGCTTTAACTACATCCGTTCCCCATGATCCGCCGTCGCCATGTCCGTCCCCCTGCCCCGCCAGGAACGGCACCAGACCGCGCCGGCTGCCCCAGGTCAATTCCGGAAACTACCGGCGACTTCCAAGGCTGGCCGGACGACCCGTTAGCCCTGTGAGCCGCTGGTGCGTTCCCCGCTTGGCAAGCATCTCTGCTCAAGGCAATGTTCGGTGGAAACCTGCCTGGAGTTGGCATGGGCGCGCTGCATTGTGGCGATGGGGCCGACGCGTAGGCGCGCCCGTGCCGGGCCTGTGCGCCCAATGCCCTACCTATCCTCTCCCACCATCATCCTGCGCTATCGAGGCAACGATGCCGCTGATTCGTACACGGGCGGCTGGAGGCTGGAAGGGCTTGAAAACCCGTATGTTGTGCAACGTGGCGCAGCGAAGACCAACGCCTTGCAGCATTGGTCTGGGTACTGCGCCGCGAAGGAGTTGAACCTTCGACCCGCTGATTAAGAGTCAGCTGCTCTACCGGGCTGAGCTAGCGGCGCTCGTCTCGGCCGCCCGACGGGCGACAAAGAGCGGATAATCTATTGAGATTATACCGCCTCCGTCAAGGAGAAACCGGGCGAATCCGCGGTCACTTCACCTGCTTGTCCTCCGGCACGTGCTGCTCGATGATGGCCACCAGGTCGCGGAAGTTCTTGAGCTTCCACGAGTCCAGGACCAGTTCCCCGTCCTGGCCGTAAGTCAACGTCAGCAGGCCCTTCTCGACCCGCTTGCCGTCGAGCTCCGTGATTTCGGACCATGCGATCTTCTCGCGGCCGACGTAGCCGATGCCCTCTTCATCCGCCACGAGCACCTGCTGGAGCCGCCTGATCGCCCAGACGCCCAGGAACACGCCCAGCGGTATCAGGATGAACGGGCCGTAGGCGTTGAACGCGTAACTGGCCCACTTGCTGGCGTTCTCCCACGTCATCGGGACCTGCTCGTACAGCCGGGCGATGTAGGCGTCGTAGGCGCAGTACACGCCGATTCCCACGGCCACGATGGCCACGATGAGCAGCCTGGTGGCTGGGTTGTCGTAGCCCTTGGCGGCCGGGCACTCAACGCGCGTCAGCGGCTCGCGAGGAGCTTCTTCCTCGGCGGCCCCTTCTTCGCCGCCTTCCTCCGCGCCTTCCTGGCCAGCCTCGGCCTCCGTGGCGTGTTCCTTCGCGGCCTGATCGGCATCGTCTTTGGAGGGCTTGGCCTTGGATTCGTCGGTGTCCTGCGGTTCCTGCCGGTCGGATTGGCTCATTGCGATCTGGCTCCCGTCAATCGCCGGCGGCGGGCCTTTGACGGCCGTGATGTTTGATGCGCCGGCCCGGCGTGCCTGTGCCGCCAAAGTAACGCCGCCCGCGCGAATTGCCAAGCGCAAAACAGTTGACAGCGCGCGGGCCGGCCGCTACTGTTATCCGTCCTGCCCGGCCGTGGGGGAACGGAAGCCAATAGCGCCGGCCGGGTGAAGGAGAGTTCTGTCAGGCAGGAGCGCCCCACAGAGGCGCCTCGGACGCGAAGTCCGCCGTCCGCGGCCGCCGGGCAGGGGCCAAACAAGGCTCGAAAGGAGCAGGATCCATGGCGAAGGTAGCGATTAACGGTTTCGGGCGGATCGGCAGGCTGGTCTTCCGCGTGATGGCGGAGAAGCCCGAGAAGTTCGACGTGCTGGCCATCAACGACATGTTCGACGCGGACATGCTGGCCTACATGCTCCGTTACGACTCCACGCAGGGCAAGTTCCCCGGCAAGGTCGTCGCCAAGCAGGGCGCGATCATCGTCAACGGCAAGGAGATCCCGGTGCTGGCGGAGAAGGACCCCTCCAAGCTGCCGTGGGCCAAGCTGGGCGTCGACGTGGTGATCGAGTCCACCGGGCGGTTCACGTCCAGGGCCGCCGAGGGAAAGCCCGGCTACGATTCGCACCTGAAGGCCGGAGCGAAGCGCGTTCTGCTGTCGGCCCCGGCCAAGGACAAGCCGGACGGCACGATCGTCCTGGGCGTCAACGACGACCTGCTGAACGCCTCCATGAAGTGCATCTCCAACGCCTCCTGCACGACCAACTCGCTGGCGCCGAGCTGCAAGGTGCTGCACGAGAAGATCGGCATCGTCAAGGGCCTGATGACCACCGTCCACGCGTACACCAACGACCAGGCGATCCTGGACATGCCGTACAAGGACAAGCGTCGCGGCCGCGCGGCCGCCACGAACGTCGTCCCCTCAACCACCGGCGCGGCAAAGGCCCTGGGCGAGGTCATCCCCGCCCTCAAGGGCAAGCTGCACGGCTACGCCCTCCGCGTGCCGGTGCCGGACGGCTCCATCACCGACCTGACTTTCATGGCCGCCCGCAAGACCAGCGTCGAGGAGATCAACGAGATCATCCGCACGGCCGCCGAGGGCCCGATGAAGGGCATCATCGAGTACGTCAGCGACCCGATCGTCTCCAGCGACGTCATCGGCAACCCCGCCAGCGGCCTGTTCGATGCGACCAACACCATCGTCCTCGACGGCGACATGGTCAAGGTCACCATCTGGTACGACAACGAGTGGGGCTACAGCCACCGCTCGGCCGAGCTCGTCGAGCGCCTGGCGGCGCTGTAATCCTGGCGCTTTCGAAGGAATAGGAACACGGATTACACGGATTCAGAGGATTCCGCACCGGCCGCAGTTGAAGGTCTCGCCGGAATCCCTTGAATCGGTGTAATCCGTGTTCCTTTCTTGCGCTGACAACCGGTATTGCGGTATCGGGAAATGGTAGCTAGGATGCTGTAGGCGTTGGCAGGGGCACAGGAGACGCACATGGACTGGCGAGATCGAATCAGCGTTGACCCTCAGGTCTGCCACGGCAAAGCTTGCATCAAGCACACGCGGATCATGGTCTCCGTGATCCTTGACAATCTGGCCGACGGCCAGAGCATTCCGGAGATTCTCAAGAGCTATCCTTCCCTTGCGCCTGAGGACATCCAGGCGGCCATTGCCTACGCGGCGGAGCTTTCGCGCGAGCGGACCGTTTGGCTGGCCAAGGAAGCCGTCTGAATGAAATTCAAGCTCGACGAGAACCTTCCAATCGAAGCCGCCGATTTCCTTCGCGCCGCCGGGCACGATGCGCTTAATGTATCCGACGAGGGACTGAAAGGAGCGAAGGATCCGGAAATTCGTGCTGCCTGCGCCAAAGAGGACAGGGAGCTCATCACGCTCGATTTCGATTTCGCGGACATCCGCTCATATCCGCCCCAGACTGGTCCGGGCCACATCATCATCAACCCCGCCCGGCAGAGCAAGCCGCGAATCATGGCGCTGATTGCCTATGCAATGCGCTTGCTGGATACGGAGCAGGTGAAGGGGCGCCTGTGGATCGTTGAGGAGCACCGCGTGCGCGTGCGTTGAGCCGGATAGTCAAGGCCATTCCCGCGCTTGTCTTGCAGAGGCTGTGCGCTTACACTTATCGTCGCATGGCTCGGTGTATTCTGGTAAGCCGGGCTTTGGACGTCACGTGAGTTCTTTCGGCAGGACGAAGGAGCCGGACATGTCTGAGCGCGACCGCGTCAACGTTGCACTGATCGGGCAGGCATTCATGGGCAAGACGCACTCCAACGCATGGACGCAGGTGAACCGGTTCTTCCGGCCGCCGCGTCCGGCCGTCATGCACACGGTGGCGGCCCGCGATGAGACCTCGCTCCGCGAATTCGCCGGGCGCTGGGGCTGGCGCAACTGGTCGACCGACTGGCGCAAGACGGTGCGGTCGCCGGACATCGACCTGGTAGACATCGGCGCGCCCAACAACGTCCACGCCGAGATGGCCCTGGCGGCGCTGTCGGCCGGCAAGAACGTGTCCTGCGAGAAGCCGCTGGCCGGCACGCTCGACGACGCCCGCTCGATGGTCCAGGCCGCGAGGAAGGCCAAGGGCAAGACGTTCGTCTGGTACAACTACCGGCGCTGCCCGGCCGTCGCGATGGCGCACAGGCTGGTAAAGGAAGGCCGGCTCGGGACTATCCGCCACGTACGCGGCGTGTACCTACAGGACTGGGCCGATGAATCGATCCCGCTGATCTGGCGGTTCGACAAGAAAGTGGCCGGCAGCGGCAGCCACGGCGATCTCAACGCGCACGTCATCGACATGACTCGCTTCGTCACTGGCCAGGAGATAACCGAGATCTGCGGGGCGATCAGCGAGACTTTCATCAAGGAGCGGAACCTGATGACCGGCGGGGCCGGCGGCGGCATCGCGGCCAACGTCAAGTCGGCCGGCAGGAAGGGCAAGGTCACGGTCGACGACGCGGTGCTGTTCCTGGCGCGGTTCGAGGGCGGCGCGGTCGCCAGTTTCGAGGCCACCCGCCAGGCCACAGGCAATCAGAACCGCACCGGATTCGAGATCAACGGCGCCAAGGGCGCGCTGCGATTCAACTTCGAGCGGATGAACGAGCTGGAGTTCTACGACGCCACTATCGACCGCGCCCGCCAGGGGTGGACGACGATCATGTGTACGCACGGCGGCTGCCACCCGTACGCCGAGGCGTGGTGGCCCGACGCCCACGTGCTGGGTTACGAGCACAGCTTCGTCAACCAGGCCTACGACATGCTGCTGGCGATCGCGGGCAAGGCGCCGACGGTGCCGCTGGCGGACTTCAACGACGCCTTCCAGACCCAGCGAGTCCTCGCGGCCGCCCTGGCATCCGCCCAAGAGAAGCGGTGGGTAAAGCTGGCCGAGGTGAAGTAGAAACAACGCGCCGACAGGCAGAAACGCGGGCGAACGGTTGACCGGTTGACTGGTGAATCGGTCAATCGGGAAGGCCATTACCGCACTGCTATGCTTTCACTGCATGAACATCTCCGAACAGGGCCGGTTTGACAGTGCGTTGCTGGATGCACTCCAGCGGCGGTTCCCTTTGATCCGGGAACCCTACGCGCAGATTGGCGAGGAACTGGGCATCATCGCTGAGGGAGTGATCGCCCGCGTGAAGGACCTGCGGGAAAGCGGCGTCATCCGCGAGATCGCGGGCATTTTCGATGCGCAGGCCCTCGGCTATCGACAGGCGCTGGTGATGATGCGGGTTCCGGAGGGCAAGCTCGACGCGGCCGGGGCGGTCGTGGCCGGCCATCCGGGGGTGTCGCACTGCTACGGCCGGACGGGCCGGTACAACCTGTGGTTCACGCTGGCCGTCTCGCCGCAAAGCCGGCTTGGACTTGAAGGGACGGTTCAACTGCTGGCCGACAGGTGCGCGGCCGAGGCATCCGCCATCCTCCCGACGATCAAGCGATACAAGCTGGAAGTCAATTTCAGGAACACGGAAGACGGAACACGGAAGACGGAACACGGAATGCGGAAATCGGAAACCGGGAACCTGTCCCCGAATTCCGGTTTCCGGGCCCCGGATTCCGAATACCGGGTCCCGCCGCTGACCGACGAGCAGGTCCGCGCCATTCGCGCGCTCCAGATCGACCTGCCCGCCCAGATCGATCCTTTCTCCGCCGTCGCCGCCCAGGTTGGCATGACGGCCGATGACCTGCTCGTCCACGCAGCCGACTTCCTGTCAGCGGGGTGGATGAGGCGGTATGCGGCCGTGCTGCACCACCGCGCCGCCGGCGCGGAGGCCAACGTGCTTGTGGCCTGGCAGGTCGCCGGTGACAAGGCCGACGCCGCCGGGGCGGCCTGTTCCGCGTTCCCGGCCGTCAGCCACTGCTATCTGCGCCCGCCTGCTTCGGATTGGCCCTACGCGCTCTACACGATGGTCCACGGCCGGACGGGCGAGGAATGCTCGGCCGCCATCGCCAGGATAGCGGCCGCCGCGGGCCTGGACAGGCGAGAGGAGCTCTGGACAGTCACCGAGTACAAGAAGCAGCGCATCAAGCTCCTGACCGATGATGAGGCAAGGTGGGAAGCAGGTGCACCATGACCGGCAGCCGACAGTTCGGATGCCCACAGTGCTACGGAAGCCAGCCGGAGGCGATGTGGAACGCCATTTCCGACTTCTCTCATGTAGCTCGCCTCGTAGACGAATCGCATTTCACGGTGAACGTGCTCGAATGCCCGCACTGCCGGCAGCGATGGGTCAAGGTCTTCACCGAGGAGATCGACTGGGTCGGGGGCAACGACCCGCAGCGCTGGACGGTCTTTCCTGTGACCACGGAGGAATCGCAAACGATCGTTTCACAGGGCGAGAACGTGAGCATGGACCTGCTCGAGAAGCTCGGGCGTAGTCGCAGGTTCCTCCGCTACGAATGGCCCAAGGAAGGCGACAAGCGGTTCGTCTGGCGGGAGGGAGGCATGATCGTGGGGCCGCACGACTAGCGCTGCGGTCAGCCTTCAAAGCGCCTCAAGAGCAGGCAGGCGTTGTGGCCGCCGAAGCCGAAGCTGTTGGACAGCGCCACGTTCACCTTCTTGCTGCGCGGGGTGAGCGGGACGTAGTCGAGGTCGCAGCCATCGCTGGGGTTCTCCAGGTTCAGCGTCGCGGGCACGGTCCCCTTCACGATCGTCAGGGCCGTGATTATCAGCTCCACTCCGCCGGACGCCCCGAGCATGTGCCCGTGGGAGCTCTTGGTCGATGAGACCATCAGCCCGTTTGCCGCGTGGCTGCCGAAGGTGATCTTGAGCGCCTTCGTCTCGGCCAGGTCGCCGAGTTCGGTGCTGGTGCCGTGGGCGTTGATGTAGTCGACCTGGTCGGGAGACACGCGGCCGTCCTGTAGCGCTCGCTGCATCGCCAGGATTGCGCCGTGGCCCTCGGGGTCGGGGGCGGTGATGTGGTACGCGTCGCAGCTCGCGCCGTAGCCGATCAGCTCGGCGTAGATCTTCGCGCCGCGCCGGCGGGCGTGGTCCAGCTCCTCCAGGATGATCGCCCCGGCGCCCTCCGCCAGCAGGAAGCCGTCGCGGTCCTTGTCCCAAGGGCGGCTGGCCTTGTCGGGCTCGTCGTTGCGGGTGGACAGGCCCTTGAGGGCGCAGAAGCTCGCCAATCCGATCTTGGTCAAGGCGGCCTCCGAGCCGCCAGAGATTATCACGTCGCACTCGCCGCGCTGGATCGTCCGCATGGCCTCGCCGATGGAGTTGGCGGCCGATGCGCAGGCCGTCACGACGGCCATGTTGGGGCCCTTGAGCCCGAACTGGATCGAGATATTGCCCGGCCCGGCGTTGGCCATCAGTTTGGGCACGGTGAACGGGCTGACGCGGGAGGGGCCCTTCTCGATCATGCGGCTGTGCTGGTCTTCGAGCTCCTGTAGGCCGCCGATGCCGCTGCCGAATATCACGCCGCAGCGGAGGCGGTCCTCCTTGCCGAAGTCGATGCCGCTGTCGCGGACAGCCTCGATGGCCGATGTGATGGCGAACTGGGCGAACCGGTCCATCCTGCGCGACTCGCGCACGTCCAGCAGTTCGGGCGGCACGCCCTCCCAACCGACGACCTCGCCGCCGATCTGGGACGCGAAGGGGGCCGGGTCGAACTTCTGGATCCGCCGGATGCCGCTCTTGCAGGCGATCAGGTTGTCCCAGAACTCGCCCACGTTGCGGCCCAGGGGATTGACCGTCCCAAGCCCCGTCAATACCACACGACTCGTCGCCATCGCCTGACCTCGGGGCTACGCCGCCTTGTTGGCGTGCTCCTTGATGTAGTCGATCGCCTGGCCGACGGTCTGTATCTTCTCGGCCTCCTCGTCGGGGATGCTCAGCTCGAACTCATCCTCGAACTCCATCACTAGCTCGACGGTGTCCAGGGAGTCGGCGTTGAGGTCGTTGACGAACGACGTCTCGCGGGTGATCTCGCTCTTGTCAACGCCCATCTGCTCGGCCACGATCTCAATCACTTTCTCTTCGATCTCTTCGGGCACTTTCGTGTCCTCCCAAAAAGCCCGCCAGCCGGCAGGCGCATCCGTGTTACTCCAGCCCCGACCATCGGGGCGGGCCGGCCCTGGCAGCCGCAAAGCGGCGGTACTATAGCTTGGCCTGTCCGGCCTTGCAACATCTATTTCCGATTGACGATTGACGATTGACGGTTGACGATTGATGTCGTAACTGATTCACCTATACGCACTTCCAATCGGCAATCGACAATCGTCAATCGGCAATGTCGTTACGTGTGCATCCCGCCGTCGACGCTCAGCGCCTGGCCTGTGATGTAGCTTGAGGCGTCGGAGGCCAGGAACGCCACCGCGCGGGCGATGTCGGCAGGCTGGCCGAACCGCTGCATCGGGATCTGCTCCATGGCCATGTCCTTGGCCTCCTGGGGCAGGACATCCGTCATCTCAGTCTGGATGAAGCCGGGGCAGACCGCGTTGCAGCGGACGTTGCGCTTGGCGAGTTCCTTGGCGGCCGACTTCATCAGGCCCAGCATCCCGGCCTTGGATGCCGCGTAGTTGGCCTGCCCGCGGTTGCCTTCCAGGCCGCTGTAGCTGGACATGAAGACGATTGAGCCGCTGCGCTTCCGCATCATGATCTTGCCCGCCGCCCGCGTTCCGATGAACGCCGACTTGAGGTTGACCTTGAGGACCAGGTCCCAATCGTCGTCGGTGAGCATCAGCACGATATTGTCCCGCGTGATGCCGGCGTTGTTGACCAGCACGTCCAGCCGCCCGTACTTGTCGGCGACGTCCTCGATGAGCTTGGTGAACTTCTCGCTGTCGGTAACGTCGCAGGGCGCGGTCTGAAGCTTGTCGCCGGGGTTGCCGAGGGCCTCCGCCAGGTCGTTCAGGTTGCCGGGCTTGATGTTGCCCTGGGCGTCGGCCCTCGGGGGCAGGTCGACCGCCACGACGATCATGCCCATCTTCAGCAGCTCGCGGCATATCTCACGCCCTATGCCCCGCGCGCCGCCCGTGACTATCGCCACCTTCTCGTTGTCTGCCATCTTCGGCCTCTCGTTTCCTTCTAACTGTTCAGTTCCTTGGCCAACTTCTCCACGGCCTCCCGGCCGTTGATGCACTTCACGCGGGCCTTGCGGTTGATCTTCCTCATCAAGCCGGCCAGGACCCGCCCTGGGCCGATCTCGTAGAACTGCTCCACGCCCTGCGCCAGCAGGTGCTCCATCGACTGCTGCCACCGCACCGCGCCGGTGAGCTGGGCCAGCAGCTTGCCCTTGACGCAGCCCTCGCAGGGGTAAGGCTGGGCGTCGACGTTGGCGACGACCTTCGTGCCGGCGGAGGCCAGTTGCTGGCCGCCGGAGGGATCGGCGAGCTTGGATCGGTCGCCCGCGAGGGGGCCACGCGGGGCGCGGAACTGGACGGAGCCCAGGGCGGCCTTAAGCTCCTCGACGGCGGGCGACATTATCTCGCAATGGAACGCGCCCGCCACCGGCAGCGGCATCGCGGCGCTGGCCCCGAAGTCCTTCGCCATCGCCTCGGCCCGTCTGCACGCCTCGATCTGGCCCGACAGCACGACCTGCCCCGGCGCGTTGAAGTTAGCGCACACGAGCACCTGGCCATCGCCTGCCGCCTTGCACAGTTCAAGGGCCTTGGGCTCGTCCAGGCCCATGACGGCGACCATGCCGCTTGGGACGGCCGTCGCCGCCTTTTGCATCGCCGAGCCGCGGAGCGTCACCAGGCGCAGGCAATCCTGGAAGTCGATCATGTCGGCCGCGTAGAGGGCCGTGTACTCGCCGAGGCTCAGTCCGGCCATGAATGCGGGGCGGAGCGCCTCGACCTTCTCCGGCCCCAGCAGGTTGTCAATGCACGCCAGGGCCGCCGCGGAGACGGTGAAGATGGCCGGCTGGGCCATGTCAGTGCGGTCCAGGTCCTCCTTGGGACCATCGAAGCACAGCTTCTTCAGCGGCAACCCGGAAACGTCCTCGGCGACGTCGAAGATCGTCCTGGCGGCCGCGAAGGCCTCGTAGAGGTCCTTGCCCATGCCCACGTGCTGGGCGCCCTGGCCCGGAAATATGAAGGCTGTCTTCATTTTGGCTCGTTATTCGTCCTATCCGTCCCATGCGTCCTATCTGTCCTATGGCTGATCGGATAGGACCTATAGGACGGATAGGACGAATAGGACTGATACTCAGCCATCACTACAAGCGCACCACGGTGCCCGCCCATGTAAGGCCCGCGCCGAACGCGACCAGCAGCAGGAGCGAACCGGCCTTGATGCGGCCCTCGCTCCGCGCGTCGGCCATCGCCAGTGGAATCGACGCGGCCGACGTATTGCCGTATCGGTCGATGTTCACGTAGACCTTCTCGGGGGGGAACTTGAGCTTCTCGGTGGCGGAGGCGATGATCCGGCTGTTGACCTGGTGGGGAATGACCATGTCCACGTCGGCCACCGAGAGCTTGCAGTGCTTCATGCAGTCTTCCAGGAGCCACTGCATCTTCTCGACGGCGAACTTGTAGACCTCGCGTCCGCGCATCTTGACGTAGTGGCCCTTGGCGTCGACGGTGGCGTGGCTGGGGGGCGTGCGCGAGCCGCCGGCCGGCACGTGGATGTAATCCCAGCCCGAGCCGTCCGAGTGCAGAACGTTGTAGAGGATGCCGTGCCGGTCATCGTTCGCGGGCCCAAGCACGACAGCGCCGGCGCCGTCGCCGAAAAGGATGCAACTGCCGCGATCGGAGTAATCGGTGAACCTGGTAAGCGCGTCGGCGCCGATCACCAGCACGCGCTTGTACATGCCGGTCTGGATGAACTGGCTGGCAACCGCCAGGGCGTACGGGAAGCCGCTGCACGCGGCGGACAGGTCGAACGAAGGCACGTCGGCCGCGCCAAGCTCGGACTGGATGAAGCAGGCCGTCGCGGGTATCAGCATCTCCTGGGAGACGGTCGCGCAGATTATCAGGTCCAGTTCCCGCGGCTTGACGCCGGCCTCGGCCATCGCCGCCCGCGCGGCCGCGGCGCCGAGGGTGGCCGTCGATTCGCCTTCGCCCACCACGTGGCGCTTCTTGATGCCCGTGCGCTGGGTGATCCAGTCGTCGGAGGTGTCGACCATCCGCTCGAAGTCGGCGTTGGTCAGCACCTTCCTGGGGACCGCCACTCCCAATCCCTTGATCGCGGCGCGGAGCGGCTTGGTCATTGGACCGGGCCCTCGCTGTGGCTGAGCATCTCCGTGATGTGCTCGTTGACATGGCCGCTCGCGAAGGTCTTGGCCACGCGGACCGCGTTCATGATGCCGCGCCAGTCGCTGGCGCCGTGGCAGATGATGCAGATGCCGTCCACGCCCAGCAGCGGCGCGCCGCCGTACTCGTTGAAGTCCCACTTGTGGACCAGGACCTTGGCCGCCATTTTGACCGCGTCGACGGCGGAGGGCACGCCCGCGGCCACCTCGGCCACGACCGCCTTTATGACCGCCTCGGCCATGCCTTCCATCAGCTTGAGCACGACGTTGCCGACGAAGCCCTCGCAGGCCACCACGTCGCACCCGCCGCGAAAGATGTCGCGCCCCTCGGCGTTGCCGACGAAGTTCATCCGCGGGTCGCCCCTGAACAGCTCGTGCGTCCGCTTGACCAGGTCGTTGCCCTTGGCCGCCTCCTCACCCACCGACAGCAGCGCGACGCGCGGGTTGGCGACGTTGCAGACGGCCCTGGAGTACGTCGCCGCCATGACGCCGTACTGGTAAAGGTGCTGCGGGCGGCAACTGACGTTTGCGCCCACGTCGCACAGCACGACCGGCCCGTGGAACGTCGGCGTCACGACCGCGATGCCCGGACGGTGTACTCCGCGGAGGCGGCGCAGGCGCATCGTGGCCGCGGCCACGCACGCCCCGGTGTTGCCCGCCGATATGCAGGCGTCCAGCTCGCCCTGGGCATGAAGTTGCGCCATCATGGCGATGGAGCTGTCCGGCCGCGAACGCAGCGACTCCACCGGCGGGTCGTCCATGCGGATGACCTTCTCGGCGTGAACCACCTCGATGAAGTCCTGCCAGTCCTTCGCAGCGTCCAGGTGCTTGCGGATCTCATCCTGGCGCCCGATCAGCACGACCTTGTCGCCGCCGGCCAGCACCGAGCGCGCGGCCAAGGCGCCTTTGACCTCGGCGGCCGGGGCCTGGTCGCTGCCCATCGCATCGACGCCGATGCGCATCGATTAAGTCTCCTTCTCAACCTTCAGGCTCAGACCGGGACGGATGTAGCCGCAGTTCTCGCACGCGGCGTGCGGCAGCTTGGGCTGCTTGCACTTGGGGCAGTCCACGATGTTGGGCAGGCTCTTGGCGTGATGGGCCCTGCGGCAGCGTGTGCGAGCGCGGCTGAGTTTCTGGGTCGGAAGCATAAAATCATCCTTTGCCAAACGGCAAATAACAGCGGCCCGGTCCCACGCCGAAGCCCGGGACGAGCCTGGGTCCAGCCAAATCCGCCGGAACCTAGAAATCCGGCGGGCCTTTGTCAAGCAAAAACAGGGGGACAGGGACTAGCGACCAGGGGCATCGAAATCTGCTCATATCCGAGGGCTTGTCAGCCTCGGCGAACATCCGCCCTCAAGGCAGCCAGGGCGATGTTCCCGGGCCGACTTCGATACTCCTGGTCGCCGGTCACTTCAGTTTCACTAACGCGAAATCCGCGGCGGCCTTGAGGGCGTCGGGAAGCTTGTCCGGCGCCTTGCCGCCGGCCTGTGCCATCGTAGGCTTGCCGCCGCCGCTGCCCCCCACCACCGGGGCAACCGCCTTGACCCAGTCGCCGGCCTTAAGCTTGCCGCCGTCGGCGACCTTCTGGTCGACCATCGCGATCAGCGTCACCTTGCCATCGCCGGCGCTGGCGACGAACACGGCCGCAGCGCCCTTCTGCCGGAGCCGGTCGCACAGGTTGCGAATTTCGCCGGCATCCGCAAGCGACGACTGTCCCACGAGCACCTGTCCCGCCGGCGTGTCCAGCGTATGGACGGCCGTGAACTCATCCCCGCCTGCCGCGCCGCGCGGCGCCTTGCGGAGATCCTTGATCTCCTTCTGCATCGCGGCGATCCGGTCGGCCAGTTCCGCCGGATTTGTCCTCAGCACGGCCGTCGCCGAGCGGACGACCTCGTCGAGCTGCTGGACGTACTTGACCGCCTCGTGGCCACTGACGGCCGTGATCCGGCGGACGCCCTTGGCGACCGACTCCTCCGCCAGAATCTTGAACAGGCCCACCTGACTGGTGTGCTCCAGGTGCGTTCCGCCGCAAAACTCCGCAGCCAGCGTGTCGCGCGTGGCATGGGCGTCTCGCCCGTGCGTTGCAGGGGCATCTTGCCCCTGTGCCGTTGGTTGTTGTCGTGTTCCCATCGAGGATTCCGCCGACGAGATGTCGGCGGGACGCACGGGCGAGACGCCCATGCCACTCCCAATCGAGACCACCCGCACCGGGTCGGGGTATTTCTCGCCGAAGACCGCCCGGACGCCGGGGATCCTCTGCGCCTCGGCAAGCGGCATGACCTTGATCGTCACCGGCTCGTCGGCCAGCACGCGCTCGTTGACAAGGGCCTCGACCTCCTTGACCTGCTGCTCGGTCAGCGCCTGGTTGTGCGTGAAGTCGAACCGCAACCGGTCCGGCGCGACGACGCTGCCGGCCTGGTTGACGTGCTCGCCCAGCACCTTCCGCAGCGCCCAGTTCAGCAGGTGCGTGGCGGTGTGGTTCCGCATCGTGTCGAACCGGCTGGGGTCGATTGCGGCGATGACCTTCTGGCCCGGCCGCAGCGTGCCCTGCTCCATGACGCCCACGTGAAGGATGCACTGGCCGGCGCGGACCGTGTCGCGGACGATGAACGTGCCGCCCTCGAACGTCAGGCTGCCGGCGTCGCCCACCTGCCCGCCCTGCTCGCCGTAGAAGTTCGTCCGGTCAAGCACCACACATGCCTCCGCTCCGGGCCAAAGCTCTCCCTGCGTCACGAATCTCGGAGCGGTCCTCTTGACTTCCTTGCTTCGCGCGCCGATAATACTTCTGGGCGTTGCCTTGGACCCGACGAGGCCAGGCTGGCTACCTGGGTGGTCGAAAGACAACACGGCAGAGTTCGCCACTGCCTCCAAGGGGACGCCCTTGCTCTTTAAGTCAGCGATGATCGAGCCGGGCAGGCCTTTGTAGTAACCTCGCATCACAAGTCGGCCTTCCTGCTCCCCGTAGACTGCTATGAACAGGTGGTCCATGTCGACTTGCTTGGCAAACCAAAGCCTTTTCAGTCCTTCTGCATTGGCGGCGGCGCCCAGGTAGTCCGGCTGCCCGACTATCATCGGAAGACTGGCAACATCGTCCTCGGTGACATCAGGATGACTTCGCATGGCATGCACAACTCTTTCGCGGTAGACCCATTCAGCCGTGCCGGGCGGCACAGTAACGCCCAGGCGCACGGTGATCGCGGACAGCCCCTCCGAGAGGCGGCCGATCTGAACCTTAGGGGGCGCGTTCTTCGGGTCGCTTGCCATCTTACGTAGAGCGACCACCTCCGGCGGCTCTTCCTCTTCGCTTGTCACCCAACCAAGCACTGTCGCTTCCAGCGACAGCCGCGAGTACTTGGCTGAATCATCGGTAGCCGGCAGATTGGTGATGGCATCGGCCTTGAACGCCTCGGTCACGCTGCTGGTCTGGCGGTGCAGGGCCATTTCCTGCTCGTAGCCTTCCAGGTCAACCGTCATCCCCTGTTCGCCGGCCATCACCTGCGTCAGGTCTACGGGGAACCCATACGTCGCGTACAGCGTGAACGCCTCGCGCCCGCCGAAGACCTTGCGGCCCGCCTGGCGAAGCTTGCGGGCCTCCTTGTTGAACAGGTCGATGCCCCGGTCGAGCGTCTTGCCGAACGACTCCTCCTCGGAGGCTATGGTTTCGCCGACGTACTTCTGCCTGTCGCGGATTTCAGGGAACACATCGCCCATCAGGTCCACTACCGTCGGCACAAGCCGAGAGATGAACTGGCCCTTGATCTTGAGGTGCTGCCGGCCGTAGCGGGCGGCGCGGCGCAGGATTCGCCTCAGCACGTACCCGCGCCCCTCGTTGGAGGGGATGACGCCATCGGCGATGGCGAACGTCAGCGCCCTGGCGTGGTCCGCGACGACGCGGTAGGCCGTGTCCTTGATGTCGTCCAGCCGGCCGGTGTAGGGCTTGAACGCCCCGGCCTTGTGTATCGCGTCGAAGATGCCCTTGAAGATGTCGATGTCGTAGTTGCTGCCCACGCCCTGGAGTACGCGGGCGATCCGCTCCAGCCCCATGCCCGTGTCCACGTGCTTGGCGGGCAGAGTGGTGAGCTTGCCGGATGAGTCACGATTGAACTGCATGAAGACCAGGTTCCATATCTCGATCACGCGCGGATCGCCGGCATTAACCAACGGCCCGCCGGAAAGGTCCGGCGTGAAGTCGTAGTGTATCTCGCTGCAAGGACCGCACGGGCCTGTCTCGCCCATCTCCCAGAAATTGTCCTTCTTACCGCCCTTGTGGATGTGCGAGGGGTCGATGTCCGTTACGTGCAGCCAGAGATCGGCGGCCTCATCATCAGGGACAAGGCCTTCCTTCTCGTCGCCGCCGAAGACCGTCGCGTGAAGCCGCTCCTTGGGCAGGCCCCACACCTTGGTCAGCAGCTCCCACGCCCAGGCGATGGCCTCCTTCTTGAAGTAATCGCCGAAGGACCAGTTGCCCAGCATCTCGAAGAACGTGTGGTGGTATGTGTCGTGGCCCACGTCCTCAAGGTCGTTGTGCTTGCCGCCGGCGCGGATGCACTTCTGGCTGTTGACCGCTCGGACGTAGTCGCGCTTGGCCAAGCCCAGGAAGATGTCCTTGAACTGGTTCATGCCGGCGTTGGCGAACAGGAGCGTCGGGTCATCCGCCGGCAGCAGCGAGCTGGACGGCACGTACGTGTGGCCGCGCTCCTTGAAGAACTCAAGGAACTCGTTGCGTATGTCCTTGGCTGTGCGTGTCATGGTCGTTTCCGGGCCTTCCGGGTAAGGCCTGCCGCCTGGCCTACGGGAGATAGTCCCGGCCGGGCGTGCAAAGACCCGTAATTCTACCGGCCCTCGCCTGGACTGCCAAGGCGATTTGCGGCGGCCATGACCACTCATCGGCCATCGTTCGCGCGGGCCATTTTGTCATTGACCGCCCAAACTGCGGCGAAGACAATAGCTGCTCCCTGTCCGTTCACAGTTTGGTCAGATTACGCCCACTAACAGGAGACACGCGACATGGCATCCGCAAGAGGGCCGTTCGAGTTGTGGTCCGACCCGCCGTCGATCTACCGCAGCGCCCCCTTCTGGTCGTGGAACAGCAAGCTGGAGGCCGACCGCCTCTGCCGGGCCATCGAGGAGATGCACAAGGCGGGCATGGGCGGCTTCTTCATGCACAGCCGTTACGGCCTGAAGACCCCCTACCTCGGCGAGGAGTGGTTCAAGTGCGTCGCGGCCTGCATTGAGAAGGCCCGCCAGCTCGACATGAAGGCCTACCTCTACGACGAGGACCGCTGGCCCAGCGGGGCCGCCGGCGGGCTGGTTACAAGGCCGCACAAGGAATTCAGGTGCCAGCGGCTCATCGCCGCGGCCGCCGGCGAGCCTGATCCCGAGGCCGAGAGGATCGGCGTGTTCTCCGTCAAACGCGACGAGCAGGGAAGTCTCTTGTCCTACCAGGCGGTCGAGTCGCACGAGGCGGGCGGGGAGGTGATCGCCTTCGACGCCAAACCCACCGAGACAAGCGGCTGGCACAACGACGGCGCGTACCTGGACACCATGAACCCCCAGGCCGTCGCCGAGTTCATCCGCGTCACTCACCAGGCCTACGCCGACCGCTTCCAGAACTACTTCGGGAAGATAGTGCCTGCCATCTTCACCGACGAGCCCAACTACGGCGACGGCGCGACCTTTTTCCAGGAGGGTAAGCCGGTCAAGTACTACCTTCAGTGGACCCCCGCGCTGCCTCGCGAGTTCAGGACCCGCCGCGGCTACGACCTCCGCGACAAGCTGCCCGAACTGATCCTGCCGCTGGCCGGCGGCGAGTTCTCCAAGGTCCGCCACGACTATCGCCGCACGCTGACAGAGCTGTTCGTGGAGGCCTTCGCCAGGCAGATCGGACAGTGGTGCGAGAAGCACAACATCGCCCTGACCGGCCACTGGCTCTGCGAGGAGTCGCTGGCCCTCCAGTGCAGGCTGATCGGCGCGGCCATGCCGCACTACGAGCACGAGCAGTGGCCCGGCATCGACATCCTCACCGACTCGGTCCGCGAGCTCATCACCGCCAAGCAGTGCTCCTCCGTGGCCGATCAGCTCGGGCGCGAACGCGTCCTGAGCGAGCTTTACGGCTGCACCGGCTGGGACTGGCCGCTGGAGGGCCACAAGTTCATCGGCGACTGGCAGTTCGCCTCCGGCGTCAACTTCCGCTGCCCGCACCTGACGCACTACAGCCTGGCTGGCGGGGCGAAGCGCGACTATCCCGCCAGCATCTTCAAGCACAGCCCGTGGTGGAAGCACTACGGCATCGTCGAGGACTACTTCGGCCGCCTGAGCTACATGCTCACGCAGGGCAAGGCGGTGCGGGACGTGCTGGTGATTCACCCGATCGAGAGCGCCTGGGGCGTCTACATCAACAAGGGCCGCGACTGGCGCGACGCCTTGCCGGACCTCCAGGACCCGCTGGACCGCATCATCAACGCCCTGTCGAGCCAGCACTACGACTGGGACTTCGGCGATGAATCGCTGCTGGCCAGGCACGCCAGCGTGACCAAGGCAGCAATCAAGGTCGGCAAGATGAGCTACAAGCTCATCATCGTGCCGCCAACGATCACGCTGCGGGCCACCACCGTCGCCCTGCTCAAGAAGTTCCTCGCCGGCGGCGGCAAGGTCCTGTTCATCGGCCGTCAGCCGTCGCTGGTGGATGCGACGCCTTCGAAGGACCTGCCGGGCCTAGTCGCCAAGGCGGCGACATGCGGCGACCAGGTTGACCAGTTCGTGCCGGCCATCGAGGGCCTGCTGGCCCGGCGCGTTTCCATCTCCGAGGGAAGCAAGGAACTGACCTGCACGTGGTCGATGCTCCGGGCCGTCAAGGTCGGCGGCGCCGGCAAGACTGCCGGTGCTAAGGCGGCCCAGGCCGGCCAGCTTCTGTTCATCCAGTCGCACGACCGCAAGGGCGAGCACACTGCCCGTGTCAGCGTCGAGGGCCGCGGGCCGGTCGTCCTCTGGGACGCCAGGAGCGGCCAGACCACGCTTGTGCCCTCGCAGGAGGCGGCAAAGCGGGTCGAGTTCTACCTGGCCCTGCCGCCGACGGGCTCGGCCCTGGTGAGCCTGGGCCTGACCATCCGCGGCGCGGCCGAGCCCGCCTCCCCGCCGAAGGTCGTCCAGACCCAGACGCTCTCAGGCCCGTTCGACATCGAGCTGGCCGAGTCCGCCACGCTGCCGCTGGACTACTGCTCGTTCCGCATCGGCGATGAGCCTTTCTCCCAGCCCGTGCCGTCGCTCAAGGCCGACGCCGAGATCCGCAAGCGGTTCGGCCTGGGCACGCGCCTGGGCGGCGAGCACCAGCCGTGGTACCTCTACGCGATGGGCACCGTTGACACCAAGCCGCGGGCCCGCTGCCAGATCCGCCGCACGTTCCACGTGACCGACCTGCCCAAGCGATGTGCGCTGGCCATCGAGTCGCCGCAGGACTTCCAGATCACGATCAACGGCAAGCCCGCCGGCAAGGCCGAGGGCTTCTGGGTCGATGACGACATCCGCACCATAGACATCACCTCCCTGCTTCAGAGCGGCCAGAACGAGGTCATGCTGACCTTCGATTACCGCCCCGACATGGAGCTCGAGGACCTGTACCTGGTGGGCGAGTTCGGCGTGACCCGCGGCGCACTCTCGCCCGTGACCGAGGGCAAGGACAGCGTCGTCCGCGGCCACGAGGGCATTTCGCTCGTCGCGCCGCCCAGGCAGCTTGCCATCGGCTCGTGGGTCGGCCAGGGCTTGGACTTCTACGGCGGGGCCGTCAAGTACCACGTGAAGGTCTCCTCCCCGCCGGCCGGCAAACGCGTGCGGATCAGCCTGCCCGGCGTGGCGTGTACGTGCGCCGTGATCCACGCGGGCGGCAAGTCGTTCGCGCTGCCGTGGCCGCCGTTCGCCGCGGACATCACCGACGCGCTCGAGAGCGGCGTCAACGACGTGACCATCGAGGTCATCGGCGGGCGCAAGAACATCCTCGGCCCCCTCCACGTGCCGTGGGAAGGCTGGACCGGCCCCGGCCAGTTCAACCCCGACAACGAGAAATGGCGGCGGGAGTACCTGCTCGTCGATCACGGGCTGATGCAGCCGGTGGTTGTCGAGACGCTTGAGTAATTTGTGATGGCCCAGTAGCTCAATGCATAGAGCAGACCTCTAGCTAAGGTCCAGATCAGGGTTGGACTCCCTGCGGGGCCATATTCTTGGGAAATTAGCTTGCCTTTCGCCCGGATGGGCTCGATAATTACTTACAACTAGAGGTCTGGGATATCCAATCCCGGTCTTAATGGAAAAGGGCGCTAGGCGCCCTTTTCCATGCGCCTCGCGAGCGCCAGCCGCGCCATCACCCCACGAACCCTGGGTGCATTTCGGTTTCCGGGAAGTGGCGTGGGTCTCCGGCCCGCGCGTCGCGAGGGCATCCTGCCCTCGCCCGGCAGTTCATTGCGCGGGCG
>JBHGBE010000063.1:0-27116 GCA_041946855.1 Phycisphaerae bacterium | reverse complement strand
TTGCGTTCATCCGTGATTCCTTTCCGGGACTTTTGTGTCCCGGTAAGGTCTATCGGCAAGTCACGGGTTATTCGGATAGGCTCCAAGTCCTCTGCGGCGCGCTGGGTTGATATGGCGCGCCAGGCTCCGAACTGGTTAGGCAATATGATAAAGGCAAGATGCGATTCTGTCAACACTTAAACTGCTCAAAGTCAAGGGATTGGGAGGAGGGCCTTACTGTGCCCGGCCGGCGGCCAGCGGCCTCAGCTTGGCAGTTTCAGGGCGTGTACTCCGGGGGTGTCTTTGGGCAATGGCGCCGGGCCAGTATCCGGTGTCTTGCTCAGGCCCCTGAGGGTGACGAAGTAGAGGACCCCGTCCAGGATGTTCATGCTGCCCGAGATTGGGTGCTTCACCGGGAGCATCCACAGGTTCCGGCCGGTCTTGCCGTCGAAGGCCAGCAGGGCGTCGTTGCCGCTGACGTAGAGCACCCCGCCCGAAGCGTTCCGGGAGGCGCCCAGGGATAGGACGCTCTTGCCGGCCGGCCGGGGCACGTTTCGGCTGTCCGCGCCGCCGGACATCTCGCGGGCGGCCGCCTCCACAAGCGAGGGATCGAAGGCCACGGCAGCCATCGCGCCCGTCTTGAGGTCGTAGGTCATGAACTCCTGCGATCCGAAGACGATGTACAGCCGCTGGTCATCCATCACCAGCGGGCCGGGATGGCGAACCGGGGCCGGTCCGGAGGCGACCCTGGGCCTGGTGTCGGCCGGCATGTCCGCCTCCCAGAGCTTGCCGCCCTTCTGCGGATCCAGCGCGAAGACCTTCGGCCCAGCCACTCCGCAGAACACCTTGCCGTTGGCGCCGAGCACAATCGTGTCGGCGACCTCATGGCTCCATATCTGCTTGTGCGTTGCCAGGTCCACGCCAACGACGGCCTGCCCGCTACTCATGCAGGCGATCCCGCCGGCCATGGCCGCCATGCAAGGCCGGCCGGCCAGCTTGAGCTCCACCTGCCAGTCGTCCGCACCGTCGGCGGCCTTAAACGCCCTCAGCCCATCCGTCGCCTTGGCGATGACCGTGCCGCCCATTACCCACGCCTGGCTGGGGACGAAGATGGGGAACCTCCCTGCGCCGCCTCCTATGGCCGGCCCGCCGCCGGGACCCGCTGCGCCAGGCACATCCTTGCGCCAGACTTCCTTGCCGTCCTTGGCGTCATGGAAAGCCAGGCCCGCGCCTTGGATGAACGCGACGCCCTTTTCCCCGGCGCCCAGCGCGAACATGCCCTTGCCCTGATGATCGACGTCCCAGACCTTCCTGCCGGTCTTGAGGTTGATCGCGTAAAGCCGCCAGTCGCCGCCCACCACGTACAGCCTGTCGCCGAAGACGGCCGGCGAGCCGATGGTCCCGCTTTCAATTGTGCTGGACCAGAGGTAGTTTTTCGCCATTTCCTTGCTCGCGGCCAGGGCGGCCGATGCGCGGACCTGACGGAGGATTTCGGCGGCGCTGGAACGAATCTCGGCGTCGGGGTCCTTTGCGGCCTGAACCAGGGCGTCCATCGCCGCGGGGCCGATCCGGACCAGTTCCTGTTGGGCGGCGTCGCGGACGGCGGAGTCGGTGTCGCCAAGCTTGCTGATGAGCGACTTGATCCGTTCGGCGCCTGCCTGGCTTGCGGGTGAAGAGGCGCTCGCGGCCTGGTCTGCTCCGTTCAGTTGCGACGCCGCAATCGCGCAGCACAACGCCGCCGCAAGAAACAGGGAGTACTTCGCCATCGTCTTCTCCTCTTGAGCCCGTCCGGGCGGACCATGTAGAGGCTCGCGCAATAGCGGCTGGCACACTCCAGGTCAAACCGCGCCAGGACCAGGGCGTAGAACGTGGGTCAAGTCTGGACCTCGGCAGCGCTCGCGGAGTTCTGATTGGTCGGCTTCATGGTCAGAACTTCTTTCAAGGTATAGGCCCGCATGTCGCTCTTTCCAGCGGCGACGAATGCCTCCGCGCGGGCCTGAACGTCGTCCATTGCCGCCTGAACCGCCTTGAGATTGTCCTCACGGTCCTCGCGGGCGGCCCGAGGGACGTGTACCGGCCGGCCGACAACCACCCACGCCCGCGTACACAGGCGCGGCCAGGCCACGTGGCGCCCCCTGGGACCGATGCGCAGTGAGTGCCCATACGCCACGCCCACGGGCACAATCGGCTTGCCGGAGAAGGACGCCGCCCGAACGATGCCCACGGGCACGATCCTCGCCGGGCCGCGCGGGCCGTCGACGGCGACACCAACGTTGCTGACCTTGACTTCGTCCACTATCGCCCGGAAGGCCGACGTCCTTCCTCGCGATGACGAGCCGCGCACCACCTTGCCGCCCAGGTGGTGCAGCACGCCCGCCACCAGCCCCCCGTCCCGGCTCATCGACGTGAGGGCCGTGAACACCCGCGCGTGCGTGTATGTCAGCAGCAGCAGGAATTCGTGCCAGAAGATGTATATGCCGTGGGAGGGAAGGTTCTGGGGCATCGAAGCCGTGTCATCCAGAAAGAAGCGTATCCTCAACGACCGCCCCCATAGCCGGATGGCAATGCTTATCAGCAGCGCCAGCACGGCCCTGATGAAGCGATTGGACAGCAACCGGTACTTCTTTCGATGCGCCAAGCTCGACTTTCCTCGCTGGGGGCCCCAACGGGGCACCGTCAAACTGCCGCCCGCACACGCGGCCATCATCGCAGGCGCTGACCGCGGAAGCAAGGCGAAAGTCATTTCGCCGCACCGGCCAGGCAGTTGCGGCATCGCCGCGGCACTTCGTAGAATCCAAAGGGAACCGCGCCGCATTCGCCGGACGCGATGGCCCTCAGTCAAGGCGGTCCTCCGTGCCTGATGTCGCCAACATGATACGCAGCCAGGGCCTTGCCCGCGCGATCGAGCAGACGCGCGTGGCGGGGCTGATCCTGACTTATCGCTGCACGGCCGCGTGCGAGCACTGCCTGTTCTGCTGCGGCCCGCGTGCGCCGGCGGCAGCGATGACAGTGGATCAGGCTGTGGAGGCCATCGTGCAGTTGCACGAAACCGGCCGGGCCGTCCACGTCGCCGGCGGGGAGGCGATGATCCACTGGGAGGTCCTGCTGGCTGCCGTCCAGCGCACCGCAATCCTTGGCAAGCCGCCGCATTTCATCGAGACAAACGCATCGTGGGCGGTCAGCGACGAACTTGTGCGCGATCGCCTGGGACTGCTCAAGGCCGCCGGCGTGCTGGGCGTGCTGATCAGCTCCGATCCGTTCCACCAGAAGTTCGTGCCGGCCGAGCGGTTCATCCGGGCGCGCCGCATCGCCTGGGAACTGTTCGGACGCGCCAACGTTCTGGCGAGTTCGCGGTCCGATCAGGAGATCATCGAACTGGAGCGCACCGCGCGCGATCCCGACGCGCTGGCGGCCTACGTCCGTGCCCACACGCCCAGGCTCGTCGGGCGGGCGGCGTCGCTGGCGCGGTTCGTGCCCCCGCGGAAGGTCGAGGACCTGGCCGGCGATGCGCTCTGGCATAGCGCCGGCAGGATGGACTGCCGCGATGAGTTCGACCCTCGCACGATGTGGGAGATACACGTCGATCCGTACTGCAATATACAGACCTGCTGCGGGGTATTGCTGGGCCACTTGCGAAGCGGGACGGTTGCCGAGCAGGCAAGCGGTGGCTGGCGGGCCAATCCAGTGGTGGACCTTCTGAGCAGGCAAGGTCCTCTTGGTCTCGCGGAGTTGGCGGCCAAGCACGGATATCGGCTGCGGGAGACGTATCCACAGAAGTGCTACCTGTGCTACGAGCTGCGGCGCGTGCTTCAGCGGCACTATCCGCAATGGCTCGGACCGGCCGAGGTCTACGCGACCCCCACCGCTCTCTGATCACCTAGCCGCACCGGTCAGGTCGAGTCACGGTATCGAGCTGGGTCCCTCACGCCGACGGCCGCGAAGCCAGCCAGCCGCAGTCGGCAGGAGTCGCACTGCCCGCAGGCCAAGCCCTCCGTCGATGGGTCATAGCAACTGTGGGTCAGCGAGTAGTCAACGCCGATTTCCAGGCCGGCGCGGATAATGTCGGCCTTTGTCATGTTGACCAGCGGGGCGTGGATTACGAAGTGTCCGCGTCCCTCGACCGCCGCGGCCGTCGCAAGGTTCGCCAGGCGCTCGAATGCCTCGATGAATGCTGGCCGGCAGTCAGGATAGCCGCTGTAGTCGATCGCGTTGACGCCGATGAAGATGTCCCACGCCCCTATCACCTCGGCGTAGCCCAACGCGACGGACAGGAAGATCGTGTTGCGGGCGGGAACGTAGGTAACGGGGATTGCTGATTGACGATTGTCGATTGTCGATTGGGTGGCGCCCCCAAGCGTGCCGTTGCTGTTGAGCTTGGGGGTGAATGCCTTAGGTACGGCAATATCATCCGTCAGTGCCGAACGTCCGAACCCTCCCTCGGCCGTCAGGTCTATGCGAACTACGCGATGCTCCACCGCGCCAAGCGCCTTGGCGACCTTTGCGGCCGCGCCAAGCTCGAAACGATGCCTCTGGCCGTAATCGAACGAAAGCGCGTGGCAGGCGAAACCATCGCGCCTTGCGATGGCCAGCGTCGTCGCGCTGTCCAGTCCGCCGCTCAGCAGAACCACAGCCGTCTTGCCTGTCTTGCCCATATCCGCTGGAGGAAAAGGGGACATTCAACTCTTTCGCCGGCGCGAATGGCGACGCGCCAGGGAGTCTCATTCATCCGCTCAACAAGTCTACTCCGCCAGCGGCAAGGCGAAAAAGTAGAATGTCCCCTTTTGCGGCCGTATGATATGCAATCTATGGCCAAGGCCGCGATTGAGACGTTCACCAACCCGCGCCGCGGGCGCGACTACACCATCCAGCACGTCGCGCCGGAGTTCACCTCCGTCTGCCCAAAGACCGGCCAGCCGGACTTCGGCACGATTGAGATCGAGTACGTCGCCGACAGGCTCTGCATCGAGCTGAAGGCCCTGAAGTTCTACCTCCAGTCCTTCCGCAACCAGGGCATCTTCTACGAGGACGTCGTCAACCGCATCCTCGACGACCTCGTGGCCGCGTGCCGGCCGCGAAGAATGAAGGTAACCGGCCGGTTCACCCCGCGCGGAGGGATTCATTCCGTGGTAACGGCCGAGTACACCAGGAGGAAGTAGGGAGCAGGGTGTAGGGAGTGGGGAGTGGATTGCGGCTCTTGGCGGGTTCACTCCCTACTCCCCACACCCCACTCCCTGCTGTCCGTAGGCTGCGTCAGTACCTCCCGTACTGGCGTGCCGCCTCGTACATCGCCACTACATTCTCCGTCGGCGAGTTCGACTGAAGGGCGTGCGTCGGCGCGAGAGCGTACCCGCCGCCGGGCATCATGATCGCGAGCGTTTCCTTCACATTGGCGACCACGTCGGCCACGCTGCCGTACGCCACCGGCCCGGCCGTCGAAATGCAGCCGTGGAACGCCAGCTTCTGGCCGAACCGCTTCTTGAGGTACGCCGGCGACATGTCCTTGGCCTCCGGCTGGAGCGTGTCGACCACGCTGATGCCCATCTCGATGAAGTCGTCGTACGCCCAACTGCTCGACCCGCACGTGTGTACCACCACGGGGATGCCCCAGCGCCGCGCCAGGTCCACGAACCGCTGATGCCGCGGCCGGATGTGCTTGCGGTACGTCGCCATGCTTATCATCGGGCCGATCTGCGTACCGAGGTCCTCGCCCATCCACAGGAGGTCGTACCGCCCGCCGGCCGCTTCCAGCGAGCGCGATATCAACTCAAGCTGGATATCCAGCTTGCGGTCGATCAGGCGCAGCCCGGCCGGGTCATCAGTCACCAGGTCCACCAGCACCTGCTCCATCGTCCGCAGCATCCCGGCCGAGTTGATTATGTCGCCGACGCCGGCATGGCCGAGGATCAGTGCGTATTCGCGTTTGGCGTCGAGTTTGGCCGGAAGTGAGACGTAATCGAAGTGATCCGGCGAGGGCATGGGCCACGCCTCGACCTGCTCCAGCGTCGCTTCCGTCAGCGGCCAGTCGCAGTAGTCCCAGTAGCCTCCGGCCTCGTGCTCGACCCAGCGGCGGCGGATGCCCCAGTCATCGACGCGCCGGTCGCCATAGTCGGCGTGGACCTTGGGGCCGATGTACGCGGGGCCGACGTTGCGGAAGTCCACGCCCAGACGCCGCAGCAGCCCCTCCGTGTCGCCGGCCCTCAGGCCGTAGTGGGCGATCAGCCGCTCGTGGATCTCGCTGTTGGCGTCGTAGCCGATGGGGACGCGGTCGGGCTCCTGATGGGCGAACGCACGCTTGACGCGCTCTTTGGATGTGAGATTGGCCATGCGCCGATATTACCGCGCGCCAAGGGAAGGAACACGGATTACGCGGATTGGAGGGATTTCGGGAACGGTGTGCGATGGTCCTTCTCGCCTGCCAGAACTGCGTCACCACAAAGGACACCAAGAGCTCAGAGAGTTAGTCCACGTGTTTCGCTTTGTGCTCCCGGTGGACTTTGTGGTGAAGCCACCGGTCAGCCATCGGCGTCTCTGAAATCCTCTGAATCGGTGTAATCCGTGTTCCCCGCTCCACATATAGCGGATGATTCCCGTCCTGCGTACAATTCATCAGACAAGGAAACCGAACATGAAACGCGCTTTCTTCCTCGCATGCACCGCCGGAATCCTGGCCATCCTGGCGGCCGGCTGCGGCAAGGACAACCCCACGACCCCGCGATCCGCCAAGGCCCAGTCCGGCGGCGATACGCCCAGGCCTGCCGCCGCCGATTGGCACACCAACACCATCGTCATGACGTCCAGGCCCGAAAGGGTGATGGACACCGACACGGAGCTGACCGTTATCGTCAACACCGACGACCGCGCCCGCGGCGACCGCGCCCTGAAGGCGGCCGAGGCCACCCTCCGCAGCATCGAGGCCCTGATGAGTTCGCACCTGGCCGACACCGACATCTCGCGCTTCAACAACGCCAAGGCCGGCGTCGAGTCGCCCATGTCGCCGGAGACGCTGGAGGTGCTCAAGATCGCCCGCGACTACTCCAAGACCACCGGCGGCATCTTCGATTGCACCTGCCGCCCGCTGCTCCAGCTTTGGAAGCGGGCCGGCATGGCCAAGCGCCTGCCCACGGACCAGGAGATGAAGGAGGCCCTGGCCCTGGTCGGCTGGGACAAGATCAAGCTCTCCGACAAGGGCGCTACCAAGACCAAGGACGGCGTCAGCCTCGACCTTGGCGGCATCGCCAAGAAATGGGGCATCGACCGCGCCAGCGAGGCCATGATGAAGGAAAAGCCCATCGGCGGCATCGTCAACGTCGGCGGCGACCTGCGGGTCTTCGGCCAGCGGCAGGGCGGCGGCAAGTGGGTCATCGGCATCAAGGACCCGTTCTCCAAGGAGGGAAACCTGCTGACCTCGATGGCATGCGGCGAGGGCGCGATCTGCACCAGCGGCAACTACGAGCGGTTCGTCGTCATCGACGGCAAGCGATACAGCCACATCGTCGACGCCCGCACCGGCAAGACGGCCGACGCGGTGCCCTCGGTGACCGTCTTCGGCAAGACCGCCGTCGAGTCCGGCATCTGGGCCACGACCCTCTCCGTCACGGGCCACGACGGCTTCAAGATGCTCCCAAAGGACCACGGCCTGGCGGTCATGACCGTCGAGGGCACGCCGCGAGACTACCACTTCTTCTACTGGGGCGGGTTCAAGGACATGCTCAACGAGGTGCCCGAGGAGCCGCTGCCCAGCACCGAGCCCGCCACGGAGCCGGCGACAGAACCGGCCAAGTGATTGCAGATTGTAGATTGCAGATTGCAGATTGCAGATTGAGATCCTGCCAATCCGTGCGAACCGTGCTTCGTCTCTGGCGGTTTTGCCGGATGCTCGCTATTCTCTAACTCGAGATTCGGAGCCACTATGGCCAAGGTTTCGGTGATAGTCCCGGCCGCCGGCGCGGGAAGGCGCTTCGGCTCGAAAGGCAACAAGATCTTCCAGCGGATCGGCGACCAGCCCGTGTTCATCCGCACGCTGGAACTGTTCACAACGCGAGATGACGTGGTGCAGGTGCAGCTTGTCATCGCGCCGGCAGACATGGATGAGCTCAAGCAGCGATACGGCGGCAATCTGGGCTTCATGGGCGTGAAGGCCGTCGCCGGCGGCGCGACACGCACGCAGTCCGTCCGAAACGCGCTGGCGAGCGTCGCGGCGGAGGCGGACATGGTGTGCGTCCACGACGCTGTACGGCCGTGCGTCTCGCAGCTCTGGATCGACGCGGTCTTCAAGGAGGCCGAGAAGTCCGGGGCGGCGATCCTGGCCTACCCCGTCCACGGCACGCTCAAGAAGGTCTCCGCCGCCGGCGTCATCGACGCGACGCTGCCACGCGATGAGCTCTGGGAGGCCCAGACGCCGCAGGTCTTCCGCAAGGACATCCTGCTGGCCGCCTACGCCACCGGCCGTGACGCCACGGATGACGCCCACCTTGTCGAGCTGTCCTGCCACGGCGTCAGCGTCGTCATGGGCGACCCGCGAAACGTCAAGATCACCATCCCGGCCGACCTGGCCCTGGCCAACGCCGTCATCAACACGCTCCCCAAGCCCAAGCCGAAGGCCAGCGGCGCAAATCCCTTCGACGAGGCCAGGTGGTAGGAATGCCCGCTCACGGCTTCGTCGTCGCGCCGCCCTCCAGGACGACCTCGACCTTCACGGGCACTGCGAAGATGATGACCGGCTGATCGTTCTTCACCTTGAAGGGCTCCGCCTCCAGCCCGCTGATGGTGGTGATGTAGGACGCCGTCAGCGTGTACGTGCCGGGGGCGGTCCAGTATGCGGCGTCAGAGTCGCCGCGGACGCCGAACAGGAGCTTGGCTATCGGTATCGTGATCGACTTGCCCGGCTCGATCTTCGCGGGCTTGCCCATGCGGAATTCCATCGTGCGGACCTGGGAATACGGGATGGTGACCGCGCCGGGACCTTCGAGCTTCAGCTCCAGGCCGGCCAGATCGCTGTCAAGCGGGACGGTCAGGGCCCCCTTGCCGGTGTTGGTCAATTCAAACGTCATGTCCACTGCCGGGGGCACTGGCGGACGCGCCCCGACCCCACGAGCCACCTTCAGCATCCTGGCATAGGCCTCGCCGGACTTGTCCGGCGCGAGCGTGTACTTGTCCTTCTTGAGGATGAGCCTGGCCTCAAGCGGCAGGCCCGCCGGCTCGGTGCGGCCCTTAGCGTCCGCCGGCTTGCTGGACGATGCCGGCTGCGACGCCGCCTCGGGCGCCTTGGCGGCGCTATCGGCCGCGCCTGCCGGTCGGATGTGAGCAGCCGTCGTCAAGACGGCCGCCGCAATGATTGCAGTCGACGCGACAATCCATGCGACCTTCGCCCTGGTGCTCATCCGATCTCCTTTCATCAGCTTGCTCGCGTCCTTTTGGCTTGTCAGGTTCGGCCGGTTGCCATATCATATACACGAAATCTCCGTGAAGGCCATATCGGAGACCTCAGGTGCCACAGGAACGCAAAGCCCGTCAAGGCTTTACGCTGATCGAGCTGCTGGTGGTCATCGCGATCATTGCGCTGCTGCTGACCATCCTCGTCCCGTCGCTGACGGCCGCGCGTGAGATGGCCAGGTGCGCACTGTGCCGCGCGAACCTGCACTCCATCGGCATAGGCATCCCGATGTACGCGCATGACAACGCCGACTGGATGCCGCCCTCGGCCGTCGGCGTATTCGACTCCGGCCCCGACAATCCCAGCCCCTATTGGCGATGGGCGGACTTCACGGCGCCTTACTTCGACGCCAGCGCCCGGCGCTGCCCCACCGCCAACGCCGGCAGCGGGCCCTGGCTTACCGACGTGCCCAAGGACGGCGTCTTCACGCACGACGGCAAGGTCGCACATATTATCGGGGGCGGGCCCGCGATCTACTCGCGCGTCATGGACTGCCCCTCGCAGCGCGACACCGAGCACACCAACGCCGAACTCACCTGGAGCACCGGCCAGGGCAACAACAGTTGGGTCGATTACTGGGGCGCATACGGCCAAGCCGCGACTGACGCCCACCCCAACCAGCCGACGCCCGCCCGCCTGATGGACTCGGGGAGAAAAAGCTTCCTCTACTCCTGGTTCCGCCGGCCGATGGACTACTGCACAGTCTTCGACTCCGGCATGACCGACACGCTCTGGTTCCGCACCGCCGCCAACCTGTCCAACAGCTCCAGCGTGATGCAGGCCCAGCAGCACGGCTACTACGCGCCCCACAACAAGTCCTCGAACGCCCTGATGCTCGACGGCCACGTGACGCAGTTCACCGGCAAGTTCATCCAGGCCTACAACGACGGCAGCGCCGGCTGCCCCGCGCGCTCGCAGTCGTATCCCTTCGACCAGCCCAGATGAACAGGCGACTCTTGTTGGTCGTTCATTCGTCCTATGCGTCCTACTCGTCCCATAGGTCCCATAGGACCAATAGGACGAGTAGGACGCATAGGACGAATAGGACCCATACACGACAGCACCGGGTCTTTCCCGTTCACTGCCCCTGCTCTCCCATGTCCGGCACGAAGACGGTGATGGTCGTCCCCTGCCCGACTTCGCTCTGGAGGTCGATGGCCGCGCCGAGCCGCTCGCAGGCGTGCTTGACGATGGCCAGGCCCAGGCCCGACCCGCGGGCCCCGCCCCCCCGCGACGTGCTGACCTGGAAGAATCGCTCGAAGACCCGCCCCTGCGCTTCGGCCGGAATGCCGCAGCCTGTATCGCTGACGCTGAAGACCGCCTGGGAATCGTGGCGCTCCATGAGCAGCCGCACCACGCCGCCGGACGGCGTGAACTTGATCGCGTTCTCCAGCAGGTTCTGGATGACCAGCTCCAGCAAGGCCCGGTCGGACGTGAACTCGCCGGCGTTTTCCGCGCTGATCTCGAAGGTGATTCCCCTGGCCACCGCCCGCTCGACGAAGTTTTGCCGCACCCATTGCACGATGGAGTCCGGCGCGATCTTCTCCAGGCGGGCCGACCGCCGCCCGCTCTCCAGTATGTGCAGGTCCAGCAGGTCGCGGGTGGTCGTCTCCAGGCGCGTGCAGTGTCGGTCGAGGATCGCGATGTACTTGGCCAGCGCCTCGCGGTCGCCGGACTCGGCCGCCAGCGTATCGACGGTCGCGCGGATCGTCGCCACCGGCGTGCGAAGCTCGTGCGAGGCGTTGGCGACGAACTCAGCCTTCATGTTGGCGGCGGCCGCGATGTCAGTCACATCACGCACGACCAGCAGCACGGCGATGCCCTCGCCCCGCCTTCCGGGAATGCCCATCGCGTGGACGTCCAGGTAATGCCGCCGCCCGTCCTTGTCGATTTCGACCTGGCGGCTGGCGGCTTGCTCGCCGGATGCGGCGCGGTTGTAGAGGTCCACGATGTCCGTCACCCGGACGACCTGCTGCACCGGCCGGCCCACCGGCTGCTCGCCGGCGGCCATCAGCAGGTCGATGGCCGACTGGTTGGCGAGGATCACCCGACCATCGGTCCCCGCGCCCAGCACTCCCTCGCGCAGGTTGGATATGACGGCCTGGAGGTCCTCGCGCTGCGTTGCGCTCAACTCGATCTGGCGGGCCAGGTTCTCTCGCATCTCGTTGAGCGCGCCTGCGAGTTGCGATAGTTCGCCCGCGGCCGAGACGTTCGCCCTGGCCGACAGGTCGCCGGAGGCGATGGACCGCGCGGCGTGCGTGATGTGGCGCACAGGCGAGTACCAGACCCAGCTTATGAACAGGCCCAGCAGCAGCGTCGCCAGGCCGGACGTCAGGATCGACCACCACAGCATGCCGCGTATCACGCTGCGCCCGGCCGCCAGGTCGGCCAGCGGCGTGGCCGAACGGATGACGGCGACGACCTCCTGGTTGTACTGTATCGGCCGCGCCAGAAACCGGCACTCGACGCCGGTGGTCCGGCTGCGGCGGGTGTCGCGGCCAGGCCGCCCGCCGATCGCGTCCATTATCTCCGGCCGGTCGGGCGTGTTGAGCCGGACCCACTTCTCCGGGGCAAGCTCGCTGTCGGCCAGTATCTCGCCGGTCTTGGCGTCGACGAGCGTCAGCCGCGACTGGATGACGCGGGCGAAGATCTGGCACTCGCTCTGGAGCCGCGCACGCGGAAGCCCCGGCGGCCCCTCCCATATCTGCTTGAAGTGGTCGCGGACGGCCGTGAGCGAGCGGTCCTGGCCGGCCTCGCCCTCCTGGTCCAGGCGCGTCTCGATCGCGCGATACGACAGGACGACCACCAGCGTGACAAGCCCGCCCACGAGAAGCAGGTTGCCCACCAGCAGACGGAGGAAGAGGCTATTGCGTTTCATTCGGGTCGCCCGACAGGCAGTACCCCACGCCGCGGACGGTGCGGATGCAGTCGCGGGCCGCTCCGAGCTTCCGCCGCAGCGCGGTCAGGTGTACGTCGATGGTGCGGTCGGTAACGACGGCGTCCAGGCCGATGGTCTGGTCGATGAGCTGGTTGCGGGTGAGCGTCTTGCCGTTGACGGCAGCCAGCGCGAGCAGCAACCGATACTCCGTCTTGGTCAGCGCGACCTGCTCGCCGGCCACCTGGACCGTGTGGCGGTCCTGGTCGATCTCGATGGGGCCGATCTTCAGGACTCCGCCGGCGGGCGGGGCGGCAGCGGCGCGGCGAAGCACGGCCGTCAGGCGGGCCACCAGCACGGGCAAGCTGAAGGGCTTGGTCACGTAGTCGTCGGCCCCCAGGCCAAGTCCCTTGACCACGTCTGTCTCGGCGCTCTTGGCCGTCAGCATGACCACGGGCAGCGTTGCGGTCCGCGGGTCCTTGCGAAGCTCGCGGAGCACCTCCGTTCCGCTCAGGACCGGGAGCATGATATCCAGCACGACCAGGGCCGGCACGTCGGCGCGGATCATCTCCAGCGCCTCCCGGCCGTCGTGGGCGACCTCGGCCGCGTATCCCTCGCGCCTCAGCCGGTTGGCGATCAGGCCGGCCATGTCCGGCTCATCCTCCACGACGATGATACGCTTCCGTGCCATAAAGGCCATTCTACATCCGGCCTGCGGCGTCCTCCACTAACAATCGCGCCTTCCGAGGGTCTGCATATCTGACGACGCGAATGTATGGCGCCGGGCCACTGGAAAGGAGATCCAAACATGAAAGCCTTCAAGATCGCAGCCGCAGTGGTCCTTATCGTGGGCATCATAGGGTGCTCACGCCGGTCAAAGATGAACACCTACGCTTACGCCCAGGCCGCCGAGCCCACATACGCAACGGCCTGGTCCGAGCCGCTTCCGAGCTACCAGGCCCCCGCCGCCTTGCCGGACCCATCGGACTGGCCAAGCGCGGACCAAGACTACGCGGCCGACCAGGGCGTCACCGTCCTGACACGCGGGGCGGTGCATGAGGCGTTCGCCGAGCCTATCGCAGCGGACAGCCAGCTCGTCGTCGCGACCCAGCCGCCGCCGGCCATCCATGAAGTGCCGCCCGACGAGATGCCTCAGGGCGACAACATCGCCTGGATTCCCGGCTACTGGAGCTGGGACAGCGACCTGGCGGACTTCGTCTGGGTCAGCGGTTTCTGGCGCGACGTGCCGCCGGGCATGCGGTGGACGCCCGGGTACTGGTGCGCCGTCGATGGCGGATTCGCCTGGGTGCCTGGCTTCTGGTCCGCCGTCCCCGCGGAGAACCTGGTGTACCTGCCGCAGCCGCCGGCCGTCGCCGACTATGAGTCGCTGCCGGCCGCGCCCTCGGACGATGTCATCTGGTCGGGCGGCTGCTGGGTCTACGCCCCGCAGCGTTACACCTGGCGGCCGGGCCACTGGATGGCCTGCCGCGCCGACTACTTATGGGTCCCCGCCCACTACGTCCGCACTCCGCGCGGCTACATCTTCGTGGAAGGATACTGGGACTACCCAATCGAGCGGCGCGGGCTGCTGTTCGCGCCGGTCTGCATGGACCGGCGGGTCTACTCGCGGCCGCGGTTCGTCTATTCGCCGGCGATCGTCATCGACATCAACATCCTATCGGCCAACCTGTTCGTCCGGCCGCACGATTCGCACTACGTCTTCGGCGACTACTATGACCGCAAGTGCCTTGACCGCGGCGTCTATCCGCTGGTGGATTTCGCCAGGCGGCGGAAGTCCCCGGACCCGATCTTCGCCCACGAGCAGTGGCGTCACCGCCGCGACGATCCGCAATGGGGCGACCGCCAGCAGACCCGCTACGAGCAACTGCGGGACAACAAGCTTCCCCGACCGGCCGGCACGTACGCGGCACAGGTCGAGCAGTTGAAGCGAAACCCCGGCCTGGCTCCCAGCGCCGCAATCGCCCGCCCGCTGCGAGATGTGGCGTCGAACAAGACGGCCGCGGTTCAGGTCGCCAAGATAACGCCGGTGACCCGCGAGAAGCTCCTCAAGCAGTCGCAGGATTTGGCGAAGGTCCAGATCAAGCGGGTGCAGCAGGAGGTCAAGCCCCCGCGTCCCAAGGATGTCGCGGGCGGCAAGCCTGTCATGGCCAAGATGCAGGCCCCGGCCGTCAATGCCCCCAAGAACATGGTGCAGGTGGCCCAGCCACCGGCCCCAAAACAGGTGCAGGGCACCGCGAGCCTTCCGCCGACGCGGACACCCGCGATCCCAGTCGATGCCCGGCGCGCGGATGCCAAGCCTGTCGCCACGCCTGTGACGGCCGGCGGGAAGCTGAAGACCACCGATGTCAAGCCCGTGCCGGTGATGACTGCCAGACAACCCAAGCCGACTTATGTGAAGCCCGCGCCTATCCGCCAGCCGTCGGCAGTGCCCGGCGCGGCCGGCCAGACCGTCATCAGAAACCCCGAGGCACACTCGCCGCCGCTGGCCGTCGATCCGCCAAAGCCGCCGGTTCCCGCGCCGGGCACGCAACGGCACAACGGGGCCAAGCCCCTGCCATCCGCCGCCGTGAAGACCCGTCCGGCGCCGGCCGCATCGGTAGCGCCGATTGCCCCGTCGCTGCCTAATGCCGGTCCGTCCCCGAAGAATGGCCCGCCCGTCGCCAAGCTGCCATCCGCGGCGAATACTCCGCCGGCGCCAAAGGCGCCGCTGACGCCGGTTGTTCCATCCATGCCTAAGCTCGTCCCTTCCCCGGCGGCTAACCCACCCGCGAAGGTCAGTCCGCCCGTGATTGCGCCTCCGCGCCCGGCGATGCCGACGCCCGACCCGCAGATTGCCAAACCCGTGCCGACGCCCGCCGTGCAGGCCCGGCCGGCTCCGGCTGTGTCCCAGGTCGCGCCTCCCGCGTCCAAGGCCCCGCCGCCTGTCGTGAGCGCTCCGCCGCCGGCGCCGAAGGCTGCTCCAGTCATCCCACAGGCAGCACCGCCTGCGGCGAAAGCAGCCCCGCTTGCGGTGAGCACACCGAAAGCGGCGCCGCCTGTCGTGAGCGCACAGCCCCCCGCACGTCCGGCCCCAGCGCCAGTGGTGAGCGCCCCGCCTTCCCCGCCGAGGTCCGCTCCATCCGCGGCGCCCGCTTCAGCCGGCCCGACTCGCGACGCCTCATCCGCCTCGCCCACCGACGGTAAGACCAAGGACAAGCGCAACAAGTAGTCTCGGCAGCCCTTGCACCCACCGGGAAACGCCAGCACTAAGGTCCCGGTGGGTGATTTCTTCTGCCCGCGGCGCCACACGGCAGGTAAGATCTGCGACGCACATTCTGCTTGGCGAGGAACTCTCGGTGCTTCCGGCCGTCCAATGACATGGCCACATTCGGCGTCCGCAAAAGGGAATGAGAATGAGGAGACTGGTCGCGGTTGCCGCGTCACTGTCGGCCGTTGTCCTGTGCGTCACGGCCGTGTGGTCCGAGTCGCCTCGCAGGGCCGCTTCACAGCCGGCCTCCGGCCCGGCTACCGCCTCCGCTCCAGCCAGCCAAGCCGCATCCGCCCCGGCCGGGGCCGCGAAGATCAAGGAGCTGATCGCGAACCTGGCATCCGAAGACGGCCGTAAGAGGACCGCCGCCACCGCCGATCTCTTTTCGCTGGGCAACGCCGCCCTTGAGCCGCTCAAGCAGGCCGGCGCGTTCCAACTCACTCCCCAGGCCCAGAGCCGCCAGATAGAGGCCCGGCGGATGGACCTGGTCTACTCGCTGCTGGACGGCCTGCGCCAGGACCCGGTCAAGGGCTTTCGCACGGATGCGATCCTGCTCCGTGTCGAGAACGACTGCACGGTCGATGATGTTGCGGACATGGGCAAGCGCCTCGGTTTCACGCTCAAGCGCGGAGCCACGGTCACCGACGGATGGATCGCCGCGCTGCCGGCCGACGCCGCCAAGTTCTCCGAACTGCTCAAGGCCCTGCTGACCAACGAGCGAAAGGTGATCGAGGTCCACCTGCTTTACTTCAGCAAGATCCCGACGCCATAGATGGCCGGCATGGATGAGGCGGGACGATACTGCTGTTCCAGGGCTGTGCGGCAGGGGTTGATCTACCACGGGCCGGGCTTGTCTTGGGCGGAAATCATGGCGACAATGGACGATGATATCGTAGGCTGCCTATGAAAGGAGACAGGCATGGAGCCCAACCTATTCGAGCTGGAGCCGCTTGAGGACCGCACGCTGCTGTCGGCGTCCGTTGTGTTCCTGCCGCTGCCGAAGCTCACGCTGCCCAAGGTGGCGACCGTCGTCCCGGTGAAGCCGGGTGCATCGTCCCTCCTGTCCATCCTCCAGGCCATCCGCGCCACCCCCGGAAAGCCGGGCATTATGCCGCCGCAGGTCAGGGCCGCCCTGTCCAATCTGTCCAAGGTCTCCGCGATCCCTCAATCATCGCTGAAGGCCATCGCTCCCTACATCAAGTCGATCTTGAGCAACCCATCCGGATGGCGAGCGGGCCTGACCAACCTGATCAACGCCATAAAGGCGAACCCGCATTGCCCTTTCAATCCGCTGGTCCGCCTGCTGTTCCCCTAGCCTGAGACAGGGACATCTGAGCCGGCGCTCGGCGCCGCCGTTCCCGGCCGCCGCCCTCCTCCTACTCAAACGCACCAATCGCGGCTTACGGCATCGCTAGCACAACTGGCTGTGTATCACCTGCCATGCCCGCGCGGATGGTCCACGTTGCTCCAGTTGCTGCCCTGGTCGCTGTAGGACATGTGGCGTCTGCGGCCGTGATGGTCATCACATCCGGCAAGCACGCCCGCGCCGGCCAGAACGCCCAGCATCGCCACTAACATAACGATCATCCGCATCGTCGCTCTCATTGGTTGACTCCTCTTCCTACTCCCATGATAGACAGCGGGCGGTCGGATCGGTTGGTGGAAATCGGCGTCTTCCATCCGTCTTACAGGGTATAATTCCCGGACACTATCGAGACGCTCCCCGACGGCCATCAAGGCCGGAGCGAGGCGGCCTGGAGCCACGATCAGGTTTGTCCGGAGACGCGTGTCCCCGGCGATTCTTGGACCTCTAAAGGAGATGCGGAATGGTGACCCGTCGAACGGCAGTACTCATGGTTGTGATCCTTGCTATGGCGGCCGCGCCTGCCCTTGCGGCGGACATGATCGACAACCCCGCCTACAAGAACTGGGCCCAGTTCAAGGTCGGGGCCTCGGCCAAGACCGTCCAGGAGATGGCCATGGCCGGCCAGACGACCAGGACCGAGATGACCAGCACGTTGAAAGAGCTCACGCCTGAGAAGGCGGTCATCGAGATGAAGACCGTCGCCGAGGTCGCCGGGCAGAAGATCGAGAACACGCAGAAGATCGAACACGCGGCGAAGATCGAAAAGGCCGCCGAGCCCACCACCAAGCCCCAGATGAAAGAGGGCACCGAGGAGATCGAGGTCGCCGGCAAGAAGATCAAGTGCAAGTGGGTGGAGACAACTGCTGAGCAGGCCGGCACGAAGACCACCTCGAAGGTCTGGACCTCGGACGAAATCCCGGGCCTCATGGCGAAGATGGAGACCAAGACCGAGGGGCCGGTTTCCATGACCACGACCACGAAGCTGGTCGAGTTCAGCACCGGCAAGTAGAGCGCGTACCGGCCTAGAAGCGACTGACGGCCGGCGGCCGTGCGCGCAGGGCACCCTCGCAAGGCCAAGTCAGGGCCAAGAAAGCAGCGTGGCCGCCCAGGAATGAAGAACGGGGCCAAGGATGGCCCCCTTCGCCTTGGGGCAGCCGCCAGAACGCGCGGAGTCAACGCTCAGGCCGGCGCTACCGCCCCGATCTGCCGGCGGCTTACCGCGCCGCAAGTCTAGCTGCATTCGCCGAGGGCTTGGCAATGAAATAATCGGTCACCTGGCCCCGGACCGCGATGGACTTCTGCGCGAAACGCGTGCGGATGTCGATCCTGGCGATCCCGCCGGGGATCTCCGTGCTGGTGCAGATAGTTGCCTGCGGATTGCTGCCCCAATCGTGGAAGTCACCCGGCGCGGAGGCCGTCGCCGACTTGCACGTCAGGTCCCGCGTACCGACGCGGACGGTCACATCCGGCAACTGGGTCAGGCGGCGCGACGGGTGCGTGACCGGGCTCTCCGTAGGCGCGATGTTGGCCGAGGCGTAGATGGTCTGGGAAAACGGCGAGGCACTGCCCGGCCGCTGGGCGTCGAGGTCCTCGCGGCGGAAGACGACCTGGCCGGCGTTCTTGCTGACCAAGGTGACCTTCAGCCGGATCGGCTTGGTCGCGCCGTCGACTGTCCGCTGGCCTTCCATCGTGACCCACGAGCCGGTCTCGAATCTCGCCCATCGCTCGTAGTCGGGATTGCGGACGCTGCCCGCGGGCGCGGGGCCGGCGGCGGCAAACTGCGTTCCGGAACTCGTCTTGACCAGCGGCGCGATGTAGTGCTCGATGAACGGCGCCGCCACCGTGTCGGTGTGCCCGCCGTTGTTCCCGTATCGCGCGAATTCCTGCTTCCACGGAACCACCTGGAGCTTTGAGGCATACAGACTGCGCGTCTGATCCGAAGCGCCCGGCGGAAGCTCCGGGCCTTCTATGCCGATCGTCGCGTTCGTGCCGGAATCGCGGTCGGCCGTCCCCGCCAGCGGGAGCAGCCCGCCCAGGACCGCGTCCCGGTGCGACGTAGTGATGTAGACCTTGCCCTGCACGCGCCCAAGGGCGGACGTGAGGTCGTGCGTCGCGCTCAACGAGCCCGAAAGCAGGATGACGTTGTCCACCATCACTCCTGGCGGCAGCGACTCCAGCGCGAAGACGGCTATGGCCGTGCCCGCCGACAGTCCGATCACCGTAATGGGCGCGTCGGGGTACTGGCGGTGGAAGTCGGCCATCTGGTCGGCGAGTTCGGCCGCCTTGCCGCGCTTGTACTCGTTGCTCGCGGTCTGGTCGGCCAGCACTCCCAGCCCCGTCTCCCAGCGGAACATCTTCCCTCCGCCGTCGTAACCGGCCTTCAGCAGGCCGTCTCGGACGCCGCCGCCCCAGTTGTTGAGGCCGCCGCCCCCCGCGCCGTCGAGATAGTAAACGTATCCGCGCTGCATCCGCTGCGGATCGCCGCCCGCGCCTGCGCATCCCCCGGCCAGCATCGCCAGGCCCAGCGCGGCCAGGATCGCGCCGAAACGCCCGTTGGAGATTGTGACGATGTGCTTGCTCATGTGAACTCCTGAACAAGAACTGACGATCTGGCGGAACACGCCGGGCACCGGCGACGAGCCCGGCTTGTCCCGGGCGGCTTCCTGCCGGCGACCTTCGACCATGCTTGCCGTGATTCTACTCTGTCGTCGCGCCTGGACAAGCAGATGCTCGACGCTCCGCGCCAATCGGCGGCCATTCCCGCAGGCGAGATTCTCCGGCGAATCGCGCCCGGCGCGACCGCGCGAACGCTTCACACCCACCGGCGCGTTCGGGCGCGGTAGTGGTCGTACTGGCGGCCGAACTTCCGAGAGAGCATCTTCTCCTCGCCCCGGATGTACCAGCGGTCCGCGATAAGGATGAACACCGGCACCACCAGTCCGCCGGCGGCGCACCGGTTGAGGATCCACGATCCGACCAGGACGATGGCCAGCCCCAGGTACATGGGATTCCGCGTGAACCGATAGACGCCGTCGGTCACGAGCTTGTCGGCCTCCACAAACGGGTGTATGTTCGTCCCGGCCGCCCGAAACCGCCGCAGGCCCATGCCGGCAAGCGTGAAGCCGGCCGCAACCGGCAACACCCCGATGTAGTTGAGCGGAAACGGAAACCAGACCGCGATCGGCCAGAGAAGACGCGGCGCCACCTGGGCGGCGATGCAGGCCACCAGCAGGCGCAGCGGCGGCACGATCTTCTTCATCATCAGTCGCCATCTCCCATCAGGCCAGTCCGGCCTGGGACCGGACGGGGCGCTGCCCTCAATTCTACCGGGCCTCCGCGCTGCCTGGAGCGAATCAATCCTTCCGAAACCTGGAATCTGCTTGTCGAATCGCGACGGCGCAATAGAATCATCTGAAACGCCGACGGCCGTCGGCAGCCAGAGGTGAGCCAGGAAATGTCTGTTCACAATGGACTGCGATGGATCGCTTCCGTATTGGGCTTCGCCAGTGTTCTGCTCCCTCTGGCAGTGTGCGGCTGCGAGACGCCGGGCTTCACAGACATTACCAGCGAGCAAGTCTTCTACAGCCAGATTCGGCGCACGGACCGTCCGGTGTTGATGTACTTCTACAAGCCGGGCTGTCCGACGTGCGTGGCCCTGGAGCCGGGCCTGATGCAGCTCGCGCGGGACTACGGCGGCCATGTTGCGTTCGACAAGTTCCTCTTCATCTACCCCTGGTTCGAGATCAACTCGCTAAACGTCGCCCATGACTTCAACGTCCTGCTCGTGCCGACGGTGATCCTGTTCGTCGACGGCCGGGAGAGGTATCGCTGGTTCTCGGATTACTACATGCCCGATTACACGTCGGTGCTCGATCAGGTCCTGGCCGAGCGCGCCCAACGCAATGCCCAGAAGGCCCTTGCCGGGAAGAACCCGGCCACCCGCCCGGCTAGTTGAGAAACACGGGATACGGAGCGATGTGGTTGAGGGTGCCCCACTGGGGGTCGAAGTCGCTCCAGCTCGTACACTGGAGGCCCTTCCAGTTGCCGAAGGGAGGCGTGCCCAGGTCGCTTGGCTTGATCGCCCTGGTGGCGTCGGCGCCGACGTGCCCATCCACGTAAAGGATGCTCGGGCTTCCGCGGTGGCGGTAAGCGTTCAGCAGCGCCCATCCGTTGGCGTTGCAGTTGAACGGCCCGATGTGCCACCCGGGCTGGAGGTTTTCCATCTCCCAGCGCCCGCCGCTTCCGAGGCCGAAGTCGCCGTTGGGACAGGTCTCGACATCGTTGCCGTCCCATGCCTCCGCAACGCGGTCGGGGCGGAAGACCTCGCTGGGGCTGATGGCCTGTGCGCCGTAGTCGTTCCTGCCGGGGAAGTCCAGAAGCCAGTCCATCCACATGGTGCAGTACTGGTTGTTCCAGGCGTTGAGCAGGTGCGCGCCTCCCTGCTCGGCCTTGTTGTTGAAACGCCCGGTGTCGCAGTGGACGAATGACGCCTTGAGAATCCTGCCACGAAGACAGAAATTCCACTGATAGCCGATCGACGCCTTGTGCAGCCAACCCTTGCCGGGGTTGGGATAGACGCCGGCGTGGTCTTCGTTCCACTTCCAGATCTTGGGCGCGTTCATGGCCGGGCAGAGCGCCCCGCCCCAGACCTCCTTTGGCGTCTGGTCGTAGACGTACATGTTGTACCCATCGACGGTGCGGCTGGTCCCTTTCATGCCGTTGGCTTCCATGATGTTGTAGATCTTCGGCCAGGCCCTGCCCATCTCGGCGTGCTGCGGCACGTGGATGCCTATCCCGCTCATGTCATCGCCGGTTCCCGGCGCGTAGTAGGGAAACTCGCCCTTGTGGTCCTCGCGCCACACACCGCTGGCCTTGCCCAGGCCGTTGAGTTGCACGCCGCATGCGGCCCGCCTGGCGATCGAGCGGGCAGCAGACAGGCTTGGCACTAGAATCGACACCAGTAGGGCGATGATGGCGATGACGACCAGCAGTTCGATCAAGGTGAACGCATTGAGGCGCCTTCGCATCCGCCAGCTCCTCTTGGCCGCGCCCGGCGCGCCGCAGCCGGCCGTGCCGGACAGGGGATCTACGAATTGAGCACAACGACGCCGCCATCATAACGCGCTTGGGGCATTGTGGCAATCGCAAAGCCGGAAACGCTTGAGGTCCGCTTCAGAGGTCAGGACGAGGCGGAAGTGGGTCGATGGAAGGCAGCGTGGCCGCCCGTAGCGGGACTAGAGGCCACGGTGGGCGGGATCGCCCGCCGACATCTTCCCCTGCGTGATGTCGAAGTACCAGCCGGTCGTGCAACCGGCCAGCCCGGCCGTATTGCCGAGGGTCAACTGGCCGCCCGCCGCGCCGACGACGAATTCGTTGGTCGGCCACTCCTTGAGGTACGGACCGAAGGCCGGCGTGCCCGTCGTGGTGCCGTCGCTGTTGGTCTTGCCCATCAGGACGGCCATGAAGGTCGGCCCATCGGTCACCCCGGGCATCTGGTGCGGGTACCTGTGCTGGTGCTGGAGCTTGAACAGCTCGCACTGGCTCCGGAGAGTATGGAGGTCGCTGGACAGAGCCGAGTTCTTGGCCTCATAAGATGCCTCGGTGAACTGCGGGATCACCAGGGCGGCCAGGATGCCTATGATCGTCACAACGATCAGGAGTTCAACAAGCGCGAAAGCTGCGTTCTTCCGGTTCATGAAACCTGCCTCCGAGGTCCCTGTTCTTCTCCGATCCATCCGCCGCCCTCACGCACCCGTGTCACCCGAGGCGCGGGGACCACGGCCGCTCTACACGGAGCCGGAATCGGCCTCCTGAATCGGACTATCGGCGGGCGAAGAAAGACTCTTGAGTAGCTCTGTAGGATGATGGGCGGGGCGCTGCTGCGACCTCCAAGCCCTGCGGCACACGTTCATCTCGCGGCTGGCGCGGGCTGGCGTCTGACCTGCCGTCGCGAAGGACCTGGCGCGGCACAGTACGATCACGCTGACGATTGATCATTACGCGCATGTCCAGGACGAGCAACGGGCGGCGTTGCGGAGACTGCAGCCGGTGGCGTGATTCGTCCACGGGCGGCGGGAGGCTGGAAGGGCTTGAAAACCTGGACGTTGTGCAACCTGGCGCAGCGTGGACCGACGCCTTGCGGTATTGGTCTGGGTACTGCGCCGCGAAGGAGTTGAACCTTCGACCCGCTGATTAAGAGCACAACTGTAAGTATTGACATATATGCATGTTAGGTTAGCTGCCCGTGCCTGGTCCGTGCCCGCTTAGGGCGGCACGGTGCTACCCGTCCGCTGCTGACCGAGATCGCCGCTGTCATTGCTGGCCCCTCGAACCGTCCGCGGTGACGGTCAACACGATGCCGGGAATCTCGTTTCCACAATCTGAGATGCCGTATGGAATACGGTCAAGTAGGCATCCCAGCCTGCGGTGCTGATCGAAACTGGACGGCGTAGACCGTCCCCTACCGGATCAGCCTCATTCACCCTTGTGGATACTGTGCGCGCTGGGCGTCTTGCCCATCGTCCTCACAGTGACAAGTTGCGCGCAGTGGGCAGCGTAGTCCAGCCGCACCGACGTGTGCGCCTGCTGACGACGCTCTCGTGGTGGCCTGCTGGCCACGGAAAGGATGTGGGCATTATGTCGGACCCCGTTGAGATGCAGAAGATGTCGCCGTCGCCTGAGGACGTCGTCCTGTTGAACGATGGCAAGCTCTATCGTCGTATCCGCTGCGGTGCGCCCGAGGAAGGCGGCGGCTGGGGTGCGGAAGAAGGCCGGGAATGCCACGACTGGGGGGCGAAGCCCGGCGACCTGCACGCGCCGGGCTGCGATGTCGAGCGGTGCCCGCGCTGCGGTAATCAGTTGTTCATCTGCGGGTGGAGACACCGTCGGTCCCAGGCACTTTCATCCATGAACTAAGGATACATGAGTTTCTGCGCACGCATCCTGTACATCCTCCTCCCAGTTCTCCCAGTCCTCGCCGAGCACTTCCTCCACCTGCTTGTCACCAGCAGCAGTACGGCTCGCGGAGGCAGTGATCGGCGGGTTCCAGATGGTGCCCGTGCGGTTGTCCTTGACGTAGAGCCAGAAGCCCGGCCGGTCGGCAGGCCCGGCTAGGTAGTGGTAGCGGCTCAGCCGTCGCGACTCGGGCTCGAGGTACCACATCAGGCCGCCGGCCGTCTGGCTGATGAACGCCTGTAGCCGCCCGTTGCCGATGTAGTTGATCCACGGGCGCGGCGTCAGCGGGTTGGTCACGACGTACGCGCGGGCGGCATCGTCAAAATGGCCGTATTCCATGTCGGTCTCCTGTTTCCGGCGGCAGGCAGGATAACGATTGTAGATTGCAGATTGTGGATTGCAGATGGAACGGCGCCCAACGCGCCAAGCCGACGGCTCACAAGAACGTGCAATCCACAATCGGCAGTCTACAATCTGCAATCGTCGATACCGGAGACCTGACCGTGAAAGACGTCCGCATCGCATCGGTTCAGTTCGAGCACGCCGCAGGCGACAAGGCGGCCAACTTCGCGAAGATCGAGTCCTTCGCCGCGCGGGCCGCGGCGCAGGGGGTGAAGATCGTCGTCTTTCCCGAGTGCTGCATCACCGGCTACTGGTTCCTGCGTAACCTGTCCAAGCCGCAGCTTGAGGCCCTGGCCGAGGAGGTGCCGGAGGGGCCTTCGACGAGGCGGCTGTTGGAGCTGTCCCGCCGGCACGGCATGACCATCGGCGCTGGCCTGGTCGAGGTCGGCACGGGCGAGACCGACGCGGGGCGGATGTTCAACACATACGTCGTGGCCATGCCCGACGGCCGGTGGCGGCGCCACCGCAAGATCCACGCGTTCGAGAGCGAGCACATCTCATCCGGCGACCAGTACACCGTCTTCGACACGCCGCACGGCGTCCGCGTGGGCGTGCTCGTCTGCTACGACTGCAACATCATCGAGAACGTGCGGATCACGGCCCTGGCTGGCGCGGAGCTGCTCCTTGCCCCCCACCAGACGGGCGGGTGCAAGGTCGTCAGCCCGCACGCGATGACGCCCGTGGACCGCCGCCTGTGGGACAACCGCCAGGCCGACCCGGCGGCCATCGAGGCCGAGTTCCGCGGGCCCAAGGGCCGCGGCTGGCTCATGCGATGGCTGCCCAGCCGCGCCCACGACAACGGCATCTTTCTGGCCTTCGCCAACGGCGTCGGCGTGGACGATGACGAGGTCCGCACCGGCAACGCGATGATCCTGGACCCCTACGGCCGTATCATCGTCGAGACGTGCAAGGCCGGCGATGACATGGTCGTCGCCGACCTGGACGCGGCGCTGCTGGAGCGCTCGACCGGCCGGCGCTGGATGATGACCCGCCGCCCGAACCTCTACGGCCCGCTGACAGTCCCCACCGGCATCGAGCGGGATACAAGGGCCGTGAGATTCGGCAAGAAGTAGGGTATACAGGTACGGCAAAAGGAGACGTGGATGATCGACTTCAAGTGCCCCAAGTGCGGGAAGCTGTTCAGCCTGGGCGATGAATGGGCGGGCAGGGCCGGCCGGTGCCCCTCGTGCCAGGAGGCCATCACCGTGCCTTCCGCGCCGGCGGGCCAGGAAGTGCAGGTGCTCCAGGCCGCGGCTCCCCCGCCGCCGCAGTACGCCGCGCCGCCTCCGTACGGCGCGCCGCCCTACGGGCCGTACGGCTACCCGCAGCCGTTCATCCCGCCTAAGCCGGTCTCCAAGGGCTTCTACGTCGGGTCCTACGTCGGCGGGACCGTCGTCGGCTTCGTGCTCTTTGCCATCGGCTACGTCATCATGATCACGGCCATGGTTTCGGCGGCGGAATCAGCGAGGCAGTCCCGCTACGACCGCTATGACAACTACCCCTACGGCCGGCGATCCGCCCAGCCGGCCCCGCCGAACCCGGCGGCGATGATGACCGCCTCGGGCGTCATGTGCCTGGCATACCCGGCGATCATCTACGCCGTCGTCGTCGGTATGGTGCTGCTGTACAAGATGTGGTCGGCAATCCAGGCCGGCCCGGCCCGCACCTCGCCGGGAAAGGCCGTGGGGTTCCTCTTCATCCCCTTCTTCAACCTCTACTGGATGTTCATGGCCTGGTGGGGCTGGGCGAAGGACTACAACGAGTTCATCCGCCTGCGGAACATCTCCGCGCCCAAGGTGTCGGAGAACCTGGCCCTGACGATGTGCATCCTGGCGCTCATACCGTGCGCAAGCATAGCCAACCTGGTGATAATGCCCATGTTCATGGCCAAGGGCTGCGACGCGATCAACGCACTTGCGGCCCTCCGGCCGGCCGGCGCTGTCGCGCGGTAGGCGGGCAGAGGCCCATAGGACTGTAATGTTCGACGACGCCGATGATGTGGTAGAATGGCCGCTCGATGAAGGCTCCGAAGCGGATACATTACGCGGACAGAAAGCGATTCCAAGAGACGCTCGACAAGGTCGCTAAGGAATACCACGACGTTCTCAAGGGGCTTGCGGAAGGCGACTCCGGCGAAGGCACTGGCGACTCCGCCGACATCGGCCCCAAGGAGGTCGCGAAGTCCGTGGCCGCGATGCGGCGCAAGTACGGAAAGATGCTGAAACGGATCGCCGACAAATGAGCGTCGAATCCGACGCCCGGAAGCTGATCGAGCCCTTCGCCCCGCCCGGCAGGATCTGGGACTTCGTCGTGCCCTACGATCACAGCAAGGCTATACTCAAGGCCGCCCCCGGCCCCAAGCGCCTCCGCCCGGACCTATCCCACGGCCACGCCCCGGAATTCTGCCGCGAGGGCTGGGTGCTCAAGCAGTTCGACGAGCTCCTTTGCCTGGCGCGCAGAAAATAGGGACGCACCCTATTTTCGCGCCACGTGCGGGATAAATAGGGTGCGTCCCTATTTATCTGACCGTAAGATTTCAGCATGACCGCGACGACCGCAGCGAGCGAGCAGGTCCTGCCCGTAATCGGGCTGGAGATTCACGTCGAGCTGGCGACGGCGACCAAGATGTTCTGCCGCTGCCGCAACCATTTCGGCGATGAGCCCAACTCCAACGTCTGCCCGGTGTGCATCGGCATGCCCGGCGTGCTGCCGGTGATGAACCGCACGGCCGTCGAGTACTCGATGAAGGTCGCCCTGGCCCTGGGCTGCAAGGTGGCCGCGTTCACCAAGTGGGACCGCAAGAGCTACTACTACCCCGACCTGCCCAAGAACTACCAGA
>JBHGBE010000062.1:0-27627 GCA_041946855.1 Phycisphaerae bacterium | reverse complement strand
CAGCAGCTCGGGGAAGGCGCGATCACGGCCGACATCGCGCCGCTCCAGGCCAAGGTCTACCTGATCCGCCCGGCCGCCCAGAAGGTCTGGGTGTCGATCTGGAAGCCGTCGCTCCGCGGTTTCCTACGCCGGCCGATCACCGTCGCCTACGGAAAGGACCCGACCGACAAGACCGGCGCCGGCGTCATCGCCGAAGCCCTCGCCAAGGTCGGTCTGAAGGCGACCGTCGTACCCGCGGCCGACATCAAGCGCAAGAAGCTGCACTTCGAGGTCCGCTGCAAGCCCGACGGAAACCACATGGGCTACCGCGAGGACAGGTCCAAGTGGTACCTGATGGACACGTTCGACAACGAGGTGATCGATTCCGACAACAACATCTTCCTCGTCGGCAACATCGACTCCAACGAGCTGCTCAAGCACCTGGGCACGGACGGCACGTTCGTCTACGACAAAGTGCTGGAGAAGGTCAGCGCCAAGTTCCCCGGCCCCGGCCGTGGCGTTATCGGCACCGTCGAGAGCGTCAACTCGGCCACGTACGACCCGCGAAGCCAGTCGCGAGATGTCATCTTCGCGGCGGGCAGCGACTCGGCGGGCACGGCGGCGGCCGTGAACGAACTGGCCGGCATGATCGGCCAGTACGGCAAGGAGATTCTCACGCCGGCGCCGTCAAAGCGGCGCCTGGGCGATTCCACGAGCCAGGCTTCTCAGCCGGCCAGCGATACCGCACCGGCCACCGCCCCCGCGCGGTAGCGGTAGGCGCGGTCCGCGAGTCGCAGCATACTTCCCATGCTTCCCATGATTCCCATGGGAGTCATGGGAAGCAGGGGAGCCATGGACCGATCTGGGGGCCAGCCGCTCACACCGCCCTCGTCTGCCTGTAGTACCACTGGAGTTGGGCGGCGGAGCTGTCCTGGTCGAGGTTCTCCTGGCCGATCATCGCCTGGCCCGTTGCGTCGGGGAGGACCTCCTTGAGTTTCCACTGGCCGTCCAGCCGGCCGAAGGTCCAGTACTGGACGAACGGCGCCACGTCCTCGTCGCGGCTCACGACCGCCCCGGCACGCGTGATGACCTTCTGCGCGTGGGCGGAGATGCGGACGGTGAATTCGTCCCGCGCGTTGTCGGCGAAGTTGCGGACGAGGATCAGTTCGACCTTGCGGATGCACAGGTTGCGGTACTCGACGGCCGTGGCGGAGGACTTCCACGCCGCGACCATGTCGCCCAGGCTCTTGGCGACGGCCGGGAATAGCTCATCGGCCGGGACGGGCATCGTACACTGCTGGGCGAGCATTACGTGCATGAAGACATCGCGGGCTCGCTCCATCATCTTCGGCCTGTCCCACAGCTTGTCGGTCTGGACCAGGAAGTTGAGGAGGCGCTCGGTCTTGGCCTCCTTGGTGGCGGCGCCTTTTTCAAGCCACGGGCCGATCACGCCGCCCTTGCCCGCCTCCTGGCCGTATATCTGGCCCAGGCCGCGGTCGGTGAACTGCTCGAAGAAGTTCTCCTCCTTCAGTGCGTCGCTCTCGCGGGTCTGCTCGATCTCGCGGAGGAGCCACGCCTTTCCCTGGCGCTGGAAGGTCCAGAACTCCTGGAACGCGGCTGGCTCCTTGTCGCCGCGGAGGAACCGGCCGGTGCGGTCGTCGGTGTAGTAGTCGCGGGCGGTCGCGGTGATGAGGGCGGTGAACTCGCGTTGCGAGGGGTCGTTGGTGTAGCGGACGTTGACGATGTCCACGCCCTGGACCTTTAGGCCGGCGATGCTGTTGATCTCGTGGGAGCGCATCATCGCCTCAATCTGGGCGACGTGCTGGGCGTAGAGGTCGCCCATCATCAGCGGCTTCATCGGGCCGTAGTCGCGGGCCTGCCAGCATGTCTGGAGCTGGATGAACGTCCTCTGCGCCGCTTGCTGAAGGGCCTGCGGGGCCAAGTCGGGGTCTGTCCTGGCGAGGAACTCGAGGAGCTTGGCCGTCTTGCCGGCCTTGGAGGCGATGGCCGAGCGGCTGTATACGAAATCGAGGTTCTCATCGCTCCTGCTCCTGCCGGCCGCCTTGGCGACGAAGCCGACGCCCCAGATTATCGCGATGATGACGGCAATGACCATGAGGCCGCCCAGAACGGAGCCCCCTGAGCCGCCGGAGCCTCCGTGGGAGCCGCCGTGGAATCCTCCTCCTCCCTTGTTGTGGACAATGAAGCCATCAGCGATGAACGTGTGCGGCGAACCGACGGTGAGGTTGTAAACCGTGGCCATCTGTCCGGTGGGGCGGGCCTCGCTGACAGTGGCCGATTGCGCGCGGCCGTCGCGCCACAGCATCACGACGTCACCCGGAGCCAGATCACCGGCCAGGCGGAAGCCGCCACCGGCCATTCGGATCGGGTGTTCGGCGGTGGTGCGAAGCTCGCCGCGGTCGGTACGCAGAAGCAGCAGGGGAGAATGGGTGGCGAAGACATCCTCGACCTCGGACACAACGGGCCGGCCGCCGTCGTCAATCGACACGACCACATCGCCGGGCGTGAACGTCTCGATTGAGCGCGGGCCGCCGGGCGTCTGCACGGCCGTGCCGGCGGGGAAGCATCCGCCGCCCTTGTTGTGGACTAGGAAGCCATCGGCGACGAATGTGTGCGGCCGTCCGACAGTGAGGTTGTAGACCGTGACGACTTCGCAGGTGTGGCGGACTTCGATCACGGCGGCGTGCTGCGCGCGGCCATCGCGCCAGAACAAGACCGCCTCCCCAGGCGCTAGCTCGCCGGCCAGGCGGAATCCGCCGCCGGCCAGGGCGATTGGGTGCTCGGCCGTCGTGCGAAGCTCGCCGCGATCCGTCCGCAAGAGCAGCAGGGGGGACTCAGTAGAGAAGACACCGACTGCTCTTGACTTGACCATCCGACCGGCGTCGTCAATTGAGACGACTTCATCACCGGGTTTGAGCGTCTCGATCGGCCGCGGGCCGTCGGGGGTCTGAACGCACGTGCCGGCGGGAAAACAGCCGCCGCCCTTGTTATGCACGGCGACGCCCGCGGCGAAGAACGTGTTGGGCCAGTCGGTTTGGAGGTTGTAGACGCGCACGCTCTGGCGGATTCGCTCGATGCTCGTGATCGGCTGTGCTGCCAGGCCGCGGCCGTCCCAGGCGTAGACTGTGTCTCCCGGCTTGAGCGCCTGCACGGTGCGGAACTCGCCGCCGACGGCGTTTCCTGTCAAGAAGGGGTGCTCTGCCGTCACGCGGACGGCCATGCGGCCGGTCGTGACGATGAAGTACTCATCCGCCTGGATCGTCATCACCGCCTGCACGCGGGCGGCGACGGCCGTGCCGTCGGGCTTGAACGCCAGCAATTCCTGGCCGGGCCGCACGTCGCGGATGGCGAGCTGCCGGCCGTCGGGGAGCATGACGGGCGTATCGGGCAGGAAGCACCCTTTGTTGTGGACGATGAAGCCAGCGGCGACGAACATCCCCTTGTCCGTCAGCAGGTTCAACGCATCGCTTGTCGCGGCAACGGACCTTGCGGAGAGCAGGGCGGTGGGGCGGGCGAGGCCGTTCTTGAGCACGCAGACTTCATCGCCCGCGCGAAGAGAGCCGGCCGTGCGGAAGACGCCTTGGCCCACCATGAACGGGTGCTCGGGCGTTACGAGGATATTCCCGCTACTGATCGCGAGCTCGATGTATTCCTCCGCGTGGACGCGGTAGATCGCGATTACCTTGCCCACATCCTGCTGGCCGTCAGCGATGGTCAGGACCTTGTCGCCGGGACGGAGGTCCTCGATGGGCGTCGGGCCTCCGGGCGTGAGGATGGGCGTTCCCTCGGCAATACACCCGCCGCCCCCGCGCGCAAAGGCGTCGCTCGCGGCGACGGCCGCGGCCAGTATCGCGATGGCGAGGATGGACTGTCTTTGCATCCGGCGGCTCCCTGCGAGGTGCGCCTTACGCACTTTGCGCCGCGCGGCCTAGCGCAGCACGGTGATGAGCCCGCCTAGGATCGCCGCCGCAACCACGACGCTCACGCCGATGATGGCGGCGGATGTGACGCGCCCGAAGTACTCGCCGACGGCCGTGTTGCCGCGGGCGATCTCCCTCTCCTCGTCGATGTTTGGCGTCATGCGGTCGATCAGCCGCGGGAGGAACATCGACGCGGCGAGCACGATCGCCACGCCGACGACCGCGCCCACGACGCAGTAGACCACCGTCCACCCGACGGCGACGGCTTCCTGGTGAAATGCCTGGGCGATCATGTTGATCTCCATAGTTGCCCGAAGCGGGCATGAAGGCATGTTATCCGGCAGGCGAAGAGAGTGAAAAGGGGACACTCAACTTTTCGCCGGCGCGCGGGAAGGACCGCTCGCATGGCGCAGGTCCTTCCTCGTTCAGATCAGGGCGCCATCGGCGGAGCGAAAAGTAGAATGTCCCCTTATCACTCCAGCGTCCTTACCCCCCATTCGGCGAAGCTGGTGAGCGACTTCATGTAGTTGGCCCGCTCGAACGCGGCCGGCTCGGCGCAGGACTTCTGGCTCATCACGCCCTTCATCTGCCCGACGGAGTCGTACTCCATCTCCTCCATGATGGCCGTCAGGCCCTGGCGGATCTTCGCCAGTTCGCCGATGCCGTTGCGGAGAAGCGTGCTGCACAGCATCGTCACGTCGGCCCCGGCCAGGATCATCTTGGCGGCGTCCTGCGCGTTGATGATGCCGCCCGTGGCCGCCAGCGACGCGCGGACCTTGCCGTGGAGGATGGCGATCCACCGCAGCGGCAGTCGGCTGTCGATGGAGGTGCTCAGCGTGTGGTGGGGGACCACCTCAAGCTCCTTGACCGCGATGTCCGGCTGGTAGAAGCGGTTGAAGAGGACCAGTCCGTCGGCCCCGGCGTTGGCCAGGGCGACGGCCATGAACGACATCGACGAGAAGAACGGCGAGAGCTTCATCGCGACGGGGATGGTGACGCTGGATTTGACCGTCTTGAGTACGTCGAAGTAGACCTCCTCGATGCGGCGGCCGGTGACGCCCGGATCGGTGGGGAGGAAGTAGACGTTCAGCTCCAGCGCGTCCGCGCCGGCCTGCTGCATCTTCCTGGCGTACGATGTCCACCCGCCGGCGGATACGCCGTTGAGCGAGGCGATGATCGGGATTCCGACGGCCTTCTTGGCCTTGGCGATGTGCTCCAGGTAGGCCTCGCCGCCGAACTTGTAGTCGCGCGGCTGGGGGAAATACGTCAGCGACTCGGCGAATCGCTCCGAGCCGTATTGGAGGTAGTAGTCAAGCTCGGTGGCGTCGTGTTCAATCTGCTCCTCGAAGAGCGACCAGAGGACGACGGCCCCGGCCCCCGCGTCCTCCATGCGCTTGATGTTACCGATCTCCTGGCTCAGCGGCGAGGCGGAGGGGACCAGCGGGCTGGAGAGCTTCAGGCCCATGTACGTCGTGGACATGTCCATGATCGGCCTTCCTTTCTATCAGGCGTGCTTGGCTTTTCCTATGCCATAGTAGGCACGGAGGTTGCGAAGCGTCAAACCGGGCGAAAATCGCCGCCGAGTGTTGACTTTCGCGTGGTCGCTGGTAGAGTATTGAAGGACGCTCTTGCGAGCGGACACGCGGCCGTGGCGGAATTGGCAGACGCGTAAGGTTCAGGTCCTTATGCCCGTAAAGGGCGTGAAGGTTCAACTCCTTTCGGCCGCAGTGGGACGAAGACGAAGGAATCCAGAAGCCGCGCACGGCGCGGCGTCCGTCGTCTACAAGGAATCTTCCGGCGGTCGCCTGATAGACTACTTCGCCGTCCGCTCGCGGAGGACGAAGAGCATGCTGCCGCGGTCGACGCGGTCGCCCAGCCGCTCCAGTCGGCCCAGAAGGTCCAGCCGCATGTCGCGGAGCAGGTCACGGCGGGATGGATCGTCCACGAGGTTTCTCTGGCCGAACGGGTCGCCGGCCAGATCGTAGAGTTCATCCCCGTCGTAGACGCAGGCGACGTACTTGTACTGCCCGCGGCAGAGCACGCGCTGGGTGAGCCGCTCCCAGTGATGACCGTTGTGCTCGCACAGCAGGCTGTCTGGCCGGTCGGCGGCGCCGGCCGCCAGCGGCAGCAGGCTGCGGCTGTGCATCGTCGCGGGCACGGCCACGCCGGCGGCGTCGAGCATGGTGGCCGTCACGTCCATGTTTGACACAAGGCCGTCGATCATCGTGCCGGGCCTGATCCGCCCCGGCCAGCGGATCGCCATCGGCACGCGAGCGACCACCTCGGTGTAGGTCGACGCCTTGTCCCATTGGCCGCCGTAGGCGGAGACGGTGTCGCCGTGGTCCGCAACGTAGATGACGAGCGTGTTATCGGCCTGGCCGCTGGCCTGAAGCTCCGACAGAATGCGTTCCACAGCGGTGTCTAGCTGCATCGTCTGCTCGTAACAGCGGCGCAGGATTTCCCGCCAGTACGGCCACGGGCGGCGGCGAGGGAACGTGGCGTAGTGGCAGTTGGCCTGGATGCGGTACCGCAGGGGGCGGGTCGAGAGGTCATCATCAAACGTTGGGTGCGGCGGGATTTCGGCCGGCGGGATGCTGCCTGCGAACGGTTCGCTCGGTGCGTAAGGGTGGTGTGGGTTCCAGAAGCCGAGGTAATGGGAGTAAAGGCGGGCGTCGGTGGGCATCTCAATGTCGTTCCACCGCAGGCCGTGGGCGAAGGGATACTGGCCGGTCATCATGCTCGCCCGGGCGGGCGTGCAGACCGGGCAGACCGAGTAGGCCCGCTCGAACCGCGCGCCCGTATCGCACAGCCGCTCGAAGGCGGGCCAGCATGATACACGATGGACGGCCGCGGCGCAATGCGGCTTTGTGTTATCGACGCCCGGCTCGTATAATCCCCTCGACACGGGCTGTGAGATGGACAGGCGATGCGTGAAATGCCAGGCGAGGTGCTGCCGATATTTCGGCGTGCCGCTCGGCCGGCCGGAGACGTACGAGGACTTCGACGAGGTCCGCTGGTACCTGCTGCACCGGGGCGTCAGCGTGTACATCGACGCCGAGGGCGACTGGGGCATGCGGGTCGAGAACCGCTGCCGGATGCTGCGGAAGACGCCCCGCGGCTGGCGATGTGTCGCGTACGGCCGGCGACCGCTGGTATGCCGAAGGTTCGCGCCGGCGACGTGCGAGTTCACGCGCGGGTTTCACGAGGTCGAGGAGCATTTCGCCAGCGCGGCTGAGCTGGAGGCGTACGCCAGTCGGATGCTCGGCAGGCAGGCGTTTGAGGATGGCCGCAGGGCCGCGTCGCGGAAGAGACGACAGAGCGGCCGGCGGCGAGTCGGCAGGAAATGAGACATGGAATTCCAGAATGTAAAAGGCACCCGCGACTTCTATCCACAGGACATGCGGAAGCTCAACTGGATCATCGACGCATGGCGGAGGGTCTCGCTGCGCAACGGCTTTGAAGAATACGAATCGCCCATATTCGAGTACCTGGACCTCTTCACGGCCAAGAGCGGGCAGGAGATCGTCGAGCAACTATTCAGTCTGACCGACAGGGGAGGGCGGCAGCTCGCGATACGGCCGGAGATGACGCCGTCGCTGGCGCGCATGGTCAATGCCAGGATCAACTCACTGCCGCGGCCGATCAAGTGGTTCTCCATCTCGCGCGTTTGCCGGGCGGAGAACCCGCAGAAGGGGCGGCTGCGGGAGTTCTTTCAGTGGAACATCGACATCGTCGGCGAGGACTCGGAACTGGCGGATGCGGAGTGCATCTTCGCGGCCGTCGACGCGATGAGGGAACTGGGGCTGGCCAAGGACGATGTATCCGTCCGCGTAGGCAGCCGCCCGCTGGTTGTGGCGCGTCTCAAGGCGATGGGGGTGGGCGAGGCGGCGATCCCGCAGGCGCTGGCGGTCATAGACAAGCGGCCGAAGGTCGAGGACGAGGAGTTCGAGGTCCTGGCGACCAAGGCCGGGCTGACGGCCGAGCAGATAGCCCAGATCAACGCCTTCGAGCGCGTGCCGGGTCAGGAGGCCATGCAATATCTGGCGGCCCAGGCGGGGGGCGGTGCGGATGTCGAGGCGGGGATCGCACAGGTCGGGCGGCTCTGGGAACAGCTTCGGGCGATGGGCATCGTCGATTACTGCGAATTCGACCAGCGGATCGTCCGCGGGCTGGCGTACTACACGGGCGTCGTCTACGAGATCTTCGACCGCTCCCTGTCCCTCCGGGCGCTCGCGGGCGGGGGGCGGTATGACAATCTCCTCAACGCCCTCGGCGGACCGCACGTGGGCGCGACGGGGTTCGGCATGGGTGATGTGGTCCTGGGCATCCTCTTGGAGAATAAAGGCAAGGTCCCGGCGAACTTGAAGGGCGGGCGGATCGAGTTTTTCGTGGTGCCAGGAGAGGATAGCGCGGCGGGGCGGGTGCTGGAGGTCGTGGCGGCGCTCCGGACGGCCGGGCGGTCGGCGGACTTCAGCTACAGATCGCAGGGCGTCGGCAAGCTGCTCAAGGAGGCCAACCGGCGCGGCGCGGCCAAGGCCGTGATCGTCAGGAAGGACGGCCTTGAGGTCAAGGACCTGGCGACGGGCGCGCAGTCGCCGGCGGGCCTGGCGGACCTGGCCGGGGGCGGCGCGCGCTGACGCGGCCGCCCTGCTATTCGCAAATTGATATATCTGTATATCATCCAATGTGAACGTGGAAATATCAGCATATACGAATGCGTAGGGCGGCGTGGCCGACAGGTCCATCCATTACGAGGCGGCGTTCGAGGACTACATCCGCTCCAAGGGCTGGCCCTACGTGGCGGTGGACGAGGCCCGCAAGGCGATCTTTGGCGGCTCGACCATCAAGAGCTTCGATTTCCTGGTGTACAGCTCGTCCGGCCCCAACCTGCTGGTGGACGTGAAGGGCCGCAAGTTTCCCGACTGCGTGCCGGGCAGGGGGAGGGGGGCCTCACGGGCATGGGAGAACTGGGTGACGCGCGAGGACATCGAGGGCTTGCGCGAGTGGCAGAAGGTCTTCGGCGACGACTTCACGGCCGTGCTCGTGTTCGCGTACTGGCTCCAGGGGCCGCCGGGGAGGTCGCCGTTCGACGATGTCCACGTGTTCGGGGACAAGCACTACGCATTCGTCGGCATCCGCCTGGAGGAGTACATGGCGGCCGCCAAGGCCCGCAGCGCCAAGTGGGGGACGCTGAACGTCCCGTCGGGGCGGTTCGCGGAGATGGCAAGCGACGTCGCGGCGTTCCTGTGACCGGCGGGGAACCTGGGGCGGAAATTCGCTCGCCCGCGCGAGCGGGATTGCATTGGAATCCGCCAGCGGTATAATTCGATGGTATGAAGACAGCGGCGATTGCCTGGGCAGCGGTGCTGGCGGCGATGGCTCCCGGAAAGGCGTGGGGGGCCTCCGACGGTTATTTCCCCATGGCCAACCCTGATGCGTTGCCCGTGAACTGGTTCGCGGTCCTGTACGCCATAGTGTTCGTGCTGGCAATCTGCGCGGTGAGCTTCAAGAACTCCAAGAGGACCCACCTGGATTAGGCTCAACGCCGGCGGGCCCTCATTCGGTGACATGGATACGGCAGGTTGAACGGCATTTCGGGACATGGTAGCGGCCGGCGCACGGCCGCGGGAGAACGAGAATGAAGAAGGCATTGATCGTCGCGCTTGTGTGCATCAACGTGGCGCTCGTGCTGGCGCTGGTGTTCACGGTCAACCAGCAGCCGGCCAAGGCGCAGGCGGGCGGCGGGGCCGACTACCTGGTCGTCACCGCCAAGGTGGGCGTCAACAGCGACGCCGTGTTCGTGATCGACGTGGCCAAGCAGAAGATGCGCGGCCTGGAGCCCGACCCCAACAGGAAGGGCAAGCTGGCCGCGTACACCGGCCGGCTCCTCAAGAACGACTTCAACCTGAAGTAGAGAAGGAGCACCCATGACCGACAACCGCAACATAACGATCGTCGTACTGTCCGTCTCGGCGCTGGTGCTCCTGGCCATGCTGGTGGGCAACCTCATGCAAACGCCCCCGGCGTACGCCGATGGCGCCGTGAGGAACGGCGACTACATCATGGTCAACGGCTCGATCGGCGCGGGTCGCGACATGCTCTACGTGATCCACGCGCCAACCAAGCGCCTGGTCGCGTACTACCCTTCGAGCCAGAGCAACGGCAGAAACATCGACCTCATCGACGCCCTGGACCTGGAACAGCTCTTCAAGACCGACTGATCCGGCGGTTTCAGCACCCGCGGGGTCTTGTCCAGGCGGCCCTCGCGCCTGTAATCTTGTCCCGCTCAGATGGGCCGGCGAACGCTCCAGTGCGAGCGCCTCGACTGGCCCTGTCTGCTGATGCCCGCCGACCACCATGCGAAACGTCACATAAGATATATTATCGGACCTTGCGAATCGGGGGGCGTTCACCGGCGGTCCGCGTGTCCTTCTGAACCTGCGACGACCTGGCTCCGGCCATTCAGGCATACGTGCGCCTTCGCAAGGGTTTCACGATGATCCGAGAACGGTGTCCACCATCGCCTTGACCTGCGGGAACGCCTGCTCGCCCTTACCGAACTGGTACAGCGACGCCGACGGGCAGACGATCAGCCCCCGGTGGTCGTCGAATGCATCGCGGATGAGCTGCTCGACGTGTGCGCGGATGTCGGCCGGGGGCTTCTCGTACATGTCGGCGATCTGGATGTTCCCTTCCAGGCACATACGGCCGCGGGCGATTTCCTTCGCCTGGCGTGCGGTAATGTCGCCCATCGGCGGCGGCTCGAATGGATGCAGCACGTCCACGCCCACGTTCACAAACGCCTTCATGACCTTGGCGATCTTGCTGTGGCAGTGAACGTGCAGCCGCCCGCCGGCGTTGTGGATCGCGTCGATGATGGGCTTGTCGTAGCGGACATTGAAGTCGTCGAAGTCGGCCGGGCCGTGCAGCGGCGGCACGATCATCTCCTGGCCGAGCATCTGGAAGTACGGCCCTACGCCCAGGCCAAGGACGAACTTCAACCGGGCCAGCAGCACGTTCATCCGCTGCTCACAGAGCGCGTGCAGGATGTCGCGGTCCTCGATGCTCATCATGGCGAAGGTCGTCGAGCCGAAGAGGTCCGCCACGAACCCGCCGGGGTTGTTTCCAAGACATACCTCGGTGATTCCGCGGTCGCCCATCTCGCGGTCGGCGGCGAAGAAGTCCTCCGCGCCCCCCGCCAACTCGGGCATTGGGAGCGAAAGGTACTTCTCGGCGTCGCGGCGATCCTTAAGGAAGTATGTCTGGTGCATCCCCGGCAGGCCCTTGCGGCTCAGCAGCGCCGTGGCCGTCAGGTCCCCCGCCGGGGTGTGCAGCGTGACGATGTATCGGTCCCAATCATCGTCGAAGCGCTCGGTCCGCTCTTCATAAAGCGGGCCGATCTCCGTCCGCGTGTCGCCGGCGAAGCGTTTGGCGTGCTCAACCTGCGTCGATTGCCAGAGAGCCTTCAGCTCGCTGCGCTCGGCCATGAGCGCCTTGATGGCGTGGTAGGTGGAGTCGTTGGCCGGATAGCCGGTACGGACGTAGACGGCCGGCCGGTCTAGCTCCTCGTGAAAGTAGCACCGCCTCAGCCGCTCGCGCCGGGTAAGAGGCGTCATCTGTCCATCTCCGGGATCGTGCGGCCAGGGAAGCCGGATGACTCCGAGCCTGCCGGCACGAGGCGGACGTCGACGAAGAGGTCGGTGCCGCGCGGCCGTATGTCGTCCAGATTGCTGGTGAAGGTCGCGTATCCGCCCTTGGAGACCGTGAGCGTCTCCATGCCCTGCCGCGTGTATATCAAGAGCTTGCCCATGTCGTCGGTCGTCCCAAGCGACATCTTGCGCCCGGACTGGAAGGTGCAGCTCACCTTCGCCCCGGCGACGGGCGCGCCGTTGGCGTCGTCGGTGACGCGGACGATCATGCACCCGCCGGCCATCGCCAGGGGCGAAATGCACAGGAGAATGAGGCATACGGTCTTCATCGGTCGCACCTCAGCTCTCGGAACACGCTTGGTCGATCATCGCGATGCGGATGGCATGCCGGCCACCGGCAAAAGCGGTGGCCAGCCACAGATCCACTATTTCCAGCGCTTCCTCGACGGCCATCATCCGCTGCCCCAGCGACAGGACATTGGCGTCGTTGTGCTCGCGGGAAAGGCGCGCCGAACGCAGGTCCCACGCGATCGCGCAGCGGATGCCCCTGACGCGGTTGGCGACGATGGCCTCGCCGTTGCCGCTGCCGCCCAGGACTATTCCCCGCTCGAACGCCCCCGCCGCCACCGCCTCCGCCACCGGGCGGATGAACACGGGATAGTCGCAGCTCTCCGGCGAGTACGTGCCGAAGTCCTTCACCTCGTGTCCGGCCTTCGCGAGGTGCGCGCGAATGGCCTCCTTGTACTGGAAGCCGGCGTGATCCGAGCCGATGGCGATCTTCATTTCTTGGGCCTCTTTCTCTTGAGGATATGTCCGAAATCAGTGTCTGCTGACACGACAATCCGGTCTTCGGCTGATGCCCTGTCGAAAATCACCTCATCTTCGGCAGTCTGTAGGCCGTAATCCCGGACGTGAACGGCGTCGTGCCCGTTCTCTCGCAGGCGAGCAGCGATCAAAGGCGACAGAGCGTTGTCGACCAGGAATCTCATGCCTTCTCGACCAGAGGCAATTCACTCTCGCGAACTGCCTCGGCCGCGTAAAGCAGGGCCTCGCGAATGTCCCCCGGCTCAAGATCCGGATATGCCGCCAGAATCTCGTCTTCCTTCATGCCTTCGGCTACCACACCCACAACGGTGGCCACGGGTATGCGAAGACCGCGAATGCAGGGCACCCCCGCCATTTGCCGCGGGTTCGTTGTTATCCTGGTGAATTCCATGCCGTGCTCCTTCGACCATGTTCCCGCCTAATTGTACAACTGTGCCGTGGATTGGAACAGTGTTCAGGCGCTCTTTCGCCTTGCACTCTCACTGGCGTAATGCTTGCCGAGGGTGTCCGCGTGTTCGCGGGCCCAGTCGGTCAAGCGCGTCGCGCCCGCCGGCGGCGAGGCTGCACAGAGCAGGTCGGCCATGAGGGCGGCTGTCTCCTGCCAGGTCAGGATCGTGTCGTGGACGATCTTGCCGAAGAGCCACACGAGCGCGAACGCCAGCCGCGGCGGCAGAGGGACGACCAACCGCCGTTTGCCGAGAATGCGGCAAAGCTCCTTGAAGAAGCCGCGATAGGTGAACGTCTCCGGGCCGACGGCGTCGATGATCGCGTTCTCGCGCCTGGCCCCCTGCTCGACGGCCAGCGCCGCCAGGTCCTCCACGTGTATCGGCCGCATCCGGTATCGCCCCCTGCCGAAGACGCCGATGACTGGCATGTGCCGCACCACCCACGCCATGTTGTTTACCAGGATGTCCCGCCCGCCAAAAAGGAGCGCCGGCCGGAGTATCGCGTAGCTGACGCCGCTGGCGATCAGGCCCTGCTCCATCGTGTACTTGTGGCGGAAGTAGTCGTAGGGCGAATCCGGCGATGGGTTCGTGATGCTGACATGGACGATCCGCTCGATGCCGCTTTTCTTGGCCGCGCGGAACATGTTCAGCGTGTTCTCGACGGCCTGGACCTGGCTGGTCCAGCCGCGCCGGTTGTAGCGGATCCAGTAGGTGTTGTAGAGCGCCTTCGCCCCGGCAAAGGCGGCCAGCAGGTCGTCCTCCTTGAACGTCATGGGGAACGGCTCGACCACGCCCGCCAGTTCGCCGTGGGGCGGCACGGGCGTCAGCGTCCGCACCGTGTGCCCCGCCGCCAGCAGCCTCCGCGCGATGTAGCTGCCGGAGTACTCGAAGGCGCCTGTCACAACATGGATGTCGCCGGTTCCCATGCGCCGATCCTGTCGGGACGATGCGGGACCCGTCACTCCCCGACGGGACGGTCGCGCGACGCCAGGAATCCGCCGATTATGGCGAGCATCGGCTTCAGACGCTTGCCAGTGGGGTCCACTTCCACGCCGAATGCCTCTAGAGTCGTGGCGCCCAGCAAGTACAATGAACCCTTAGGCGCGAAGGCGACCTGGCAAGTGTTAGTCTCCTTCAGTCCTTCGACTGTAAAGTCAGCCTGACCAAATGGCACATTCTGGGGGCGTCCATCGGCCAACGTCAGCAAGCGAGTACTGTGGGGAACCAGTCCGATCTCGGCCAATCGGTCTTCCGGGATCAGGCTATAGAGCGCCCCCGTGTCGACCCAGAAGTCCTCCTCGAACGACCGCTGGGGGTCTCTTGGGTTGGCTACCTTCACCTTGACCTTGAACATGCCCATCTCGTCACCAGTCTTCCGCATCTCATCATAGGGTCCGCGTCCAGCACCGCAAGCGTCCTGGGACTGGCCGGACCGCGCGACGCCTAAGTCAGGCGAAGACGAGGCGTCCTCTGGGCTCAGGTATTGGGCGGCCGAGCTCCTTGGCCGTCTCGATCCACTCGCCGATCACAACTTCGGCGTTAGCCATGGCCTCTTGGTATGTCTGGCCGTCAGCAGCGCAGCCGGGAAGTTCCGGCACTTCAGCCACGAATGCCTTGTCCTCGCCGCTCCAATAGATTATCACTTCATACCTGATCATCTCTGTCACCTGCCAACTCGTTCACGCTCATACTGCGCATTATACCCGACATCGCATGGCAGCAGCTATTTCGTGTACTCGCCCTTGTTCCTCGGCGCTGTCAGGTCCTGCCACTTGTCGTCGATCTTCGCCAGGCCGTACCAACCGCGGGACATGAACAGGGCGTCAACGATCGCGCATGCGACCATCGCCTCGGCCACGGGGTAGATTCGCGGGCAGATGGAGATGTCGCGCCGGGTGACGGCCGCGAGCTTCTTGGCCTGGATCGTCATCATGTCAACCGTGTCCTGCTCCTTGGAGATGGTCGGCGTGGCCTTGACGCCCATCCGAATGACCAGGTCCTCGCCGTTCGACATGCCGCCCAGGAAGCCGCCGCAGTGGTTGGTGCGGAAGCGGACGCGGCCGGCCTCGTCGAGGAACGGCTGGTCGTTCCACTGGCTGCCAAGCATCTTCGCCGCGTCGAACCCGCTGCCGAACTGTATGCCGGTGATCGCCCCGACGGAGCACAGCCCGTGCGCGATGGTCGCCTTGAGCTTGTCGAACACCGGCTCGCCCAGTCCGGCCGGCACGCCGCGGGCGACAAGCTCAATCGCCCCGCCAGCCGTGTCGCCCGCCTCGCGGACCTTCAGCAGGTCGGCGATCATCTTGGGGGCCATCTCCTTGTCGCAGCAATTCAGGTCGTTGGTGCGGTAATGGGCCTTCATCTCCTCGAAGGTCATCGTGCCTTCCGCGATGCACCGGCCCTTGATGCCGTGCGACTCGATGACGTGCGCCAGCACCTCGACGCCCTCGCGGGCGAGGATCTGCTTTGCGACCGCGCCGGCCGCCACGCGCATGACCGTCTCGCGCCCGCTGGCTCGTCCGGCGCCGCACCAGTCGGCGAACTCGCCGTACTTGTAGAAAAAGTTCAGCTCCGCGTGGCCCGGCCGGACGACGTCCTTCACCGCGCGGTACTGCTCGATGTGGATGTCCTGCGTGTCGACGTTCCGGACCAGGAGGCCCACCGGCGCGCCGGTCGTGACGCCCTCGCACAGGCCGCTGACCACCTCGACGCGGTCGGTCTCCTTGCGGGGCGAGTCGAGTTTGCTCTGGCCCGGCCGGCGCTTGTCCAGCTCATTCTGAATGCGCTTCACGTCGAGCCTGATCCCCGGCGGCACGCCGTTGACTATGGCCAGGAGCGCCCCGCCCCAGCCTTCCTTCTCCGCCGTCGCACGCCAGCCGTAAGACTCGCCGCTGGCGGTGATCTGAAACACGCGTCCGAATGTGTTGCCTAGCACGATCGCTCCTTGGTTATCCGCAGATTACACAGATTTCACCGATTCTAGCAGCAAACGCTCATCTGGGAAGAGCAACTTGGCATGTACCTTCTGCGTAATCTGCGGATCACTGGGTCTCGACGTCCGCGCCGATCCCCTGCATCTGCGCCACGAAGTCCGGGAAGGTCTTCTTGACGCAGTCTATGTTGCGGATGACGGTCTGTCCTTCGGCCGTCAGGCCCGCGACGGCCAGCGTCATGACCATCCGGTGGTCGGAGCGGCTGTCGAGGGCCGCGCCGCGGAGTCGGCTGCTATGGATGACCAGGCCGTCGGGCCGTTCCTCGACGCTCGCGCCCATCGCCTTCAGGGCGGAGTGCATCGCCGCGATGCGGTCGCACTCCTTGTAGCGGCAGACCTCCGCGTTGGTCAGCACCGTCTCGCCGTCCGCGCAGGCCCCCACCACCGCCAGCAGCATGAACTGGTCGATGAAGTCGTTGCAGTCGATCGTCCGCCCGGTGAGCCTGCTGGATCGTGCGACGACCTCGTGCTCGCCGATCTGGATGTCGGCGCCCATCTCCTTGAGGATGTTGAGGACCATCTTGTCGCCCTGGCTGTCGCTGAAGTCCAGGCCCGGCAGGCGGACCTCGCTGCCCGCGGTCAGCACGGCCGCCGCTATCGGATACAGCGCCGCCGACCAGTCCAGCGGAATGCGGGCCTCGAAGCCCTTCCACCGCCCCCGGCCGCGGATGCGGTAGCGCTCGAAGTTCTCGTTGCTGAACTCGACGCCGCACCGTTTCATCCAATCCAGCGTCACGCCGACCCAGGGCTTCTCGCCCGGTCGGGTGACGGTCAGTTCGGTCGGGCCGTCGGTGAGCGCCGACGCGATGAGCAGCGCGGAAACCGGCTGTGAGTCCATGCCGTCGATCTCGGCCTGGCCGCCCTTGAGTCGGCCGCGGACGACGACCGGGGCGTGGCCGTCGCCCTTGGTGCAGACGGCCCAGGCCCCCAGGCGGTTGATCGCGTCAATCAGCGGCTGGCACAGGCGCAGGTGACGAAGCGAGTGGTCGCCCGAAAGCACGGTGTAGCCTTCGGCGCAAGCCGCCAGCGCGGAGAAGAACCGCAGTATGATGCCGCTGTTGCCGCAATCGACGACGTCATCGGGCGTGGCCAGCTTGCCGCCGACGCCATCGATTTCCCAGACGTTGGACGCCTTGGGATTGACCTTGGCCCCAAACATCTCCAGGGCCTCGGTGCCGCGCATCCAATCGCTGGAGACGGCCGGCGCAATGATCTTGCTCGGCCCCTCGGCAAGGCCGGCCATTATCAGGGCGCGGAACGAGTGGCTCTTGTTGGGCGGGACCTTGACGGCCCCTTTGAGGCGGCTCGAGTTGCCGACGATGAGGTCCATGCAGATTACCTTGTCGGCACACTCTAAGCGCGACGTGAGGGAGATTCAAGCCTCCCCGCCATCCCCCCCACCGCTCGCGGCCGTCGCGGCGCCGGGCGGATCGATCTTGGCCGCGCCTTTGGCGATGACCGCACTGCGGATTTCATCCTGGAGGTCCTGGTTCTGGGCGATGAAGCTCTTGGCTGCCTCGCGCCCCTGTCCCAGGCGGACCGCGCCGTAGCTGAACCACGAGCCTTGCTTCTCCACGACGCCGGCCTCCGACGCCAAGTCGATCAGGTCGCCGACGTAGCTGATGCCGTGGTCGAACATGATGTCGAACTCGGCCGTGCGGAACGGCGGGGCGACCTTGTTCTTGACCACGCGGGCGCGGACCCGGCTGCCGACGGCCTGCTCGCCCTCCTTGATCGTGCTGACGCGGCGGATGTCGATGCGGACCGAGCTGTAGAACTTCAGCGCGTTGCCGCCGGGCGTGGTCTCGGGGTTGCCGAACATGATGCCGATCTTCATGCGAATCTGGTTGATGAATATGACGCAAGTGCGGCTCTTACTGATCGCGCCGACGAGCTTGCGCATGGCCTGGCTCATCAGGCGGGCCTGGAGGCCGACGTGCTGGTCGCCCATTTCGCCCTCGATCTCGGCCTTCGGGATCAGGGCCGCCACCGAGTCGACGACGATGACGTCCACCGCGTTGGACCGCACCAACAGCTCGCAGATCTCAAGGGCCTGCTCGCCGGTATCCGGCTGGGAGATGAGGAGCTGCTCAAGGTTCACGCCGAGCTTGCGGGCCCAGGTGGGGTCCATCGCGTGCTCCGCGTCGATGAACGCGGCCACGCCGCCGAGCTTCTGCGCGTTGGCGATGACGTGCAGGGCGAGAGTCGTCTTGCCGGAGCCTTCGGGGCCGAAGAGTTCGCAGATGCGGCCGCGAGGCACGCCGGCCCCGCCCAAGGCCATGTCGAGGCTCAAGGCTCCCGTCGGTATGCCGGGCACGGCCACGACCTGGTCCTCGGCCAGCTTCATTATGGAACCGGCCCCGTAGTTCTTCTCGATCTGCTTGAGTGCCGCATCCAGCGCCGCCTCGCGACGCTTGTTCATCGCCTCGCTCTGAGCTTCTTTCTCAGACTTATCCGGCTTGTCCGTCTTCACCGCCGCCTTGGCCATGGTCGTCTCCTGTGTTGGTAATGTGCTATGGCGAACAGTACGGCAAATGTTCGGCCAACGCAAGCCCTCAGTTGAAGAATCTCGCCCGGAACCACAGACAGCTTCTCGGGGGCATACTAACTGCCCGGCATGGATATCGCAACTTCTACTTGCCAAGCTTCGCCCGCGCGATGGGCGTGTATATCGGGCCGTCGCTGGTGAGCCGGCTGGCGTACGCGACGACCTCCTCGACGTGCTGTATGCCGAACTCCTGTGCGGCCAGCGCCGCGGCCGACTGGCGTAGCTGAGCGGGGTTGCGGGCGAACTTGACCCGCGCCAGCGTGATGTGCGGCTTGAAGGCCCGCTCCTCCTGGCGCAGGCGCAGACCGGTGAGGCTGACGGCCAAGCCGTCCTGCAATGCCGCCAGGCGGCCGGTCGGGTCGTTCACGCCCGCCCAGAACATCCGCAGCGGGCCGCGAGGAGGCATGGCGACGACGCCGGCGACCTCGATCTCAAACGGCTCGACCTTCGCGGCCGCCCCGGCCGCGATTGCGCACACATCCGACAGGATTTCATCGGGCACATCGCCCAGGAAGTTCAGCGTGAGGTGAACGTTTGGCCGGGCGACCCAGTTGACCTTCGACGCCCCGTCGTCGAGCGACTTCTGCGCGGCCTCCAGGCGGTCGAGGATCGCGCCGTCGAGGTCGATTGCCAGGAAAGTCCGAACCGCCATGGCGATTCTCCGTTGTTCTCCGGACCACATCACTGCGCGACCGCACGGCGCCTAACGGCAAGCCAGTAATTACGCCGGCTGGGGCAAAGTGTGGGCTTGCCGTTAGGCGCTGTCCGGCTTGGGCCAGGACCATCTCCTCAACCAGGTCCGGCCAATCCCAGCGCAGCCGCCTGCTCGCGCATGCCCATGATGACATCCGTTATCAGGTTCGTCAGCTCGAGGCCTAGCATGGCCGCGCCCTTCTCGATGACCCCGCGGTCTACGCCGGCCGCGAACTGCTTTTCCTTCCACTTCTTCTTGACGCTGCGGGCCTCCAGGTCCATTACCGACTTCGACGGCCGCACCAGCGCGCACGCCGCCACAAGGCCCGTCAGCTCATCCACTGCGAAGAGCGTCTTTTCCAGGTCGCTGGTGGGCTCGACGTCGCTGCATATCCCCCACCCGTGCGACACGGCCGCACGGACCAGCTCCTCCGGCCAGCCGCGCTGGGTGAGGATCTCGCCGGTCTTGCGACAATGCTCCGTCGGGAACTGCTCGTAGTCCAGGTCGTGGACCAGACCGACCAGACCCCACGTCTCCTCGTCGGCCCCGCGCTTGCGGGCCATGTAGCGCATGGCCGCCTCGACGGCCAGTGCGTGCTTGATGGCCTTCTCGGACTTGTTGAACTCACAGAGCAACTCGTACGCTTGTTGGCGCGTGATCATCCGCATTACTCCTTCCGCCGCTGGCCAATCCCAAGCAAGCGGAGGGCATTTGTCAAGCCTTCAAGCCGCGACTGCCATATCTTCTTATCCGACGTGAAGGCATCCATCAGGCCGGGCAGACGCGAGGCGACCCGTTCGAGGAACTGGCGAACGGTCATCTTGTTGCCCGGCGCCATGCCCATGTGCTTGAACACCCGCCTATCGAGAGCATCGTTGTAGTCCTGCTTGGAGATGGGCGGGTCGAACCTGGTCAGGATGTCGTCGCAGCGGCCGTCGGGCGTCAGGTGGCTGCACGGCTGGCAGATGTCGTCCGCGCCGATGATGAATTCGACCTCGATGTCCGGGTTGGCCAGCACCTCGCGGGCGACGGTGTGCAGCGCATGGCCGTAGGGATGCGGCGAGAACTGGCGGCCTTGGCCGAAGCTGGTAACGATGTCGATCAGGTGATGTGGGCGGAGTCTCATCATCTGGTCTGCCGTCTACGTTCTCGCAGATACGCCCCGGGCAAGGCTACCCGCACCCCCATTGAGGGATTCTCCATGAGCGTCTGGAAATGGTTCCTGTCACCAGTAAGCAGTACAGTGCAGCGCCCGAAGACGCACGCCCTGAAAGCTCGCATGTCCTCCGGTGGCAAGGCCAGGCCGATTTCAAGTGGCAGATCGTCGGACTGCGGTGCGACCAGCTTGACCTGCTGGACCAGCCCATGCATGTCCGGGAGAGCGGACGGCCGTTTGACGGCAAGGTTGCGCCTTGCCTCATCAACAATGAACTCCGCCGAAACCAGTTCGACATCAGCCAGGCGCCAAAGCTCTCGCAACTCGCAGTCGGCCTTGTAGGCTGCCGAGAAGAGGACGTTCGCATCGAAGAAGACGCGTTCCAAGGATCAGACTCCCGGTGGCTTCACGTGGGGGATCTTCTCGGGATCAAGCCCGAGTTTTCGGACCTCCTCCACTGAACTTGCGTAGTCCTTCGCATCGACCGAGTTGTTCAGCAGGAACTCCGCGATACGCTCATTCGTGTAAATCTCGATCGGCACGACGGCCGCAGGACGGAGCAGGATTCCATCCTCCCGCTCCTCCGCCACAATCTGCGTGCCTTCGTTAATGCCGAAGCGTTTGCGTAGCTTGGAGGGGATCACTACGCTCCCCCTCTTGCCGACCTTGGTTGTTTCTGAAATCGCCATCCACCACCTGCCTATCCTTGCTGATATTCAGATAATCGGAATATCAGCCATTCGTCTTCAATGATACTCCCACCTCAGGTTTCGGTCAAGCACTTCTTCCTCAATCTGCCAAACCAGGGGCAGAAGGCTCGCGGGAGGGTCGAAATGGCATCTATCCCAGGCACGAGGAAGGCATAACTGACTTTGAAAATTGGACTTACGATAAATGGCCTTTGGCACAAGCATTGCTGGGAGCACTGGCGACAGGCTTTCTGTGCTGCGCGTATGCAGGCTGGGGCCTGTCAGTGAAGGATGGTAATTCAAGGAAGGCGAAAATGGCGACCAACAAAGTTATCGGGATCGACCTGGGAACCACCAACAGCGTCGTGGCGGTCATGGAGGGCGGGCAGCCCAAGGTGCTGGTCAACCAGCAAGGCAGCCGCCTGACGCCCTCCGTCGTGGGCTTCACCGAGAAGGGCGAACGCCTGGTCGGCCAGCCGGCCAAGCACCAGCAGGTCACGAACCCCAAGAACACGGTCTACTCAATCAAGCGTTTCATGGGCCGGCGCCACAATGAGGTGGCGGCCGAGGAGAAGATGGTGCCCTACGAAGTTATGGGCGCGCCCGAGGAGCCGGTGCGTGTCCGCGTCCGCGGCCGCGATTACACGCCCCAGGAGGTCAGCGCGATGGTCCTCCAGGACCTCAAGAAGACGGCGGAGGACTACCTGGGCGACAAGGTCGAGCGGGCGGTTATCACCGTGCCCGCGTACTTCAATGACTCTCAGCGCCAGGCCACCAAGGAGGCCGGAGAGATCGCCGGGTTCAAGGTCGAGCGCATCCTCCCCGAGCCGACGGCCGCCGCGCTGGCCTACGGCCTGGGCAAGAACAAGAACGAAAAGGTCGCCGTGTTCGACTACGGCGGCGGCACGTTCGACATCTCCATACTCGACATCGGCGACAACGTGTTCGAGGTGCTGTCGATCAACGGCAACACGCACCTTGGCGGCGACGACCTGGATCAGATCCTCGTCAACTACATCGCCGAGGAGTTCAAGCGGACCGAGGGCATCGACGTCCGCAAGGATCCCATGGCCCTTCAGCGGCTCAAGGAGGCCGCCGAGAAGGCCAAGTGCGAACTGTCCACCGCGATGGAGGCGACGGTCAACCTGCCCTTCATCACCGCCACCGCCGAAGGCCCCAAGCACCTGACGATGACGCTATCACGCTCGAAGTTCGAGCAGCTCTGCGAAGGCGAGTTCCAGAAACTCATCGGCCCGTGCAAGTCCGCGCTTTCCGACGCCAAGCTGACGCCAAAGGACATCGACGAGGCGATCCTGGTCGGCGGCTCAACGCGCATCCCCCGCGTTCGCCAGATAGTGAAGGAACTGTTCGGCAAGGAGCCGAACATGTCCGTCAACCCCGACGAGGCGGTCGCCATCGGGGCGGCCGTCCAGGCGGGCATCATCGGCGGAGACGTGGAGCAGCAGATGGTGCTCCTGGACGTTACGCCGCTGAGCCTGGGCGTCGAGACGCAGGGCGGCGTGATGACCAAGCTCATCGAGCGGAACACGACCATTCCCTGCGAGAAGAAGGAGATATTCACGACGGCCGCCGACAACCAGACCGAGGTCACCGTCCACGTGCTCCAGGGCGAGCGGCAGTTCGCCCGCGACAACCGCACGCTGGGCCAGTTCAACCTGACCGGCATCCCGCCGGCCCCGCGGCACGTGCCGCAGATCGAAGTCACGTTCGACATCGATCGCAACGGCATCCTGAACGTCACGGCCAAGGACCTGGCCACCGGCAAGCAGCAGAAGATCGAGATCAAGGGCTCCACCGGCCTGGACAAGAACGAGGTCGAGCGGATGAAGAAGGACGCCGAGGCCCATGCCGAGGAGGACCGCAAGCGGCGCGAGACGGTCGACCTGAAGAACCAGGCGGAGTCGATGGCCTACGACATCGAGAAGATGCTCAAGGAGCAGGGCGAGAAGATCCCCGCCGGCGACCGGAGCAACATCGAGTCGGCCATCTCCAACCTCCGCGAGGTGCTCAAGGGCGACGACGCTGCCGCCATCAGGCGGGCGGTGGAGAACCTGGAGAAGAGCTCCCACAAGGTCGCCGAGGCGATGTACAAGGCCGCCGGCGCGCAGCAAGCCCCCCCGCCGGGCGGGGCCGGGCCGGGCCCTAAGGCGGAACCCAAGGAAAAGGGCGGCAAGGATGACAAAGGCGGCAAGGGCGGCGATGACGTCATCGACGCCGAGTACGAGGTGAAGGAGTAGAAGCCGCAGCCGCCGGCTTGGGATGCGCGGACACCACCAATTCTTTCAGGAACTCAGGCGCGAGGTCCGCGCCGTTCTCCCAGACAACCGTGCCAAGCTCCGCGTCGACTCGAAAACGCCGGAATTGTTCCGGATCGCGCAGGGGCCCGAACATGGGGCCGTTCAGATGGTTCGCGAGGTCCGCGACGCCTCTGGTGCCGTCGTCAAAGCGCAGCCATATCTTGTGTCGGCCGCGATAATCCGCCTCGGCCACGTGCAGGATTCTGAATTCTACTCCAACGGATCGATGTCCGTTAGCGGCTCGCCGCGTTGAGCATGGTCCCAATTTGCCAGCAAGTCTGGTATGTGTCGCATTCGCCAAAATCGCACCATTCTGATAGCTCTCTGGGGCATTCTACCACGGAAACGCCGTCCATAATGTCTACTTCCACCTCGTACTCGCCGTACTTCGCATGGAAATGCGGAGGGGCATGGTCATGCCAGTAGATCGCGACGACGATTCCATAGAAGCGGCTGATGACGGGCATGAGCGCGAGTTCCGTCAATACACGTAGATCACCACGTTGAAGGTCGTCTCGCCCAGCTTGAATGCGCCCTTGTACCTGCCCTGGCCGTCGAAGGTCAGCTTGAAGTCCTTGGTGACCTGAACGGGCGCGCCGGCCGCCGGGCGATAGGAGATGTCGAAAGCCAGCACCTCGTCATCCTTCATGAAGCGGATGTTGGAGACATCCGTGAACTCCATGCCGGCCGGCGCATCGCGGCGGACCTGGTCGAGGAACTGAAGGCGAATAAATGCGTCAAGCTCGGCCTGGCCATCGTCAGACTCATCGTCCGCCTGGTCCCGCGGCGCGGCGATGCTCGCGTGCTTCACCGCCCTGCCTATGTAAATGCCAGCGAACACGACGGCCCCGGCTATCAGGCAGCTTCCGATGATGATCGCGAGGTTGGGAGACCCGCCTCTATCGTCGCTCATTAGAGAATCCTTTCTCTCTTGACGCCCGCAGCATACCGCAATGGCGGCCGGGCGGCACGCCAAAACACGGCTTCAGGCCGCGGGGCCGCGGACGAAGTCGGGGATGGCGATGATCTTCCCCTGCCGGTCCACGCAGGCAAGCGTGGTCTCGGCCGTCGCGAGAAGCTGGCCATCGGCCTTGCGCTTCAGCTCGTAGGTGTGGTCGATCCTGGCCGCGCCCATTCGCGTGATCCGCGTCGTCAGCACGAGCACGTCGTCGTAGCGAGCCGCGGCCATGAACTTCGCTGCGCACTTGGCCACCACGAAGAATGTGCCGGCCTTCTCCAGGTCCGCATAGGCGATGCCCTGCGATCGCAGCAGCTCCGTCCGTCCCATCTCGAAGTAGACCCAGTAGCGGCTGTGGTGCAGGGCGCCCATCTGGTCGACCTCGCAGTAGCGGACGCGGATTTCGATGTCCATCTGAGTCATGCCCTCCCCCATGCGGCCACCTCCAGCCTGATTGATCTACGTGAGAACCGGCTAGTCCTTGGCGACCTTGGCCTTGATGCGGTTTGCGTTCATCTCCGTGACCTTGAGCTTGATGCCCTTCATCGCCGACAGGCGGTCGGCCAGGTTCTCGTTGGTGAATTCGTACTCCACGTCGATGGTCGCCACGCCCTCTGTTATCTCCCGCATCCGCAGGGCCTGCACGCCGCGAATCTTCTCGGCCTCGGCCTTGAAGACCTTGTACAGGTCGTAGTCCATGCCGGATATGTGCAGCTCGACCGTCCGTTGCACATTGGCCCGCTTGGACCATGCCTCGACAACGGCCGTCAGCAGCTCCGGGGCGAAGTCGTCCGCCAGCTTCACCAGCACCTTGTCCTCGGCATTGACCTGGAGCTGGTTGTAGGTCTTGGTGTAGGTCTTCGAGGCCAGGATTCGGGCCGAGTCCGATTGGATCGCCCGGACCGCCAGCGTGCCCACGTACTGGTACATCTTCTGGCCGGCCAATTCCACTTCGTTGCCGTACTTGACCGTGGCGATGCCCGCGATGACGACGTCGGCCTTGAACCGGGCGCCGGCGGCGGCGATCTCCTCGTTCTTGCCCTTGATCTCCGCAAGGCGGAGGTCGCGCTTGGAGACGTTGACGGCCGTGCCCTTGTCCATCAGGACCAGGCCCTTGCCGATGAGGAAATCCTCGATGTGCGTCTGGACGGTGCCGTTCTCGTCGATCTGGTAGGCCGGCCCGGTCGTGGTCCAGCTAACCGCCTCGGCGATGGCGACGACCACTCGCGGGTTGTTCTCCTGGTTGAGTGTGTGGGCGATGTTGGCCCACTCCTCCGCGAACTTTCTGGTCGAGACGTGCGCCTTGACCGTGGCCTTTGTCGTCTCGCCCTCCACCCAGGTCTTGATCACCTGGTGCTCCAGCACGAATCCGACGGTGTTGGCCATGACCTTGTCGTAGACCGCCTTGTAGTCCTTGGTCTTGCTCTGGGCGCGGATGAACACGCCGCACGCCTGCTCGACGGCCTTGCGGAGGGCCATCTTCACGGCCTCGTCCTTGGCGTTGGCGTTGGTGCCGGCCGCCTCCTCAGTGACGGTGACCCACGTGTCGACCTCATCGCGCGCGGGCGGCGCCTGGGCGATGGCCGCCGCGCCGACGGCCGCCGCAAGACAGAGCACAAAGCAACGGTTGGTCAGCATGTTCATGTCTCCACAAATCCGCGACGAATTGCGTGGCCTCAGAAGCCCTGGCGAATGGCTGTCAGGGCATCGTCGGGCCGGGAGATGATTGTAGGCCCCCCTGCTCCGGCGTCAAGCATCAGCGCGGATTTGCGAGGCGTCGCCGCCGGCGCCTCGCGGACAGGTCGCCAGGAAACAGAGGACCGGCGGAAAATGGCCTTGCAGGAGCCCGGCCGGCGGGTAAGATATGCTGGCGCCGGTGAGTCTGCGAAACCGCAAACCCGATGAGAAAGGCAAAGTGATCCGCGGATGATAAAGGTCAAGGCCCGAGGCAACGAGTCGGTCGAGGGGATGGTCAAGCGCTTCAAGAAGATGTGCGAGAAGGAAGGTTTGGTCAAGGACATCAAGCGCAACAGCTACTACGAGAAGCCCTCGGAGCGCAAGCGCCGCAGGATCCGCAAGAGCATCAAGCGCGTCAATATCATGGGCTGGTAAGCCTGCCCGATCCTTCTGCCCGACGCCGGGCCGGACAATGCCGGCCGGCAGAACTGCTGACTTAGCGGACAACCCCGCGATCGTGTGACTAAGTACACCGCCCCGCGAGTTAGGGGCGGATAATTCGTGATTGAACAAGCGGCCCATGGCCGATCTTGCAGATAGTCGGAAGAAAGAGCTTCCAATGCAAGGGCGAAGGACCGCACTGATTGTTCGTATAGATGATGCCACTCGGTCATTACTGCAATCCTGGCTGCGGGCGACCAAGACCCCGCAGGGGCTGGCCAAGCGAGCGAGGGCCATGCTCTTGCTGGCCGACGGCCAGAGCTACGCCGCCACGGCGCGGCAGGTGTCCATGCGCGAGCGGCACGTTCGCAAGTGGGCCAAGCGGTTCCTGCGAGATGGGCCGGATGGGCTATCCGACGCCCCCCGTTCCGGCCGTCCGCCGGTCTTTTCCCCCCGCGGTGGCGATCCATCTGGTCAAGATCGCCTGCGAATTGCCGGATAGGCTTGGAGCGTCGCTGTCCCAGTGGGACTGCATGGAGTTGGCCCGCAAGCTGGTTGACGATGGTGTGGTAACGAGCATCTCGCCCCAGACGGTGGGCCGCATCCTGAACGACCACCGGCTCAAGCCTTGGCGGAAGCATCTGTGGTTGTCGCCAGATGTGCCGCGCGACGCGGCCTTCGCCGCACAGGTCCAGCACATCGTGGACCTGTATACCCGCCCGCTGGAGGCCCACGAAGTGGTCCTGTGCGTGGATGAGAAGACCTCCCTTCAGCCCAGAACGCGGTTGTCGCCTACCTTGCCCGCGAGACCGAACTTGCCGATGCGCGTGGAACATGAGTACCAGCGGAAAGGCGCGTTGAACCTTTTTGCCGCCTTCGACACGCGAACGGGCAAGGTCTACGGCCGCACGGCGGAGCGGAAGCGGCAGGTGGAGTTCATCGCCTTCCTGGAACAACTGGACCGGGAAGTTCCAGCCCAGAAGACGACTATTCACGTTGTTCTGGACAATCTGCGAATGCACAAGGGCAAGCAGGTTCAGGCGTGGCTGGCCCAGCACCCGCGATTCGTGTTCCATCATCCGCCGGTGCATTGCTCGTGGATGAATCAGGTGGAGCAGTGGTTCAGCATCCTCCAGCGCAAACGGCTGGCCATCGCGGACTTCGCCGACAAGTCCTCGCTGGCAGAGCGACTGCTGGCCTTCGTCTCGCGCTGGAATGAACACGCTCATCCGTTCAACTGGTCCACAAAGTCCGTCGCAAAGGTCATGGCCAAGTGTCAGATGGCCCTGGCCGCATGACTATCCGCCCCCAACT
>JBHGBE010000061.1:0-29952 GCA_041946855.1 Phycisphaerae bacterium | reverse complement strand
AGGGATTTCGAGTACTTTTTGCGCTACGCCTCGGAAAATCACGCTTGTTCAGGGACTAGGAGCCTCACAAAACGGGCCCAAGAGGATGGCGATCAGGCGACAGCTTCGACGTACTCTCCCTTGGACGATGGTTCCGGTACCGGCTGCCCATCCTCAAGCAGACCCCGAATGTGGGCCTCGATGGCTTCGCGAATCAGTTGTTTGGCATCCTCCGGTGTTTCCTGTCCGACGGCCACGCATCCAGGCAGATCCGGAACATAAGCGCTGTAACTTCCGTCGGCAGCCCGCTCGATTATGGCAAGATAACTTCTCTTTTGATCCACGCGTCACCTCGCCGGTCATCTCAGGCCGGCCTGCTTCAGAACGCTGTTTAGTGTCCCAATTGGCACATCTCGGCCCAAATTACCCGGAATCGTCACACGCCCGGGCTTTGTTGGATGCTTGAACTGGCGGTGTCCGCCAATTGCCGGAACCTGATACCAACCATCCTTCTTGATGATTCATATCAGTTCCCGGGCCTTCATCCTTCGGCTTCCTGTTTCTACCACAGTTACAGGGCGTCAGTGACCCGCTGTCGCCATTTCTCTCTCTGGTTGCGGACCCACTTGACGCTATCGGCCATGTCTTCCCTGTCCCCCCACAAGCCGGTGAACTCATCCCACGCGGCTTGATCCTCAGCGGGAGACTGGCCCGCCGAAGGTTCCGCCGTCTCAATGCTAACCACGACGGATGTCCCATCCGGGATAGGAACCGATTGGTCCAGCAGGATGTTGCGGCCCTGAACCTTGCCTTTCGCAACTACGGTCATGACATGCACCTCGCAAGTCATTCTACCGCATCCGCGCCGACCAGGCGACCTGTTTCAGCGTCCGTATCGTCAATGGTCAATCGCCAATCGCAGATCGACAATCGCTACACGTCCAGGTTCTTGACCTCCAGCGCGTGCTCCTCGATGAAGTCGCGGCGAAGCTCGACGTCCTCGCCCATCAGGAGGCTGAACATCCGCTCGGCCTCCTCGGCCTCCTCCGCGCGGACGCGCAGGAGGACGCGCCGGGCCGGGTCCATCGTGGTCTCCCAGAGCTGGTCGGCGTTCATCTCGCCGAGGCCCTTGAACCGCTTGATCTCGATGTCCTTGGAGCCTATCTGCCGCACGCCCGGCGCGATGTCGGCGACGTTGTCCAGCTCGATGGTCTGGTCCTCGTTGACAAGGACGTACTTGGCCGGTGGCTTCTCGCCGGTGACGGTCTCCTCTCGCTTGAGGAAGTAGTCCTCGATGCTCACGCCGCGGGCGCGGAGCTTTTCCAGCAGGCCCTCGATGTCCTTGACCTCGTGCAGCTCGGCCCGCTTCTGGATCAGTTCGACCTCAACCGGCGCCTCTTCGGCCTTCGCGGCGCCGTTCTTGCCGTTGCCGTTTTTGCCATTCTTTCCACTGCCGTTCTTGCCATTCTTGCCGTTACGGCCGTTGGCGGGCTTGGCCTCGACAGCCATCTCTGGCGCCTCGGCCTCATCCTCGACGACCGAATTGTCGTGGGCCGTCAGGACCTCGTCGTATTCGCGGGCCGAGTAGCAGAACCGATTCTGCCCGTTGATGATGACCCAGTGCGTCGGCAGCCGGCCGTCCTTGCGGTTGTCCATCAGCTCCTTGAAGTCCAGGCCCCTCCGCTCGACGATGTGGACCTTGTCGGCAAGCTGCTCCAGTATCTCCACCAGTTCGCGGAGCTTGGAGTTGGAGAACTCGCGGACTATCTCCACCTTCCTGCCGCTGGTGTCGCGGATCTGGAGCGTCGTGCCCTCGACGCCCATCGTGATGAGCGACTGGCGCATCTGGCGCTCGTCCAGGACGTACTCCTTGTGTTTCTTTCGCGACACGAGGTACAGCGGCGGCTGGGCGATGAACACGCGGCCCTCGGTCACCAGCGGCTTCATGTGCCGGTAGAAGAAGGTCAGCAGGAGCGTGCGGATGTGGCTGCCGTCCACGTCGGCGTCGGTCATGATGATGACCTTGCCGTAGCGGAGCTTGGTAAGGTCGAACTCGTCGTTGCCTATCCCGCAGCCCAGCGCCGAGACCATGTACTGGATCTCGTCGTGGCTGAGCACCTTGTCCAGGCGGGCCTTCTCGACGTTGAGTATCTTGCCCCGCAGCGGGAGGATGGCCTGGGTGGCCGAGTCGCGGCCCTGCTTGGCCGGACCGCCGGCCGAGTCGCCCTCGACCAGGAACAGTTCGGTCGAGGCAACGTCCTTCGACCGGCAGTCGGCCAGCTTGCCCGGCAGCGAACCGCTCGAAAGCGCGCCCTTGCGCCTGGTCAGGTCGCGGGCCTTGCGGGCGGCCTCGCGGGCCTGCATCGCCTGCACGCCCTTGAGCACGACGCGCTTGGCCTCGGTGGGGTTTTCCTCCATCCACTGTCCGAGCTGCTCGTTGACGACCTGCGTGACGAAGCCCTCGACCTCGTTGTTGCCCAGCTTGGTCTTGGTCTGGCCCTCGAACTGCGGGTCGGGCACCTTGACCGACACGACGGCCGTCAGGCCCTCGCGCAGGTCGTCGCCGCTGGGGGCCTCGTCGTCCTTGAGCAGCTTGGCGGACTTGGCGTAGAAGTTGATCGTTCGCGTCAGCGCGCTCTTGAAGCCCGACAGGTGCGTGCCGCCCTCGACCGTGTTGATGTTGTTGGCGAAGGAAAAGATCGTCTCGTTGTAGCCGTCGGTGTACTGGAGGACGATGTCGATGACGAGCCTGGTCGCCTCGTCCTCCTTGTGGATGACCACGGGCCTGTGAAGCGTCTGCTTGCCCTCGTTCAGGTGCTGGACGAAGGCGACCAGGCCCTTGTTGTACTGGTAGACCTCCTCCTTGCCGTTGCGCTCGTCCTTCAGTTTGATGCAGACGCCTTCATTCAGGTAGGCCAGCTCCCGCAGGCGCGTCGCCAGCACCTCGTAGCGGAAGCTGATGTCGGGAAATATCAGCGGGTCGGGGCGGAACGTGACCTTCGTGCCGCTTCGCTTGCGCTGGCCGATCTTCTTGAGCTCGCCGGTCTTCTTGCCGCGCTCGAATTCCATCTGGTAGACGACGCCCTCGCGGCAGACCTCGACGTCCATCCATTCGGACAGGGCGTTCACCACCGACGCCCCCACGCCGTGCAGGCCGCCGGAGACCTTGTAGACGCCGTGGTCGAACTTGCCGCCGGCGCCGAGGATGCAGAACACGACCTCCAGCGTCGAGATCTTCTCCTCGGGGTGCGGCCCGACGGGTATGCCCGCCCCGTCGTCGCTGACGGAGCAGGATGAGTCCGGGTGGACCGTGACGGATATGTTCTTGCACCGCCCGGCCATCGCCTCGTCGATGGAGTTGTCGACGATCTCCCAGACCAGGTGGTGCAGCCCGCGAGGCGTCGTGTCGCCTATGTACATGCCCGGCCGGTGCCGCACGTGCTCGACGTTCTTCAGGACCCTGATCTGGCTTTCGCCATAGGCCGCGCCGGCCGGTGCGTCGGCCGCCTGTCCGTCTGTTTGCTCCTGTGGTTCCTTGGTCTCGGCCATGTCCCTGGCCACCTTCCTTATCCTGTCGTCCGCCATGGAAATCATCGGCGGAGAGCTTGGAAAAACACCACAAAATCACGTCCCCGCTTGACCCCATAATTATGGCGGAACAGGCGCTGGATTTCCACGAAAAAACGGCCCGCAGTCCAGTAATTCTGAGCTGATAACCGCCTTCCACAAAGAGCCTTACGTACATGCGAAAGAGGGTGTTGGGCATTAATGTGCTTGCGTTCTTCAATTCGTGGTTCGCGAGGGCCATTGACGCGGCCGATATGATGTATTAGGCTGATGTACACATCAGAGGTGGCGTATGGTGCGAACACAGATTTATCTGACCGAAAGACAGCAGGAAGCTCTCGACGTTCTGGCTGGCGAGACCGGCAAGAAGCGGAGCGAGTTGATCCGTGAGGGCATTGAGAAGGTCATTGCGGATTCCGGGCGGAAACGTCGCAGGGCCGCATTCGCCGCGGCAGCGGGAATGTGGAAGGACAGAGATGATCTACCGGACTTCGCTGCGATGCGGGCGGAAGCTGACCGTTGGTGAGGCATGTCCACGCTTCTGGTTGTTGACACCGACGTGATGATTGGTTACCTCCGGGCGCGTCCCGAAGCAGTGGCGCTTGTCGATGCCAACATGGACAGGATCGCGTTGCCTGCTATGGTAGTGGCGGAGTTGTACGCGGGTGTCAGGCGCGGCCGTGAAGAGGAGATTCTGGATAACTTGATTTCGGCCCTCACCGTAATCCCTGCCAGCCGCGATTTGGCCACTGCCGCCGGTCGCTTGAAACGGGATTTCGGCAAGTCCCACGGGGTGGGGCTTATTGACGCCATAGTAGCGGTGACAGTCCAGGCCGAGAACGCCGAACTTGCCACGCTCAACGTCAAGCACTTCCCGATGCTCGCCGGCCTCAAGGCCCCGTACGTGAAGGCGTAGCCAGGCCGAGCGCTCTTTCACTTCGGCAATCCATCAAGCTGCTGCTGGATGTAATCCCGCGTGTGTTTCTCCCCCTTGACGGCCGCAAGCTCCATCGCCGTGGCGAACATCTCGCGGGCCTCCTCGAGCCGCCCGGCCGTGCGGAGGGCCTTGGCCGCCTCCACATACGCCGCCAGGTAGTTCGCGTCCAGCCGGATGCAGTGCTCGAATTCCTTCACGGCCTTCTCCGGCTGCCCCGCCGACGTCAGCTCCATCCCCAGGCTGTAGTGGAGGAAGACGTCGCTGGGCTCCCTGGCGATCATCGCCTCAAGCGCCTTTATCCTGTCAGCCATAGGTGTCCTTCCGGTGAGGTGGTCAATTCTATGCGGATAGCGGCGCAACGGGAAGCATCACGCTCAACTTCGCCCCCACGGCCGCCCGCCATAGCAGTTGCATTCCCGCCGCCCAAGACGGGATAATATGCTCCCGATGACAAGGCATCCGGCAGACTTCCGTCCACACCTGGCGCAGCGTGCGGCCGTCGCCGCGCTGGCGATGGCGTTGCTTGCGGCCGCGAATGTCTCCTCGGCCGCGCCGACTCCCAAGCCCATCGCGACGGCCAGGCCCGCGCCCGCCACGAAGCCCGCCCCGCCGGCCGAACTGGATGATCGCTGGCTGTCGGTCGTGGCGATGGAGGAGTTCGCCAAGGCCGCCAAGGACGGCGACTGGCCCGGCCTGGAGAAGCGCGCGCAGGAGCTCATCTACCAGCGCCTTGTCTGCGGCCGGCTGGACAGGTTGCAGGCCCTCAACGACCTGGTCTACTGTCTGCGGGCCGCGCGATACCTGCCGATGGCCGACAAGATCGACGCGACGAAGAAGCTCTCCGCGTGGCTCGCGGCCAACCGCGATGTGTCGCGCCTGCTCTTCCGCGCAATGCAGGATGTGGCCGCGCCGGAGGACTCGCTCAAGAAGTTCCAGGCGCTCCTGGCGGCCGACGAGAATCGCGTGCAGGCGTACGCGAACCTGGCCGTCGCCTTCGCCACCAGCCTGCCGATGGCGCATTACGTCAAGCAGCCAAACCCGGCGTCCATGCTCGACAGCTTCGGCTGGTATACCAACCCGCGCGGCTCGTTCCTCTACGACCTGAAGGCCATGCCCTACGAGCTTTCGCGCTACCTGGCCGACACGCAGCTCAGCATCGGCGAGCGCCAGTGGGCCGCCGGCCGCTACCCCGCCGGCAGGACCGACCTGCCAGCGACGTACCGCGATCCGCCGTTCGACCTGGCGTACTTCTTCCGCGGCACGCCCAAGAAGCTCAACAAGGCCGAGTACACGCTGGCCAACATACTGAGCATCGGCGGCGTGTGCATCGACGAGGCGTACTTCGCCAGCCAGATCTGCAAAGCGGCCGGCATGCCGGCGTGCATCGTCACCGGGCGCAACGCCGCCGGCGGCGCTCACGCTTGGCTGGCCTGCTTCAAGCTCAGGCTGGCCGGCGCCCAGGCGGCGGCCGAGTGGGACGCCAACACCGGCCGTTACGCGGAGCAGAAGTACTACACCGGCACGCTGACCGACCCGGCCACCGGCAAGAAGATTCACGACTCGGAGCTGGCCCTGCTGGGCGCGGCCGCCTTGCTTCCACTGGACCGGCGCGAGGAGGCCGACGCCGCAACGGCCCTTGCCGCGATGGTCGCCGCCGTCGTCAAGTCGCCCCCGCCGGCGGATGCGGAGGAATTGAAGAAGCTTGCCGAGGAGTACAACAAGACGCTGTCGAGCCGCGTCAAGGCCGGGGACCCCAAACGCGATACATCGCGTTTGGGGACCCCTCCTCCCGCCGTCCCCGCGCAGATCACGGCCGTCCGCAAGATCGACGCCTCCCTCGTCGAGGATTTGATCCTTGAGGCCGCCAACCACAACATAGCTCATCGCCAGGTGTGGGAGCTTGTGCTGGAGCTCCGCAAGTCCGGCGGCATATCGACCGAGTGCCTCGACCGCCTGCTTGACTTCCTGGTCAGCCGCACCGCCAAGGACTACCCCGATTACAGTTGCATGATGATCCTCCAGCTCGCGCCCACCTACGAGGAACCGGCCAGGCGCGAGAAGATATACCTGGGCTGCATCGACATCTACCCGCAGCGGCCGGACCTCCAGGGCCAGTTCATGATCGCCCTTGGCGACGACTACGCCAAGGCCGGCAAGAAGGACCAGGCATTCCAGGCATACCAGAAGGTCATCACGGGCAAGACGCGCGAGATCACCGAGGTCTACCTGCTGGCCGTCACGCACACCGAGGAGCTGCTGGTCGCCGCGAACAAGCGCGACGACGCCATCAGGATGTACTCGCAGCTTTTCGACCAGGCCAGGAAGCCCCGCGTTGACGGCGGCTACCCGCAGTCGGCCTACTACCGCCTCGGCAAGCGCCTGGCGGAGCTGCTCACCGAGGCCAACCAGCCCGAGGCCGCGAAGAAGATCTACGAGAAGATCGGCGAGAGGACGGAGCCGGCGATCAGAGGGTGATGGCCTGGGTCAACTCGGTGCGGTTGTACGGCTTGGCCTCCTGCGTATAATAGGCGGCGAGGAATACGATATGCCTGTAATCTCGCTGTTCTACGGGATCGTCGTCTCAATGTAGTCCTTGGACGACAAGCAGCACAGTCGGCCGCACATACGCGTGCGCTATCAAGATGAAGAAGCCGTCTACGCGATTCCGGAAGGTGAATTGCTGTCCGGCGCCATACCGTCGGCAAAGGCCAGACTCGTGCAGGCTTGGATCGAGATACATCGCGAGGACCTGATGGCCGATTGGCAGTTGGCCGTGAGTGGCCAATTGCCGCACAAGATCGAGCCACTGAAGTGAAGGAAGACGGCATGTTGCCGCGTGTCAAGTCTGTAAAGCCGATGCCCGATTACCAGTTGGAGATCGTCTTCACCAACGGCGATGTCGGTCTATACGATTGCCGCCCCTTGCTGGACTTCGGGGTCTTCAGGGAACTCAGGGACGAAACCTACTTTCGGCAGGTCCGTGTAGTGCTTGGCGCCGTGGCGTGGCCGCACGAGCAGGACATCTGCCCGGACACGCTGTACCTGGACTCTCGCCGGGTCCAACCCGCGGCCAGGTGAAGCCGCCGACTGGGTGCGCCGGGTATTGTTCCTGTTGCCCGTAGCCCTTCGCTCTCGCACAATAGGCAAACGTTGCTGACATGGCCCTTCGCGCCAGAGGAACACAAAAATGCCAACCGCCATGCGCTCATTTCGAATCACAAAGCCCGGCAAGTTTGAGATCGCCGACAGGCCCGTGCCCAAGCCCGCCCGCGGCGAAGTGCTGGTCCGCATGGAGTACGCCTCCATGTGCAACCAGAACGACTACAAGTTCTTCCACGGCCATTACACGGGCTTCGCCTACCCGATGGACTGGGGCGCGTTCGGGCACGAGGGCGTGGGCGTCGTGGCCCGGCTCGGCGCGGGCGTGCGCGGCCTGAAGGCGGGCGACCGCGTGGTGGTCAGCGGCCTGGGCGGCCCGATGATCTACAGCGAGCTTGTCCCGCGCAAAGCCGACTGCCTGGTGAGGATATCGCCCCGCGTGCCGGCCAGGTCGGCGGCCGTGCTGGAGCTCTTCGCCTGCGCGCATCACGCGCTGGGCATCGCGGGGGACGTCAAGGGCAAGCGCGTGGCCGTCAGCGGCACGGGACCGGCGGGCCTGGCGCTGATACAGCTCCTGCGCCTGCGGCGGCCGAAGGAGATCGTCGCCATCGACATCGCCGCGTCGCGCCTGGCGGCCGCCCGCAAGGCCGGCGCGACACGGACCGTCAACGCGGCAAGCGCCGCCGCGATGAAGCGCCTGGCGGCCGACGCCCCGGAGGTTTTCATCGACGCATCCGGCTACGTCGAGTCCATGAAGGCGTCGCTCAAGCTGGCTCGCAAGCTTGTCGTCATCTTCGGCTTCAGCCAGCAGCCGTTCGAGGTTGTGCAGTCGGAGTGGTTCGGCCGCGAGCTTGTCATCAAGAACACGGCCATTCACACGCTTGCGGACCTGACGGCCGTGTGCAGGCTGCTGGAGGCGAAGAAGATCAACCCCGCCCCGTTCGTCTCGCGCGTGATGCGGTTCGAGCAGTACAAGGAAGCTGTCGAGCTGATCGGGAAGAAGAAGGTGATCAAGATACTTCTCGTGTGGGACTGAGAAAGGACAGTAGGGAGTAGGGAGTAGGGAGTAGGGAGTTGGGTGTGGCGCGGTCGGAGACGCGACGCCTCACACCCCATTCCCTACGCTTTACTCCCTACGCCCCACTCCCCACACCCTACTCCCTACACCCTACGCCCCAGTCGATAGGCCAAACAAGGCTCCAAAGGAGAGACGATGCCGAAGTCCGAGAAGATCAGGCGAGTCCTGGTAGCCGGCGCGAGCGGCCAGCTCGGGCGCGAGCTGACGCGGCAGCTTCTGACGGCCGGGTACGAGGTCCGCGCGCTGATCCACAAGACACCGCTGGACGTGCCGGGCGTCAAGTGCATCCGCGGCAACGTGTCGAGCCTGGCCGACTGCCGCCGGGCCGTCGAGGGCGCCGACGCCGTCTGCCAGCTTGCCACGACCAAGGAGGACCCCGACACGTTCATCGACGTGTCCATCCGCGGCACGTACAACCTGCTCGAGGCCGCACGCCAGTCCGGGCGGGTGCGGCGGTGGGTGCTCTCCGGCGGCGACGCGGCCATGGGCATCTACTTCTATAAGCAGCCCGGCCCGATCAACGAGGCCATGCCCCGCCGCGCCTACCCCGGCTGCTACGCCTTCAGCAAGGTCATCGAGGAGGTCATGGCCGAGCAGTACCACATCCAGTACGGCCTGCCGACGGTCTGCCTCCGCGCATCGTGGATCATCCACCGGGACATGATCCTGCGGCACTTCTCAGTCAAGGGCAACGGCCTGGGCGTGCCGCGATGGCAGGACCACATGACCAGCGCACAGAAGAAGGCGCTGCGCGATCTCGTCGGGCGGGCGGCCGGCGGCCGCGGTTCCGGCGCGGGCACGCTCGACGGCCCAAGCCGCGCGTCGGAGAAAGGTGGCATGGGCCTCTGGCCCGTGCGTCTCGCAGGCGTCTCGCCTGCGGTCGCGGCCGGGACGGCCGCGAGACGCGCGGGCCGGAGGCCCACGCCACACATCGTCGATGCACCTGGCGTGCCCGCTGGCCGCGACTTCGTCGGCATCGCCATCCACCCCGACGGCCGGGCGCTGGTCCGGCACGTCGTCTCCATCCACGACGTGGCGGCCGCGTTCCTTCTGGCCCTGGCCAACCCCGCGAGCATCGGCCAGACGTTCAACATCGCCGCGCCATCCGCCTTCGCCTACGACACGGCCGGCGATTACCTCGCCCGCAAGACCGGCTGGCCCACCATGCGAATCACCGTCCCCAAGGCCGAGGACTTCGCCATGGACATCTCGAAGGCCCGCGCGATACTCGGCTACCAGCCACAATACGACATATTCAGCATGTTGGATGAGGCATTGCAGTACAGGCAGGGCGCTGGCGACAAGGCTGTCTCGTGGAAGGGCTGATGCCTCAATCCGGCTACCCGCTCAATAATCCACGCCGCTCTTGACCCGCTCGCCGCGCCGGGACGATAATCCGCGCGGATGGAGACAAGGGACACGCGGCAATGATGCAGCAGTCGCTCTTCGAACAAGCGAATCCCGCACGCTACGGCGAGGGCCGCCACCAGCCGCTCATCCTGCCAAGACTGCTTGCGGCTGCCGCGCGGGGCATGGTTCTCGATGAGCGCCAGAAGCTCGCCCACGCCACGATGATCCGCTGGGCCGACATGGAGCTTGACGGCCGCCTGGCGAAGATGAAGGAGACCGCGCTCCAGGGCGATTTCCTCGCCACGGTCTTCGGCGATGCGCTGGGCTACGCCCGCTTCTCGGCGGGACTGGACCACTGGGAGATCCAGGAACACTACTCCCTGCCGCGCGGCCGCGACGCCGACGCCGCCATCGGCTTCTTCGACAAGACCAACGGCCGGGGCCCGGTCGCCGTCATCGAACTGAAGAACCCCACCGTCAACGTCGACCGGCAGAAGTTCAGCGGCCGCACCCCCGTCCGCCAGTGCTGGGACGACCTATACGACCTGCCCGACTGCCCCTGGGGCATCGTCTGCAACTACGTCAGCTTCCGCCTCTACCACCGCAATCACACGCCGCAGAAGTACGAACTGTTCACGCTCCAGGAACTGCGGGATGAGAACAGGTTCAAGGAGTTCCTCTGGCTCTTTGGGCGCGAGGGGCTGCTGGACCCGCTCCTGAGCCGCCTGCCACACGCCCTGCTGCTGTTGGCGCAGACCGTCGAGGCCAAGCTGGAGGTCGGCAAGCAGCTCTATCGCGATTACCACGGCAATCGCATGGAGCTTGTCGCGTGCCTATGCCGCCCGCCGTACTCCAAGACCCTCGACGGCGCCATCGCCATCGCCCAGACGCTCCTGGACAGGATCATCTTCATCGCCTTCTGCCAGGACCGCCAACTCCTGCCCCATGCCTGCATCGAGAAGACGTGGCGCGACATTCCGGCGTTCACCCTCGTCACGAACCCGCGCTGGAAGAACTTCATCAGCCTCTTCCGCAGCATCGACAAGGGCAACGAGCGTTTCGACATCCCGCCGTTCAACGGCGGCCTGTTCGCCCACAATCCGGAGGTTGACGACCTGGAGTTGGATGACAGGTGGACGACGTTCTTCAAGGCCGTCGGGACTTATGACTTCGCCAATGAGGTCGACGTCGATGTCCTTGGCCACATCTTCGAGCAGTCCATCACCGACCTGGAGGCCATGCGGGCCAACCCACAGGCCATCCAGAGGCCCGAGCCGGCCGTCTCCGGCAAGAGGAAGCGCGAGGGCGTGTACTACACCCCGCCGCAGATCACCGCCCACATAGTCGAAGAGACCCTCGGCCCGTGCCTTGCTGCGCGGCTGGCCCAAGCGGCCGAGCCTTTCGGTATCGCCCCCGACGTCGAGCCCACGCCGGACAGTCAGGCCAAATGGATCGACTGCCGCCGCGCGATGCTGGACGCCCTGCGATCTTTCCGCGTGTGCGACATGGCCTGCGGCAGCGGCGCGTTCCTCATCAAGGCGTTCGATTTCCTCGAGGCCGCCTACGCCGACCTGATCGGCCCACTGGCCCACGTTACGGGCGAAAAAGAGGTCGAGCTTCTCGACCAGGCGCGTACAGCGATACTCCAGGAGAACCTCTTCGGCGTGGACCTGTCGGCCGAGGCCGTCGAGATTGCCCGCCTCGCCCTCTGGATTCGCTCGGCCCGCAAGGGCAAGCCCTTGACGGACCTTTCGGGCAATATCCTGTGCGGCAACAGCATCGTGGACGACCCCGAGGCCGACAAGCGGGCGTTTGACTGGAAGGGAAGGTTCGCCAAGGTCTTCGCGGGCGGCGGGTTCGACTGCATCATCTCCAACCCGCCCTACGTCAAGCTACAGAACTTCCGCAAGGGCAACCCGGAGATAGCGGCGTTCCTGGTCAAGCGCTACCGCTCGGCCCGGACGGGCAACTTCGACATGTACCTGCCGTTTATCGAGCGCGGGCTGGAGCTGCTCAAGCCCGATGGGCGGCTGGGGTTCATCGCCCCCAGCGTGTGGCTCTTCAACGAATACGGCCGAGGGCTTAGGGACCTGGTGCGGGAGAGCAAGGCGCTGACGAAGTTCATCGACTTCAAGAGCCACCAGGTCTTCCCCGACGCCACGACGTACACGGCCCTTCAGTTCTTCACCAAGCGGCCCGCCGAGTCCATCGAGGTCATCGACGCACCCGACGGCCGGCCGGAGGATAAGACGCCTTTCCAAGTCTCCTATGACGGCCTGGGCGAAGGGGCGTGGGCGCTCTTGCCGAAGAACGGCAGGCGGATCGTCGCCAAGATGAAGGAGACATGCATCACGCTTGGAGAGGCCTCAGACCAGATCTTCCAAGGGATTATCACGAGTGACGATGAACTCTACCATTTGACAAGAATCGGGCCGGGGAAGCTCTACTCCTATTCTCTGAATGACACTGTCGAGATCGAGGCCGATCTGCTGAGGCCACTGGTCTCCGGCGAAGATGCGGTCCCATTCGCTCTGCCTCAGACCGACAAGTTCCTGCTCTTTCCTTACCTTCTGACCAATAAGGAATGCCGACTGCTGACGCCCAAGGAGATGAGGAAGTACAAGAGAGGGTGGGATTACTTGCAGAAGCAAGAGAAGCGGCTCAGGGCGCGCGAGCATGGCAGGTTCAACGATGATGAATGGTACCGATTCGGACGCCCGCAGAACATCGACAAGCAGGAGCTTCCCAAGTTGGGCGTGCCCCAGACCGTAGCCCATCTCTGCGCCTTCTGCGATCCAAAGGGCGAAAGATACTTCAACAACGTCCGCGTCAACGGGATTATCGAGCGCGCGGACAGAGCGTTCTCTCTGTGGTTCCTCCTTGCGATCCTGAATTCGCGCGCGGCCGATTTCTTTTTCAGGCAAACATCAAAGCCAAAGGACCGTGGGTATTTTGAGGCCAACAAGCAGTTCATCGCGCCGCTGCCGGTGCCGAACCTCAAGCCCGCGCAGCAGCGGCCGGTGGCGGAATTGGCGCGGAAGCTGGCCGACCTTCACGGCCGGCGGCTTGATGCCCTGGCCGTCGTGCGCCGGAGAATCGTCGTGGACCTTGCGCCCAAGGCCCTTGTCGACGCCTCCCCCCTGCCACCGCCGTTGCCCCGCAAGCTGGAGGCGATAGACGAACTCTCGCCGACCGACGCCTTGTCCGAAATGCAGCGATTCGCCAAGCGGAAGCTAAAGCCCGCCGAGCGCGAGCAGTGGGACCAGTGGCTTGCCGGCAAGGCATCGGACCTGGCGGGCATCGCCGCGAAGATTCGCGACCTGACTGCCGAGCTCAACGCTCTCGTCTACTCGCTCTACGGCCTTGACGAGCAGGACATCCGGGTCATCGAGGGATCGTGAATAACGACGGCAGTTTCGTACGCTGCTTGCCGACCTTCTTGTATGCCTCGTAATCCTTGACGGCCTTGTCGCGATCGGCCTTGGGCTGCTCTGCCTGGGACGCCGCCGACGCAAGGAACAGGAGTGCCGCCATCGCGATCGCCGCCAGGTGGATCATGGTCCAGTTCATGCTTCGCTCCTTCTTGCTGACTCTGTGCCCAGGTGATTGGACGCTCCCGGCCGGGCGCGGTTCCCGGTCGTGTGAACCGGAACGTTGTCCGGCCTCGGTGCGGCCGATGGCCTCGGTACAAATCACGAATATCGAACAGCCAATAACGAATATCGAAGTGAAAGGAATACACCACGTGACGCCATTCATTTCGTTATTCGATATTGCCTGTTCGATATTCAATATTTCTGTCAGCCTTGTCAAAGCCCCGCCAGCTTCCTCTCGTAGTCCACGACGACCGTCTTCTTCCCGCGTCTGGCGATGGTGTGCCCCTCGGCGGCAAGGAGCTTGGCCTGGTCCTCGACGCCGCCGGGGTACTTCTCATTGAGTTGGCCTTCGGACTTGAGCGTCCGCCACCAGGGCGTCATCAGCTTACGGCCGGCGGCGGCGTCCTCGGCGGCCGCGTGAGCGGACACCCACGAGAAGATGCCGCAGCAGATCGGGCAGCCGATCGTCGCCCCGTGACGCGCGGCCACCGCCTTGCGGATTTCGTTGATGGTCGTGAGCCGCCCCTTGGGGACCTTCCTCATCAGGGCGTCAACATCCAGCGGCGCGGGGATCGCCACCGTGCCAACGCCCCACCTGCGAGACATCCTGCCGGCGATCTTGACGACCTTGGGCAGGTCCTTGCTGTCGAGGAGCTTCTCGCGCCAGGACTTTCGCTTGTGGGCCATCGCGTCTCCCTTTCCGCCAAAGCCCAAGGAAATATCGAATATCGAACAAGGAATGACGAATGACGAAGTCTACGGCGCGAGGAAGCGTCCGTTTGCTTCGATATTCGATATTTCCTGTTCGATATTCGTGATTTCCTGACGTGTCGCCAGCCTATGGTACAGCCTTCGTTTACAGAGGGCAATCCGCAATCTACAATCGGACCTTCAAGGAGAACCTATGGCCACCGACCTCGAGGTCTATCTCGACACCGTCGCCCATCGCCGCCCGGCGAGGGTGCTGTACTCGGCCGGTTTCACGCCGGACCTGGAGAACCGCCTTGCGGCGCACATCGGCGCGGCCGAGTCGGAATATAAGTACTCCGCCATCGCCAGGCACTACGGCCTGTGGACGCCGGTCCACCTGCCCACGCGCCGGCCGGAGGGACTGCCCAAGTGCGACTACTCCCGATACTGGGAGGGCCAGGAGCTGCCCAAGGGCACGACCTTCAACGGCTTCGGCGTGGCGATGGTGCCAAGCGGCTTCTACCACTTCTGGGGCTACATCTCGCCGCTCCGCAACGCCACGAGCCTCAAGGACATCGAGGACTTCCCGATGGACGACATGACGGGCTGGGACTTTTCGCACATGGGCGAGATCGCCGCCAAGGCCCACGCCGAGGGCAAGGTCGTCAGCACGTTCTGCGGGCACATGTACGAGAACGCCTGGCAGATCCGCGGCTACGAGCAGTTCCTCCTGGACATGATCGAACGCCCGGCGTGGGCCGAGTGCCTGCTGGAGCGGCTCTTCCAGAACAACATGGCGGTCTCCAGGGGCATCGCCCGCGCGGGGGCCGACATACTTGCCACCGGCGACGACGTGGCAAACCAGAACGCCCTCATGTTCTCGCCGGACCTATGGCGCAAGATGATCCTCTCGCGATGGTCGAGGATATGGCAGGAAGCGAAGTCGATCTGCCCGACGATCAAGACGTGGTATCACACGGACGGCAACGTGGCGGCCATCATCCCGGAGATGATCGAGGGCGGGCTGGACATCCTCAACCCGGTCCAGCCGGAGTGTCTCGACGCCGATGCCATCCACAAGCGATTCGGCAAGCGGCTGTGCTTCGACGGCTGCATCGGCACGCAGAGCACCATGCCGTGGGGCACGCCGGCGGATGTCCGGGCCCGCGTGCGCGAGGTCATCGACAAGTACGGCCGTGACGGCGGCCTGTTCATCGCGCCGACGCACGTGCTGGAGCCGGAGGTGCCGATAGCCAACATAGAAGCTCTGTTCGACGAGAGCAGGCGGTATGGTTCGGCATGAATTGCGAAATGCGAATTGCGAGATCCAGTTTCAGCAGGCTCGGCAATTCACAATTCGCAATCCGCAATTCACAATGTCTTTGCGGCCTCTTCCAGCACCGCTTTGATGAGCTTGGGCACGACGGCCGCGATCTCGGGCGAGAGTTCCAGCCCCGGCGGGCGGATGACGGCCGGCTGGACTCCGTAGATGATCACTTCCTTTGGCGAGCATCCCAGGTGCTTTGCCATCGAGAGCGTCTCGGCCAGGCCGAACTCGTGCAGCGAGATCGACCGCTCCGCCTGCTCCATCAGGTCCTTGTCGGTGAAGCGATAGACGGTTCCGGGCTTCTCATCGGCCTTCATGGCGTCCACGACGATGAGCTTGGCGCGGTCGGCGATGGAGTCGATGAGGTCGGCCCCGCTGGTCCCGCCGTCGATGGCCTCGACGCCCTCGGGAAGCTCCATATCCATGAGCTTGCGGACGACGTGGACTCCCACGCCCTCATCGCGGAGGAGGATGTTCCCGATGCCGACGATCAGTACGGGCTTCACAGGTTCTCCCGGCGTGCGCAGTGCACCGGCAATGGCCAGCGCTGTCTCGCCGTCGCGGAATTCTATGCGCCGGAAAGTGGCATGGGCGTCTCGCCCGTGCGTCCCGCAGGCGTCCCGCCTGCGGACACCGCGGCCGGGACGGCCGCGAGACGCGCGGGCCGGAGGCCCACGCCACGTTCTGAAGCGGCTTCTAGTGTCTTCGGCCGCCGCTTGTGCGCTGACGACCGCTGTCGCCCTGCCTTGACCCGCCGCCGGACCGGCTGCCGCTGTCGGAACGCCTCCCGCCGTCGTCACTGCGATTGGGCTTGCCGCCGGTGAGCTGGTTCGGCTTGGGCGTAGGGCTGGGCGAGGCGCCGCCGCCGGTGGACTGGTGCGGCCTGGGAGTCGGCTTAGGCGGCGTGCTGCCGCCGGAGGGCTTGGGCGTTGCCCCCGTCGTGGGCGCGCCAGCCGGCTTGCCGGTCGGGGCCGCAGGCGTAGTGGAGCCAGATGGTCTTGGCGTCGCACCTGTCGTGGGTGTGCCGGTTGGCGATCCCGTCGTGGCCGTGCCGCCCGCAGTGCCCGATGGCCTTGCCGTTGCGCCTGTAACGGTGGTCACGCCGGTGTTCGATTGGCCAGGTGATGCAGTGGCCGTCCTTGGGGTAGCGCCGCTGGTGACTTTTCCGCCTGGGTTCGCGCCGGCCCCTGTGCCGGCGGGCGTCTGGCCCTTGGGCGTCGCCCCGGTTACGGCCGTCGAGCCGCCCGATGTACCAGTGCCGCCGGCCTGGCCTCCGCGCGGAGTAGCGCCGGTAACCGTGACGCCCGTTCCCGCTGGAGCGCCTCCACGGGGCGTGGCGCCGGTGTTCGTGCCGATTGAGACTTGCCCGCCGCGCGGGGTCGCGCCCGTGACCGCGCCGCCGGGCAACTGTCCGCCGCGTGGCGTTGCGCCGGTGACTGCCCCGCCGCCCGCCGGCTGGGTGGTCGGCTGCGTGGCGTGCGTCGTGGAGTCGGGCGGCGTCGGCTTGGCCTTGGAGGTAGCGCCGGTGGCCGTGCCATCCAGGTTGTAGAAGGGCGACACGCCGTCCGGGAAGTTCGGCTCCGTGCAGGCGATGCACGGCGCGTTCGCCGCGATGCACCAGTTGACGCCGAACTTGAGGGCCGCGGGGCTGTTCCACTGCCGCTTGGGGCAGTCGGCCGATGCCTCCGGCCCGCGGCAGCCAAGGTGGCGCATGCACTGCTTCTCGCCCAGCCGCTCGGCGAACTTGCCTTCCAGGAAGAATTCCTGGCGCGGGCAGTTCTCGTGGACCTTCGTTCGGAAGTACGTCAGGGGCCTGCCCAGCGCGTTGAGGGCCGGCGGCTTGCCGTACTTCAGCAGGTACGCGACCACGCCGACCAGCCAGTCCGGATGCACCGGGCAGCCGGGGACGTTGATGACTTGCTTGTCCTTGATGACGGTCTGGACGCCGGAGGCCCCGGTGCGGTTGGGCCGGCCGGCGGACATGCCGCCGAAGGATGCGCACGTGCCGGCGGCGACGACGGCCAGGGCGTTGCGGCTGAGGTCCCATGCGGCCTGGAGCGCCGTCGTACCGGACCAGACCGTGCAGTACTTTCCGCCGGCGGCCGTCGGGATCGCGCCCTCGATCACCAGTATGTGGGGCTTCTCGGACGCCGCCTTCAGTGCATCAACCGCGCGCTGGCCGGCCGCCGCCATCAGCGTGGGGTGGAACTCCATGTCCAGCACGTTGAACAGGAGCTGGTCGATGGTCGAGTAGTAGATGCTGTCCAGCAGCGAGTCGGTGCATCCGCTGCAAGCCTGGGCCTGAAGCCAGATCAGGGGCGGCGTGTCCGGCGAGGCGGCCAGCGTCTCCTCCAGCCGCCAGAGGCCGGAGGCGGACAGGCCGACTGCGCCAGTGATGGCCGATGCCGCCTTAAGGACGTCGCGACGGGTCAGTTTCATGTCCGTCCCCTGCCTTTCCAACAAACGGCGAGCGCCGCATGGCTGTTGTGAAGGCGGTCCCGTCCCTCCGGCGCCCCGGATACGAGCCGGCCGCGATGCACGGCGCCTCGGTCAAGCATCGTGCATCGCAGGCACGGCTCGCAAGAGACGCGGATGAGCTTCCCGCGCCGCAACAGTGTCTTTACAGATGGACCACGAACTTCTTGCCGTTCCGCTTCGGCTCGGCGAAGTGGACCGAGCAGGACAGGCACGGGTCGAAGGAGTGGACCACGCGGAGCGCCTCAATGGGCTGGGCGATGTCCGCGATCCTCAGGCCGGTCAGGGCCTGTTCGATCGCGCCGGCCTGGTCATTGTCATCCTCCGGCGAGGCGTTCCACGCCGTCGGCGTGATGATCTGGTAGCGGCTGATCTTCTTGCTGGCCACCTGCATCCAGTGGCCCAGCGCGCCGCGCGGGGCCTCGGTCAGGCCGATGCCGGAGGCCGACGCCGGTTCGGCCTTGTAGGTGTAGTCCGAAGCGCCTGCCCGGAGCTGGGTGAGCCAGCCGGCCATGGCGTCGGCGACCTTCTTGGCCTCGTAGGCCCTGGCGGCCACGCGGTCGATCACCGATATGCCCTTGCGGTAGTCGCCGTTGACCCACATGCGGGCCAGCGGGCCGACCTCGTGTACCTTGCCGGCATACCGCGGCGCCTTGACCCAGGAGTACGCGCCGGCCTTGTCCACCGACGGCTGCGTGATGCCAACCGACGGGTTGCGGTTGCCGCTGGCGGTGGTGTAGTAGGAGTACTTCACGTACTCCTTGATCTGGTTGAGGTCGACCGCCGCGTAGTTGCCCTCGGTGTACCGCCCGCGGGCCAGGAGCTTGCTGGTGCCCTGCGCGTTCAGGTCGAACACGCCATAAGCCAGCAGGTTGCCGCAGCCCTTGCCGATGGTCGAGTACTGCGGGAAGGCGGCGGCCACCGCCAGCACGTCCGGCAAATAGACGTTGTTGATGAACGTCTGGATCTCCGTCAGGAGCGCCTTGAAGTCGGTGACCTTCTGGGTCGTCACCTCCGACGTGCAGCCGCCGGGAACCATGCTCATGATGCCGGGCATCCTGCCGGCGAAGATCGCGCCCATCTGGTGCGCCTTCCGGCGGATGGCCAGGGCCTGGACATAGTGGCCCACGAGCGTCTTGGCCGTGCCGCCGGCGACCATGTCCGGCGTCACGAACCGCGGCTTCCACGGGGGCATGTCGAGGATTCCGGTGGTGTCGATGTAGTCGGGGGCGGCCAGGTGATAGAAGTGCAGCACGTGGGACTGGAGGAAGTTGGCGCCCAGGATAAGATTGCGCAGGATACGGCCGTTGTCGGGCGGGACGACGGCGAACGCCTGCTCCAGGGTCAGCGTGGCGGCCATCGCGTGCGAAACAGGGCACACGCCGCAGATCCGCTGTGTGTAGTGGGTGGCATCCCTGGGGTCGCGCCCCATGAGGATGTTCTCGAAGCCGCGGAACATCGTGCCGGAGCTCTGGGCCTTGGTGACAGTGAACATGCTGTCAGGCTTGTCGAGCGTAAGCTGGATGTCCAGGTGACCTTCCACTCGGGTCAGGGGGGATAGCGAAAGTGTTTGACTCATCTTCTTCTCTCCATCTGGTCAAGCAGGTTACAAGGAACTCCGGTACTCAATCATCCCGTCCGCCGCTGCGAACGGACTCCCGCTCCCGTTCACGATTGGGACTGCGGGTGGGCCTTGGCGTCGCGCGAATCACGTCGTCGTCAATCTCGCCGCCGCCGTCGCCGCCGGGCCTTGGCGTGGGACGGGGCGTCGGCTGTGGGGTCGTGGTGGCGCCTGTTCTGCTGTCATCATCCGATTCGTGATCTCCGCCGGGCCTCGGTCTTGGCGTGGGACCAGGGGTGGGCGTCGGGGTCGGTGTTGCGCCGGTATTGCCGCCGCCTCCGGGGGTCGGTGTCGGGTTGGGAGTGGGCGTCGGGGTAGCGCCGGTGTTGCCGCCACCGCCGCCGGTGCCTCCTCCGCCGCCGCCGGACGGTGCAGTGGCGCTGGTGTACTGGCCCGGATCGAGCATGTAGAACGGGCTGGCGCCGTCCGGGAAGTCCGGCTGCGTACAGCCGATGCAGGGGTTGTTCGCGCCGATGCACCAGTTGATGCCCGGCACGCCGGCGGCCGCCCCGTTCCACTTGCGGGTCGGGCAGTCGCAGTAGGTCTTCCAGCCGCGGCAGCCGATGTGGTCCAGGCACTCTTCGCGGTCGCCAAGCCGCGTGGCGAACTCGCCTTCCCGGTAGGCCTCCAGCCGCGGGCAGCGGTCGTGGCAGAGCGTGCCGTAGAAGTCGGTCGGCCGCCCGTTGGCGTCAAGCGTCGGGGCCTTGCCGTTCTTGAGGATGTACGCGACCGTGCCAACCAGCCAGTCGGGCTGGGCGGGACAGCCGGGGATGTTCACCACCGTCTTGCCAGGCAGGACCTTGCTAAGGCCCATCGCGCCCGTGGGGTTGGGGTTGCCGGCCGCCATGCCGCCGTACGCCGCGCACGTGCCCATCGCGACGATGTACGCGGCCTGGTCGGCGAACTGCCTGACCGCGTCCAGGATGGTCATTCCCGGCCAGATCTCGCAGAACTTCCCGCCGCCGGCCGTGGGGATCGCGCCCTCCACGATCAGTATGTGCGGCTTGGTCAGGTTTGCCGTCGCGGCGGACACGGCCAGGTCCCCGGCGGCGGCCATCACTGTGGAGTGATACTCCAGGTCGATCACGTTCGTCAGCAGGTTGTCGATCGTGGTGTAGTAGATGCTGTTCAGCAACGAGACAGAACAGCCCGTGCAGTTCTGGCCCTGGAGCCAGATGACGGGCGGCGAACTGCCCACGGCGCCCAGGGCCGACTGGAGCTTCCACAGCCCCGAGGCGCCCAGCCCTATTGCGCCCGCCACCGCTGACGAGGCCTTCAAGAAGTCGCGACGATTCAGTTCCATAGTCATTCTCCTGTTCCACCTGGGCGGGCGTCGTCGGCAGTCGCCGGCCCCTGGGGTTCCATGACCCGAACAACGGCGGCAGGGACCTCCACACGCGGTTCATCGCGATTGGGGGCCCCGACTGAATCCGCCGAACTCTTGCGATTGATGCCGGACAGCGCCAGACCCGCCTCCTCGCAGGACATGGCCTTCTGTTTCCGTGATGGAGAGTACGCCTCCAGCGCCTGGCTGATTTCCCGGATGGGCAGGGGGTTGAGCCGCCGGATCATCCTGGGGCTGAACAGCTCCTTGAAGAATGCACGCCGAGAGATACTCATGTACAAACTCCGCTCGGACGTTACACAAGCGGCATTGCGGGGGCTAAGGTGACGCCCAATTCGGCCCCGAGGGGCGGGGCCGGTAGCTCAGACACATTGCTTGCCGCGCAATTGACAACTGGTCTCACTACGCTTGGGTTTGCGGGGGTCGGAAACTGACTCCGAGTTAAGGACGACCTTTCACTAACAAGGTCACTGCTCTGAGAGATAACTTATCTTGATTGCCTCTTACACTCTAACCGTATCCTATTTCGACCGGCCGAATCAACAGCTTCGGGCGAAATTCCAGGGGCATATCGGGCAATCCCTAGTATCTTAATAAGGCTTCTCTTGGTATCTCTTAGTCTTTACTGGACTTACAATTGGGATGGAAAGTCCGATATGTCACAAAAAATTTTTGCGAAATCTGTGATTGTGACGGAACCATCGGGCAGGATCGCGGTTTAGAGCACCAAGGTCCGACCAGCCCAACCAGCCCTGCTCGCGCTTGGGTTGTGCGCTGGTGTCTTGCCCTCGAACCATCGCGGAACTTCCCGGAATGCGGGCGGGTTGAATGTCCATAAGGAGACATCGACGCCATGACCGCACATCGACTTGCGCCTGCGTTGGCCTTGGTTCTTACGGCCGTCGCGATATCGGCCGCGAATGAGAGCGGCCGGGCAGCCCCTCCCGCGTCGCAGCCGGCCCTTGGCTCGGACCAGTTCCGCCCTGGCGAATCGCATCCGGTCGGCTGGCGGGGCGACGGCAGCGGGTGCTTCCCCGGAGCCAATCCTCCGACAAGGTGGGGACGCACTTCGGAGGAGATGAAAGGCCTGCGCGGAACGGCCGCCAAGCCCAAGGGCGATGACGCAGGCGACGCGAAGGCCGTCGAGTTCGGGCAGATCGCCGAGTGGCTCGTCGCCGGCCCGTTCGATGCGCCAGCGGAAAACCTCAAAGAAGAGATCGACCGCGAATGGGTCCCCAACGAGGCAGCCTGCCGGCCCGACGACGGCCAGAAGGCGGGCGACGCCGCGTGGAAGAAGGTCCAGGCCGACGGCGAGATGCTTGACCTCAACAAGGTTTTCGGCTCGCTGACGGGTAAGGGCGTCTACGCACACGCTTGGCTCTATTCGCCGGCCGACTGCGCCGTCCACGTGATCATCAAGGGCACGGCCTACCGGATCTTGCTCAACGGCGCGGAGACGCTTCGGCAGGACAGAGAGAACCCCTCGACGGTCATATACAAGACCATCCGCCTGGCCCGCGGCTGGAACAGGCTGCTGGTCAAGACCATCGCGCAGCGCAAGGACAACGCCGAGGTCTGCGCCCCGGCCGGGACGTGCTTCGTGCAGATCGCGCTGTACGGCGGCGATCCCACGGGCAGGTACGAGGAGCAGAACATCCTCTGGTCCGCCCAGCCCCCGCAGGTCGGACGCTACAGTTGCGCCCAGCCGCTGGTCGTGAACGGCCGCGTGATCGTCAACGCCGACCCCTGGTTCCTGGTCTGCTACGACAAGATGACGGGCAAGCGGCTCTGGACCACGTTCAACGGCCAGTCCGAGTGCGCCACCGCCGAGGAGCGCCAGAAGTTCCCCGACCAGTTCAAGGACATCGACTCCAAGGCCAACCGACTGAAGGAGCTCGCGGCCGCGTTCAGCGGCAAGATCGCCGACAGGCAGGAGATGTTCACGCTCTATGCGGACATCCGCAAGCTCCTCCAGCAGGTGGACAAGGACAAGTACTACTGGAACCTGACCATGCGCCAGGAGGCGGGCGTCGCGGGCCTGACATCCTGCTGCGACGGCAAGTACGTCTACACATGGTATGCCGACGGGGTGGCCGTCTGCCACGACCTCGACGGCAAGCGGCAGTGGATCACCCTCGAGGCCGAAGGCTCGCGCGACAAGCTGCGAAAGGGCCAGCCCGACCTGCACGGCTGGCAGATGTCGCCGGTGCTGGCGGGCGACTGCTTCGTCGCCTGGATGCACAAACTGATCGGCTTCGACCGCAAGACCGGCAAGGTCAAGTGGACCATCGACGGCGCCGGCGACTGCGAGGGCTTCCAGATGGCCCCGCCGCCGCTGAACATGACGTGGAAGACCGCCGCATCGGAGACCGGCGTCGTCTACCTGCCCCGCCTGGGGTTCTATATGCCGGATGCCGGCTACTTCACTTCGGCCCGCTGCACGCGTCAAGGCAATCGGGTCTTCCACCCGGGGGTCGATACGTGGGCAATCTGCGCATACGACCTGCCCGAATCCCCAAGCGCGGACATGAAGCTCAAGCCGGTGAACCTCGGCTTGAAGGCGGCCGATGCCGTTCCGCAAGCCGACATCAACACGCCCGGCACGTGGTGCGGCAGGTGGATGCAGGTGGCCACCCCCCTGATTCACGACGGCCTCTGCTACACGATCACGACCAGCGGCATCCTCCGCGTGTTCGACGCCAGGACCCTCAAGCCGGTCTACAATCAGTGGCTTGGCCTGAACACGATCAAGGCCCCGGCCTATCCGTACCCGCTCGCATCCGGCGTCTGCGCCAGCCCGACGCTGGGCGGCAAGTACATCTACATCTGGGGCGGAACCGGCATGACTTACGTGATCAAGCCGGGGCCGAAGTTCGAGCTGGTGGCCAGGAACCGCATCGAGCGGCTCCTGCCCGGCGATTACTCGTCGAACTACATCGGCCGTCCGCCCGAGGACAAGCAGTGGCACCGCGAGACCACGGTCAGCTCACCCGTCTTCGACGGCGACCGCATCTACTACCAGGGCGAGGGGTACGTGTACTGCATCGGGAACAACTAGGACGTGCTTCCGTTGCGATGCGATGCCGACCGACGGTGAATCGGTGAATCGGTGAATCGGTTGATCGGGAAGAGATGTTGGCGCCAGTGGTCCTCCCCAGTTAGCCGATTCACCGATTCACCGGTCAACCCTTTCTAGAACGTCCACCCGACGTTGAAGCTGACGATCTCGGTGTCGTCGCTGCTGTCCTTCATGATCGGGAAGCCGAAGTCGACGCCCATCGACGGCCCCAGCGGCGTCTCCCTGCCGGCCGGCAGCATCAGGCGGAAGCCGAAGCCCACCGACACGCGGTAGGTCGTGAAGCCGATGTCCTTCTCCACCGTGCCGCTGTCGACGAAGATCACGCCGCGGAACGCCTGGGCGATGATCGGGTAGCTGTACTCCGCCCCGGCGAAGAAGTTGAACTTGCCGCCGATAGGCTCATCGTTGCCGCTGCGCGGGCTGATGCCGCGGTACTTGAACCCGCGGATGGACCCCAGCCCGCCGCCGTAGTACTTCTCGAAGACCGGGGCCGACCCGATGATGTCGCCGAAGGCGACCTTGCCGGCCAGCACGTGCGGGCGGTCAAGCGCGTCCCTGTAAACGGTCTGGTAGATGTGGTACTCCGCCTCGGGCTTGCCGAAGTTGTACTCGCCGTACACCTGTTCGTAGCTGAGGCTCAGGCGGTCGCCCTTCGTGGGCAGGAAGCGGCTGTCGGTCCTGTCCAGCACCACTGACCCCTTGGTGCCAAGGATCAGATGAGAGCCTTTGTCACTGCGGACCTCCCGCGGCGCGTCGCTGTCGAGATTGTCGATGGTCACGCCCTCGATCCGCTGGGCCAGCTCCGCGTACCACAGGTTCGGGAAGCGCCGGCCGAGGCTGATGATGTCGCCGTAGCGGGTCTCGCGGTACGTCTCGCGCTCGCGGCTCCAGATGAAGATGCGGTTCCGCAGCGCAAGGGGCTGGTCCATCAGGGCGGGCTCGGTCCAGTCGATGTAGAAGCGCATGACCTCGATGCCGGGCTCGGCCGTGATGGACAGCGTCTGGCCCGCGCCCGTGAAGGGCTTCTGGCGGGTGGCGCTGGGCCAGCCGAGGATGTCGAAGTTCCTCTGCGTGAACGTGATGTTGCCGATCAGCCCGTCGCGCGAGCTGATGCCCGCCCCGAGCATGAACTTGCCCGTCTGGGCCTCGGTGACCTGCACCAGCGCGTTGCGGACATTCGGCTCGTCGCCCACCGGCGTTATCCGCACGTCGCTGAACAGGCCCGACTCCAGCAGCGCCTTCCGCGAGTCCTCCACCGCCACCGTGTTGAACAACTGCTCCGGGTAGAACCGCAGTTGGCGGCGGATGACGCGGGCCTGCGTGTTGTGGTTGCCCGTTATGTCGATGCGGCCGACGGTGAACTGGTCGTGCTCGACCACGTCGTAGACCACGTTCAGCAGCGCCGGCTTGGACTCCACGCCCATCGCCCAGGCGGGCAGCGTCGCATCCGGCGGCAGGAACTGCTTGCGGACCTCGACCCTGGCCTCGATGTAGCCAAGCTCCCCGTACATGTCCCGGAGCGCCTTGAGGTCCCGCTCCTGCCACATGGCCGTGTAGAACTGGCCCTGCTTGAGGTGCATCCGCCTGAGGATCTCCTCCTCGCGGAAGACCGTGCAGCCGTTGACGATCACCTTGTTCACGCGGTAGCGCGGCCCCTGGCGGATGCGGAACGTCAGCGTGACCTTCGTTTTGTCCGGCGAGTCGGTCTTGCGGGCGTCGACCTCCGCGTCCAGGAAGCCCTCGCCCACGTACATGTTCCGCAGCGTGTCGGCGTCGCGGGCGATCATCTCGTCGTCGACCTTGCCGGAGATGAACGGCCAGAACCGCTCCTTGGACTCGATGGAGAAGTACAGCCTGAACCAGCCGAAGTACGTGTTGCCCTCGAAGAGGATCTTGCGGATGAACGACTGCGGCCCCTCCACGACGCGGTAGTTGACCTCGCCCTTGGCCAGGCCGGCCCGGTCGACGGTGACCTCGACGTAGTAGTAGCCCTCGTCGCGGTACTTCTTCAGGATGCCCTGCCGCCCGGCCTCGACGTTGTTCTCGCTCATCGCGTCGCCGACGCGGAAAGGCAGCTCGCCCATGAGCTTCTCGAGCTTGAAGGCCTTGTTGCCCGTGACGGTGATCTTCTCGATCCTGGGGACCGCGCGCTCGGCCACCACGAACGTGATTATCACGCCCTTGTCGGTGGGCGTCTTGATGACCTTGACGTCCTCGAAGTAGCCGCTCTTGAGCATCCGCTCCTGGTCGTCGCGGATGAGGGCGTCATCGACCTTCTCGCCCGCGCGGACCCTGGCGTAGGACAGCACGGCGGCGGAGGTCAGCGACTTGGCGCCCTCGACGCGGACCTCGCTGATGATGTCGGAGGGCCTGCTGGTCTGGGCGACGGCGGGGATCGCGACACAGAACGTCGCTGCCAGCGCCGCGGCCATTGCCAGTGCCGTTCGTCCCGTCACAGCGGCTCCCAAGGAATTGCCGATTTTCGATTGCAGATTGTCGATTGCAGACCGTGAAGCTAACCGTGGAACGCGGGCAGTTTACAGCCGGCAATCTACAATTTGCAATCTGCAATCTGCAATTTGCTGGGCGCAATGTCGGGTTGCGGCGCTAGGGTCGCCCTGGCGGCCGCCGCGGCGTATGACGGCCGCAGCACCCACTTGGGGATGCGGTACGCCGGCCGGTAGCTCTGCTTGGTCCACGCCAGCGTGGGGATCTCCCAGTCGTCGCCGACGTTGCACCACTTCAGGCCCGACCAGTTCCGCCGGCAGAACTCGCTGAAGATGTACTGCGCGGAGCCGGCGAACCGCCGGTCGGTTTTCTCGATGAGAATTGAGCAGCTATCGCCGTCCAGCCGCTCTCCCAGCGTGAAGCCGGCAAGCTGGTCGTCGGCCCGGAGCACCAGGCCCTCCAGGCCAATCTCGGCGGCGTGAGTCATGGCGTCGGCGGTGGCCGCGATCTCCTTGGCCCGCTTGAAGTCCACGGCAAGCTGCGACCTGGCCGCCTGCTCGACCTGCTGCCGCCACGTCGCCAGCAGCGCCATGCACTCCGGCACGTGCCGCGGCTCGAACGCCTCGACGCGGACCTGATACCGCCGCGCGAAGCGGTTGCGGGCCTGGCGCTTGGACGCCAAATCTCCGCCGGCAAGGTCGATCATCCGCTCCATGGCGTAGACATAGTCGCCGCTCATGGGCGTCGAGATGAAGTCGCCCGGGAACTTCCGCATCATCTCCTGGCTGACGTACTCGATCCGCGTCCAATGGTCCAGCCGCGCGGCGGCGTTGTACGTCTCGCAGATGTCCAGGCACCGCCGCAAGGCGGCCCCCACGTCGCCCGCGCCCAGCGGCGGGAAGAGCATCGTCAGCCCGCCGTCGCCGTTGGCGAAGACGCACAGGCAGTCGGCCGCGATCTTCCATCGCAGGTGGATCGAGTCGCGCCAGATGAAGGTGTTGGCGAAACTGTAGTCGCTCAGGCGCGTCGCGCAGGTCGCGAAGAACTGATCGAAGACTGATTTGTCGGCGAGGCTTATCGGCAACAGATCAAGCGATGCAAACGGATCCGCATCCTCATTGTCCATACAAGTGCTTTATGCACCTCCGCGGCCCGCGGCCGCCCCGGACTCAAGCCGGCCCCTGTGTACATCGCTCTCGATGACTACCGGCATGAGGGGGTTACCGAAGGCAGGTTCCGGAATAGGTTATTGCCCGCGGGGCGGGAATCAAGGGAATTTCGTGGCGTGGGCGAGTTTTTCTTCCGCCCGGCAATAAACCCAGCGCGGGGGCGTTATGCATGGGAGATTCGTGACAGGAGGCCCAGACGGGGCCGCCGGGTGTTGAAGTAAAGGAGTGCGAAAATGAAGAAAGTCGCCAGAAACCTTCCGCTGATACTGACGTTCGCCGTGATAGCCGTCGGCCTGCTGATATTCGTCATCAAGGCGTAGGAAAAGGGGACATTCTACTTTCCCCGGCGCAGGCGGCGCCTTGTAATCGTTCGCTGCGCGGTCCGGGCGGGGGCGGGACCTGGATGGTAAAGGGGAAAATTGAATGTCCCCTTTCCTACCGGACCAGCAGCGCCTGCACCGCCAGTTGCCCCAGCAGTCCTCCCAGTGCTCTCTCGACCCCCTCGGCCGTGACCTGCTTGTCCGGCGGGGCAAGCTGGAGTTTTCCCTCCCGCGAAAGCCGCAGCATTTCGCCGGCCACGTCGCCGGCCGTCCGCGTGCCGTCGAGCATCGCCAGCACCGCACGCGAGACATCGTCAATCTCGATGGTCTTGTGCCACAAGTTGACCACCTCGGGCGAGCGCGCCGCCTGCCAGCGGGCCAGCGCGTAGGCCACCGGGCGCTCCGACGCCCGGCGGGCCATCGGCGGGCAGTACGCGTGCGGCACGACGACGGCCCCCTGAAAGCAGGCCAGCAGCGGCGCGGCCAGTGCGTCCAGGTCCGCGTCGTCGCCCGCGCCTGCCGCCTCCTTCCCGGGTGGCATGAACGTCCCGCCCGTGCGTCGCGGGGCCGTCTCTGCCCCGTTGTCCACGGGCAGGATGCCCGTGCCACGCGCGGGCGGGACGCCCACGCCACCGAGGCCCTGGCGGATCATCTTCCACAGTTCCCAGTAAGGCACGGCCGCCGGATAGGCCTCGTTCAGGATGGCGATGGCCGCCTTCAGTGCCGGCATGTTCGTCGTGACCTTGGTGCCGGCGGCCGTCATGTACTGCTCGCCGGCCCGCGCCTGCTCCTGGCCCTGGCCCGCCACCGGGCTGAGCATCGCCGCCAGGTACAGGCCGCGCATCGCCCGCGCCTGCGGCCTGGCCTGGACGGGCCGCCCCGCGTGGCACAACAGCGACTGTCGGAACCGCCGGTTGATGAGGAAATCCAGGCACTGCTGCCGCGCGATCGGCTCCAGCCCCAGCGCATCCAGCGCCGCACGGCCATCCGCGGTCAGCCGCTCCGACCCGTCCACCGCCCACGACTCTGCGATGTACGCCAGGCCTTCATCGGCCGCCCGGCGAACGAATTCCTCGAAGTAGAGCGGCGAGTTGACCTCCTCGAGATACTCGTGGAACAGGTACGTCGGCCTCTGCCGGGCAAGATCGTCGGCCTCGCGGCGGAGGGCCTGGGCGTACGGGCCATCCGTCTCGGCCGCGTTGGCCGCGACGAAGCCCAGCAGCGCGATCGCCCGCCGGACCTGCTCGGCCGGCTCGGCATGCTCGGCTGGTGCGCCAGGTTCGGCCGGCGCGCCGCCGCCCTGGTCGCCGTGGCGAGTCCGCGCGCCGTGGCGCATGATGTCGCGCACGACCCCCTGGCCCCGCCAGCCGGGATACGTGTTGTAGCTCACCTCCGCCACGCCGTCGGGCGAGAGGCACCGGCGGCATATCCGCAGGATGTTCGCCTGCACCTCGGCCGGCACCCACGAGTAGACGCCGTGGCTTATGATGTAGTCGAAGGCCCCTGCCCCGCCGTCGAACTTCGCGATGTCGCCCTGGCTGAACTCGATGTTCTTCAGGCCCAGCTCCGCCGCGACTGACCGGCCCATCTCGATCTGCCGGGCCGACAGGTCCACGCCGAGGAATCGGGCGCCCGGCAGCGTGCAGGCCATCCCGATGATGTTCATCCCCACGCCGCAGCCCAGGTCCAGCACGCGGCAGCTTTCGATCGCGGGCGGCGTCAGGCCGTGCATCGTCGCCACCGTTGCCAGCCGGTCGGGATGCGTGGCGACGAAGCAGCGGTCGTCGTAGGGCAGCGCATCGTAGGAGGTGGAGCTAGACCCAAAACAAGCGTATGTCCGCCGGCCCGATGCAGGAGCGAAGGCGTCTCGGT
>JBHGBE010000060.1:0-56400 GCA_041946855.1 Phycisphaerae bacterium | reverse complement strand
TCGATGAAGTGCTCCTGGCTCGCCGCCCGCTCCGGCAAGGTGACGCGCGACCACTTTGCTATGGACGCCGCGGGGGCAAGACGCCCGCCTTGGCCCGCCTGACTCATCGGCGGTATTATGCGGTCGGGTATCCGCATTCCACAATCGGAAATCCACCCCAGTACGTCCGGCCATCGCGGCGGGCTGACTTCCCACGCTCTGGCTTATCCTGCCGTCTGTCTCCCCGCGGACACAGGCGCTGACGCCGGCGCTGCCCCTGCGGCGTCCGGCATAGTCCATGCGGCCGGGTCGAGGTTGTAGTAGCCCCGCAACTGGGCGTACAGCTCCGGGTGCTGCCTGCGAAGGGCATGGGGATGCTCGAAGAACGTCTCGGTGACGACGGCGAAGAACTCGGCCGGGTTCTCGGCGCCGTAGGCGTCTATCACGTCGGGCCGGCCGCGGGTGACGTTCCTGCGCAGCCTGACGAACTCCCGGTGAAGGACGCGGGCCCAGTCGGCGTAGCTGGAGGAGCGGGGCAGGATCGGCATCCCGTCGGCCGGGCCGTCCTCGCTGTCGAGCTGATGGGCGAACTCGTGAATCACGGGGCTCCGCACGACCGCCCGGCCGGTGAGCCCGCGGCTGGACTCATCCCAGGCCAGCACGACCGGCCCGCGATGCCACGCCTCGCCCAGGCGAGGAATCGGGTCGCCCAGCAGCGCACCGCGCATCTCCAGCTTATCGGGAACGTAAGCCCCGGGATAGACGAAGATGGACCGCATCTGCGGGAAGACTCCCCCGGTGCGTCCCAGGAGCAGCACGCACGCCTGGGCGGCGATGGTGACGCGGATCTCATCGGTCATCTCGAGCCCGCCGCAGCCCTCGAATCGCTTCTCATCCAGGAAGACGTGCATCAGCCCAGCCAGCCGGCGCTTGAGCGGCTCGGGCAGGTGAGCATAAACCATGTTGCGCGCGAGGATCGGCGCCCAATCCGGCTCGGGCGGCAGGCCCATGAGCATGGCCCGCCGGTTGCGGCGCCAGATGGCCCGCCGGATCAGCAGGACCGACAGCAATACGGCCGCGACGGCGATGGCAAGTAGAGGGATCATTGCCGGCGAATTGTAGCGGGTTGCGGAAAAGGGGACATTCTGATTTTCCCTTGTGCAATGGCGGTTGCCGCTTGGGCTTGGAAAGGGCGAAGTAAACTGCCTGCGCCCGGCGCGTGGAGGGGAAAATCCGAATGTCCCCTTTTTCAGATGCGTGTATAATCATGTTGTCAGGCCGTATTATCGTTGTTCGGAGTGGACGCTACACGCATCTTGGAGATGGTCTATGTTCGGCTCCCGATCATACCGCGCGGGGCGGGGCATCGGAGGGTCCTGGCGTTCAGTCAGAAGGTCCAGGCGGATTGCCGGAGGACTTGGCCGGGTGGCGTCCGTTGTCGCGGCGGCGCTGGCGGGCGTGCTCGTCGCATGCCATCCGGCCGGCGCGCAGGCGCCGCTGGAGTTGTGGTGGTACGACAGCACCAATCTCCAGAGCGCCTCAAACGTGGCGGCCATCAAGGCCAGGATAGACTCGGCGGTGACGGCCGGCTACAGCGGCGTGGTGCTCTCGGACTTCAAGCTTGGGCTGTATGACTGGGACCCGAGCCTCTACATCCCCAAGCTCCAGGACGTGGAGTCATACGCGGCCGCCAAAGGCTTGAAGGTCACGCTTGCCAGCTTCCCGTTCGGGTACAGCGAGGCGATCCTCCGCTACGACAAGAACCTCGGCGAGGGGCTGGCGGTCAACTCGGCGACGTTCACGGTCTCGGCCGACGGCGGTTCGCTGGTGTTCAACCCGCGGACGCCGGCGACGCAGAACCTGGGCTTCGACGCGGGCAGCGGCACGTCGATAACGGGCTGGTCGCTCGACAGCGGCCGCGCGGTGCGGGACACAACGACGGTACACAGCGGGACGGCGTCGATGAAGATCGCCGCCGGCGGCGGGCGCGGCTACGGCATACAGACCCTGACCGTGCTGCCTTACCAGCAACTTCACGTGAGCTTCTGGGTCAAGACGAGCGGGTTCAGCGGAGACCTGAACTTCAAGATGTACGACGCGACAAAGGGCCTCCAGCGCGACTTCACGTGGGACAACTTCCCCAACCTGGCCGCGACGCAGAACTGGACCAAGTACGACCTGGTGGTCAACACGAACAACAGCACGCAGCTTCAGCTCCGGCTGGGAAGCTGGGGCGGCACGTCCGGTTCGGCGTGGTTCGACGACGTGCAGGTGGAGGAGGTGCCGCTGCACAACCTGGTCCAGACGCCCGTCGGCTCGCCGCTGAAGATCTATCGGCCGGGGGGTCAGGTTCTGACCCAGGGCGTCGACGTGAACGCGATCACGGACCCCAACGGGTTCGTGAACGGGGCGTTCTCGACGTACCACACGCCGCCAACGGTGACCATCAACAAGGCCACCAGCAGCCTCAAGCCGGGCGACCAGGTGAAGATGGACTACTACGCGGTGCCCGGCCCGATCTACAACTACGAGAGCGGCGCATCGCTCATCGAGCCTGGCATGTGGGCTTACTGCGACAAGATCATCGGCAACATCAAGGCCAACTCCCCCGCCGGCACCGGCGTGATGATGGGCTACGACGAGATGCGGCAGATGAACACGTCGGCCGGCGAGAAGGCGCTGGGCCTGACGGCCGGGCAGCTCCTGGCCCAGCACGTCGCTACGCTCAGCGCGAAGCTCAGCGGCAGCCTGCCCAACTCGCCGCTGTTCACGTGGAGCGACATGTTCGACCCGAACCACAACGCGGTGAACAACTACTACTACGTGGACGGGACGATAGGCACGTCAGGCACGATTCCGGGCTCATGGGCGGGGCTGCCCAGGAACGTGACGGTGTTCAACTGGAAGCGAACCGGCACGTCGCTGAACTTCTTCGCGGGGCTGGGCAATCCGCAGATAATCTCGGGCTATTATGACAGCGGAAGCGGCGCGGCGGCGGCGACGGCGGAGGCGGCGGCCGCGGCGGGTATTCCTGGCGTCCGCGGGCTGATGTATACTACATGGAGTAACGACTGGTCGCAGATGGCCGCCTACGCGGCGGCGGCCAGGGCGGCCTGGCCCACGATCGTCATGGGCGACTCCAATCACGACAACATCGTGGACATGAAGGACTACGTGAACTGGTTCAACAACTTCGGGACCGGCACGATGTGGGAGCAGGGCGACTTCAACGGCGACGCCCGCGTTGACATGGCCGATTACATACAGTGGTTCAACCATTTCGGGGAGGTGGGCACGGGATCCTATCCCGCGCCCGAACCGGCCACGCTGGCGGTAATGGCCGCCGGGGCGGCGCTGTTCCTGCGGCGGCGGCCGCGAAAGGAAGCGAAGGCTGCATGAGTCGAACCGGTGCATTCCGCATGAGCGCGTCCGGGGCAATCGGCAGGCCGCGCGGCAAGCCGTGGCGCCCGGCATTCACGCTGATCGAGCTGCTGGTCGTGATAGCCATCATCGCGCTGCTGGTATCGGTCCTGGTGCCGTCGCTCCAGGCCGCCAGGGAGGCCGCCCGCGTCGTCAAGTGCAAGTCGAACCTCAGGTCGCTGGGCACCGGCCTGCGGATGTACGTTGAGGACAACAACGACTGGATCCCGCCCGTGCTGGTGGATATCCAGCAGGGCATGGCCAACACCAATTACGCCTGCCGGCACTACTGGTGCGACCGTATGGCCCCCTACTACGACGCCAGCGCCCGGCCGTACGTCCCTCAGAGGCTCTCCAGCAGCGGGTGCTTCTCATCGGTGGGCATCCAGCCCAGATCCGGCTCGACGATCAGCGTCGGCGGGCAGACGATAGTCACGACGCGGATGATGGACTGTCCATCGACGCCCAACGCGAGCGCTTTCGAGTACATGATGAACAGCACGCTCGGTTGGAGCCAGGCCTGGAACTGGGACCCCAACCTCTGGGGCGGCGGGAGCAGTTGGCCGTCGGGCTCGTCGCCGATCTACGTGTCGGCGATGGGCAGCCTGCCGCTGATGCGGCAGTGGAGCAAGCCCTCGGAATACGCGGTCTTCCTGGACTGCGGGACGGCCAACATCGCCGCCTACGCCGTGATGTACCAGACGGTGAACCTGGCCAACAGGACCATGCACCCGACGGGCGTGAACATGGCCATGCTCGACGGCCACGTCCAGACCGCCAGCAAGTACAACCTTGTGTCGTGGAACTACAACACCGGCTCGCGCGAGCCGTTCTACCCGAGCAAGTGGACCACGCTCCCGTTCCAGTGGGGGCCGGCGCTGCCGCCGCCTTGATGCAGGCGCCCGCTATTGGCTGTCCCAGGGGATCGCGTAGTCCGAATCAGATATCTTTCCCGGCCCTTCGACCGGGGCGATGACAAGTCCCGGAGCCGTCTTCACCCTTGGATATGTTTGGCGAAACGCCTCGATCCCCGCGGCGTCGTGCCTTGACGGGCGGGAGGCGAGCTTGACCTCTATCGGGTGGAAGACGCCGTCCCGCTCCAGCAGGATGTCCACCTCGGCCCCTGCGTAGCTGCGCCAGTGGTAGAGATTGGGCGGCGTGGCCAGCGTGCCGGCCAGCTTTCGGATTTCGGCGGCGACGGCCGACTCGAAGAGCGCGCCCGCCATGGGATGGCCCGACAACGCCTGCGGCGTGGAGATCGTCTGGAGGCTGCACGCAAAACCTGTGTCGGCCATGTAGCCTTTCGGCTTGCCGCTTGTCCGCTTGAGGGTGTTTCCGTGGTAGGGCGGCACGTCGAACCATTGGAAGGTCGCCCGCAGCGTCGCCAGCCAGCGCTGCGCGGTCTGGGGCGTGATGCCCAGCTCGCGCCCGAGCTGCGAATGGTTGACCTCCTGGGCGGTCAGGGCGGCCGCCAGGCGGGCGAATCGCCCGAACTGCTGCCAGTCACTTACGTCGGAGAGCAGCCTCGCGTCGCGCTCGATATATGTCCGCAGATAGGCCCGGTGGAACTCCCCTATCCACTCCTGTTCCAGAGCGTCCGCCTCCGGCAGGAACCCGCGCCAGAGCTGCTCGTAGACGGTCCGGCCGGACGGCAACCGCTTCGGCAAGGCCGCCGCGAACTCCTTGGGCGACTCAAGATAGCGCTTGAGCCAGTTGTCCTCGACGGCGGCCAGCGCGATCTCCGCAAGACTGAACGCCTCCAGGTCGAGGAACACGGCCCGCCCGGCAAGGGACTCGCTGGCCGACCTCAGGACGGACCACTGCTGCGAGCCGGTCAGGACGTACAGCCCCGGCTTCCGGGTGCGGTCCACCCGCCGCTTGATGGCCGCGACAAGCTCCGGGGCGTACTGAATCTCGTCAAGGATCAGCGGGGATGGATGGTTGTCCAGGAACAGGTCCGGGTCCTGCCTGGCGTTGCCCACATCGACGGCCGGGTCGAACACCACGGAGTCCCACTTTGGCAGTTCATGCTTCAGGAGAGTGCTCTTGCCGACCTGCCTGGCGCCGCACACGACGACGACCGGGAAGCGCTCAAGCATCCTCCGAAGCTTACCGGCCAGGATACGCGGCTTATAGGTCATGCTTGAATTCTAATGACGCCATCATCAATTTTCAAGGCGTAACCGGCCTCGAGAGGCATTTCGGGCGCGGTTTTCCAAACGGACACCTTACCATTCCACGTCGTATCTCGCGGCGGCCGTGTGGGTGCCCTTGGTGGGCATCTGGTCGATGTTGACGCGGATGAGCCAGGAGGCGTTGTCCTCCCAGATGATGTAGCCGCTTGTCTCGTCGCCGGGGGCAAGCTCCTTGCCATCATATTTGACTTCGCGGATGCGTGCGGGCTTGTGGACTCGCATCTGCATGGAGTATCTCGGCAGGCCCTCCAGGTCCCTGGCGACCTCCAGGATGGCGGCGGCCGTGTTGTCCTTGTCCGCGGCGGCGCGGTGCATGTTGGGAACGTCCTTGACCGTGGCGATCAACTGTCGGCGGTTCTGGCCGCGCTGGGCGGCGGTGCGGCCGTGGGCGGTCAAGAGGCACATCGCATTGCCGGCGATGGCCTCGCAGGGATAGCCCTGGTAGTAGTGATACCAGTTGCGTCGGTCGCCGATGGCGGCCAGGGCCTGTAGGCGGACCAGGCCGCTTTCGCGCATGAGGTGCAGCGGGTAGAAGTTCTCGGTGATCTCCAGCGTGTAGCCGAATGCGTTGCACTCCTTGGTGAACCGCTGGGGCAGGCCGGGCAGGTCCTCCTGGTGCGGCTCTCGCTGGGGGAAGCCCGCCCTCTCGGCGGCCTGGCGGCACTCCTCGGCCAGCACGAGGTTGAGGTACTTGGTCACGGGGCTGTTGTGGAAGCCGACGTGGCAGTAGAACGACTCGGCCATCGCCCCGCCGGCCAGCCCGTGGACATCGACGACCAGCGCCGGATTGAGTCCGCCGACGACGGACCAGACGACCTTGCCCTCGTGGCTGGTGGGCTCCGCGCCGGGCGCGTAGCTCATGTAGATGTTGATGTCCTGCGCGTTGTGGTAGGAGTTGCGGATGGACCCATCGGGGTTAACGCACGGGAAGACGATGAACTTCTGGTTCCGCAGCGTCACATACGGCGCGCCGGATGCGAGCCACTCGACGAATGCCATCGTCGCCACGCGCCCGGCCTCCTCCGAGCCGTGGGTGCCGCCGGCGACGATGACAAGCTGCTTGTCATCATCCGCCACGCGCGGGTCGGTGATCTCCAGGACGGGTATCTCCCGGCCCTCGAACGACTTGCCGGCGACAGCCGTCTTGACCAGCCGGTTGCCCTTCAGCGTGTCCACGAACTGCATCACGTCGGCGTAGCCGGGCTTTGCTTCCATGTTCGCGTTCCTGGAAAATAGGGACGCACCCTATTTTCGGCTGAAATCCAGGATAAATAGGGTGCGTCCCTATTTATCGACGATGGCCTTGGTGTCGCGAGCGATCATCAGCTCTTCGTTTGTCGGCACGACCCAGACTGCCAGGGGCGAGCCGTCGGCCGTGATAGGGCCGCACTTGCCGCCGACGGTCTGGGCGTTGCGCTTCTCGTCGGGCACGGCCCCCAGGCGGCGGAGGAACTCCATCACCCGCCAGCGGATCACGGCGGCGTTCTCGCCGATGCCGCCGGTGAGGACGACGGCGTCGACGGCCGGCACCGCGGTGTAATACGCGCCGACGTACTTGGCCACGCGGTAGACGAACATCTCGACGGCCAGGGCCGCCCGCGCGTTGCCGCCGTCGGCGGCGGCCAGAAGGTCGCGCATGTCGTTGGACAGGCCGCTTACGCCCAGGAGGCCCGAGCCTTTGTTGAGGCCCGCATCGACCTCCTTGCGGCTCATGCCCTGCGAGATCATGTAGAGCACCAGCGCCGGGTCAACGTCGCCGCTGCGCGTGCCCATGACCAGGCCCTCCAGCGGCGTCAGGCCCATCGAGTGGTCGACGGCCTTGCCGCCCGCGACGGCCGTCATCGAGCAGCCGTTGCCCAGGTGCGTGGTGATGAGGTTGACCTGATCCAGGGGCTTGTGCAGCAGTTCGGCCGTGCGAAGGGTGACGTAGCGGTGGCTGGTGCCGTGGAAGCCGTACTTGCGAACGTGGTGCTTGGTGTACCACTCATCCGGCACGGCGTAGCGGTAGGCGCGGGGCGGCAGCGTCGCCAGGAAGGCGGTGTCGAAGACGGCCACCTGCGGCACATCCGGCATGGCGGCCATGGCGGCCTCGATGCCGGCCAGGTTCGGCGGGTTGTGCAGCGGCGCGATGTCCGCGTTCCTGCGGATGATGTCCAGGACGGCGCCGTCGATCCGCGAGCTGGCCGAGATCTGCTCGCCGCCGTGGACGACGCGGTGGCCGACGCCGTCGATCTCGGCGATGCGCTTGATGACGCCGACCTTGGGATCGACGAGCATGTCGAGGATGGTCCTCAGGCCCTCCGTGTGGTCGCGGGCGGCGACTCTGGCCTGGTGGACGCCCGAACCGGCCTTGTGGCTCAGGCTGGCCTTGGCGGTCCCGATCCGCTCCAGCAGGCCCTTCGCCAGGACCGATTCGTCGGCCATGTCGAAAAGCTGATACTTGATCGAGCTGCTGCCGCAGTTCACGACGAATACGATCATCGGGCGCTCCAGTCTTTCCCGCCAAGCGCTCCATCGCGGACGTCGCCCGGGGGACAACACGGCAGTAATCAGTAAGCGGTTATCAGTAATCAGTCAAGGGGGCGCGCCAAGTGCCAAGGGGGAGGCGCGCGGCAGGCTTATTCAATCCGTTTGCGCGTAATCGGTTACGGGCAAGCGCCGCCTGATTACCATTCACTGATTACCACAGGGCGCCTGGTCACATTCTTGACCCGGCCTTCGGCGGAGGATAGACTGTTTTAGATGGTAAGGAGACAAACGTGAACATTTCAGTGAACGCCCGGCACATGGAAGTGACCGATTCGATCCGGGATTACGTGGAGGGGAAGGTCGCCAAGCTCCCAAGGTTCTACGACAGCGTGCAGGACATCGAAGTAGTGCTGGACCGCGAGGCCGACAAGGCCGTGGTCGAGATAGTCGCGCACGCCAAGAAGAAGCACACGTTTGTCGCCTCTGGGCGCGACGCCGACCTCTACGCCTGCGTGGACATCTGCCTGGACAAGATCACGGAGCAGTTGCGGCGGCACAAGGACCGCGTCCGCGATCGTCAGGGCGTCCCGCACCAGACTGGGGGCGTCGCCTGAGGTTCCCGCCGCGACTCGGAATTAGCTCAACTGCCCACTGGCAGGCGCTGCCTCCGCGCGATACACTCCGCCTGTTAACCCGTAGGAGCACCGCATGAAACTGTCCGATATCATGGTTTCCGACGCCATAGTGCCCGAACTCAAGGCCAGGACGAGGGATGAGGCAATATCCGAGCTGGTCGAGATGCTGGCCGGCGCGGGGGCGATCTCGAAGAAGAGCGTCAAGGACGTGACCAAGGCCATCTTGGCCCGCGAGGCGCAGGCGACCACCGGCATAGGCAAGGGCGTCGCCCTGCCCCACGCCAAGCTCAAGGGGGTCAAGAAGCCCATAGCGACTATCGGGCGCTCCAGCGAGGGCATAGACTTCGCCGCGCTGGACTCCAAGCCCGTCTACATCGTGATCCTGCTCATGTCCAACCCCGACAATCCCGATGAGCACCTCCAGGCGATGGAGACGATATTCAAGCACGTCCAGCGGGACATGTTCCGCAAGTTCCTCCGCCAGAGCGAGACGAAAGAGGCCATAGTGGACCTCATTCAGGAAGCCGACGAGCTTGGCTGAACGCCCTGAACGGGGCAATGAGGAATTTGGAATTAGGAATGCCGAAGGAATGCCAAACTGCAAATTAGAAATCCCAAGGGACCGCCGGAGCCGCTCGCCAAGTCGCGCGGCCGCAGTCGGGTCATTTGGGAATTCGCCATTTGCGGTTCATTCCTCATTCCTAATTCCCAATTTGGCACTTGCCGCAAGGAATGCGCCTTGCCCCTAGTCGAACAAGAAGTCAAGATCGTAAATAAATACGGGCTGCACGCCAGGCCGGCGATGCAGTTCGTCGAGTTGGCGAACCGGTACGGCAGCACGATAAACGTGACCAATCGCGCGCTGACTGTCGACGCCAAGAGCATCATGTCGGTGATGCGCCTGGCGGGGACCAAGGGCGCGGTCCTGAAGATCTCCGCCGACGGCAGCGATGCCGAGGAGGCGGTCGCCGCGCTGGTCAAGCTGGTCCAGGAAGGTTTCGGCGAGCTTGAATCGGACGCCTCCGGCGAAGGCATCTGAGCCATTCGCGCTGAGGCGCTGCAAGCAGCCGCCGGCCTTCAGAGAACACGGTAGATGAAGATCAAGAAAGGCATAGGGGTCTCGCCCGGCGTGGCAATCGCCCACGTCGTGGTGGTAGATGCCGAGGAGTTCGACATACCCCACCGCCTCGTCCCCGTGGACCACGCCCGCGCCGAGCTTGCGCGATTCCACAAGGCCGTCGCCGTCTCAAAGCGGGAGCTCCAGGACCTCCGCAAGCGGACCAGCGAGCAGATGGGCAAGAAGACCGCCGGCATCTTCGACTTCCACATCCAGATGATCGAGGACAGGGAGCTGTCGAAGAAGGTCAGCGAGACCATCCTCACCGGGCACGCGACGGCCGAGTACGCGGTCGCCACCGTGCTGCGGGCGTACGCCAAGCAGTTCCAGGCGATGCCGCCGTTCTTCGCCGACCGCGTCAAGGACGTGTACGACATCGAGAGGCGTCTGCTGCGGAACCTGATAGGCCAGCAGCACCAGTCGCTTGCCCACCTGGACCGGGACGTGATCGTGCTGGCGCACGACCTGACGCCCTCGCAGACGGCCGGCATGGACCGCGGGCACATCAAGGGCCTTGCCATCGACGCCGGCGGGCAGACCAGCCACACGGCCATCCTGGCCAAGGCGCTTGGCATACCGGCCGTCGTGGGCCTCAACGACGTGACAGGCGAGGTAACGGGCGGCGAGACTGTCATCATCGACGGCACACGAGGCGTCGTGGTCGTCGGTCCCGACGGGCGGACCGTCGAGGACTACCAGAATTACGCCCGACAGCAGGTCGAGTTCATCCACAGCCTGGACGCGCTGCGCGACCTGCCGGGCATCACGCGCGACGGCCACGAGACGACGCTGCTGGGCAACATCGAGTTCCCCGATGAGGCCAGGACCGTCTTCGACAAGGGCGGCATGGGCATCGGCCTGTACCGCACCGAGTTCCTCTTCCTGGGCTCCGACGCCGACCCCACCGAGGAGGACCAGTACCGCGCCTACCGCCAGGTGATCGAGCTGTGCGGCGACAAGCCGGTGGTCATCCGCACGCTGGATCTGGGCGCCGACAAGTACACGCAGTCGCGCGCCCGCACGCCGGAGCGCAATCCGATGCTGGGGCTGCGGTCGATACGCCTGTGTCTCCAGAACGTGCCGATGTTCAAGACGCAGATCCGGGCAATACTGCGGGCAAGCGTCGGCGGCCGAGTGTCGGTGCTCTTCCCGCTGATATCCAACCTGCTGGAGCTGCGCCAGGCAAAGACGATCGTGCGCGACGTCATCGAGGACCTGGAGGAGGAGGGCGTCGAATACAACGGCGACGTGCCCATCGGCATGATGGTCGAGACTCCGTCGGCCTGCCTCCAGGCGGACGCGTACGCGGCGGAGGTGGACTTCTTCTCGCTGGGGACCAACGACCTGGTGCAGTACACGCTGGCCGTCGACCGTGGCAACGAGAAGGTGGCCTCGCTGTTCTCGCCGGCGCATCCGGCCGTGCTGAAGCTGATAAAGGAAGTCATCCGCGCGGGCCAGCGCTACGACGTGCCGGTGAGCCTGTGCGGCGAGATGGCGGGCGACCCGCAGTTCACGCTGCTTCTGCTGGGCCTGGGGCTGCGGACGTTCTCATGCACTCCGCCGGCCATCCCGGAAATCAAGAAGGTCATCCGATCCGTGACGCTGGAGCAGGCCAACGAGGTCGCCCGGCGCGTCATGGACTTCGATTCGGACAAGGAAATCGTCAACTACCTCCGCGCCGAGACCCGAAAGGTCCTGCCGGAGGCGTATGCGGACTGACGACAGGAAATAACCAATATTCAACGCTCAAGGCTCAACTCTCGAGTGAACGCGCGACCGCGCCACTTGAACATTGAGCATTGAATATTGAATATCGGTTATTGCCGTTGTCGTCGCAAAGACAAAGGCAATGATCTTGCCCCAATACTGGGCACTGTGGCTGAGGGTGGAAGGCGACCTGCGCTTCCTGTCGCACCTGGACATGATGCGCGCGATGGGGCGCGTCGCCGGCAGGTCCCGCCTGCCGGTGCGATACACGCAGGGCTTCAACCCGCATCCGGTCTTGTCGCTGCCGTGCCCGCGGCCGGTTGGCGTGGCGTCGCTTGACGACGTGCTTGTGATGGCGCTCGAGGAGCCGGACGGGGCTGCTGCCGACGCGAAGCTCGATGCGCGGGCAATCGTCGGCGCGATGAACAGGTCCGCGCCGCGCGGGATGACTTTCACACGCGCGCAGCGCCTGGAAGGCGCCAAAACGCTCCATCCGCGCCGGGCCGAGTATGAACTGGCGCTGGACCATGACCGCGCCGGCCGTGTGAGGGACAGACTCGGCGAACTCGCGGCCATGGCGAGCTGGCCCGTCGAGCGGGCCAAGGGCGAGGACGCCGGCCATGCGCGCACGATTGACCTGCATCCGCTTGTGGCGGATGCGCGGCTGGAGGGCGACATGCTGCGATGGTCGCACGTGCCGCAGGGCCAGTCGTGGGCCAGGCCGGCTGAGTTCCTGGGCCTGCTGGGACTGGATGGGCGAGTTGACTTGGCCTGCGCCATCCGCGTCAGAGTCGAATATGAGTGAAGCCCCGTGATGAGCAATGCGGAATTCGGAATGATCAAATGACGAAGGAATCTCAAATTTCAAATGCCTCAATGAGCCGCTTCCGATGCGTGAGCGGATCCATTTTGGGCGTTTTGCCTTTGGCATTCCTTCGTCATTTGATCATTCCTGATTTCGTTTTCTTGCACAGGCCGAATCATTCAAAGGAAAACCGTTGACCCGGGCGCCAATATGGGCTGCCCAAAGTAGAGAGAACTATGCCAAAGGAAATGCTGATCAACACCGTCGAGGGCCACGAGTGCCGCATAGCGGTGGTCGAGGACGGAGTCATGGAGGAGCTGTACATCGAGCGCGTCTCCAGCGCATCGCGCGTGGGGAACATCTATCTTGGCCGCATCGCCAACGTCGAGCCGGCGATCCAGGCGGCCTTCGTCGACTTCGGGATGGGCAAGAACGGGTTCCTGCACATCTCGGACGTCAACCCGCAGTACTTCCCGCGCGGGCGCCAATCGCCCGAGGCCGTCGGGCACAAGAGGTCGCACCGCGACCGCCCTCCCATCCAGGAGTGCCTGCGCCGCGGGCAGGAGGTCGTCGTGCAGATGACCAAGGAGGGCATCGGCACCAAGGGGCCGACGATGACCACGTACCTGTCGGTGCCCGGAAGGCTGCTGGTGATGATGCCGGGCATGAGCCGCCTGGGCGTCTCGCGCAAGGTGCAGGACGAGCAGGCCCGCCAGCAGGCGCGGCAGGTGCTCCACGAGCTCAACCCGCCGGCGGACATGGGCTTCATCCTGCGGACGGCCGGCATCGACCGGCCCAAGCGCGAGATACAGCGCGACCTGAATTACCTCGTCCGCCTGTGGCGGGCGGTGCAGCGGCGGATCAAGACCGCCCGCCCGCCGGCCGAGATCTACCAGGAATCGGACCTGGTCATACGCACGATACGGGACGTGTACAACACCGACATCGCGCGGGTCATCTGCGACAGCGAGGTCATCGCCCGCAAGGTCAAGGACTTCCTGGACATGGCCATGCCGCGGACCAAGCACGTCATCGAGCTTTACACGGGCAAGGAGGGGCTGTTCCACGACATGGGGCTGGAGAGCGAGATCGAGAAGGTCTTCTCTCGCCGCGTGGAGTTGAAATCCGGCGGGTGGCTGGCGTTCGACCAGGCCGAGGCGCTGGTGGCCATCGACGTCAACAGCGGGCGCTTCCGCGACCACAGCGACGCGGAGACCACCGCGCTGAAGATCAACCAGGAGGCGGCCGTCGAGATCGCCCGCCAGCTCCGCCTGCGCGACCTGGGCGGCGTGGTGATAATGGACTTCATCGACATGCGCGAGGACCGCAACCGCCGCGCGGTGGAGCGAGTGCTGCGCGACGCGGTGAAGAAGGACCGCGCAAAGACCAAGGTGCTCCGCATCAGCGCGCTGGGGATCGTGGAGATGACGCGGCAGCGCGTCCGCCCCAGCCTGAAGGACTCCCTCTACCGGCGGTGCTTCACGTGCGACGGCCTGGGCCTGCTGAAGTCGGAGGAGACGCTGGCGCTGAACGTCATGCGCAACCTCCAGCGTGCCGCCTGCCACGAGGAGATCAGCCTGATCGAGCTGGCCGTTACGCCGGCTGTCGAGCAGCACCTGTCCAACAACCAGCGGAGGCAGATTGCCGACCTGGAGGCGTCGTCGGGCAAGAGGATCATCATCCGCGGCGATGCGACGCTGCGCGGCGACGAGGTCCGCTTCACCTGCACCAACAACCGCGGCAGCGCGGTGCCGTGGGAGATGCTGCTGCCGCAGGCCGGCCGGAAGCCGCTGGCGACCGTCAACATAGACCAGCTTGAGACGCCGGAGGCCCAGCCGCCGGCCGCGCCCGACGAGGCCCAAGCGGCCGCGGAGGAGCGCGGCGGCATAGAGGCGTACTCCACGCCCTATGACGACGACTTCGAGGACCGCGCCGCCACGACGCTGGAGGAGGACATCGCCGCCACGAGCCAGCCCCAGCCGCCGCTGCGCCAGGAGGCCGCGCCGGTCGCGGCCGAGATCGCCCACTCCGCGCCTTCTATCCAACCGGAGCAGGCCGCCGCACCGGGCCAGGCCGGTCCAGCCGCGCCGGGCCAGGGGCGGCGCCGGCGCGGCAGGCGAGGCGGAAGGCGGCATCGCAGGAAGCACGGCGGCCAGCCGCCCATTGCGCAGGGCCAGGCTACTCCTGGCCAGCCCCAGCCGCCTGCCGGCCACACCCAGGCGGGGCAAGGCCAGAAGCAGGCACAGCCACAGGCCGGCCGGCCCAGCGCGCCGCCCCCCCATCCGCCGACGCAACGGCATCCGGCAGCCGCGGAGCGACCCGCGCCGGCCGCCGAGCCGTTCACTCAAGCCGCGCCTTCGCATCCCGAGCGAGGCCCGATCAAGACTGCCCACGAAGCGCCGGCCCAGCCGCCGCGCCAGCCGTCGCAGGCCGCGCCAACCGCCGGACCAGCCGAGCCTCCGACGGCCCCCCGACATGAGCCCGCGCCGGCCCCCGGAGCGGAACAGGCTCCGGAAGCGGGCAAGGCGGCATCGCCAGAGGGCGGTCAGCCCCCGCAGGGCCAAGGCCAGAAGCGCCGGCGTCGCGGCCGGCGCGGCGGCCGTCGCCATAAGCGAAAGGGCCAGCAGCCAAGCGCCGGCGGGAATCCCCCGAGCGAGTTGGGGCCACCCGATAAGCCGGACGAGAGCGACTCCCCTGACTTTCCTGGGGACACGGGCTCCGGGCCGGAAACGGATTAGGCATCAGCCAAGCCATTGCGAATTGTGAATTCTGGATTGCCTGGTTCGGGGCCTTGGCGCAAAGCCAAGCCAAATGGAATCCGCAATCCACAATTCGCAATACGCGACTATCGGATGAGTATCTCCGGCCTCGACAGCGTTATGCCCTTCCACGTCGCCTCCGTCTTGGGCCAGTTGGTCGGCGGGGCGAGCAGTTCGGTGCTGTGCGGCAGGCAGATGATCGTGTCCTCGCTCTTGGTGCCGGCGATGGATGGGTTCCACGCGAAGGCCTGGTTGGCGAGCACCGGCGTTGCGTCGTTGGGCGTGGCGATGACCTCGCGCGGCAGGTAGCCCGTCGGACCGCCCTGGTGGTGCATGCGCCACTGGTCCTCGTATCCCGCGGCGGCGTAGGCGGCCTGGCCCTCGCGGAAGGCCTCGCCCAGCGTCGCGCCGGGGCGGGTTGCGCCGATCATCGCCACGTCCACCGTCATCACGGCCTTGTGCTTCCGCGCCAGCTCGCCGTCCAGCGGGGCGAACGACGCCAGGCGCGTCGCCGCGCAGATCAGCCCTCGCCGCTCGGCGCAGGCGGCGATCATGAACATCCGCCTGACCCTCTTGTCGGTCGGCAGCGGGTGGCGGAAGCGCTCTATGCGGTCGTCAGCGGCCGTCAGCACGACCCAAGGCTGGCAGCCGGAGCACATCAGCGCGCCGGCGACCATGCCGGCCAATTCGTCCTCGCGCGTGCCGCGCTGGGCGTCCTGCGCGACGTACTCGACGGCCGAGACCACGTCGCGGCAGACATCGCGGTAGCGGGCGACCTCGCCTTCGGTCAGCGTCCGGCGCAGGCGGTCGAAGTCGCCTTCCAGTGCCGGCAGCGGCGCAAAGGGCAGCGGCGCATCGGCCGCCGCGCGGAGATTGCCGATTGCCTCCCTGAACGCCGCGTCGCGCTTTGAGAGATCGAAGTACGGGAACTCGACGACGTCTATGCCGGCCGTCGCCAGGTCCTCCATCCGCAACCGCGGCGCCTCTATGTTGCTGGTGATGGCCTTCGCCCCGTCGCGCGTGACGGCCAGGAAACTGTTGCCCATGTCGGCGGCCGTGCTCACGTAGTTGCGGGCGCCGCAGGTGTACCAGTTGAAGTTGCAGCGGCGGGCAAGCACGGCCGCGTCGAGCCCGTGGGCGTCGAGGTACTCAACCACGCGCTGGTGCTTGATCCGGCGCTCTTCCTTGAAATCCATGCGGAGTCCTCCGAACCCGTGAAATCCGTGTTCCCATCACGTCAACTCGCCCAGCTCGACGACGTACCTCTGCCTCGTACCTTCGTGCATTCCGTCTATGGCCAGTCTACGGCCGTCGTCGCTCCATGATGGGTGGAAATCGCAGCGGATTTCGGCCATGCCGGGGACGGTCGGCGAGTAGTAGCGGCCCAACTCCACAACGCGGCCGGTGGCGTACTCGACGACGGCAAGGCCGCGGTAGCCCGCGGCGTCGGGATACGTGTCGGTGCAGACCCATCGCCTGTCGGGGCTGAAGGCGACGTGCCCGTCCTGGCGGATGGCGTCCGCGAGGATCGGCCGGGGGTGGGGCTCATCGGCATCCTCGAACTCGTAGACGGCCAGTTTGCCGCCGACGCCCGCCCAGGCGATGAGAGTGCGGTCATCCTTCCAGTCGAAGTGGCTGACCTTGGGGCCTTCAAGCAGCCGGCGCGGCGAAGAGCCGTCCGTGCCGACGGTCCAGAACTGCGTGTTCCACCAGACATCGCCCTTCTTCCAGCGGACGATGATCGCGGCCCGCGTGCCGGAGGGATTGAGCAGGACGTGGTTGAAGTACATCATGCCCTCGTATCGGCGCGGGTTGGCCGCCTCCAGCCGCGCGACATCCGCGAAGGAAAGGACGATCCGGTGCTGGCCGGTGGCCATGTCCAGGATGCCAAGCCCGTCCTGGTCGGTGACCTCCCGCGCGGCGAAGGGATCATCCAGGCCGGCGTAGCCGTAGCCCGGCCGGCAGACGGCCACGCGGGCGAAGTTGAGCGTCGCGCCGACGCGCCCGTCATCGCTGAGATCGCCGATGGCCGGGCCGATGATCCGCTGGCCGCCGCCGGCCATTCCGCGGGCCACGCAGACGAACCGGCCGTCGCGCCGATCGTTGAAGAGCACTGTCCCCGGCTGGCCCGGCGCCCAGTGGAGCATTGCGCCCTGCTGGAAGTTCCACGCGCGAGTGTGGGTCAGCGGAACGAACCGGTTGCCGTCTTTGAGGTCAACCACGCCGACCGCGGCCGTATCATCCGCCTTCGGCGGCCGGTCCATGAAGCCGACCTCAAGGCAAAGGTGGTAGCGCCCGTCGGCGCTCCACGGCCGCATGTCGTAGTAGCCGAAGAAATGGTGTCTCGGGCCGCGTGTGATCGCGCGGATCGGGCTTGCCATGCGCTCAGACCCTCGGATCGTCCACATCCGCCGAAGGCGGCGGTGGGCGCCAGTTGGGATTGGGCCTGGGGATCAGCGCCTCGACTTCCTTTCGCCACTCGACCAGCCGCGCGTGGAGCGCGCCGACAAGCTCGCCGTGCAGCGAGGCGACGTTGTGCTTCTCGCCGGGGTCCTGGCTCATGTTGTAAAGCTCCAGCCGGCCGTCCTCGAAGAACTCGATGAGCTTCCAGTGGCCCGATATCACCGAGCAGCCCGGCGTGCCGCCCTGGTTGCCGTAGTGCGGGTAGTGCCAGAACAGCTCCCGCCGCGAGAGCCTGCCATCCCCCGCCAGGAGCGGCATGAGGCTGACGCCGTCGCGGTGCTGGTGCGGCATCGGCGGCAGGCCGGCGGCCTGGAGAAACGTCGGATAGAAGTCGGTGCTCGTCACGGGGACATCGCACACGGCGCCGGCCATCTTCGCGGGAACCTTCGCGGGCCAGCGGATTATCTGGCAGACGCGGGTGCCGCCCTCGTACATCCAGCCCTTGCCCTCGGCCAGCGGCAGGTTGCACGTGGGGGAGCCCTCCGACGTCGACAGCCCGCCGTTGTCGGAGACGAAAACGACCACAGTGTTCCCGGCGATGCCCGCCTCATCCAGCGCGGCCATGAGACGGCCGACGTTCGTGTCCAGGTTCTCGATCATCGCCGCGTAGCGCGGGTCGGACTGGAAGATTCGCCGCTGGACGCGCTGGCCCTGAAGGTGCAGGCACGGCATGGGCTCGCCGGGGATGATCGCCTGCTTGCCCTCCAGGCCCATGTCCCGCGCCTTGCGCTCGTACTTGGCCACGAGGTCCGGCGGCGACTGGATGGGGATGTGGACCGCATAGTGCCAGAGGTTCAGGAAGAACGGCCGTCCGCCGGCGTTGCGGATGAGCTTGATCGCCTCATCGGTAAGCCTGTCGGTCAGGTACTCGCCCTTGGGGCCGTCGGTGAGGGTCGGGTTGCCGTACGGGCTGAAGTAGCCGCCGCGCGGGTAGCCCCAGCCGGAGCCGCCGATGTTCACGTCGAAGCCGTGGCGGTCGGGCCAGGTGATCCGCTCGCCCAGGTGCCACTTGCCGATGTGCCAGGTCTGATACCCGCCGGCCTTGAGCGCCGACGCCAGGGAGATCTCGCTCAGCGGCAGGTTTGAGATGTACGGCACGTCGCACAGCCGCCCCACCGCGTGGCCCTGGATGAACTGCGTCACGCCGACCCGCGCGGGGTACTTGCCCGTGAGGATGCTGGCCCGCGTCGGCGAGCAGACCGGGCAGGAGGCGTAGGCGTTGGTGAACCGCACGCCCTGGGCGGCCAGGCGGTCGAGGTTGGGCGTCTCGTAGAACGTGCTGCCGTAGCAGGACAAGTCCCGCCAGCCGAGGTCGTCGATCAGGATGAAGACGAAGTTGGGTTGACTCACAGCCTGGGGGCTCCCGTATGCCTCACCGTCCGGTCGCTTGCGCACGCCAGAGAGAGGCAAGTGATGCACTGTTCAGCTCGATAATCCTGTCGGCTGACTGCTTCAAATGGTACGCCTTTGGGAAGCACGCGACTTCCACGTGCTTGCCCAGGTCGCAGACAGCGCGGACGGCCTTGACGAAATCGCCGTCGCTGGAGACCAGAACCGCCGTATCGTAGGCATCTGCATACGCCATTGTAAGCATGTCGACAGCTATGGCTATGTCCACGCCCTTTTCCACAAACGTATCACCGCGAGGCTCCAACCGGCCCAGCCTCATCTCGAGATAAGGAATTCGCCGCAAGGACCCGAAGAACTTCTGTTGGTCCTTTGCTCGTCGCGCATCACTCTTCGCGGAGACCGCGGCGTTGTAGTAGTAAGTACGGACTAGCGTGCGTGCGTGGACAAGCCAGTCAACGAACTTCACGAAATCCAGGTCGGCGCGCCCGACGAGCGTCTTGAGCCCGTGGTAAAGGTTGCTGCCGTCAATGAAAATGCTGACACGCTCCATAGATGTGGTCCCCAGAAAAGAAACCGAGGGCTGCGGGGCAGCCCTCGGGTGGTTATATTCCCAACCTCCAATGAGAGGATGGGGTGGTCATCTATCCCAAGTATAGACTCTATCGGCATCTTGACAAGAGCCTTTTCAGAATTCGGGCGTCCTGACCCATGGCCGCACGGCGAACAGGCTACGCCGGCACGGCGGCGCAGTAGTCGATGAGCCTCGCGATCTCGTTCCGCAGCTCGGAGCGCGGGACGATCATGTCAACGAAGCCGTGCTCCAGGAGGAACTCGGCCCGCTGGAAGCCCTCTGGCAGCTCGGCGCGGATGGTGTTGGCGATGACCCGCTGGCCGGCGAAGGCGATCATCGCGCCCGGCTCGGCCATGAGTATGTCGCCGAGCATCGCGAAGCTGGCGGTGACGCCGCCGGCCGTCGGGTCCGTCAGCACCGAGATGAACAGGCCCCCCGCGTCGTCGAAGCGGGACAGGGCGGCGGCCGTCTTGGCCATCTGCATGACAGAGAGCGCGCCCTCGTGCATCCGCGCCCCGCCGGACATCGACACGATCACCAGCGGGAGCTTCTCGGCCGTGGCGTGCTCGATCAGCAGCGCGACCTTCTCGCCGACAACGCTGCCCATCGAGCCGCCCAGGAAGTCGAAGTCCATCACGCCCAGCGCCACGCGGCGGCCCTTGATGTAGGCCGCGCCGGTGAGCACCGCCTCCGAGTTGCCGGTCTTGGCCTGCTCGGAGCGGAGGCGATCGCCGTAGGTCTGGCCGAGCCACTTGAACTCCAGCGCGTCGGCCGGCGCGATGTCGGTGAAGAGTTCCTCGAAGCTGTCGGGGTCCACTAGCTGCGCCACGCGCTTGCGCCCGCCCAGGCGGAAGTGGCACTGGCACTCCGGGCAGACCTCCAGGTTCTCCGCCACCACCTTGCGGTAGAGCATGTTCTCGCAGCCGGGGCAGCGCATCCAAAGCCCGTCGGGCACCTCGCGCTTCTTGCGGAAGGCGGGGCCTTCGAAGACGGATGAGTCGTACGGCCGGAACGTCGGCTCCGCGCTGCGGTTGCGGACGCTGGGGGGCTCCAGGCTATCGCCAAATGGTGGATTCTCAGCCATGCAGACCTCGATTGGCCCATCCTTCTTCCGCCCCCGCCCGCAGTTCCTTGATCGCGCGGCCAATGTCCTTGGCGCCGAAGATGTCCTCGCCGGCCACAAACACGTTGGCCCCGGCCGCGGCGCACTGGCGGGCGGTCGATGGGTTGATGCCGCCGTCGACCTCCAGGCGCTGGTCGTCGCGCAGCATCGCGCGGACGGCGGCGATCTTTGGGAGCATGTCGGCCATGAACTTCTGCCCGCCGTAGCCCGGCTCGACGGTCATCACCAGCACCATGTCGACGTCGCCTGCCAGGTCGCGGATCGCATCCGCCGGCGTCTTGGGCTTGATGACGACGGCCGCGCCAAGCCCGCGTTCGTGAAGGCGGGCGATGAGATTGCGGGCCTTGCGGGTCGCGGCAGGGCCTTCGCCGCAGGCCTCGATGTGGAAGGTGATGCTGTCGGCCCCGGCATCCGCGAACCGCTCGATGTACGTCGTCGGGTCGGTCAGCATCAGGTGGACGTCAAGCGGGCGGGCGGTGTACTTGCGGAGCGACTTGACCACGGGCGGCCCCATCGACAGGTTCGGGACGAAATGGCCGTCCATGATGTCAACGTGCAGCACGTCCGCGCCGGCGGCCGTGGCCTGGTCGATCTGCTCGCCCATGCGGGCGAAGTCGCACGCCAGCAGCGACGGCGCCGTCAGCACGCCGGCCGGCAACTGCCGCCAGGAATTTCCTCTGGTGATGCTCATTGGCAAAGGATTCTAGCCGGGCGGAGGGGATTAGTCCAGATGGACGCTTACTGCTTGCTCACCTTCAGAGCGTGCATCCCTGGCGGATCGTCGAACGGCCAGGGCTGGCCGCCGGGCGGGGCGGGGTTCTCGGCCCGCGTGGTGCCGAAGTAGACGACGCCATCGGCGACGGCAGGGCCGACGTGCAGGCGATTAGCGGTGCGGAGGAACCACGCCTCCTTGCCGGTCTTGAAGTCCAGGGCGCGGAGCCCGTCGGGCCGGCCGACGTAGACCGCGCGGCCGTCGGCCGCCAGGCCCATCATCTCGCGCGGCGCCTCGCGGTTCTTCTCCGGCGGCGCGAGACTGTCGAACTCAACCGACCAGTTCTTCTGGCCGCTCCTGGCGTCCAGGCAGAAGAGCTTGTTGTAGCAGGTGACATAGACAGCCGCATCGGCCAGGACCATGAAGCCCTCCTCGCCGATGATGGCGGGCAGGTCGAACTGCCATAGCTTCCTGCCGGTCTTGACATCCAGGGCGGCCACGATCGCGCCGGCCTTCAGGTAGACTACGTCGTCGCGGGCGATCAGGCAGGTACAGAGCGATTGCGGGTCATACTGCCAGATTCGCTTGCCCGTGGCCGCCGCCAGGCAAGAGACGGCCGGGCGCTTGTCGGATGGCGCATCGGACTCGCCTTCGGCCTTGTCTAGCGCATCGACGACAAACAGCATCCCATCGGCCCCGCCGTGTACGGCCGGGCGCGTGCCGAAGTTGCGCGAGTCTATCTTCCATTTCTCCTTACCGGTCCTGGCGTCGAGCATCCGCAGGCCGGCCGCGCCGTCGCCGATCCAAATCGCCCCGCCGGCCAGGCACGGCAGGCCCAGGCCCACCCACGAATCACAGCGCCAGAGCAGTTCGCCCTTGGCCAGGTCGGCGGCGTAGAGGCAGTCGACGCGGTCGGTGATGACGACCAGCCCGTCGGAGATCACCGGCTGGTCGCACTCGCCGACCTTGATGGTGAAAGTGCCCAGGCCCCAGGCCTCCTTGCCATTGGCGGCATCGACGGCGTAGAGCTTGCGGTCGGCGCCCAGGAAGACGACCTTACCTCCCGCGACGACCGGCGGCCCGGCCGCTCCGCCGTTTACGGGAAACGTCCACAGGACGTTCTTGCGGATGGCCTGCGCGCTGGATTCCTTCTCGGTCGCCGCGATCTGGCTCAGGATCTCCGCGGCGCGCTGGCGGACCTCGGCGTCGTCGCCCGCGGCGGCCTTTTCAAGCAGCGCCCGCGCGGAAGGGCCTGCTTCCAGAAGCTGCTCCTGGGCCGAGGTGCGGACCTTGTACTCATCCGAGCCGAGATTCCTGATGAGGTCCGCAATCCTGTCCGTGGCCGGGACGGTGGCGGGCGATGGACCTATCGCCGTCTGCGCCCGTGCGCCGGCGGCAAGCAGGAGTAGACCCGCAAGTGCGCATAAATAGGGACGCACCCTATTTTCCGGTCGATCGGGGCGATAAATGGGGTGCGTCCCTATTTTCATCACTTCACGTTCAGGGCGTGGAGGCCGGGAGTGTCCTTGGCGGAGGGCTTGTCTCCTTCCTTCGCATCCTCCGGCTGGACGGCCTGGCCGGCCGGGGCGACGTTGACGAATCCGATGTTGCCAGCCGCCGGTTCGGTCGTGTTGAAGTACAACACGCCGTCGGCCAGCACGCCGCGCCCGGCGACCTGCGAGGTCTTGAGCTTCCACAGCCGCCGGCCGTCCTTGAGGCTGACCGCCAGTATGCCGTCCGAGTTGGCGACGTAAGCAGTCTCCGGCCCGACCACCGGCGAGAGCGACATGCTGGCGCCCTCCATGATCATCTGGCCGTTGGGGCCGATGACCATCCTCACGACCGCCCCGCCGTTGTTGAAGACGATCTGGCCGCCGACGCCGCCCTGGACGACGACTTGCTGCCGGATCACGCCCTGGCCTTGGGGCTGGTCGTCGGCCTTCTCTTCCTTGTCCTTGGCGACGATGGCGTACTGCCACTTCTTCTTGCCCGTCTTGGCGTCGACCGCGAGCATATCCTCGCCGGCAAGGACGTGGATCGCGCCGTCGGCGATAGCAAGCGGGCCATCACTTCCGCCCGTGTTGCCGAGCATCCGGCCGTTGACCCACGCCTGTGCCATGAATGCCCCGTTGCCGCCGGCCGCCGCGGCGGGATTGGGCAGCTTGTACGTCCAGGTCTCCTTGCCGGTTGCCGCCTCGCGGGCTACCAGCGAATCCTGCGAGACGTAGCAGACCATGTCGCCGTTGACGGCCAGCCCGGTTGGATTGACGATGTTCTTCTCCGTCCAAAGCTTGTCGCCTGTCTTGGGATTGAAGGCCGTGAGCGAGCCGTCCATGCCTGTCACACAGACCGCGTTGTCGCCGGCCGCGAGCCGGCCGACGGGCATTTGGCCCGGGTTCACTTCCCACGCCCGCTTGCCGGTCCTGGCGTCGATGGCGTGCAGTTGTTTGTCGTTCATATCCATCACGAAGACCCTGCCGCCGGCAGCCGAGGGTTGGCCAATGCCGTCGACTCCGCCGGCCCGGGCTATCATCACCATCGCCTGCGCCTGTTTGACTTGCTGTGCCTGGTTCTGATTCTGGTTCTGGTTGCCTGCCGGCTGCGACTCGAACTTCCACGAGAGCTTGCCCGTGGATGCGTCGATGGCGTGGAGGGCCTTCGACCTGTCGCTGACGATCACCAGGCCGTCGGTGACGACCGGCTCGCCGAGCGGCATGGGGCCGTCGCCAACGTCGGCGTATTTCCATACCTCCTTGCCGGTCTTGACATCCACGGCGTAGACCTTGCGGTCGGCGCCGACGATGAACGCCTTCCCATCGGCGACGACCGGCGAGCCCAGCGCCCCGCCCTTGACCTCAAACGCCCACAGGTGCTTCTTCTCGACGGCCTGGCTGGCGCGGAGCATGTCCAGGCGGTGGATTTCCGCCAGTATCGCGCCCGCCCGCTGCTTGACCTCCAGGTCGTTGGACGCGGCCGCCTTCTCCAGCTCGGCGCGCGCCGGCTCGCCGATCTCGGTGAGCTCCTTCTGGGCGGTGTCGCGGGCCTTGTAGTCGCCGTCGCCAAGCTGCTTGACGAGTTCGGCGACCTTCTCCGGGCTGACGGCCGCGTGGGTGGGCTTGGTGGCCGGGCCGCTGGAGGGCTTGCTCGTCGGGTACATCGTCGGATTGGGCGCGGCGCCGGGAACCACGGTCGTGATCTGGGCCGAGACGATAGCGCCCATCAGGAAGACTACGGCCGTCGCGGCCGCCAACAGACCTGTCGTCCTTATCATGTTCGTTCTCCGAATCCTGGCTGCGGCGGGCACATCGCCCTTCCGCGCAGGGCCTTACACAATAATCCTGGGGCCAAACGTGCCAATGTTCAGCTTATTATACAAGACGCCTGCGAATGCGGGTGTCCTTTCACGTTGTTGGAATCCTCGTGCCTGCGCCGCATGGCCGCCAGCCTCGCCCGCGGCATGGGCATCTTCGGATTGCCGGCCGCGCCATCCGACACGGCCGCCGTCGCGATTCGCCCGCCCATCGCGGCGAACCGCGCCAACGTCCCCGCGCACAGCACGGCCAGGTCGCCCGGATGGGCGCCGATGGCGAGGATGCGTTCAATCTTCGTGCTGATTCCTGGTCCCTTCTACTTCTGGTCCAGCACCTCCAGGGGCGGCATCGGCTTGCCTTCTAGGCACTCGATGGACGCCCCGCCGCCGGTGGAGATGTGCGACATCTTGCTCTCAAGGCCCATCTCCTCGACCGCGGCCGCCGAGTCGCCCCCGCCGATGACGGTAATGGCTCCCTTGCCCGTCGCGGCCGCCAGCGCCTCGGCGATGGCCCGCGTGCCTTTGGAGTAGTCGGGTATCTCGAAGACGCCCATCGGCCCGTTCCACACGATCGTCCTGGCCGACGCGATCACCTTGCCGTACTCGGCGACGGTCCTGGGGCCGATGTCCATGCCCATCATATTGTCGGGGATGCTGACATCGGCGGTCGGGACGGGTTTGCCGGCCGTCATCGCCTTGAAGTCAAAGCTGTCCGTCGCCACATGGTCCACAGGCAGCACGATCTTGTCGCCCGCGGAGGCCAGCAGCTTCTTCATCTCCTCGACCTGCTCGGCCTCGACCAGGCTCCTGCCGACGCTCACGCCGCGGGCCTTCAGCAGCGTGTACGCCATCGCCCCGCCGATGAGGATCTTGTCGACCTTGGCCAGCAGGCTGGAGATGAGCTTGAGCTTGTCGGAGATCTTCGCGCCGCCCATGACGGCCACGTACGGCCGGGCGGGATTGGCGAGCATGTCCTTGAAGTACTTGATCTCCTTCTCGACCAGGAAGCCCGCGACGGCCGGGCCGCCCTTGGCCTGGATCGCCTTGGCCACGCCGTACATGCTGGCGTGCTTGCGGTGACACGTGCCGAAGGCGTCGTTGACGTACACGTCGCCCAGCTTCGCAATCGCCGCGACGAAATCATCGTGGACCTTCTGCTGCTCGGGCGTGAGTTTCTTGTCGGGGTTCTTCTTGGCCTTGTCGGGCATGGTCTCGCCGGGGTTGAAGCGGACGTTTTCCAGCAGCAGGATTCCGCCGGGGGCCAGGCCCTTGGCGAGTTGATCGGCCTTCGCGCCGACGACCTCGGCCGGGCCGAGCTTGACGGTCGTCTTGAGCAGCTCCTGGAGCCGCTGGGCGACGGGCGCCAGCGAGCCGTCGGCCTCGAACCGGCCGTCGGGACGGCCGAGATGGCTCATCAGCACGAGCTTCGCCCCGCCTTTCAGCAGCCGCTCGATGGACGGCAGGGCCTGCCTGATCCGCCGGTCGTTGGTGACTTTGCCGCCCTTGACCGGCACGTTGAAGTCCACCCGCATCAGCACGGTCTTTCCCTTGACGTCGACGTCCGCGATTGCCCTCGCGACGCGCGGGCCGGAGGCCCACGCCACTTCCCGGAAACCGAAATGCACCCCGTCCGCGCATGTCCAGGTGGAAGCCGCGCACTCCCCATCACCTCAGCCAGGTGCGTAAAAACTCGCAATTTCCTCCCTTGACCGCAACGGCGGGGCGGCCATACAATGACCGGACGACCGGTACTCCCTGACCGGAAGCGCCGGTAGCTTGCTTGTTGTCCGTCCGCGCCGCAAACAGGAACCGTGATGAATTGGGATTGGTCGAGTTTTGCTCAGACCTCGTTTCTGGCCGTCTATACGGTGATGCTGGCCATCGTGTCGCTTTACGGCCTGCACCGCTACATCATCGTGTACCTCTACTATCGGCACCGCAGCAAGGCGCCCAAGGCCCCCTCATCGTTCGATGACCTGCCGGTGGTGACCGTGCAGTTGCCGATGTTCAACGAGCGGTTCGTCGCCGCGAGGATCATCGAGAAGGCCTGCCTGATCGACTACCCCAAGGACAAGCTCCAGATCCAGGTGCTCGACGACAGCACCGACGACACGGTCAAGATCGCCAGCGCCGCCGTCGCCGAGGCCCGCGCCAGGGGATACGACATCGAGTACATCCACCGCGACGACCGCACGGGGTTCAAGGCCGGCGCTCTGGCCTGCGGGATGAAGTCGGCCCGCGGCGAGTTCATCACGATCTTTGACGCGGACTTCGTGCCCGCCCCCGACATCCTCAGGCGGTCGGTGCATTACTTCACCGACCCCAACGTGTGCGTCGTCCAGACCCGGTGGGAGCACCTCAACCGCGACGACAGCATCCTGACGCGGAGCCAGGCGATACTCCTCGACGGGCACTTCGCGATCGAGCACGTCGCCCGCAACCGCAGCAACCGGTTCATGAGCTTCAACGGGACGGCCGGCACATGGCGCCGCTCGGCCATCGAGGACGCCGGCGGCTGGCAGCACGACACGCTCACGGAGGACCTGGACCTGTCCTACAGAGCGCAGCTCCGCGGATGGAAGTTCGTGTTCCTGCCCGAGCTGACGGCCCCCGCCGAGCTGCCGCCGGAGATGAACGCGTTCAAGGCCCAGCAGTTCCGGTGGACCAAGGGCGGCGCGCAGACCGCCATCAAGCTGCTGCCAAGGGTTATGCTGTCCAAGGCGCCGCCGAAGGTCAAGGTGGAGGCGTTCTTCCACCTGACGTGCTTCACGATGCACCTGTACATGATGATGCTCGTGCTGATGATGTACCCGGCGATGGCGATCCGCTACCAGATGGGCCAGACGACGTTCCTCCAGGGCGCGTTCGACCTCACGGTCTTCACGCTGGCGACGCTGTCCGCGAGCGTGTTCTACATGGCCAGCCAGTTCGAGTTGTTCGGCGACTGGCGGACGGCGTTCAAGTACCTGCCGGTGCTGATGGCCATAGGCGTGGGGCTTTGCGTGTCCAACAGCGTTGCGGTCATCGAGGCGCTGCTTGGCAAGAAGAGCGAGTTCGTCCGCACTCCCAAGTACGGCGGCAAGGCGGCGCTGGGCCACGTTGACGGGGCGTCCAGGGCCCGCGCGCGCCGCAAGGTCCTGCCGTACGTGGAGTTCGCGCTGGGCGTTTACATGTTCGTCTGCGCCATGCTGAGCATCGCCAACATCACGCAGGTCTTGGCGGCGCCGTTCCTGCTCATATTCGCGTTCGGGTTCTTCTACGTGTCGCTGATGAGCTTCCAGGCCGCCCGCGCTCGCCGCCTGGCTGACAAGGCAGCCGACAGGGCCCTTGCGGCCCGGAAGGCCGGGCGTTAGCGGTGTACGGCCGTCCGCGAAGACTGGTCCACAGGCCGTTGCTCGCGGGGCTTCCGGTGCCGGGCGAGGATCGCCAACGCGGGAATTCCAACAAGACCTTGGGCCACGCGCGCGGTTTGATTCCATGGCGAACCATGATCGCATGGAGGCGCTATTACCTTGTCTAAAGGGCTGAACATGTTGGGCGCCGGGCGTTTGCTGGCGGCCCTGGCGGCGATGCCGCTGGCCGCGATCGCCTGCACGCCGGCGCAGTACGCGTCGTGGGCGGACAAGGACGCCTACCTCGCCATCAAGCAGGGCCAGAAGGCCGCGCTGACGGAGACCCACTCTTTCGACATCACCTACAGCCCCATCACGTCAACCCAGCCGGCGGCCAGGACCATCACGTTCGGGGACAAGACCATCTACCTGGGCGAAGGCCCGACGACCATCCTGACGCTCGACGATTCGCTGACGATAGCACTCCACAACAGCCGCAGCTTCCAGACGCAGAAGGAGTCGCTGTACACGGCCGCACTGGCGGTGATGAACGGCCGGCGGGGCTGGGACTGGCCCCTTTTGGACGGCAACGTCACCGGCAACGCCAGCGCGGTCGCCATCAACGATGACGGCACGACGTACGCCGGCGCGGCCTCCGTCGGCCCGACGCTCACCCAGAAGCTCCGCCACGGCGGCATGATCGCGCTCGCCGCGAGCCTGGGCCTGGCCACCGACTTCACCACCTGGCGGAACGCCACGGTCGGATCGGTGCTGTCGGCCAACTACACCCAGCCGCTCCTGAGGGGCGCGTGGGCCGATTCGGCCTACGAGCCGCAATATCGGCTGGAGCGCAACCTCATTATCTCGATCTACGGCTACGAGCGGTTCACGCAGACGTTCGCGACGGGCATCGTCACGGACTACTACTCCGTCCTTCAGCAGCGCGACCGGGTTGAGAACGACGTGATCAACATCCGCCGGCTCAAGGAAACGGCCGCCCTGACGAAGGTGCTGGTGGAGGGCGGCCAGTCGGCCCGCATCGAGCAGGACCAGGCCGACCAGAACCTGCTGGACGCTCAGGTCCTATACCAGCAGGACCTGGAGACCTATCACAACAAGCTGGACCAGTTCAAGATCACCCTGGGCCTTCCCATAGCGGCGTCGGTCGAACTGGACTATCCCGCCGCGCTCCAGGAGCTGAACAAGGCCGGCCCGCAGCCGATGAAAGTGGACGAGACAGCGGCCGTCGACATCGCCCTTCAGACCCGGCCGGATGTGCTGACGCAGGCCGCCCAGTTACGCGATGCGCAGCGGAACGTGGAGCTCGCGGCGGATAATTTCCTGCCGGAGCTTAACGCACAATTGAGCATAAGCGCCGTCAGCGAGCCGCCCCACAACTTCACCAACGTCCAGTTCGACAGGCACACCCGCTCCGCGGGCCTGACGCTGAACTATCCCCTGGACCAGACGGACAACCGCGACAACTACCGCAACGCGGTGATCGCCAGCGCCAAGGCCCGGCGCGATCTGGACGAGTTCCTGGACACCGTGCGGCTCCAGGTCCGCGAGTCCTACCGCTCGCTGATGCAGGCGCGGACCAGCTACGACCTCCAGGCGCGGAGCGTCGAGATCGCCAACCGGCGGACCAAGCTGGCCGCCCTCCAGCAGAAGGAGGGCCAGGCGACGGCCCGCGATGTCCTCGAGGCGGAGACCGCCCTGCTCGCGGCGAAGAACGGGTTGACCAGCGCTTTGGTACAATACACTACGACTCGCCTCAGCTTCCTGGCGACCCTTGGCATGTTGTGGATCGATGAAAAAGGCCTGATTCATGAGCGTGACAATCCATTCAAGTTCGACGCCATCCAACGGCGCTATCCCTACGTTGCCCAGAAGTAGGGACCGCGTCAGGAAGCCGTGGGCGGCAGTCGCGGTGATCGGCGGCGGCGTGGCCGTCCTTGCCGCGGTCCTGTACCTAGTGTGGTTCCGGGGCGGCGGGGACTCCGTCAAGGTGACGACGGCCGTCGCCGACGTCGGGCCGCTGGTCGTCAAGATCGTCGAGTCCGGCGAGATCGAGGCCGAGCGCTCCGAGGTCATTCGCAACGAGGTCCACTGGCCGGTGTACATCAAGAGCCTCGCGCCAAACGGCGCGCGGGTCAAGGAAGGCGAGGAGATCGTCTCCTTCGACTGCCAGGACCTGATGGACGCAATCGACGTTCAGAACAACACGGTGCTTAACGCCACCAACGACTACACGCAGGCGGTCGAGAACACCAAGCTCCAGAAGAAGCTCACGGATTACAACATCTTCAAGGCCGGCGAGGCCGTCAAGGACGCCAAGGACGCCCTCAAACGGTACGAGGACAGCGACTGGAAGATCCAGAAGAACGACGCCGAGGCGGCCATCCAGATGGCGGACCGCGACCTCAAGCTGGCGCAGGAGAAGCTGAACTTCAAGATCAAGGCGAACGAGGACCCGGAGCTCAAGAACCCATACTCCAAGAGCGAGATCGAGGCCGATACCCTCGGCGTCGCGCGGCTCAAGCTGGCATACGAGAAGGCGGTCACCACACGGGACATGCTGATCAAGTTCGACAACCCCATGCAGTTGCGGAAGCTCAACCTGGCCATCGCCGACGCCCAGATGACCGAGGAGCGGACCAAGGTCGAGCGCGAGACCCAGGTCCAGATCGCCCAGGCGAACGAGGACTCCAAGAAGTTCGTGCTGAAGAACCAGCAGAAGCGGCTGAAGGAGCTGAACGAGGAGGCGGCCAAGCTGACCGTCAAGGCCAAGCGCGACGGGCTGGTGGTCTACAACCTGGGCGGCAACCGCTGGGACCGCCCGAACATCGTCGTCGAGGTCGGCACCCAGTTGGCCCACCGCCAACAGATCATGATCATCCCCGACATGACCAGCCTCCGCGTCAAGACCAGGGTTTACGAGGCCATGCGCAAGCAGGTCCAGGAAGGCGCCCTCGCGAAGGTGCGGCTGGACGTCGATCCTAACGTCGTCCTGACCGGCCGCGTGGACCGGATCGAGCCTTTGGCCGACGCGGCGAACTGGATGAACCCCAGCGCCAAGTACTACAACATGTACATCAAGCTGGACTCGCTCCCGCCGAACCTGAACCCGACCATGACCGCGCAGGTGGAGGTCATCGTTGACCAGGTTCCGCAGGCGCTGACCGTGCCGGTGGCCGCCGTGTTCACCGAACAGGAGCAGCGGTACTGCTTCCTCTCCAACGCCGGGCGGTGGGAGCGCAGGCTGGTGCAGACCGGAAGGATGAGCGACCAGCGGGTGGAGATCACCTCCGGCCTGTCCAAGGGGGACGTGGTGATGCTCAACCCGCCGCCGAACATGCTCCCCGCGCCCAAGCCCGCGGACACCGACCGCAGGCTGGAGCCCGACCTGGTCAGGCCCACCGAGAGGGCGACTTCCCAGCCGCAGCCGTCGCCCACCAGCCGGCGCGCCTTCCCCAACGGGCACAGGGAAATCGCCAGGCAGTGACCAGTCTCGTACAGTTGGAGGACGTCTGGAAAATCTACGACGTCGGCGGCGGTGTCGCCGCCGTGCGGGGGGTGAACCTGCGCGTGGACGAGGGCGAGTACGTCGCCATCATGGGCCACAGCGGCAGCGGCAAGAGCACACTGCTCAACCTGCTGGGCTGCCTGGACCGCCCCACCTCCGGCCGATACTGGCTGGGCGGCGAGGATGTCTCGGACATGACCGACGGCCAGCTCAGCGACATACGCAACCGCAGGATCGGATTCGTGTTCCAGAGCTTCAACCTGATCCCGCGCCTCTCGGTGGTCGCCAACATCGAGATACCGCTGTTCTATCAGGGAATCCCGCGGAGCCAGCGCCATCCGCGCAGCAGGGAGCTTGCGGAGATGGTTGGCCTGGGCAACCGCCTGGACCACAAGCCCAGCCAGCTTTCGGGCGGCCAGCAGCAGCGTGTCGCCATCGCCCGCTCGCTCGCCAACGACCCGCTGGTCCTGCTGGCGGATGAGCCTACCGGCAATCTCGACAGCCGCACCAGCGTCGAGATCCTCGCCCTCTTCGAGAAGCTGCACAAGGACGGCCGCACGATCCTGATGGTCACGCACGAGGACGACGTCGCGGCACACGCGCATCGCGTCGTGCGCTTGCGCGACGGACTGATCGAGTCCGACGCGCCCGGCAAGGCCCTGAGCGCCCTGGGGCAGGCGGAGGCGCTCCGATGAAGGGCATGAACAAGGTCGTCGACATCGTCCGCCTGGGACTGACCAGCCTGACCGTCCACAAGGTGCGGTCCGCCCTGACCGCCCTGGGCATCATCATCGGCGTCTGCGGCGTGATGTCCAGCCTGGCGATCAACGAGGGGATGATCGAGCAGTCACAGCAGGCCTTCAAGGAGCGCGGCACCGACAACATCATCGTCAACTCCAAGAAGCCCGCCGCCGAGGACACGACCAAGGCGATGGACTTCCTGAACGTCTACGGGCTGACCAAGGCGGATGTGGCAAGGCTGTCCAGCAACGTGCCGCGCGTGAACCGCTGCGTCACGGTCCACCGCACGCGGAAGTACTCGATGGCCGGCGACAAGCAGCCCAACGTCTACGTCATAGGCACCGAGCCGGACTTCGAGAAGGTCGCCCGCGTCGAGCTGACGGCCGGGCGTTTCATCAACCAGCTCGACATGCTCAAGGAACTGCCGGTCTGCATCGTGACGGATGAGCTGGCCGACAAGCTCTTCGGATTCGAGGACCCGCTGGGCAGGACGATTCGCCTGGGCGAGTTGGGCGACCCGTTCGTGGTGGTGGGCGTGCTGGCCCGACTGCCGGTGACGCTGGCCGGCGAGAGCGGCGATATCACCAATTGCGTCATCATCCCGCTGTCAACCGACCGGCGCGTCTTCGGCGAGATAAGCATGATGCGCACGCAGGGCGCCCGCATCCAGGAGAAGGTCTACGCCAGCCAGGTGATACTCCAGATGGCCGACGAGCAGGCGGTGCTCGAGGGCTCGGAGGTGGCGCGGAGCCTTTTGGCGCGGTACCACGAGCAGCTCGACTTCGAGGTCACCGTCCCGCTGGAGCAGATCCAGCAGATGAAGGAGCAGAAGCGGATGATGACGCTGGTGTCGCTGGGCATCGCGGCGATCTCGCTAGTGGTCGGCGGCATCGGCATAATGAACATCATGCTGGCCAGCGTCACGGAGCGGACTCGCGAGATCGGCATCCGCAGGGCGCTGGGGGGCAAGCGGCGGGACATCGTGACGCAATTCCTGGTGGAGTCGGTGGCGCTGACGATGGCCGGCGGGATCATCGGCATCGTGGTGGGGCTTATCATCTCCTATTCGATGGAGAAGCTCCTGGCGGTGCTGACCATCGTGACGCCGGCCGCCATAGTCTTCCCGTTCATCATGGCCGTCGCGGTCGGGCTGATAAGCGGCCTATACCCGGCGATGCGTGCGGCGCGGCTCGATCCCATCACGGCGCTGAGGCACGAGTGATCCCCCCGGGAACGCCGATCTCCCGATCGGCGCGGTTGAGGAATTGCGCCAGTCAGGAGACCGGCGTTCCCATGACGGCAATACAAGCATCGGCCCGCAGACGCCTACTTGGCCGTAAAGAGCGCCATCTTGTTCCCGCACGGGTCGCGGAACGTGGCCATGAAGCCGTAGCTGGGGATTTCCGTCTTCGGCCGTTCGGCCTTGCCGCCCGCCTTGACGATCTTGTCCAGCGCGGCGGGGATGTCGTCCACGTAGATGTAGATCGTCACGGCGCCGTCGGACTTGCGCTCCTTGCACAGCTCCAGGCCGCCGCCGACGCCATCGCCGGCCTTGAAGATCGTGTACTCATCCCCGGCCATGGGGAACGTCCAGCCGAACGCGTCGCCGTAGAACTTACGCGCGGCGGCCATGTCCGTGACCGAAATCTCGACGTGACAGATGTTGCCGCCCATTTCGTTCTCCTTTCTTCATCCGTGGCATGGGCGTCTCGCCCGTGTGTCGGACGAGCGTCTCGCCCGCTTGTCTGTCCTTCACGCCAACGCGGGCAAGATGCCCGCCCGACGCGCGGGCCGGAGGCCCACGCCACCTTCGGTGTTCCTACTGTCCTATCGCTTTTCGCATCGCCTGTGCAAGCTGCTCGGCGCAGCCGGGCGGGTACGACCCCGCCGGCCAGTTGAAGTGGAACTCATCCCCCGGGTTCCGCGGGATGATGTGGAAGTGGACGTGCGGCACGACCTGGTGGGCCACACGGCCGTTGTTCTGGAGCACGTTGACGCCCTGGCAGGATGTGGCGGCCTTGACGGCCCTGACGATGGCCGGCAGGTGCCGGAGCATCGCGCCGGCCTGGTCGGCCGGAAGTTCGTCAAGCGTCACCGCGTGGGCCTTGGGGATGAGCAGGACGTGCCCCTCGGCCAGCGGGCCGATGTCCAGGAACGCCAGGCACGAATCATCCTCAAACACCTTGACGGCCGGTATCTGCCCGGCGGCTATCTTGCAGAAAATACAATCGCTCGCGCTCATGGTCCTGCCCTCGTGTGTATCCGGAACGAAATGCGCCTTACGCGCGGGGCATTGTAACCGGGCAAGCCCAAAAGCAACAGCCCGCGGCGTTTGTCCGCGGGCTGCATTGATCGTGATGATTGAGACTTCAGGTCGAGCCGGGCTATTCCTTCTTGCCCTCTTCCTTCGGGCCTTCGGCTTTGGCCTCGCCTTCAGTGGCGGGCTTCTCCTGGGATTGAGCTTCCGTCTCGGCTACGGATTCGGCGGCCGCTTCCTCGGGCTTCTCTTCCGGCTTGCCCTCGGCGGGCTTGGCGGCGGCCTCGTGGCGCTTGGCTGCACGGCGGCGGCGACGGCTGCCGGAGGCAGGCACCTGGTCGCCGGCGGAGGCGGGCTTCTCCTCGACAAGCTGGAGCAGGCACTGCTCGCCGGCGTCCCCGATGCGCCGCTCCGACAGGCGGATGATCCGCGTGTACCCGCCCGGCCGGTCGGCGTACCTGGGGGCGACCTCGTCCATCAGCTTCTGGACGACGCTCTTGTCGAGCCAGTCGCCCTCCTTGTCGACCATGCCCCGGTCGCGGAGCATGGAGATGACCTGCCGGCGGGCGTGCAGCGTGCCGCGGCGGGCCGTCGTGATGAGCCGCTCCACGAACGGGCGAAGCTCCTTGGCCTTCACGACCGTGGTGCGGATGGCGCCGTGCTCTATGAGCGAGGCGGCCATGTTGCGCCGCAGCGCCTTGCGGTGTGCGGTGTTGCGGCTCAGTTGCTTTCCGAATACTCGATGACGCATTAGGCGGCTCTCTTCTATGTGCCGGTCTGCTCGCCGGGTAGCTGGATGTTCATGCCCAGCGACAGGCCCATGTCCTGCAACTTTCGCTTCACCTCGCGGAGCGACGTCTTGCCGAAGCTGCGTATCTTGAGCAGGTCGGCGTCGGTCTGGTTGACGAGCTGGCCGACCGTCTCGATCTTGGCCGACTCCAGGCAGTTGTTGGCCCTTACGGACAGCTCCATCTCGTGGACGCTCATGGACAGCTTCTTCCGCAGCTCGGAATCGACGTCGGCGCGCGGCTCGGGCTTGCCCGACTCGACGATCTCCTCTCCCAGCTCGAAGTACTGCACGAACGGGTTGAGGTGCTTGCGGAATATCTTGGCCGCCTCGACCAGCGCCATGTCGGGCGTGATCGTGCCGTTGGTCCAGATCTCCATGACCAGGCGGTCGTAGTTGGTCTTCTGGCCGACGCGGGTGTCCTCGGTCCGGTAGCGGACGCGTGTGACGGGGGAGTAGGAGGCGTCGACGAAGATGCGCCCCGCCTCCTGGTCGGCGTCGGGGTCGATCATCTCCTCGGCGGGCACGTAGCCGCGGCCGACGCCGACGACCATCTCCATGTCGAACTTGACGTTGTCGGTCAGCGTCGCCAGCACGAGGTCGCCGTTGATGACCTCGATGGCCGGGTCGGCCTCGATCATCGCGGCCGTGACGGGGCCCTTGACCTCGCTGTGGACGCGGATGGTCTTGGGCTCGTCGGCGTGCGACTTCACGATCAGGCTCTTGACGTTGAGGATGATGTCGGTGACATCCTCCATGACGCCGGGCATGGACATGAACTCGTGCTCGGCCCCGGCGATCTTAACGCTGCTCACGGCGGCGCCTTCCAGGCTGCTGAGCAGGATTCGCCGAAGCGCGTTGCCGACGGTGGTTCCGAAGCCGCGCTCGAACGGCTCGACCACGAACCGCCCGTAGGTCGGGGTGGACACCGCCTGATCGCTTACCACGCGAGTCGGCAACTCTAGGCCGCGCCATCTTATTCGCATTTACCTTTGCCTCCGTCCTTTCGGATCGTTAAAGGGTTGGGAGCTTTCATTCACATAACGCGACTACTGGCTGCACAACTCGACGATGAGCTGTTCATCCACTGGTATCGTCACGTCTTCCCGCGTCGGGACCGCGAGGACCTGGCCCTCGAGCTTGACCATGTCGAGCTTGAGCCAGTTCTGCACGTGCGGCTCGCCCAGCTCCTCAAGCCTGGCGCGGATCATCTTCTTTGACCTGTCCACGTCCTTGATGCCGATGGTGTCGCCGGGCTTGGTGCGGAAGCTGGGTATGTTCACCCGCCGCCCGTTCACGTAGACGTGCCCGTGCGCCACGGTCTGCCTTGCCGCCTCGCGCGAGGGGGCGAAACCGAGCTTGAACACCACGTTGTCCAGGCGCCTCTCCAGCAGGCTCAGCAGGGCGGCGCCGGTGTTGCCCTTGCCCCGCTCGGCCTCCGCAAACAGCTTCATGAACTGGCGCTCGAAAAGGCCGTAGAACCGCTTGACCTTCTGCTTCTCGCGGAGGCGCAGGCCGTACTCGCTGCCGCGCCCGCGCCGCCAGTTGTGGACGCCGGGCGGGTAGCTCCGCCACTGGCGCTCCATGGCGCACTTGGCCGTCTCGCACCGCGCGCCCCTGAGCAGCAACTTGATGCCCTCGCGGCGGCACAACCTGCACTTTGGGCCGATATAACGTCCCATATCTCGCTATGCTCCTTGGACTTTCTGACTGTGCTAGACTCGCCGCTTCTTAGGCGGGCGGCAGCCGTTGTGCGGGATGGGCGTGACGTCCTCGATGGACGTGATCTTCAGTCCGGCCGCCTGGAGGGCGGTGACCGCGCTTTCGCGCCCGCTGCCGGGGCCCTTGACCTGCACTTCCACCTCGGTGACGCCCATCTTTCGGGCCTTGACGGCCGCCTGCTCGGCCGCCCGCTGCGCCGCGAACGGCGTGCTCTTGCGGGCGCCCTTGAACCCGATGGTGCCGGCCGACGCCGTGCAGAGCACGTCGCCGTTGGTGTCCGTTATCGCTATCAGCGTGTTGTTGAACGTCGCCTTCACGTGGGCGATGCCCTTGCTGACGCTCCGCCTGACCTTCCTGGCCTTGGGGGCCTGAGCAGTTGCCATTGCTTACCTCATCTCCTTGACCGACTTCTTGCCGGCGACGGTCTTACGCGGGCCCTTTCGCGTCCGGGCGTTGGTCTTGGTGCGCTGGCCGCGGACCGGCAGCCCCTTGCGGTGGCGCATGCCCCGGTAGCACCCGATGTCCTTCAGGCGGGCGATGTTCTGCTGTATCTGCCGCCGCAACTGGCCCTCGATCACGAAGTCGGCGTCGAGGATGCCCGCTATCTTGGACAACTGCTCCTCGGTGAGGTTCTTGGCGCGGACCTGCGGGTCGATCCCGGCCTTGGCGCAGATGTCCAGCGCGGTCTTTGGCCCGATCCCGAAGATATACCGCAGGGATATCCTCACGGGCTTCTCGTTGGGTATGTCCACACCGGCAACACGCGGCATTGCGTATCTCCTTGCCTCAGCCCTGTCGCTGCTTGTGCTTGGGGTTGATGCAGATCACCCGCAGGACGCCCTTGCGCCGGATGACCTTGCAGTTCTCGCACATCCTCTTGACCGAACTTCTGACCTTCATGCTTCTTCTCCGCCGAGCGAGCGGGCTATCGCCCGTCGGTCAGCACGTCAACTCCCGTGGCCGTTAGAGCCACGGTATGCTCAAAGTGGGCCGACGGGAGGCGGTCCTTCGTGACCACGACCCAGCCGTCCGGCCCGTATTCGACGCCCGGCGCGCCCATGTTCACCATAGGTTCGATCGCCAGCACCATTCCTTCGCGAAGCTCTATGTCCCGAAGCTCCAGCTCGCGCGTCACGAAGTTCGGCAGTTTGGGCTCCTCGTGCATCGAGGAGCCTATGCCGTGGCCCACGAAGTCGCGGACCATCGAGAAACCTTCATCCTCGACGTACTCCTGCTCGGTGCGGGCGATTCGGCTCCACTTCTCGCCGGGCCTGCACATGCGGATGACCATCGCCAGGGCGTTGCGGGTCACATCGACCAGCCGGCGGACGTCGGCTGCCACTTCGCCCACGATGAACGTCTCGGCGGCGTCGCCGCACCATCCGTCGAGCTTGACGCCGAAGTCCACGCTGACGATGTCGCCCGAGCGCACCTGCCGCCGCCGCGAGGGGATGCCGTGAACGACTTCCTCGTTCAGCGACACGCACAGCGCTCCGGGAAACGGCCCGGCGCCGTTGCGGCCCGGCACGCCCTTGAACAGCAGCTCGCCGCCGCGCTCGCGGCAGAGCTTCTCCGCGACATCGTCGAGATCTTTGGTTGTCACGCCAGGCGCGATCATCTCGCCCAGGCGGCCCAGCACCAGACGCACCACGCGCCCGGCCGCTCGCATCCGTTCGATCTGCTCAGGCGTTTTGAGTCTGGGCGCCACTGCCGTGTCTCTGTTGCCCGCGTCCGCCGGCGGCGCATCAGCGGTACGCTCCCTTGATCCGCGTGCTGCCGCCGAGGAACCCGCCGTAGTTCCTCATCACCAGGTTCGCCTCGATCCTCTGCACAAGGTCCAGCGCCACCGACACCATGATCAGCAGTCCCGTGCCGCCGAGGAACGCCGACACGCGGAAGGGTATGTTGAAGTACTCCGCCACGACCGACGGTATCACGGCCAGCACCGACAGGAACGCCGCGCCGCAGTACGTGATGCGCTCCATGACGCGCTCCAGGTACTCGGCGGTGCGCCTGCCGGGGCGAAGGCCGGGGATGAACGTGCCGTAGTCGCGGAGCTGCTCGGACATCTCCTTCGGGCGGAACTGGACGGTGGTCCAGAAGTACGCGAAGAAGAAGATCATCGCGACGTAAGTGACCTCGTAGACGTAGTTGCCGGGCCTGAAGGCGTCGGCCAGCAGCCGCAGGAACTCGCTGCCGGGCCACATCCTCTGGATCCAACTGAACAGCACGTTCGGGAAGATCATCAGCGACGAGGCGAAGATCAGCGGCATGACGCCGCCGTGGTTCACTCGCAGGGGCAGGTACTGCCTCTGCCCGCCGTAGACGCGGCGGCCGCGCATCTGCTTGGCCTGCTGGATCGGGATGCGCCTCTGGCCCTGCGTGATCAGGATGGCCCCGGCGACCACGAACACGAACATGCCCGCCAGGAACATCAGCTCCACCACGCCCAGTTCCCCCGGCGAGCTGCCGGTAAGGCCCGGCTTGAACTCCCTGCTGAGCTCGTGGATCGCCCAGGGCAGGCGCGACACGATGCCGGCCATGATCAGCAGGCTTATGCCGTTGCCGATGCCGTACTCGTCGATCTGCTCGCCCAGCCACATCAGGAAGATGGTGCCCGCGGTCAGCCCCAGGACGGACATGAGCATGACCATGAAGTTCCCGACGTACCTGTCGTAGATCATCGGGTTGTTCGGGTCGGCCATTATCCTGTACCACACGACCGCCTCGATCACGCACAACGGCACCGTGGCGTATCGCGTGTATTCCTGGATCTTCTTGTAGCCGGCGGGGCCTTCCTTCTTGAGCTTCTCCAGCGCGGGCCAGACCGTCGTCAGCAACTGGAAGATGATCGACGCCGAGATGTACGGCATGATCCCCAGGCCGAACAGCGTCGACTGCTGGAGGTTGCCGCCGGTGAACATGCCGAAGTACTCGATGGCGGAGCTGAACGGGTTCTTCTCGTCGGTCTTCATCCTGTCCGCCAGCGCCTCGGCGTCGATGCCCGGCAGGGGGATGTGGTAGCCGACCCGGTAAATCCCGAGCAGCAGCAGCGTGAACGCCAGCTTCTTGAGCAGCTCGGGGATCGAGAAGATGTTCTCCATGATGCGGCGAATGCCCGACTCCGCCCAGAGCGCGTAGTAGTAGATTCCCACGATCACAAGCCCGGCCAGGATCTCCAGGACCAGGCCCACGATGGCGCCGGCCGTCTTTGCCTCCCCGGAGGGGAAGATCATTGGCCAGGCGCCGTCGACGATCAGCCAAAGCGCCAGCGCGCCCAGGATGACGCCAACAACCGCTCTGAATATCTTGAAAGCCATTCTCGGAATCCTTGGCCCGCAGGGGCCGCGATCCTCTTATGCCTTGGCCGGCTCGCCGGGGCCTTTGCCCTTCTTTTCCTGGCCCTCGGCCTGGGGCATCTTGCCGGGTGGCTTCTGGTTGCCCTGTGCCTGGCCGCCCTGAGCGTCGGCGGGCTTTTCCTTCTTGACCTTGGGGGGCTTCTGGCCGCCCTCGGGCGCGCCGCCCTGGTCCTTCGGCAACTTTTCCTTCTTGGGCTTTGGCGCCTTCTCGGCCGGGGCCTCGACCTTCGGAGGCGGCGGAGGCGGCGCTTCGACCTTGGTGATCTTGCCTTCAACCGTCCCGCCGGCCTGCTGTATCTTTGCCGCCGCCGAGGCCGAGATCTGGTCGGCCACAACCGCAAGCTTCTTCGTCAGGGCCCCGCCGCCGAGGATCTTCACAGGCCCCGCGCCGGCATCGACCAGCCCGGCGTCCGCCAGGACCTTGACGTCGACCCGGCTGCCGGGCTCGAAGCCCTCCAGGTCGGAGACGTTGACCACCTGGTGGACGACGCGGAAGCCGGCGTTGGTGAATCCCCTCTTGGGGATGCGCTTGAGGATGGGGTTCTGCCCGCCCTCGTTTCCGATCCGCTGCCGCCAGCCGGACCGGGCGCCAGCGCCCTTGGTGCCGCGCCCGCCGGTCTTGCCCTGGCCGCTGCCGATGCCGCGGCCGAGGCGCTTGCGGTCCCTGTACCTGCCGGCCGCCTTGAGTATCTCGTCCAACCTCATGCTATGTTCACTCCTCGCAGGGCCGCGACCTTATCGGGCGTGCGAAGCCTCTTGAGCGCGTCCAGGCCGGCCTTGAGCAGGTTCTTGGGACACGTGGACCCGTAGGCCTTGGTCAGCACGTCCTGTATGCCCGCCAGCTCGAGCACCGGCCGCAGCTTCTTGCCGGCGATGACGCCCGTGCCCTCGGAAGCCGGCACGAGCACGACGCTGGAGGCCCCCCACCGGCCCTTGACCGCGTGGGGGATGGTCCGCCCCTTGCGGCAGATTTCCACCATGTTCTTCCGTGCGGCCGCGATGCCCTTGTCGACGGCCTGCGGCACCTCGTTGGCCTTGCCGTAGCCGAGGCCCACGCGCCCGTTCCTGTCCCCGACGACCACCAGCGCCCCGAAGCTGAACCGGCGCCCGCCCTTGACCACCTTCGCGCAGCGGTAGATCTGGACGACGTTCTCCTGGACCCCGCCTTCGCCTTCGGACGCCATTCTGTCTCGCTGAAACGCCACGTGAGTGCTCCTGACTAGAACTCCAGTCCGCCTTTGCGGGCCGCCTTGGCCAGCTCCTCGACGCGCCCGTGGTACTTGTACCCGTTGCGGTCGAAGACGGCCTTCCTGATGCCCGCCGCGGTCGCGCGGACGGCCAGCTCCTTGCCGACGATCTGGGCGGCCATCTTGTTGCCGCCGTAGGTGCCCAGCTTGTCGCGCAGTTGCTTGTCCTGCGTGGAGGCGGCCACGAGCGTCCTGCCGGCCGCGTCGTCGATCAACTGGGCGTAGATGTTCCGGTGGCTGCGGAAGACGGTCAGGCGCGGGCGCTCGCTCGTGCCCGCGACGCGCCGCCGCACGCGGAGTTTCCGCCGCTCGCGTTTGACGATCTTTGCTATGCTTGCCTTCATGATCTAGGTTTCCAGCCTTGCTCCGCCCGTCGCCTGGTGGACTATGTCGCCGTGCCCGCGCCCGCGAAGGCCTTGCCGACCTTCCGCCGCACGTGCTCGCCGACGTACCGGACTCCCTTGCCCTTGTACGGCTCCGGCGGGCGGGCCTTGCGGATCCTCGCGGCGATCTCGCCGACCAACTGCTTGTCCGCGCCGCGGACGGTGAACCTGGCCGGCTCGGTGTCGCCGCGGGCCTGGGGCGTCGTGACCTGGACCGTCAGCCCGGCCGGCAGGTCGAACACCACCGGGTGGCTGAAGCCGCAGTTGAGGGTGAACTTCTGCCCCTGCACCGCGACGCTGTAGCCCACGCCGTAGAGCTCCAGGCTCTTGGAGTAGCCCTTGGCGCAACCCTCCAGCATGTTCGCGATGAGGGTGCGCGACAGGCCGTGGAGGCTCCGCGTGAGGCGCTCGTCGTCGCGGCGGGTCAGGACGACGGTCTTGGCGGCCGTGTCCACCGCGACGGTGATCTCCGCGCGGGGCGTCCAGGCTAGCTTGCCCTGCGGGCCTTCCACCTTGACTGTCCGGCCGTCCACGGCGACCTTCACGCCGTCGGGGATCGGGATCGGTTTCTTTCCTATGCGCGACATAATCTGGGGCCTTCTCTAACTGACAACGCAAAGCACCTCGCCGCCCACCTTCAACTCACGGCACTGGCGGTCGCTCAGGACGCCCTTGGAGGTCGTCACGACCGAGATTCCCAGGCCGCCCAGCGGGCGCGGGATGTCGTCCACGGCCATGTACACCCGCCGACCCGGGGTGCTGACGCGCTTGATCTCGCTGATCACGTCCTCGCCGGTGGGGCCGTACTTGAGGTACACGCGGATGATGCCCTGCTTGTTGTCGTCAACTCGCTTGTAGTCGCTGATGTAACCTTCTTCCTTCAGGACCCGGCAGATGCCCTCGCAGATGTGCGAGGCCCTGACGTTCACCGCCTCCTGGCGCGCCCTCGCGGCGTTCCGGATTCGGGTCAGCATGTCGGCTATCGGGTCGGTCAGGCTCATCGTGTGGCTTCCTTCTCACCAGCTTGACTTCTTGAGACCGGGGATCTTGCCTTCGGCCGCCAGGTTCCGCAGGCAGATGCGGCAGATCTTGAACTTGCGGTACACGGCGCGGGGCCGCCCGCACAACTGGCAGCGGCGGACGACCCGCGTCGAGAACTTCGGCGTCCTCTTGGATTTCTCAACCTGTCCCTTCGTCGCCATATCGCCAGACTTCCTTTTCAGTTCTTCCTGAAGGGCATGCCCATCAGCGCCAGAAGCTCTCGGGCCTCTTCATCCGTCCGCGCGGTCGTCTGCATCGCTATGTTCATTCCCTGGGTGAACGTAACGCTCGTGGCGTCCACTTCCGAGAACACGGTCTGCTCGACCAGGCCCATGTTGTAGTTGCCGCGCCCGTCGAACCCGGACGGGCTCAGCCCGCGGAAGTCCTTCACGCGGGGGATCGCCAGGCTGATCAGCCGGTCGAGGAACTCGTACATCCTGGCGCCGCGGAGCGTGACACGCAGCCCGACCTTCATTCCCTTGCGGAGCTTGAAGTTGCTGACGGCCTTGCGGGCCAGCGTCGGCACCGGCCTCTGCCCGGTGATGCCCGCGAGCTGCTTGGTGACGGCCTCGAACTTCGCCTGGTCCTGCTGGAGGGCGCCCAGGCCCATCGAGACGACGACCTTCTGGAGCCGCGGGACGGCCATCGGGCTCTTGTACCCGAACCTCTGCGTCATGGCCGGGGCAACTTCTTTCCTGTACTTGTCGAATAGGCGCGCGACCATGGATTAGTCCTGCCGGGGTTTCCTGACAGTTCCCAGCGTCTCGCCGGATTTCTTGGCGACGCGAAGCTTGGAGCCGTCCTGTCCGACGCGAAAACCCACTCGCGTCGGGCGGTTGGTCTTCGGATCGACGGGCAGCACGTTGGAGATGTTGATCGGCATCTCCTTCTGGATGCGCCCGCCCTTGGGGTATCGCCGCGAGGGCTTCACGTGCTTCCAGACGCGGTTGACGCCCTTGACGAGCACCCTGCCGCGCTGGGCGTCCACGCGGATGACCTCGCCGGTCTTCCCCGCGGCGCGTTCGTCGCCGGCGATTATCATGACCGTGTCGCCTTTTCGCACATTCCTTGCCATTGCTAGACCACCTCCGAGGCCAACGATACGATCTTCATGAAGTTCTTCTCCCGCAGCTCCCTGGCGACGGCCCCGAAGATGCGGGTGCCGCGGGGGTTGCCCTCTTCGTCGATGATGACCACCGCGCTGCGGTCGAAGCGGACGTAGCTGCCGTCCTCGCGCCTGACCGGGTACGCCGTCCGCACCACCACGCACCGGACCACGTCGCCCTGCTTCACGTCGCCGGCGGGGATGGCCTTCTTGACCGAGCAGATGATAACGTCGCCCAGCGACGCTGTGCGCCTGGTGTATCCGCCGCGCCGGGTCGAGCCGCCCAGCACGCGGATGACGCCAACGGTCCTGGCGCCGGTGTTGTCAGCAACGTCGAGTCGTGTCTCTGCTTGTATCACGGCTATGACCTCTGTCAGCCCTGGGCGGGCATCGCGTCAACCTGCGCGCCGGTCCGGACGATCTTCGCCAGGCGCCAGCTCTTGCTCTTGCTTATGCGCCGGCAGGGGACGATCTCCACGGTGTCGCCGACCTTGGCGGCGTTCCGGGGATCGTGCGCGGCCAGCTTGGTCCGCCGGTGCATGTACTTGCCGTACTTGGGGTGCTTCACGAGGCTGTCGACGACGACCCTGATGGTCTTGTCGCCGGCGGCCGAACTCACCACGCCCACCCGCCTCTGGAGCCGGACCGTTCGGGCCTGGGCTTCATCCGCCGGTGCGGCTGCCGCCTTGGTATCTGGCGCCGGGGCGCCTGCTGTCGGTGTATCTGCCATCTTGGTGTTCCGTTACTTTGCCGGTTGGACGGCCCGCTTTTCGCGGTCACGCCGGTTCTGCTCTGTCAGGATGCGGGCCACGTCGCGCCTGGCCTTGGTCAGCAGCGACGGGTCTTCCAGCTTCTCTGTCACGGCCTGCGACCTGAGGTCGAACAGGTGCCGCCTGAGCCTGTCCAGCTCGGTCCGCAACTCCTCGTCGTTCAACTCACGCAGTTCCTTGGCCTTCATGGGCGCGCCTTATATCTTGTGCCTGCGATGGAGCATGCGGCACCGCACCGGCATCTTGCTTGCCACCCGGCGGAGCACCGCCTTTGCCGTGTTGAGGTCCACGCCGGTGATCTCGAACATGACCGTGCCGGGCTTCACGACGGCCACCCACTCCTCCACCTCGCCCTTGCCCGTGCCCATGCGGGTCTCCAGCGGCTTCTTGCTGATGGGCTTGTCGGGGAAGATGCGGATGTACACTCGGCCTTCCTGGTGCAGGAAGTGTGTGGCGGCGACGCGGCCGGCCTCGATCTGGCGGGCCGTGACCCAGCCCAGGTTCTCGCTCTGAAGGCCGTACTCGCCGAACGCGACCGTGTTGCCCCGCGTGGCCATGCCGTGCATCTTGCCGCGCTGGGCCTTACGGTGCTTGACTCTCTTGGGCATCATCGCCATGGCAATACTCGCTCAGTCAATCCTGATTATCACGTTACGCCTGCGGCGCGGGCGGCTCCTGGGGCCTTGGCGGCTCCGCGGCCGCGGGGGCCTGGGCGTCCTGGGCCGGGCGGGTGGCCGCCGGGCGACGGGGGTCTTCCTCGCGGCGAGGGCCGCGGACCTGCGAGGCATCCGACCGCTCGCGGCGGCGGCGCGCCCGCGTCATCGCGGCGGCGGCGGCCGCGTCTTCCTCGCTGGGGGCGTCGCCGAACATGCCGCGGTAGATCCACACCTTCACGCCGATGGCCCCGTAAGGCGTGAAGCAGTGCGTGATCGCGTAATCGACGTCCGCTTCCAGCGTGTGCAGCGGGATCGAGCCGATGATGACCGATTCCGTGCGGCTCATCTCCGCGCCGCCCAGCCGGCCGGAGATGATGATCTTCACGCCCTTGGCGCCGGCCTGCATCGCGGCGTCGGCCCGCTGCTTCATCGTGCGGCGGAAGCTCGCCCGCCGCTTGAGCTGCTCGCTGATCGACTCCGCCACGAGGCGGGCGTCGAGGTCGGGCGACTTGATCTCGATGATGTTGATGTTCACACGCCGGTCGGTGAGGGCCTCCAGGGCGGCCTTGAGCTTGTCCACGTCGGCGCCCTTGGGGCCGATGACCAGGCCCGGCCGGGCGGTCTTGATGATGACCTTGACTTCCTCGCGGGTCCGCTCGATCTCGACGGAGCTGATGGCCGCGTAGGGCGGCTGGCGGTTGAGCTTGTCGTCTATGTACCGGCGGATGCGCTCGTCCTCGACGAGGAACTCGCCGTAGTTGCTCTTGGGGGCGAACCACCGGCTCTTCCAGCCGATCGTCACGCCGGTGCGAAAGCCGACGGGTGATACCTTCTGACCCATAGTGTTGCCTGGCCTGTTCTTCCTATTGCTCGTCGACGACCACGACGATGTGGCTGGTCCGCTTGAGGATCGCGTGCGCCCGCCCGCGGTCCTTGGGCTGCCACCGCTTCATCACCGGGCCGTCGTCCACGCGCGCCTCGGCGACGTACAGTGCGTCCACGTCGGCCTCCGCCTCGTTGGCGTTGGCGATGGCGCTGGTGAGCGTCTTGGAGATCATGCCCGCGGCCCTGTTGGGCGTGAATTTAAGGACGTTCAGCGCCTTCTGCACGCCCAGGCCGCGGATCATGTCGGCGATCAGCCGCACCTTGCGGGCGCTCATCCTGGCGTATTTGTGCTTAGCCTGCCATGCCATCGTGACTGCTCCGATCCGCCTCACGCTTCCGCCGCGCCGGGCTCGGCCTTCTTGGGCCCGCTGTGGCCGCGGAAGATCCGCGTGGGCGAGAACTCGCCCAGCTTGTGCCCGACCATGTCCTCGGTGATGAAGACCTTCGTGAACATCCTGCCGTTATGGACCATGAACGTGTGGCCGACGAACTCCGGCACCACGGTGCAGGCCCGCTTCCATGTCTTGATGGGCTCGTGGCTGCCGGCCTGGATGGCCTTCTGCACCTTGCGGTACAGCTTCTCATCCACGAACGGCCCTTTTTTTGCGCTTCGCGTCATGCGTTTGACCTCGCCTTACAGCACCAGTTGGCCGATGCGCACGTTGCGCCGGCGGCGCAGGATCATCTTGTTGGAGTTCTTTCGGCGCCTGCGGGTCTTGCCGCCCTTGGCCAGCACGCCCCACTTGGACACCGGGTGCCGCCCGCCGGCGCGGCGGCCTTCGCCCCCGCCCATCGGGTGGTCGTGCGGGTTCATGCACGAGCCGCGGACCGTCGGGCGGATGCCGCGATGCCGCGACCGCCCGGCCTTGCCCCACCGGATCGACGCGTACTCCACGTTGCCTAGCTGCCCGATCGTCGCCCGGCAGCGGGCGTGAACCTTGCGCATCTCGCCGGAAGGAAGGATCAGGTGCGCCTCCTCGCCCTCGCGGGCGGCCAGGCGCGCCACGCCGCCGGCCGAGCGGACCAGCTTGCCGCCCTGGCCGGGGACCATCTCCACGTTGTGAACGTCCAGGCCCACCGGGATCTTCGACAGCGGCAGCGCGTTGCCGACGCGCGGCTCGGCGGCCTCGCCGGAGTAGACCTTCTGGCCGACCTTCAGGTTCAGCGGGGCAAGGATGTACCGCTTCTCGCCGTCCTCGTACTGCACCAGGGCGATGTTCACGTTGCGGTTGGGGTCGTATTCGATGGTCTGTACGGTCGCGGCCTGGCCGTCCTTGTCGCGGCGGAAGTCGATCAGGCGGTACATGCGCTTCGCGCCCCCGCCGATGTGCCGCGTGGTGATCATGCCCGAGTTGTTGCGCCCGCCGGTCTTCCTGATGGGGACCAGCAGCGACTTCTCCGGGCGCTCGCGCGTGACGTCCTCGCGGATGAGCACCGAGCTGTTGCGCCGGCCCGCCGATGTCCTCTTGTATATCTTGATCGCCATGACTGCCTGCTTTCGACCCTAGAACAGGTCGATGTGATAGTCCTTGTGGAGCACCACGACGGCCTTCTTCCAGTGGGTGGTCTCGCCCCAGCGGTATCCGCTGCGGCGCGGCTTGCCCTTGCGGTTGGCCGTGCGGACTTCCACGACCTTCACGTTGTAGATCTTCTCGACCGCCTGCTTGATCTGCGCCTTGTTGGCCCCGGAGGCCACCTCGAACGCGTAGGCGTTGCGGGTCTGCGACTGGTGCGTGCCCTTCTCGGTGACAAGCGGCCGTATCAGGACTGTGAAGAGATCGTTCCTCACTGCTGGGCCTCCCGGCCCATGAGGGCCTTCATCGCATCCGAGGTCACGAGCATCTTCTGCCGCGTGGCCACGTCAAACGCGTTGAGCTCCCGCGCGGTCATCACCGTGACGTTCGGGAGATTGCGGGAACTGAGGTACACGTTGCGGTCGCGTTCGGCGAGGGTCAGCAGGCAGGAGCGTTCGATCTTGAGGTTCCTCATCAGGCCCACGACGGCCCTGGTCTTCGGGGCCTCGATCTTCAGGCCGTCCACGACCAGCAGGTCGTTGCCCAGGAGCTTGGCGAGGATGGCGGAGTCCAGTGCGGCCCTTCGCATGCCTCGCGGGAAGCCCTTCCTGAAGTCGCGGGGCCTCTTGCCGAATGCCATGCCGCCGCCCCGCATGATGTTGGTGCGGATGTTGCCTCGCCTGGCGTTGCCGGTGTGCTTCTGGTTGTAGAGCTTGCGGGTGGAGCCCGCGACGTCGCCGCGGCCCTTGGTGGCCACGGTGCCCTGGCGCCTGTTGGCGTGGTAGGTGACGATGGCCTGCTTGAGCAGCGACACGTTGACCTCGCCGCCGAACGACTGCTCGTCCACCTGCAAGCTACCCGTCTTCTGGCCGTCTGTATTGTAAATTGGGACTTCCAACATGGCAGCGTTTCCTACGGTGGCCTTACTTTGCCTTGGCCTTCGCCTTCGCCTTGGCCGCGGCGTGGTGAACCCGTACCTTCCTGACCTTGCCGGTGGCCTTGATGAGCACGAACCCGCCGTTGGCGCCGGGCACGGAGCCCTTGATCAGCAGCAGGTTGTTGTCCTTGTCGATGCCGACCAGGGCGAGGTTGCGGCTGGTCGAGCGGACCATGCCCATGTGGCCGCCCATCCGCTTGCCGCGCTTGATGTCGCCGCCCCAGCCGCGGTTGGTGGCGTGGGCGGAGATGGTGCCGGGGCTGCGGTGCTTCCGCTCGGTGCCGTGCGAGGCGGGCTGGCCGGTGAAATGGTGCCGCTTCATCACGCCCTGGAACCCCTTGCCCTTTGTGGTGCCGATGATATCGACGGCCGCGGTCGCCTCGAAGTTGCCGACGGTGACGGTCGAGCCGCGCTGGACGCCCTCGGCCGGGGCCGGCAGCCGCACCTCGCGGATGAACCGCTTGGGCGTCGTGTTGGCCTTGGAGGCGTGGCCGATGTCCGGCTGCCTGGCCCTCCGCGGCTTGACCTCGCCGAAGCCGAGCTGGACGGCGTTGTACCCGTCCGACTCGACCGTCTTGACCTGTAGCACGGTACACGGGCCGGCGCGGAGGACGGTCACGGGCAGAGCGGCGCCCTTCTCGTCGTACACCTGCGTCATCCCGATCTTCCTGCCAAGAATAGCAGCCAGCATGGCCTCACGCCTTTATCTTGATGAAAACGCCGGCCGGCACCACCAGGCGGTTGAGCGCCTCGATGGTGCGGACGGTCGGCTCGTAGATGTCGATGATCCGCTTGTGCGTCCGCATCTCGAACTGCTCGCGCGACTTCTTGTCGACGTGCGGGCTGCGGAGGACGGTATAGCGCTCGATCCGCGTGGGAAGCGGGATCGGGCCGCGCACGCGGGCCTGGGTCCTGGTGGCGTGCTCGACGATTTCCTTCGCCGAGGCGTCCAGCGCCCGGTGGTCGTATGCTTCCATTCGAATGCGTATCTTGTCTTGCGCCATGGAACGTCTCCCGTGCAATGTCCCGTCTCGCGACAGAGAAAAATGCAGAGTCGTTTTAGTCTACTTATCCAGGCTGCATTGTCAATGAGTCAGGCCGGTATTTTTTCGATTTTTTCCACAATCACACGTATCTCAGTATGCTCTCGGCGACGCTGTCGGGCGCTGGCTGGTACGCGTGGGGCTCCATCGTGCTCGTGGCCCGCCCCTGCGTCAGCGACCGGAGCTGGGTCGTGTAGCCGAAGAGCTCCGACAGGGGCACCTCGGCCGTCAGCACGCGGTATCGCCCGCGCTGCTCGCTGGCGGTGATCTGGGCCCGGCGGCCCTGGAGGTCGCCCGTCACAGCGCCGTAGTAGTCCTCGGGCGTGGTGACGGCCACCCGCATGATCGGCTCCAGGAACCTCGGGTTGGCCCGCGAGACCGCCTCGTTGAAAGCCAGCACGCCGGCCTGGTGGAAGGCGATGTCCGAGCTGTCCACCGGGTGGTGCTTGCCATCCAGCAGCGTCGCCTTGACGTTGAGCAGCGGGTATCCCGCCAGCGGGCCGGAGGAGGCCGCGTCGTACACGCCCTGCTCCACCGAGGGGATGAACTGCCGGGGGACCACGCCTCCCTTTGTGGCGTCCACGAAGAGGATCGGATTCTCGCCCTCGCCCGGCACGAACGGCTCGACCCGCAGCACGACCACGCCGTACTGGCCGCGCCCGCCGGTCTGGCGGATGAACCGGCCCTCGGCCTCGGCCATGCTTGTGATCGTCTCCTTGTACGCGACCTTGGGCTTGCCGACGTGGACGTCCACGCCCATGTCGCGGACGAGCTTGTTGCGGATGATCTCCAGGTGAAGCTCGCCCATGCCGGAGATCGTCGTCTGGCCCGTCTCGTTGTTGTACCGGTACGAGAAGCTGGGGTCCTCGCGCCGGAGGGTGTTCAGCGCCATGCCCAGGCGGTCCTTGTCGGCGTTGGATCGCGGCTCTATGGACATCGTGATGACAGGCTCGGGGAACTCCAGCCGCTCCAGCACTATCGGGTGCCGCGGGTCGCAAAGCGTGTCGCCGGTCAGCGAGTCCTTCAGTCCCACGACCGCCACGATGTCGCCGGCGACCGCGACCTCGCGGGCGTTGCGCTGCTTGGCGTGCATCTCCCAGATGCGGGAGACGATCTCCTTCTTGTTCTGCGTGCTGTTGAGGACGCGCGTGCCGTGCTTGATCGAGCCGCTGTAGACGCGGATGAAGTACAGGTCGCCGTGCTGGTCGGAGATGATCTTGAAAACGAGGGCCGCGAACGGGTCGGCCTCGTCGGCCTTGCGGGTAAGCTCCTTCTTGCCCTTCACGCTGTCGTGGCCCCGGACCGGCGGGATGTCCAGGGGGCTGGGCAGGTAGTCGACCACGGCGTCCAGCAGCGGCTGGATGCCAATGTGGTGCAGGGCCGAACCGCACAGGACCGGATGGAGCTTGCCGGCGATGACGCCGCGCCGTATGGCCGCGACGATCTCATCCTCGGCGATGGGCTCCTCGCCCAGGTACTTCGACATAAGGCCGTCGTCGCACTCGGAGGCCCTCTCGATCAGGTCGTGGCGGCGAAGCTCCGTCTCCTCGCGGTACTGCTCGGGGACTTCCTCCACCCGCAAGGTCGCGCCGACCTTGGCCGGGTCGTAGAAGTACGCCTTGCGGCGGATCAGGTCGATCTGGCCCGCGTAAGTGTCGGCCTCGCCGATGGGTATCTGCACCACAAGCGGGAATGAGTGCAGCCTGGACCCGATCTCGTCGACCACGCGCCAGAAGTCGGAGCCGACGCGGTCGAGCTTGTTGATGAAGCACAGGCGCGGCACGTGGTATCGGTCGGCCTGCCGCCAGACGGTCTCGCTCTGGGCCTCCACGCCTCCGACGCCGCAGAACACGCACACCGCGCCGTCAAGCACCCGCAGCGACCGCTCGACCTCGATGGTGAAATCGACGTGGCCCGGCGTGTCGATCAGGTTGATCGTCGCGCCCTTGCCGGATGGGGGCCAATGGAACGTCGTGGCCGCGGATGTGATCGTGATGCCCCGCTGCTGCTCCTCGAGCTCGTAGTCCATGACCGTGGTGCCGTCGTCCACGTTGCCGATCTTGTACGTCCGCCCGGCGAAGTACAGTATCCGCTCGCTGACGGTGGTCTTGCCGGCATCTATGTGGGCCATGATGCCGATGTTCCGGACTCTTGTCAGGTCTTTGGCCATCGTTACGCCGCGCCCAAAGGCGCAAAAATACTTCCATCCCGGCGCGCCGGCCGCCCTGGCGGCCAAAAGGAGCGCCCGCTCGTGGCTTTGGTCAGGAAAGACAATCTTCGAGCCGCCCCGCGTCAGGGGCGGCCTGCCGGTCTTTGGTCGCGCCTGTCAGCGGCGGACACTGGGCAGACCGGCCCGGTTGTCTTATCTCAAGCGGCCGCAGGCAGAAATTCATCCGCCGTCGGCGGCCTTCTCTGAGCCCCGGCCGACACGCTCGACCAGGGTCGTCCATCCAAGGCCTGGCGTCCCGCCTTACGGACGATTCAATCAACACCGCTTACCCCGCCCCCTGGAGGGCGGGAAGGGCAAATGTTGCTCGGACTCGACAGTATACACAACAAAAGGCCCGCGGCAAAAGTCGCGGGCCTGCAATCTACCACGCAAAGTGGGCGAACGCCTTGTTGGCCTCGGCCATTCTGTGAACGTTCTCGCGGGTCTGCATGGCCGTGCCTTCGCCCTTGTAGGCGGCCATGATCTCATCCGCCAGCCGGCGGGAGGTCGGGCTGCCCTTGCCCGCCCGGACCGCCTCGCGGATCCAGCGGATCGCCAGCGAGAGCTGCCGCCGAGAGTTCACCTGCATCGGCACCTGGTAGTTGGCGCCGCCGACGCGCTTGGAACGCACCTCGATCAGCGGCTTGACGTTCTGGACGGCCTTCTCGAAGACCTCCAGCGGCGGCGTGTCGGTCACCTTCTGCGCGATGATGTCCATCGCGTCGTAGAACATCCTGCTGGCCGCGATCTTCTTGCCGTCGTACATGAAGCAGTTGATGAACTTGGACACCAGCTTGCTCCGGTACTTGGGGTCCGGCGCCAGCTTCTCCGACGATACCGTGAACTTCTTGAATGCCATTTTACTTGGGCCTCTTGGTTCCGTACTTGCTGCGGCTCTTGGCGCGGCGGGCGTTGAACTTCGCCTGCATCTCCACGCCCAGCGCATCCAGCGCGCCGCGGATAATGTGGTATCGCACGCCGGGCAGGTCGCGGACGCGCCCGCCGCGGACCAGCACGATGCTGTGCTCCTGGAGGTTGTGGTCGATGCCCGGTATGTAGGCCGTCACTTCCTTCCCGTTGGACAGGCGCACGCGGGCCACCTTCCGCAGGGCCGAGTTGGGCTTCTTGGGCGTGACGGTCTTGACCAGCAGGCACACGCCGCGCTTCTGCGGGCAGCTCGTCAACGCCACGTTCTTCTTCTTGGAGACCTGCACCACGCGCGGGTGACGCACCAGTTGGTTGATTGTCGGCATCTCTACCTCGTTACCTCGTGTCTTTCTATCCTTGCCCTGTCAAGGCTTGCTGGACGGCCGCTGTAATCTGGGCCTCGGTCATCTCTTCCTTCTCGGCCTTCGCCAGTTCGGGCAGCTCGACGAGCTTCTTGATCTTCATGTCCAGGTACGGCTTGAAGCTCGTGCCGGCCGGTATCAGGTGGCCCAGGATCACGTTCTCCTTCAGGCCGCGAAGCTCGTCCACCTTGCCGGCCAGGGCCGCCTCGGTGAAGACCTTGGTGCTCTCCTGGAAGCTGGCGGCCGACAGGAAGCTCTCGGACTGTAGCGAGGCCTTCGTCACGCCCAGGAGCAGCGTCTTGCCGACGGCCGGCTTGGGCTTGGTCGTCTTGGCGGGCTGGCCGCCCTTGGCCTCGACCTCCAGGTTGGCCTGCTCGACCTTGTCCCGCGAGACCACCTCGCCCGCGATGAACGGCGTGTCGCCCGGCTCGCGGATCTTGAGCGATTTCGCGAGCCGTTCATTTTCCTGATGGAAGCGGAACTTGTCAACAACGTCTCCGGGCAGGAGATTGCTGTCGTTGCTAGCCTCGATCTTGACCTTGCGGAGCATCTGGCTGAGGATGACCTCGATGTGCTTGTCGTTGATGGTCACGCCCTGCCCGCGGTAGACGCCCTGAACTTCCGTCAGGAGGTACTGCTGGAGCGCCTCCTCGCCGCGGATGGACAGGATGCTGTGCGGCACCAGCGGCCCCTCGGTCAGCGGGTCGCCTGCCTCGACGTAGTCGCCCGTGTGGACCAGCAGGTGCTGCTCGTGCGGGACGTGGTGCTCGCGGACCATCGCCTCGCCTTCCTTGGTGGACTCGCCGGTGACGATGATGGTCATCTTGCCGCGGCGCTTGTCGGTGCGAAGCTCGACCCGGCCGGATATCTCGGCCATGGCCGCCGGCTCCTTGGGCTTGCGGGCCTCGAAGATCTCCGTGACTCGCGGCAGGCCGCCGGTGATGTCCTGCGTGCCCGACACCTCGCGCGGCTGGCGGGCGAGGAGCTCGCCCGGCTCGACCGTCTGGCCCTCCTCGACCTCGATGCGGGCCTTGGCGGGCAGATAGTGGAAGTCAAGGATCTTGCCGGTCTTGTCCTCGACGACGATCCGCGGGTGCTTCTCGCCCTTGTGCTCGATGACGACGAAGCGCCTTGCGGCCGACGTTCCGCCGCGGCCGCGCTCCGCCTCGACGCGGACCGTCTCGCCTTCCTCGATGTCCTGGAACCGCACGACGCCCGTCGCCTCGGCCAGGATCGGCACGCGGTGCGGGTCCCACGTCACCATGCGCTGGCCGGGCTTGACGGATGACTTCTCCGCGACGAGGATCGTCGCCCCGTAGGGGACCTTGTACTTCTCAAGCTCGCGGTTCTTCTCGTCCATGATGGCGATCTCGCCGTTGCGCTTCAGGGCCACAAGCTGCTTGCCGCGGCCGGTGCTCACTTCCACGGCGTTCAGGTCGCGGAACAGGACCGTGCCGGCGACGGTCGCCTGGATTTCCGATTCCTCGACCGTCCTGATGACCACGCCGCCCGTGTGGAACGTGCGCATGGTGAGCTGCGTGCCCGGCTCGCCGATGGACTGCGCCGCGATGATGCCGACGGCCAGGCCTTCCTCCACCAGACGCCCGGTGGACAGGTCGTTGCCGTAGCACTTGGCGCAGACGCCCAGCGGGCTGTCGCACGTCAGCACGCTGCGGACGCGGATTGTCTCTATGCCCAGCTCCTCGATCTTGCGGGCGGCGTCGGCCGTGATGACCTCGTTCTTCTTGACGATCACCTGGTCGCGGATCGGGTCGGTGATGTCGTCGTGGGCGACGCGCCCGACGATAATCTCGCGCAGCGGCACGTCAACCTGCTCGCCCTTGTAGATGGCGCTCTTGGGGATGGAGCGGAGCGTGCCGCAGTCGATCTCGTTGACGATGACGTTCTGCGCCACATCCGCAAGCTTGCGCGTCAGATAGCCGGAGTCGGCCGTCTTGAGGGCGGTGTCGGCCAGGCCCTTGCGGGCGCCGTGGGTGGAGCTGAAGTACTCGAGCACCGTCAGGCCCTCGCGGAAGTTGGCCTTGATGGGCGCCTCGATGATCTCGCCGGAGGGCTTGGACATAAGGCCGCGCATGCCGGCGAGCTGGCGAATCTGGTCCACGCTGCCGCGGGCGCCGGAGTCGGTCATCAGGAAGACCGGGTTGAGGTAGGTCGGGTCTTCCGGCCGCCGGTCGGTCTTCAGGGCCTCCATCATGCTCTTGGTGATTTCCTCGCGGGCGTGGATCCACACGTCGACCGTCTGGTTGAACCGCTCGCCCTCGGTGATGGCGTCGGCCTCGAAGTCCTTGGTGATGCGGTCCACGCGGGCCTGGGCGGCCGCAAGGATTTTCTCTTTTTGCGGCGAAATCTTCAGGTCCGTAATGCCAAACGACAGGCCCGCCAGCGTCGAGTGGCGGAAGCCCAGCGCCTTGATCGAGTCCAGCAGTTCCAGCGTGGACTTGCGCCCAAGTTTTGCGTAGCAGTCGCTGATGACGCGGGCGCTGCCCTTCTGCGACAGCGGCATGTTGTAGTAGGCCATGCCCGTGGGGAGTATGTCGTTGAACAGTATCCTGCCCACGGTGGTCACGATCTTGCCGGTCTCGGCCGTGTACTTGCCGGATGACTCGATGATCTCGCGGTCCTTGGGCACGCGGAGGACGAGCTTGGCGTGCATGCCGATCCGGCCCAGCGCGTGGGCCGTGATCGCCTCGTGCGCGTGAGCGAAGACCGGGTACGCCTGCCCGTCGGAGTACTTGACGGTCCGCACGCCCTCCTTGACGAACTCCGAGCCGCGGTCGCTGGTGAGGTAGTAGATGCCCAGCACGATGTCCTGGCTGGGGGACATGATCGGGTTGCCGCTGGCGGGCGAGAAGATGTTGTTGGTCGACAGCATCAGCACGTGCGCCTCGGCCTGCGCCTCGACCGACAGCGGCAGGTGGACGGCCATCTGGTCGCCGTCGAAGTCGGCGTTGAAGCCCTTGC